>NZ_CP041764.1:3186282-3823539 GCF_009817885.1 Serratia rhizosphaerae
CGAAAATAGGGCCAATCGTGCTAATAAGTTGTGAACTCGCTCTCATTTACTATTAGGGATTGCCGTTCTTATGCCGAGTCTGAGAAAATGGCAAACTTGACTGCTTTTTTCATCCGACTTGGAGTAAAACATGTCCTCTCGTAAAGAGCTTGCCAACGCCATCCGCGCACTCAGCATGGACGCCGTACAAAAAGCAAAATCCGGTCACCCGGGCGCCCCTATGGGCATGGCCGATATCGCCGAAGTCCTGTGGCGCGACTACCTCAGCCACAACCCGACCAACCCGCACTGGGCCGACCGTGACCGCTTCGTCCTCTCCAACGGCCATGGCTCCATGTTGATTTACAGCCTCCTGCACCTCACCGGCTACGACCTGCCGATGCGCGAGCTGGAAAACTTCCGTCAGCTGCACTCCAAAACCCCGGGACACCCTGAATACGGCTACACCCCGGGCGTCGAGACCACCACCGGCCCGCTCGGGCAGGGCATCGCCAACGCCGTCGGTTTCGCCATCGCCGAACGCACCCTGGCCGCGCAGTTCAACCGCCCGGGCCATGACATCGTCGACCACAACACCTACGCCTTTATGGGCGACGGCTGCATGATGGAAGGCATCTCACACGAAGTCTGCTCCCTGGCCGGCACCCTCAAGCTCGGCAAGCTGACCGCCTTCTACGATGACAACGGCATCTCCATCGACGGCCACGTCGACGGCTGGTTCACCGACGACACCGCCAAGCGTTTCGAAGCCTACGGCTGGCACGTGGTGCGCGGCGTGGACGGCCACGACGCCGACGCCATCAAGGCGGCGATTGAGGAAGCCCGCAAGGTTACCGACAAGCCGTCCCTGCTGATGTGCAAGACCGTTATCGGCTTCGGCTCGCCGAACAAGGCCGGCACCCACGACTCCCACGGCGCGCCGCTGGGCGACGCCGAAGTGGCCGCCACCCGCGAGCAGCTGGGCTGGCACTACCCGCCGTTTGAAATCCCGCAGGACATCTATGCCCAGTGGGACGCCAAGGAAGCCGGTCAGGCGCGCGAAGCGGCCTGGAACGACAAGTTTGCCGCCTACGCCGCCGCCTTCCCGGAGCTGGCCGCCGAGTTCACCCGCCGCATGAGCGGCGAGCTGCCGGCCGACTGGCAGGCGCAGGCCAAGGCCTACGTCGAGCAGCTGCAGGCCAACCCGGCCAACATCGCCAGCCGCAAGGCGTCGCAGAACGCGCTGGAAGCCTACGGCAAACTGCTGCCGGAATTCCTCGGCGGCTCCGCCGACCTGGCGCCGAGCAACCTGACCATGTGGTCCGGCTCCAAAGCGCTGAACGAAGACCCGGCGGGCAACTACATCCACTACGGCGTGCGCGAGTTCGGCATGACCGCTATCACCAACGGCATCGCGCTGCACGGCGGCTTCCTGCCGTACTCGGCGACCTTCCTGATGTTTGTGGAATACGCGCGTAACGCGGTGCGCATGGCGGCGCTGATGAAGCTGCGCAACGTGTTCGTCTACACCCACGACTCCATCGGTCTGGGCGAAGACGGCCCGACCCACCAGCCGGTGGAGCAGCTGGCCAGCCTGCGGGTAACGCCGAACATGAGCACCTGGCGTCCGTGCGACCAGGTGGAGTCGGCGATTGCCTGGCAGTACGCCATCGAGCGCAACGACGGCCCGACGGCGCTGATTTTCTCGCGTCAGAACCTGGCGCAGCAGCCGCGTACGGCGGAGCAGCTGGCGAACGTGTATCGCGGCGCCTACGTGCTGCAGGACTGCGACGGCACGCCGGACGTTATCCTGATTGCCACCGGCTCGGAAGTGGAGCTGGCGGTCGAGGCGGCGGGTCAGCTGACGGCGGCGGGCCGCAAGGCGCGCGTGGTGTCGATGCCGTCGACCGACGCGTTCGACAAGCAGGATGCGGCCTACCGCGAGTCGGTGCTGCCGGCGGCGGTCACGGCGCGGGTGGCGATTGAAGCGGGCATTGCGGACTACTGGCTGAAATACACCGGGCTGAACGGCGCGGTGGTGGGCATGACCACCTTCGGTGAGTCGGCGCCGGCGGACCAGCTGTTCAAGGAGTTCGGCTTCACCGTGGAAAACGTGGTGGCGCAGGCGCAGGCATTGCTGAAGTAAGCGGCTGAAAGCAGCCATCAATAAAGGCGCCCTTGCGGCGCCTTTTTCGTAGAGATAACCGTATATTCGGCTATGGACTGATTACGCCTTGGATGGTTCCAGTTGGGTCAGTTTTTGCACGTTCAGGCTTTCCAATTTCCCATCCAGCGCTTCCAGGAAATCGTCGTGATAGCTCATCGCCACGTGTTCTTTCAGAGTCTGTTCTGACGTCCAGCGCTCAATAAACACGAAGGAAACTTTCCCCTGGTTCTGCAGATCGCGCACATCGGGAATTTCGCGTGTTTCATGCAGGTCATACTGCAGGCAGCCGGCCTCGTTGTGGGTCTGCGGCACCATCTTTCTGGCTGCGGTTCTGACGGCGTCAACGAATTCCGGCCGCGGGGTCAGGGTGGCGACAATCTTAACTTCACTCATTATTGGCTCCTTGTATATGCCCTGTAAATGTAGGGCGTATGGGAAAAGGCAGATGAAAAAGCGATCGGTGACATGCTGTGGCTAGTAAGCAAAAGTGTGCGCCAGATCATTTTATTACCGCAAAGTGTCCGCGAGTTGACAGACAAGGTGTCGGATCTGTTCCTTTTCAAAAAACTTTGGTTTATGCTCGGCTGAAGCGTTTCAGTTGGCACGATTGGCCGCTGAAAATGGCAGAGTGAGCGGTTATTTTTACATATATGGTTGGTGAATAATATTACGCAGCGATTCACAGCAGACGGTACGCTAAAGTATTCTATACAGATTAGCAGGATAACTCGTCAGCGCCACCCGTAATCCGGTGAATAGATCCGGCAGGGAGGGCCATTTAGCAGGAACAAGCATGACCATCCGCATAGCGATAAACGGCTTTGGCCGCATTGGCCGCAGCGTTTTACGCGCCCTGTATGAATCAGGACGACGCGCCGAAATTTCCGTAGTGGCGATCAACGAACTGGCGCATGCCGAAGGGATGGCCCACCTGCTGAAATATGACTCCAGCCACGGGCGCTTTGCCTGGGAGGTGCGTCAGGAGTGCGACGTACTGACGGTGGGCGACGACGCGATTCGTCTGCTGCATCAGCCGGCGCTGGAGCAGTTGCCGTGGGGCGAGCTGGGCGTGGATGTGGTGCTGGACTGCAGCGGCGTGTACGGCAGCCGCCAGGATGGCGAAGCCCATCTGGCGGCCGGCGCGAAGAAAGTGCTGTTTGCCCATCCCGGCGGTAACGATCTGGACGCTACCGTCGTATTCGGCGTCAACCACCAGACGCTGCGGGCGGAACATCGCATCGTCTCCAACGCCTCCTGTACCACCAACTGCATTATTCCGGTGATCAAGCTGCTGGACGATGCCTACAGCATCGAATCGGGTACGGTCACCACCATTCACTCGTCGATGAACGATCAGCCGGTGATAGACGCCTATCATACGGACCTGCGCCGGACGCGGGCGGCAAGCCAGTCGATCATTCCGGTCGATACCAAACTGGCCGCCGGCATCACCCGTATTTTTCCGCAGTTTTGCGATCGTTTTGAAGCGATCTCGGTGCGTGTGCCGACCATTAATGTCACGGCGATCGATCTTAGCGTCAGCGTGAGTTCGCAGGTGAAAGTGGCAGAGGTCAACCAGCTGCTGCAAAAGGCCGCACAGGGATCATTTCGTGGTATAGTTGACTATACGGAACTACCATTAGTCTCGATTGATTTTAACCATGACCCGCACAGCGCCATCGTCGACGGCACGCAGACGCGGGTCAGCGGACAGCACCTGATCAAGACCCTGGTCTGGTGCGATAACGAATGGGGCTTTGCCAACCGGATGTTGGATACCACCCGGGCAATGGCCGCAAGCGGTTTCTAGTACGGCGGCGCCGTTTGGCGCGGTCGTTTAAACCCGCAGGATTCCAGGCGACAGGTCTGAAAGAGGCGGGGATAGGCAACTTTTAAGAGAATCAACCAAGAGGGTTCACCATGTCTGTAATTAAGATGTCCGATCTGGATCTGGCAGGAAAACGCGTTCTTATCCGTTCTGACCTGAACGTACCAGTGAAAGACGGTAAAGTGACTTCCGATGCGCGTATCCGCGCTTCCCTGCCGACTATCGAAGCTGCGCTGAAACAGGGCGCGCGCGTGATGGTAACCTCCCACCTGGGCCGTCCTACCGAAGGCGAGTACAACGAAGAATTCTCTCTGCTGCCTGTCGTCAACTACCTGAAAGAGCACCTGAGCAACCCGGTGCGTCTGGCGAAAGACTACCTGGAAGGCGTTGACGTTGCCGAAGGCGAGCTGGTGGTGCTGGAAAACGTGCGCTTTAACAAAGGTGAGAAAAAGGACGACGAAACCCTGTCCAAAAAATATGCGGCGCTGTGCGACGTGTATGTGATGGACGCCTTCGGCACCGCACACCGTGCGCAGGCCTCTACCCACGGCGTTGGCAAATTCGCACCGGTCGCCTGTGCCGGTCCGCTGCTGTCCGCAGAGCTGGAAGCGCTGGGTAAAGCGCTGGGCAACCCGGCCCGTCCGATGGTCGCCATCGTCGGCGGCTCCAAGGTTTCCACCAAACTGACCGTCCTGGATTCCCTGTCTAAAATCGCCGATCAGCTGATCGTCGGCGGCGGCATCGCCAACACCTTCGTGGCGGCGCAGGGCAACAACGTAGGCCAGTCGCTGTATGAGCCTGATCTGATCGACAACGCCAAGAAACTGCTGGAAACCTGCGATATTCCGGTGCCGACCGATGTGCGCGTGGCGACCGAATTCTCTGAAACCGCAACGGCGACGGTCAAGCAGGCCAACGAAATTCAAGACAACGAGCAAATTCTGGATATGGGCGACGTTTCAGCCGAGCGTCTGGCCGTTATCCTGAAGAACGCCAAAACCATTCTGTGGAATGGCCCGGTTGGCGTATTCGAGTTCCCTAACTTCCGTAAGGGGACCGAAATCGTGGCGCGCGCCATTGCAGACAGCGATGCTTTCTCCATCGCTGGCGGCGGCGACACCCTGGCGGCGATTGACCTGTTCGATATCGCCGACAAAATTTCCTACATCTCCACCGGCGGCGGCGCGTTCCTGGAATTTGTTGAAGGGAAACAGCTGCCGGCGGTAGTGATGCTGGAAGAGCGAGCTAAGCAGTAATTCTGACAACGGGGGGCGCAAGCCGCCCGTTTGTTTTATTCCGCGCCGGTTGCGGCGCGGGGTAGAAACGATTTACATCCATCTACCCGATGACCCTTGGCCGGACGCCTGGCGTACGAACGGGGGAAAGAGGGTACAACGGCAGACGAAACGGGACAAAGTAACATGTCTAAAATTTTTGATTTCGTAAAACCGGGTGTCATCACTGGCGATGACGTTCAGAAAGTCTTTGCAGTCGCTAAAGAGAACAACTTTGCGCTGCCGGCGGTAAACTGCGTCGGCTCCGATTCCATCAACGCAGTACTGGAAGCCGCGGCTAAAGTACGTGCGCCGGTAATCGTGCAATTCTCCAACGGCGGCGCCGCGTTCATCGCCGGCAAGGGTCTGAAGACTGACGTTCCTCAGGGCGCAGCGATTCTGGGCGCTATCTCTGGTGCTTACCATGTGCATCAGATGGCTGAACATTACGGCGTGCCGGTTATCCTGCATACCGACCACTGCGCGAAAAAACTGCTGCCATGGATTGATGGCCTGCTGGACGCCGGTGAAAAACACTTTGCCGCTACCGGCAAGCCGCTGTTCTCTTCCCATATGATCGACCTGTCTGAAGAGTCGCTGGAAGAAAACATCGAGATCTGCTCCAAATACCTGGCGCGCATGGCTAAAATCGGCATGACGCTGGAAATCGAACTGGGCTGCACCGGCGGTGAAGAAGACGGCGTGGACAACAGCCATATGGACGCCTCTGCGCTGTACACCCAGCCGGAAGACGTGGCTTACGCGTACGAAAAACTGAACGCCATCAGCCCGCGCTTCACCATTGCTGCCTCGTTCGGCAACGTGCACGGCGTGTACAAGCCGGGCAACGTCAAGCTGACCCCGACCATCCTGCGTGATTCTCAGAAATTCGTTTCCGAGAAGTTCAACCTGCCGCACAACAGCCTGAACTTCGTGTTCCACGGCGGCTCCGGCTCCAGCGACGCAGAGATCAAAGAATCCGTCAGCTACGGCGTGATCAAAATGAACATCGATACCGATACCCAATGGGCGACCTGGGACGGCATCCTGCAGTACTACAAAGAAAATGAAGGTTATCTGCAAAGCCAGCTGGGTAACCCGAAAGGCGCCGATCAGCCGAACAAGAAATACTACGACCCACGTGTCTGGCTGCGCGCTGCGCAGTCAAGCATGGTGACGCGTCTGGAACAGGCCTTCAAGGATCTGAACGCGATAGACGTTCTGTAATCCCCGGCCGGTGCGCCATGAGCGCGCCCGTGTCTGATGCTGAAAGGCTCCCTCTGCGGGAGCCTTTATTTTTGGGGCGTATCCGATATTTTTGCCCAACTTTTGCTGGCAGAGTTGGCAACGCGCACCATTGTTGGTTACCCTTACCCGGTGGTTTCCGCATCGGTCAATGCGATGTATTTTTGCGATTTCTCCCGCTGGGAGCTTTTTTAATTAGGACGTTAGAATGGAAGATCTCAACGTAGTAAACGGTATTAATAATGCCAGCAGCTGGCTGGTAAAAAATCAGGATCTGCTGATTCAGTATGCGGTGAATATCGTCGCGGCTATCGCGATTCTGATCGTAGGTATGATCATTGCCCGCGTGGTCAGCAATGCGCTGAACCGGGTGATGAAAATGCGTGGTATTGACGCCACGGTTTCTGATTTCCTGTCGGCGATGGCGCGTTACTCCATTCTGGCCTTCACCTTTATTGCGGTGCTGGGACGCGTCGGCGTGCAGACCACCTCGGTGATTGCCGTACTGGGTGCCGCCGGTCTGGCGGTTGGCCTGGCGCTGCAGGGCTCGCTGTCCAACTTTGCCGCCGGCGTGCTGCTGGTAGCGTTCCGTCCGCTGCGTGCCGGTGAATACGTCGACCTCGGCGGCATTGCCGGCACCGTCGATCAGGTGCAGATTTTCTCCACCACGCTGCGTACCCCGGACAATAAAACCATCGTGGTGCCGAACGGCAAAATCATCGCCGGCAACATCACCAACTACTCCCGCGAGCCGAACCGCCGCGTGGATATCGTGGTGGGCGTCGCCTATAACGCCGATATCGACACGGTGAAAAAGGTGCTGAACGATGTGATCGCCGCTGACAAGCGCATCATGCACGATAAGGGTGTGACCGTACGTCTGAACGAAATGGCGCCGTCTTCCCTGAACTTCGTCACCCGTTCATGGACCACCAATGCGCAGTATTGGGATGTTTACTTCGATCTGATGGAAAACTTCAAGCGTGCGCTGGATGCCAACAATATCGGCATTCCGTTCCCGCAGATGGACGTTCATCTGTATCGTACCGACGGCACTTCCGCTAAAGCGGAATAATGCCGCAAGGGGGCTTGAGGTTGATGACAAGGTTGTCGGATGGCTCGAGATCCACGGGCCGGGCGCTGCGGCGGCTGATGCCGCTACGACCTCATCGTCACGCTCTCCCTAATCACTGACTTTGTCAGTACTCTGAGGGGCCGCAAGGCCCCTTTTTTCCCCTCCTGCCCGAGTCATTAATATCCTTAATGGCGAATTAGAATTATCAATTTCACCTAATAATAGCTTCCTCGTATGATGCGCTCGGTTAATCGACGTATCTGATGAGGACTTGCCATGCTTGCCGTTTTTCTACAGGGGTTTGCGCTTAGCGCCGCGATGATTTTGCCGCTGGGGCCGCAAAATGTGTTTGTGATGAATCAGGGGATCCGCCGGCAGTATCATCTGCTGGTGGCATCGCTGTGCGCGCTCAGCGATATTGCCCTGATCTGCGCCGGCATTTTCGGCGGCAGCGCGCTGCTGCACCGCTCGTCGCTGCTGCTGATGCTGGTTACCTGGGGCGGCGTCGCCTTTTTGCTATGGTACGGCTGGGGGGCATTTCGCACCGCCTTTAGCCGCCATATCGCTCTGGCCAGCGTGGCCGAACTGGCGCAGAGCCGCTGGCGTATTGTGGTGAGCATGCTGGCGGTCACCTGGCTGAATCCGCACGTCTATCTGGATACCTTTGTGGTGCTGGGCAGTCTGGGCAGCCAGTTCGCGCCGGAGGTGCGCTCCTGGTTCGCTTTCGGTGCGGTCAGCGCCTCTGCCGTCTGGTTTTTCGCGCTGGCGCTGCTGGCCGCCTGGCTGTCGCCGTATCTGAAGACGCCGCTGGCGCAGAGAATCATCAATATTCTGGTGGGGCTGGTGATGTGGGCCATCGCCGCGCAGCTGGCCTGGCACGGCATGCAATAAAGCCGCCGCTGGGGGCAGGATCATAATTTGGCACTAATCTGAATTAAAAAAACCGGACGATATGCTAGGGTTGATGGCAAGGAACTGATTATTCATTCCGGGTGATGACTGCGTAAATGATGGTAAATTGACTGTCGGCCGCGGTGAAATATCGGCATGAATAAGCAGGAATCAGAACAGCCTGTCATTTAAGGAGACACTGTGAAGCTAAAAGCATTGGCTATGGCCGCAATGGTTGGATTAGGAACGTTACCGATGGCGCTGCAGGCGGCGGAAGTGCCTGAAGGGCCGCACGTGGTGACCTCCGGGACGGCCAGCGTCGACGCCACCCCGGATATCGCAACGTTGGCGATTGAAGTCAGCGTATCCTCCAAGGATGCGTCGCAGGCAAAAAAACAGGTTGATGAACGCGTTGCGCAGTATTTCGACTTCCTGCAGAAAAACGGCATTGAGAAAAAAGATATCAGCGCCGCCAACCTGCGTACGCAGCCGGAATACGATTACCTGAAGAGCGGCGAGTCAGTGCTGAAAGGCTATCGTGCCGTGCGTCAGGTGCAGGTGACGCTGCGCAAGCTGGATAAACTGAATGAGCTGTTGGACGGCGCGCTGAAGTCCGGCCTGAATGAGATCCGCGCGGTGGAGCTGGGCGTGGCGAATCCGGACGAGTACCGGCAGAAGGCCCGTCAGCAGGCGATTGAGAATGCTACGCAGCAGGCGGCGTCGCTGGCCCAGGGCTTTAAAGCCAAGCTGGGGCCGGTGTACAGCATCCGCTACCACGTTGCCAACTATCAGCCGATGCCGGTTGCCCGTATGTATAAGGCTGCCAGCGCCGCGCCGGAAACCAGCGCCGCGCAGACTTACGAGCAGCAAAGCATTCACTTTGACGATCAGGTTGACGTGGTGTTTGAACTGCAGCGCGGCGGCGCGCAGTAAGCCGCAGATAGTACAGCAGGGCGCCTGAGGTTGATGACAACGTTGTCTGATAGTCTGAGATTTCCGGGCCTGGCGTAACGAGGGGCATTATGGGACGCATCCCTGCGTCCCACCCTACGGGCCAACCTGACGGTTGTTCAAATTTGCTCCCGGCAAATTTGTCCGGCGGCTAACGCCGCTACGACCCCATCGCCACGCTGTCCCTAATAGCACACGTTATCAGTAGTCTGAGGCGCCGGTCACGGCGCCTTTTTTAATCCTGGCGCAGAACCTGACGGCCGTGATCCAGCAGGGCGTCGGTCACTTTACGCATCATGCGGCTTTCCGGCGCGAAGCGGTGCCAGAACAGCATCCGGCGCTGGAGCAATCCCGGGGTTAAATCGACAAGTTCGCCGGACGCCAGCTCTTTCTCGATCTGCAGGTGCGGGATCATACAGCAGGTGGTGCCCTGGCGCGCCAGCTGCACGAAAGCCTCCGACGAGTTGACGATATGGCAGGGTACGCTGCCCGGCGAAAGATCGAAGTTTTGCTGCAGGAAGGCCTGATGCATGTCGTCCAGATGGTCGAAGGCGACCGCCGGCGCTTTCAGTAGCGCCGAGCGGGTGACGCCGTTCGGGAAATAACGTTCGGCAAAGCCCGGCGAGGCGACGAACAGGTAGTCCAGCGCACCGAGCTGATCGACCAGGCAACTGGGCAGCGGCTGCGGCTGAATACTGACCGCGCCGACCACCTCGCCGCGTCGCAGGCGCTCCTGGGTGCGGGTTTCATCTTCCACCTGCAGGTTCAGACGAATCGGCGAGTCGGCCAGCACCGGTTTTAACGCCGGCAGCAGCCAGGTTGCCAGACTGTCGGCGTTGACCGCCAGCGACAGCAGCAGCGGCGTATCGACACCGGTATCGTTGCCCAGCCACTCTTCCTCCAGCAGCTCCACCTGGTGCAGCAGCGCCAGCAGCTTTTGCCCCTGTTCGGTGGGGCGCGGCGGTACGGTACGGACCAGCAGCGGCTGGCCAAACAGATTTTCCAGCTGTTTGATGCGTTGAGATACAGCCGATTGGGTGATGCAGAGTTTTTGTGCCGCGCGTTCAAAGCCGCGTTCACGGATCACCGCGTCCAGCGCTTGTAGCGTTCTGTAGTCTGGGCGTTTCATCGGAGAGATATCCCTTAACGTTAATGGTTTCTGGCACTATACCTTAAATAGCGCCGCTTGCATCACAGCACAGGCGTGACGCTTGGCGCGCACGGGCCACAATTTGCGATCCATACCTGCATTCAGCGGGGCGATTTACCCTATAATACGCATACGTTTTCGTATATAGGCAATGGAAAATAGCATGACGCAGGATGAACTGAAAAAAGCGGTAGGCTGGGCGGCGCTGGAATACGTGAAGCCGGGCACCATCGTCGGCGTGGGCACCGGGTCGACCGCCGCCCACTTTATTGATGCGCTGGGGTCAATCAAGGATCAAATTGAAGGCGCGGTGTCCAGCTCCGACGCCTCCACCGCCAAGCTGAAAAGCCTCGGCATCCACGTATTCGACAGCAACGAAGTGGACTCGCTGGATATTTACGTCGACGGCGCGGACGAAATCAACGGCCATATGCAGATGATCAAGGGCGGCGGCGCAGCGCTGACGCGTGAAAAAATCATCGCCGCCATCGCCCGCAAGTTTATCTGCATCGTGGATGCCTCCAAACAGGTGGACGTGCTGGGCAAGTTCCCGCTGCCGGTGGAAGTGATCCCGATGGCGCGCTCCTACGTAGCGCGCGAACTGGTGAAGCTGGGCGGTCTGCCGGAGTATCGTCAGAATGTGGTCACCGATAACGGCAATGTGATTCTCGATGTGCACAACCTGAGCATCACCGACGCGGTGGCGCTGGAGAACAAAATTAACGGCATCGCCGGCGTGGTGACCGTCGGGCTGTTCGCCAACCGTGGCGCCGATGTGGCGTTGGTCGGCACGGCGGACGGCGTCAAAGTGGTCGAATAACCACCGGCTGTGTATGCAGGCTGCGCCGCCCGGCGCAGCCCGTTGCCGGCATAATTTTCAGCAGAAAACATCTTTTCTTTAATCCGCCAAATTTGGTGACATATGTCACATTCTCGTCATAACTTCGGTTAAGCTTCTGCCAAATTCTTCCTACATGGCATTTTCAACCAGAATTGCCCCTCTGAACTGCCCCTTGTACTGAAGGGTGGGCAATCGTTTGTATTGCCGCCCGCGTTATTTTTGTTATGTTGGTGGTCGAGCTGTTTTATCTCTTCCCGTCATCCGGCTGCCGGCAAGGTGGAAACCCTGCGGGGCGCCCGCGAGCGGAAGAGGGGACAGCCGCTTCTGAAGTCTGAACATAGGGTCGGGTAAATGGCAAAAGTATCATTGGAGAAAGACAGGATTAAATTCCTGTTAGTGGAAGGGGTTCATCAAAGCACGGTGGATAATCTGCGCGCTGCCGGTTATACCAACATTGAATATCACAAAGGTGCGTTAGACACCGAGTCACTCAAGGCATCGATCCGCGATGCTCATTTCATCGGCATCCGATCGCGCACGCATCTGAGCGAAGATATCTTCGCCGCGGCCGAGAAGCTGGTGGCGGTAGGCTGCTTCTGTATCGGCACCAACCAGGTGGATTTGAAAGCGGCGACCAAACGCGGCATCCCGGTGTTCAACGCACCTTTCTCCAATACCCGATCCGTTGCCGAAATGGTGCTGGGCGAGCTGCTGCTGATGCTGCGCGGCATCCCGTCGGCCAACGCCAAGGCGCACCGCGGCGTGTGGAACAAGCTGGCCATGGGCTCGTACGAGGCGCGCGGCAAGAAGCTGGGCATCATCGGCTACGGCCATATCGGCACTCAGCTGGGCATCCTGGCCGAAGGGCTGGGGATGAAAGTGTTCTTCTACGACATTGAGAACAAACTGCCGCTGGGCAACGCGCAGCAGGTGCGTCATCTGTCCGATCTGCTGAATATGAGCGACGTGGTGACCCTGCACGTGCCGGAAACGCCATCGACCAAAAACATGATGGGCAAGGACGAGATGGCGCTGATGAAGCCTGGCTCGATCCTGATCAACGCCTCCCGTGGCACCGTGGTGGATATCCCCGCGCTGTGCGAGGCTCTGTCCAGCAAACACCTGGCGGGCGCGGCGATTGACGTGTTCCCGGAAGAGCCGGCCACCAACAGCGATCCGTTCAATTCGCCGCTGTGCGAGTTTGACAATGTGATCCTGACGCCGCATATCGGCGGTTCTACCCAGGAAGCGCAGGAAAACATCGGCGATGAAGTGGCCGGTAAACTGGCGAAGTATTCCGATAACGGCTCCACGCTGTCGGCGGTTAACTTCCCGGAAGTGTCGCTGCCGGCGCACAGCCCGAACGCCAGCCGCCTGCTGCATATCCATGAAAACCGCCCCGGCGTGCTGACCCAGATTAACCAGATCTTTGCCGAAGAGGGCGTCAACATTGCCGCTCAGTATCTGCAGACCGGTCCGGAAATTGGTTATGTGGTCATTGATATTGAAGCGGAAACCGAACGCGCCGACGCGGCGCTGCAGCGAATGAAGGCCATCCCAGGCACCATTCGCGCGCGTCTGCTGTTCTGATTGGCGTTTTAACGCGGATTAAAGAGGCCGGGCTTGTCCCGGCCTTTTGCTATTGGGCGATTTGCCAGGCCCAGACTTTGGACGGGGTGACGATTTCCGGCAGCGGGATATCCCAGTGCTCGGTCGGGATGCCGTCCACCTGCTGGCAGTCGTGCGCCAGCCCTATCGGATAAGGGCCGCCGTGCTGCCACTGTTGCAGCGTGCGGTCATAGAAACCACCGCCCATGCCCAGACGCTGCCCCTGGCTGTCGAACGCGACCAGCGGCGCCAGAATGACCGCCAGCTGTGAGGTCGGCAACACGTTGCGCACGTCCAGTTCGGGTTCGAGGATGTTAAAACGGTTGGGACGCAGCACGCTGTCGGGGTGGTAGTGTAAAAACAGCAGGTTGCCCGCGCTGAACGGGTGCAGCACCGGCAGATAAACCCGTTTGCCCATATGCCACAGGCGCTCGATTAACGGGCGGGTATCCAGTTCGCCGTCAAAGGAAAGAAACGCCGCCACGCTGTCAGCCGCAATAATACGCGGATGAGAAGCGATGCGTTCGGCGGTTTGCCGGGCGAAAGTATGCTGTTGCTGCGCGGAAAGCGCACGGCGTCGCTGACGGATTTGCTGACGGATGTCTTGCCGCTGTTTGGCGAACTGAGGTTGGAAATGCATCATGGGCATGATCGCATAGCGCGTTAAAGGTCGCGTAAACCTGATAAAAGGGGGAATCTCCGAGATGCCGTCGCAGGCTGTAACCCTTGAACCCGAGGTTCAAGGTGAACGTACCGTCGCAATCTTAAGGCTTCTCGACAAGCGAGCATGCTCACCGATCGCGGAGCAATACATTCTGTTTGTACTAAATATCGGCTCAGGGGACTGGCCCGCTGGCAAACATCTCAGAGAAATTTTGTACTCATTGCCGAACCGTTAGCGTTCAGCAACTTATGTTATTCGAATTGTGCATCATCCTGGCGGTCAGAGATGCGACCTTGCTCAAGCAGCGCCTGTTCAATGGTCTGTTGCAGCATACGGATGCGTTGTTCCATATTGGACGCATAATCACGTGTTTTCAAGCGTTCTTGCGCAAGTTCGTGACAAACATTCAACGCGGCAATGAAAACCAGCTGTTCAGTATTTGTGACTCTAGTGCGAACTTTGAGATCTTGCAACCGCTGGTTAAGATCGTCCGCCGCCATGTTCAACGCATCTTGTTGTTCTGGCGGGCAATTAACCCTTAACGAACGGCCAAAAATTTGAATATCTACTGGTTGTGCAGACATGCCACCTTCCTGCCTAAATTTCGCGCCGGCTCCGGTCTATCGAAGCGGGGCGCCACTATATATACCTCGGTACCAAGATACAACCCCTTAAAACACGGCGTTTTATCCCGTGGTTATTCAGTAACCTGATGATAATCTACTGTGCGTCGCGCCGGCAGTCAAAAAAATAGCCAGGCTGCTGCGAACGCTGTCGTTATCCCGGCCAACCCTGACCACAGACGGATTGTCACCAGCCACTGAAGGGGCGTGCTTATCTGGTGTAACCACGAGCCTTGGTGGTAGCATAACACGAACTTATCCTGCCAACGATGACGAATACGCATGTCTATACAGAATACATACCCAAATTACTTCACCTTGTCCGCCGCCCTGAACCAGCAGGCGGTGGCGCTCACCGCCGCTGAAATGCACGGTTTAATCAGCGGCTTGCTGTGCGGCGGTAATAATGACGCCAGCTGGCGCACGCTGGTGCACGACCTGACCAATGAAGGCGTGGCGTTCCCTCAGGCGCTGAGCCAGCCGCTGCAGCAGGTGTATGATCTGATTCATGAGACGCTGAGCGATGATGAATTTATGTTCCAGCTGATGCTGCCCGAAGGCGAGGCGGTTACGGTGTTCGAACGCGCTGATGCTCTGTCCGGCTGGGTCAATCACTTCCTGCTGGGCCTCGGCATGATGCAGCCGAAGCTGGCGCAGGTGAAAGACGAGGTTGGCGAAGCCATTGACGATCTGCGCAGCATCGCGCAGCTGGGCTACGACGAAGACGAAGACCAGGAAGAGCTGGAGCAGTCGCTGGAAGAAGTAGCGGAATACGTCCGTATGGCGGCAATCCTTTGCTATAACGAATTCAACCGCCGTAAACCGACCGCGGTGGAAAACGTCAAACCTACATTGCACTAAAGATTCGTATCGACCGTGCGCTTCGGCCGACTTGATTTCAGGAGAAGGACATGACTCAGCAGGAATTTCAGAACCGCCGCCAGGCGCTGTTGGCGAAAATGGCGCCGGGCAGCGCGGCGGTGATCTTTGCCGCGCCGGAAGCAACGCGCAGTGCAGATTCAGAATATCCTTACCGCCAGAACAGTGATTTTTGGTATCTGACCGGTTTTAACGAGCCGGAAGCGGTGTTGATTCTGATCAAGAGCGATGAAACGCACAGTCATAGCGTATTGTTCAACCGGGTGCGCGATCTGACGGCTGAAATCTGGTTTGGCCGTCGTCTGGGGCAGGAAGCGGCGCCCGCAAGGCTGGGTGTCGATCGTGCGCTGCCGTTTGATGAAATCGATGAACAGCTGCATCTGCTGCTTAACGGCCTGGATGTGGTGTATCACGCGCAGGGCGAATATGCCTATGCGGACCGGATCCTCTACGCCGCGCTGGATAAGCTGCGCAAGGGCTTTCGCCAGAACTTCCAGGCGCCGGCCACCGTCACCGACTGGCGGCCGTGGCTGCATGACATGCGGCTGTTTAAATCGGCCGAAGAGCTGGCGGTAATGCGCCGCGCCGGGGAAATCAGCGCGCTGGCGCACACCCGCGCGATGGAAAAATGCCGGCCGGGCATGTTCGAATATCAGCTGGAGGCGGAGATTCATCACGAGTTTACCCGCCTCGGCGCCCGCTACCCGTCGTATAACACCATCGTTGGCAGCGGTGAAAATGGCTGCATTTTGCATTACACCGAAAATGAAAGTGAGATGCGCGACGGCGATCTGGTGCTGATCGACGCCGGCTGTGAATATCAGGGCTATGCGGGCGATATTACCCGCACTTTCCCGGTCAACGGCAAATTCAGCGCGCCGCAGCGGGCGGTGTACGACATTGTGCTGGCGTCTCTCAACAAGGCGCTGGCGCTGTTCCGGCCGGGCACCAGCATCGGCGAAGTGAATGCGGAAGTGGTGCGTATTATGGTCACCGGTCTGGTGGAGCTGGGCGTGATGAAAGGCGAGGTTGAACAGCTGATTGCCGAACAGGCGCACCGCCAGTTCTTTATGCATGGCCTGAGCCACTGGCTGGGGCTGGATGTGCACGACGTCGGTCATTACGGTTCGCCAAACCGCGACCGGGTGCTGGAGCCGGGCATGGTGCTGACGGTGGAGCCGGGGCTGTATATCGCGCCGGATGCCGATGTGCCGGAAGCCTATCGTGGCATCGGCATCCGTATTGAGGACGATATCCTGATTACGCCGGACGGCAACGAGAACCTGACCGCCAGCGTAGTGAAAGACGCCGATGCGATTGAAGCGTTGATGGCGGCGGCAAGATAAGATGAGCGTAATTATCGTTGGCGGCGGGATGGCCGGAGCGACGCTGGCGTTAGCGCTGTCGTCGCTGACGCAGGGCCGGGTGCGCATTGACGTGGTTGAGGCCACGCGGCCGGGCGACCGGATGCATCCGGGATTTGACGCGCGCGCCATTGCGCTGGCGCAGGGCACCTGTCAGCAGCTCAGCCGCATCGGCGTCTGGCCTGCGCTGCGCGACTGCGCGACGCCGATCTCGCAGGTGCACGTCAGCGACCGAGGCCACGCCGGCTTCGTCAATCTGTCGGCGCAGGACTATCAGGTCGAGGCGTTGGGGCAGGTGATCGAACTGTACGACGCCGGCCAGCGGCTGTTTGCCCTGCTGGAAAACGCGCCGGGCGTGACGCTGCACTGTCCGGCCAAAGTGATCGATGTGACGCGCAGCCGCGAGCAGGCCGAGGTGCTGTTGGATAACGGGCAGCGCCTGAGCGGCCAGTTGATGGTTGCGGCGGACGGTTCGCGTTCCGCGCTGGCGCGCGCCTGCAACGTGCAGTGGCGGCAGCAGGACTACCCGCAGTTCGCCACTATCGCTAATGTGACCAGCGAGCAGGACCCGCAGGGCCGCGCTTTTGAGCGCTTTACCCGCCACGGGCCGCTGGCGTTGCTGCCGATGTCGCAGGGGCGCAGCTCTCTGGTCTGGTGTCATGACCGCGACGATCGTGAACGGGTGGACGGCTGGGACGACGCGCGTTTTCTGCAGGAACTGCAGCAGGCGTTCGGCTGGCGTCTGGGGCGGATGCTGCAGGTCGGCAAGCGCCACAGCTACCCGCTGAGTCTGTTGACCGCGCAGCAGCACGTTTCCCACCGTCTGGCGCTGGTGGGCAATGCGGCGCAGACGCTGCACCCAATCGCCGGGCAGGGCTTCAACCTGGGGCTGCGCGACGTGATGTCGCTGGCGGAAACCGTGGCGGAAGCGTCGCAGGCCGGCGAGGATCTCGGCGCCTACGCGGTGCTTGGCCGCTATCAGCAGCGGCGGCAGCAGGACCAGCAGGCAACCATCGGCGTGACCGACGGCCTGATCAAATTATTCGCCAACCGCTATGCGCCGCTGGTGGTTGGGCGTAATCTGGGCCTGGTGGCGATGGAACATTTGCCCGTGGTGCGCGATGCCTTTGCCAAACGCACCCTGGGCTGGGTCGAGCGCTAGGCCGATGGCCGCGATGTCGCTCCCCGTTATTTAAGGCGTTTTTAAGGAATTTAGCAGCATGCAATCATTCGATGTGGTTATCGCCGGCGGCGGTATGGTGGGACTGGCGCTGGCCTGCGGCCTGCAGGGCAGCGGCCTGCGCGTGGCGGTGCTGGAGCACCGGCAGCCGGAGCAGGGCGTTCCGGAGCAGCTGGCGCTGCGCGTTTCCGCCATTAATGCGGCCAGCGAGCGCCTGCTGCAACAGATTGGCGTCTGGGACGATATTCTGCAGCTGCGCGCCAGCGCCTACAATGCGATGGAAGTATGGGATCGCGACAGCTTCGGCAAAATCGCCTTCCGCGGCGATGAGTGCGGCTTCAGCCATCTGGGGCATATTGTTGAAAACAACGTGATCCAGCAGGCGCTGTGGCGCAAGGCGCAGACGCTGTCGGACGTCACGCTGCTGACGCCGGCGGCGTTAAAACAGGTCGCCTGGGGCGAGAACGACGCCTTTATCACGCTGGAGGACGGCCGCATGCTCAGCGCACGTCTGGTGGTGGGCGCGGACGGCGCCAACTCCTGGCTGCGTCAGCACGCCGATATTCCGTTGACCTTCTGGGATTACCGCCACAGCGCGCTGGTCGCCACGATTCGTACCGAAGAGCCGCATCAGGCTACGGCGCGTCAGGTGTTTCACGGCGACGGGATTCTGGCCTTCCTGCCGTTTGGCGACCCGCACCTGTGCTCGATCGTCTGGTCGGTGGCGCCGGAGGAGGCCGAACGGCTCAGCCAGCTGTCGCCGGAGGCGTTTAACCGCGAATTGAGCATGACCTTCGATATGCGTCTGGGGCGCTGTACGCTGGAAAGCGAGCGGCTGACCTTCCCGCTGACCGGACGCTACGCCCGCAGCTTTGCCGACCATCGTCTGGCGCTGGTAGGGGATGCGGCGCATACCGTACACCCGCTGGCCGGGCAGGGTGTCAACCTGGGCTTTATGGACGCCGCAGAGCTGATCGCTGAACTGAAGCGCCTGCAGCGGCAGGGCAAGGATATCGGCCAGCACCTGTATCTGCGACGTTATGAGCGCCGCCGCAAGCACGGCGCGGCGGTGATGCTGGCCAGCATGCAGGGGTTCCGTGAGCTGTTTGACGGCAATAATCCGGCCAAGAAGCTGCTGCGCGATGTCGGCCTGCGGCTGGCCGACAGCCTGCCGGGCGTCAAGCCGAAACTGGTGCGCCAGGCGATGGGGTTAAACGACCTGCCGGAGTGGCTGGCGTAAGACTGCCGCCGCGAAATATCTTATTTGGCATCGGGGGCGCTATCACGGCGCCCCTGTTTTTTTAGGCCTTCAGTCATCAATTTTCCTTATATTACCCTTCATTTGAAATAATCTAATTTAACGCCTGATTAATCATTAGTTTTTTTTATCCGAACAAAAAAAGCCAAAGGCCATAATCCCTTCCGTGGCGGCATGTTTGTTATATAACATCGGATATTTGCCGCTTTAATTGTTAATTTTGTGCCTTAAGACGCATTTTTACAGTGAAAAACTCTGCACACTAGCACGACACTTTCCCTCCCGCACGCCGGGCTGAGCCTATTTTAACTTATGGTTAAAAACGACGTTCGGTGATAAGTTCGGGTAAAGGGTATCGTTTGCGTCGTGCTGATTGGCGCCTTTTTTCGCCACGGTTTCGCACGGCATTTCAACCCCGGAATGTATTCCGCCAGCCGCCATGCGGCCGGCATGATGACGGGGACATTGTGGAAAGAGGGATAAGATGGCAAAGCAAACCCCACTGTATGAGCAGCACGTGGCATGCGGCGCTCGCATGGTCGATTTTCATGGTTGGATGATGCCGCTGCATTACGGCTCGCAGATTGATGAGCATCACGCCGTGCGTCAGGACGCCGGCATGTTCGATGTCTCCCACATGACGATTGTCGATTTGCACGGCGCCCGCACCCGGGAGTTCCTGCGCTATCTGCTGGCGAATGACGTCGCCAAACTGACCCAGCCCGGCAAGGCGCTGTATACCGGCATGCTGAACGCTTCCGGCGGCGTGATTGACGATCTGATCGTTTACTTCCTGACGGAAGACTATTTCCGCCTGGTGGTTAACTCCGCCACGCGCGACAAAGATCTGGCGTGGATTGAACAGCATGCCGCGCCGTACGGCGTAGAGCTGCAGGTGCGCGACGACCTGGCGTTGATCGCGGTGCAGGGGCCGCAGGCTAAAGAGCGCGCGGCCATTTTGTTCAATACGGAACAACAGCAGGCGGTGGCCGGTATGAAACCGTTCTTCGGCGTACAGGCCGGCGAGCTGTTTATCGCCACTACCGGCTATACCGGCGAGGCCGGCTATGAAATCGCCTTGCCGACAGAGCAGGCGGCCGACTTCTGGCAGCGCCTGCTGGCTGCGGGCGTGAAGCCGGCCGGCCTCGGCGCGCGCGATACGCTGCGTCTGGAAGCCGGAATGAACCTTTATGGTCAGGAGATGGATGAAGGCGTATCGCCGCTGGCGGCCAATATGGGCTGGACCATCGCCTGGGAGCCGCAGGACCGTCAGTTCATCGGCCGCGACGTGCTGGAACAGCAGCGCGAGCAGGGCACCGAACAACTGGTCGGATTGGTGATGACGGAAAAGGGCGTATTACGTAATGAGCTACCGGTGCGTTTCACCGATGAAGCGGGCCAGACGCACGAAGGGGCGATCACCAGCGGGTCGTTCTCGCCGACGCTGGGCTTCAGCATCGCGCTGGCGCGGGTGCCGGCCGGCATCGGCGACCAGGCCATCGTGCAGATCCGCAACCGTGAAATGCCGGTGAAGGTCACCAAGCCCGGTTTTGTACGTGCCGGTAAGTCACTGATTGATTAATGATTGATTTTATTTGAAGGAGCCGCGGGCGATGAGCAATGTACCAACTGAACTGAAATACGCCACCTCTCACGAGTGGGTGCGTAGCGAAGGCAATGGCGAATATGTAGTGGGCATCACCGAACACGCGCAGGAACTGCTGGGCGATATGGTGTTCGTCGATTTGCCGGAAGTGGGCCGCAAGCTCGCCGCCGGTGAAGATTGCGCGGTGGCGGAGTCGGTGAAAGCCGCGTCCGACATCTATGCGCCAATCAGCGGTGAAATCATCGCGGTGAATGAAGAGCTGGACGGCTCGCCGGAGCTGGTCAACAGCGATCCTTACGCTGACGGCTGGCTGTTCCGCATCAAGGCCTCTGACGAAGCGGAGCTCGGCAAGCTGCTCGATGCCGCCGGTTATCAGGCGTCTATCGAAGAGTAATGGTTACCACGCCCCGCACGCCGACGCGTCGGGGCGTTTTAGTTATTAAGGCTACATCCCGTACCACGTAAGCATTCAGGAATTTGTCGCAATGACTCAGACACTCAGCCAACTTGAACACAGCGAAGCGTTCATTGAACGCCATATCGGCTCTTCTGCACAGCAACAGCAAGAGATGCTGGAGGCGGTGGGCGCCCGCTCGCTCAGCGCGCTGATCCAACAGATTGTGCCGGCAGATATTCAGCTGCCGGGGCCGCCGCCGGTTGGCGATGCGGTGACTGAACATCAGGCGCTGGCCGAACTGAAGGCGATCGCCGGCCAGAACCAGCGCTACAAATCCTATATCGGCATGGGCTACAGCTCGGTGCTGACGCCGCCGGTGATCCTGCGCAACATGCTGGAAAATCCGGGCTGGTACACCGCCTATACGCCGTATCAGCCGGAAGTGTCGCAGGGCCGTCTGGAAGCGCTGCTGAACTTCCAGACCGTGACGCTCGATCTGACCGGGCTGGATCTGGCCTCTGCCTCGCTGCTGGATGAGGCTACCGCCGCCGCCGAAGCAATGGCGCTGGCCAAGCGCGCCAGCAAGTTGAAAGGCGCCAACCGTTTCTTCGTCGCCGACGATGTGCACCCGCAGACGCTGGACGTGGTGCGTACCCGCGCCGAAACCTTCAACTTTGAGGTGATCGTCGATAAAGCGGAAAAAGTGCTGGAGCTGGAAGGAGTGTTCGGCGTGCTGCTGCAGCAGGTGGGCACCACCGGCGAGCTGCACGACTACGGCGCGCTGCTGGCCGAACTGAAATCCCGCAAAATCATCACCAGCGTGGCGGCCGACTTTATGGCGCTGGTGCTGCTGACCGCGCCGGGTAAGCAGGGCGCCGACGTGGTGTTCGGCTCCGCGCAGCGCTTCGGCGTGCCGATGGGCTATGGCGGCCCGCACGCGGCCTTCTTTGCCTGCCGTGATGAATTCAAGCGTTCGATGCCGGGCCGTATCATCGGTGTTTCCCGCGACGTTGCCGGCAATACCGCGCTGCGTATGGCGATGCAAACCCGCGAACAGCATATCCGTCGTGAAAAGGCCAACTCCAATATTTGTACCTCGCAGGTGCTGCTGGCCAATATCGCCAGCCTGTATGCGGTGTACCACGGGCCGCAGGGCCTGAAGCGCATTGCCGAACGTATCCACCGCCTGACCGATATTCTGGCGGCCGGGCTGCAGCAGGCCGGCCTGCAACTGCGTCACAACAGCTGGTTCGACACCCTGACGGTAGAGGTGAAAGACAAGGCGGCGGTGCTGGATCGCGCCCTGAGCTTCGGCCTGAACCTGCGCACCGATATTCACGGCGCGGTCGGCATCACGCTGGATGAGGCCACCTCGCGTGAAGACGTGCAAACCCTGTTTGCGGTGCTGGCCGGCGACGGCCACGGGCTGAACATCGATGCGCTGGATGCGGCGGTCAGCGCGGCAAGCGCCTCCATTCCGGCGCCGATGCTGCGTCAGGAAGCGATCCTGACCCACCCGGTGTTCAACAGCTACCACAGCGAAACCGAAATGATGCGCTATATGCATCGTCTGGAGCGTAAGGATCTGGCGCTGAACCAGGCGATGATCCCGCTGGGTTCCTGCACCATGAAGCTGAACGCCGCGGCGGAAATGATTCCGATCACCTGGCCGGAGTTCTCCGATATGCACCCGTTCTGTCCGCCTGAGCAGGCGACCGGCTACCAGGTGATGATCGGTCAGCTGTCCCAGTGGCTGGTGCAGTTGACCGGCTATGACGCGGTCTGCATGCAGCCGAACTCCGGCGCGCAGGGGGAATATGCCGGCCTGCTGGCGATTCGCCGCTATCACGAAAGCCGCAATGAAGCGGGGCGTCACGTGTGCCTGATCCCAAGCTCGGCGCACGGCACCAACCCGGCTTCCGCCCAGATGGCGGGCATGAGCGTGGTGGTGGTGGCCTGCGACAAGAATGGCAACATCGATCTGCACGATCTGCGCGTCAAGGCCGAACAGGCAGGCGCGGAGCTGTCATGCATTATGGTGACCTATCCGTCCACCCACGGCGTCTATGAAGAAACCATCCGCGAAGTGTGCCAGATCGTGCATCAGTTCGGCGGCCAGGTGTATCTGGACGGCGCCAACATGAACGCGCAGGTCGGTATCACCACGCCGGGCTACATCGGCGCGGACGTTTCTCACCTCAACCTGCATAAAACCTTCTGTATTCCGCACGGCGGCGGCGGCCCGGGCATGGGGCCGATCGGCGTGAAAGCGCATCTGGCGCCGTTTGTGCCCGGCCACAGCGTGGTGCAGATTGACGGCGTAACCACCCAGCAGGGCGCGGTGTCCGCCGCGCCGTTCGGCAGCGCGTCGATTCTGCCGATCAGCTGGATGTACATCCGCATGATGGGGGCGGAAGGCCTGAAGCAGGCCAGCCAGGTGGCAATCCTTAATGCCAACTACATCGCCACCCGTCTGAAGGATGCCTATCCGATTCTGTACACCGGCCGTGACCACCGCGTGGCGCACGAATGTATTCTGGATATTCGTCCGCTGAAAGAGGAAACCGGCATCAGCGAGATGGATATCGCCAAGCGCCTGATCGATTACGGCTTCCATGCGCCGACCATGTCGTTCCCGGTAGCGGGCACGCTGATGGTTGAGCCGACGGAGTCAGAAAGTAAGGTTGAGCTGGACCGCTTTATCGAGGCGCTGCTGTCGATTCGCGCAGAAATGGAGAGCGTGAAGCAGGGGGCATGGCCGCTGGACGATAACCCGCTGGTGAATGCGCCGCACGTGCAGGCCGAGCTGGTGGGCGACTGGCAGCACGCCTACAGCCGCGAGCTGGCGGTATTCCCGTCCGCTGCGGTGCGTGAGAACAAGTACTGGCCGACCGTGAAGCGTCTGGATGACGTTTACGGCGACCGCAACCTGTTCTGCTCCTGCGTGCCAATCGGCGAATATCAATAACGCATAAGCGAACGCTGAACATCAAGGGACACCGCATTATGCCGTGTCCCTTTTTTATTGCGGCGTTTAACAGCCGCAGAGCAGGTGAATATCCTCGGGTTCGCGGGCGAACAGTTCGGCGAGCTGCCGGCATCACCGCCCGGCAAACCGTTATGCATCGTGCAACAGCGCGCTGCGGAAGGAGAGGATATGCGCCTGCGCCGCGCTTTCCGCCGCGTCCGCATCCTGCTGCGCCAGCGCGGCGATAATCGCCCGGTGTTCGTCGATAACTTCCTGCATATGGCCCTGCCGGGACAGCGAAGTCGCCCAGAAGCGCTGGGCGCGTGCGTGCAGCACGCTGAGAATATCCGCCAGCATGGCGTTGCCGGCGATCTGCGCCAGTGCCTGATGGAATTCATGATCCAGCGTCATCATGCGCACCCGATCGCGCGCCTGGCAGGCGGCTTCGATCTGCTGGTTGATGGCCTCCAGGCTGGCGATCTGCGGTGCGCTGGCGCGCTTGCTGGCCAGCCGCATACACAGCAGTTCATTGGCCAGCCGCACGTCAATCAGCTCCAGCGCATCGTCGATCGACAGCGGTGCCACCATCACGCCTTTACGCGGGATCACCTGCAGCAACCCTTCATTCGCCAGCCGGTGGATCGCCTGATTGATCGGCGTGCGCCCCATCGCCAGATCGTCCATCACCTGCGCCGTATTCAGGTACTCGCCGGGCTTATAGCTCAGCGTCACCAGCGCCTGTTTAAAGCGTCGGTAGGCCAGTTCGTTCTGCGACAGGCCGGCTTCCTCTACCGTCGGGAGTTCCCGGCGCTCTGCGTCAACGGTCTTCACACTTTGCTCCTGCAACCAGAAAGTTTTTAGACATAGTACACAAAAACATGGCACGGAAATCGCTTATTTAGCAACTGAAGATATAGTGAAATTTCACTGGAATTTAACACCAAGGAAACAGATGCCATGCAACTAACCTTCACTTTACCTGATTCGGCGGGGGCTGAGGCGCTGAATGTGGCGATCGATCATCTGGTGATCGCCGGCTGGACCGGGCGCGACCATGAGGCCATTTTGCACCATATCAGGGAACTGGCGGAGCTGGGCGTGCCCCAGCCGAGTGCAATTCCGCTGTTTTATCGCGTGGCGGCCAATCAGCTTAGCCAGTGCGACAGCGTTGAGGTGGTCGGCGGCGCCAGCTCCGGCGAAGCCGAACCGCTGATCTTCACCCACCGCGGCGAGCTGTATGTGTCACTGGCTTCCGATCACACCGACCGTCAGCTGGAGGCGCACAGCGTCGCGCTGTCGAAGCAGCTGTGCGTCAAGCCGGTTGCCGCTGCGGCCTGGCCGCTGCATGAGGTGGCGCCGCACTGGGACAGCCTGATTCTGCGTTCCTGGATCCGCGAGGAGGGGGAGTTTCGTCTTTACCAGCAAGGCACGTTGGCCGGCCTGCGCACGCCGGGGGACTTGCTCGAACGTTATCTGGGCGGTGTGCAGACGCCGGAGTGTCTGACAATGCCGCAACCGCCGGAAGGGCTGGCGATGACCTGCGGCACCCTGGCGGCGATCGGCGGCATCCGTCCGGCGGCGGAGTTTCGTATGGAGCTGGTGGACGAAGTGCTGGGTCGCACCATCAGTCACGCTTATCGCAGCGTTGAATTACCGGTGGTGGCGTGATGGAAAACTGGACATTACGACAGGCCGCCGCCGCGCTCGCCAACGGCGATATCACCTCTGAACGGCTGACCGCCGCTGCGCTGGTGCGAATTGACGATCCGCAGGGGGAAGGGGCGCGAGCGTTTGTCCGCGTGTATCACGACTGGGCGCGGCGACAGGCGCAGGACGCCGACCGCCGGCGTGCGGCCGGGCAGCCTCTCTCTGCGCTGGACGGCGTGCCGGTGTCGGTTAAAGACCTGTTTGACGTGGCGGGCGAGGCCACTACCGGCGGCTCACGGGCGCTGATGCAGGCGCCGGCGGCGCAGCGTCATGCGGCGGTGGTGGCGCGGCTGCTGCAGGGCGGCGCGGTGGTGATCGGCAAAACCAATATGACTGAATTCGCCTACTCCGGCCTGGGCATTAACCCGCATTACGGCACGCCGGCCAATCCGTGGCGGCGGGAGGAGCGGCGTATTCCCGGCGGCTCCTCGTCCGGCGCCGCGGTGGCGGTCAGCGACGGCATGGGCTTTGGCGCGATTGGCAGCGATACCGGCGGCTCGGTGCGCATTCCGGCGGCGTTCTGCGGCCTGACCGGCTATAAGCCCAGCGCCAGCCGCATCGACATGACGGGCGTGCAGCCGCTGTCGCCGTCGCTGGACTCCGTCGGCGTGATTGCCCACGGTCTGGCGGACTGCATCGCGCTGGATGCGTTGATTGCGCAGCAGCCGCTGCTGCCGGCCGCCCAGCCGTTGGCGCAGGCGCGTTTTGCGCTGCCGCAGACGCTGGCGCTGGATGAACTGGACGAGACGGTGTCCGCGGCGTTTCAGCGTGCGCTGCGGCGGCTGGCGCAGGCGGGCGCGCGGATTGACGCCCTGCCTTGCGATGAGTTTGCCGAACTGGCGGCGATCAACGCGGCCGGCGGCTTTACCGCGCTGGAATCCTGGCAGTGGCACCAGACGCTGATTACCGAGCAGGCGGCGGCCTATGACCCGCGGGTGCTGTCGCGCATCCGCCGCGGTGCGGCGCTGGGCGAACTGGACGGCTGCCGGCTGCGGGAGCAGCGGCTCGACTGGCAGCGGCGGGTGGCCGATTCGCTGCAGGGCTACCACGCGTTGCTGATGCCCAGCGTGCCGTTTGTCGCGCCGACCATCGCCGAGCTGGAGGCCGATGAGGCGCACTACTTCCGGATCAACGGCGCCGCGCTGCGTAACCCTTCAATCATTAATTTCCTGGACGGCTGCGCGGTGTCGCTGCCGATTCAAGCGCCGGGCGAAGCGCCGGTAGGGCTGATGGTCGCCGGTCTGGCGCAGCAGGATGAGGCGCTATTGGGCTGGGCGCTGTCCGTTGAGCGCTGTCTGGCCGGCGCGTAATTTCCGGCGGGCGCGCCCGCCTCATAATGAGCTAACAGGAGAGTCCCATGACCGGAACCCCGAACGGAATGCTGTTTGTTGCAACCGATGTCGCCGCGCAGGATGAGGCGGATTTCAATCGCTGGTATGACCGTGAACACGTGGAAGAGCGGGTGCGCATCGACGGTTTTTTAAGCGGCGCGCGCTATCAGGCGCTGCAGGGCGGACGCAAATACCTGGGCCTGTATAAAACCGTCTCGCTAGACAGCTTTACCTCTGCGGCCTATCACGCGGCGTTTACCCGGCAAACGCCGTGGTCGGTAGCCAGCCTGGATAAAATGGTGGACCCGATGCGGCGGGTATGCGCCGTGGCGGCGGTCATCGGCTTTGGCTGCGGCAGCCATCTCGGCGTGATAACGCTTCCGGCGGAAGACGCCGCCGTGCTAACGCCGCGCGTTTCCCAACTGGGGGAAATGCTGTCCGCCGAGGCCGGGTTTGTCTGCAGCAGCCTGCTGCTGCCGGACGCGGCGCTCAGCACGCCGCTGCCGAAAGAAGCGCCGGATAACCGCACGCTGTCGCCGATGCTGCTGATTGAAAGCAGTAGCGCCGAAGCCGGCGAGCGTCTTAACGCGCTGGCCTGTCAGCAGTTGAATATCGCCGCAGATGCCGTGCTGCGTTACGCCCTTGGCTGGCAACTTACCGCACAGGAGCTGAAATCATGAGCACCTCAACCACCGATACGTCGCTCGATAGCGCGGCATCGCGCAGCGAGGCTGCGCCGAACACCGGCAAACTGGCGGCGGCCAGCTCCATCGGCACCGCGTTGGAATGGTACGATTTCACCGTTTACAACATTATGGCGGCGCTGATTTTTAATCACGTTTTCTTCCCCTCCTTCGACCCGCTGGTCGGCACCATACTGGCGTTTTCCACCTATGCGGTCGGCTATGTGTCGCGGCCGATCGGCGGTATGGTGTTCGGCCATCTGGGCGACGTGCTCGGCCGACGCTTTGTGCTGGTCACCACGCTGCTGATCATGGGCGCCACCACCGCGCTGATGGGGATGCTGCCCGGTTACGCCAGCTGGGGCATCTGGAGCCCGCTGATGCTGGTGACGCTGCGCTTTATTCAGGGTATTGCGCTGGGCGGCGAGTGGGCCGGGGCGGTGCTGCTGGCGATGGAGCACGGCAAACCGCAACAGCGCGGGCGCAACGCGTCGTTTGCCCAGGTCGGCCCCTCCTGCGGGACGCTGGTGGGCACCGGGTTTATCACCGTGGTGACGCTGGCGATGTCGGCGGAGGACTTCCAGCAGTGGGGCTGGCGCATTCCTTTTCTGCTGAGCCTGGCGCTGGTGGCGTTCGGCCTGTGGCTGCGGCGCGGCGTGGGCGAGACGCCGGCGTTTCTGCAACTGGCGGCGAACCGCGATGTGACGCACGCGCCGCTGCGTGAAGTCTTCAGCCACTATAAACGCCCGCTGCTGATCGCCGGCGGCTCGCGTATCGGCTCCGACGTGCTGTACGCGCTGGTGGTGGTGTTTACGCTGACCTATGTCACTACGGTGCTGAACCTGCCGCGGCCGCTGGCGCTGGCCGCCACCATGCTGGGGGCGGTGGGCAATGCCATTACGGTGCCGCTGTTCGGTGCGCTGTCCGATCGTCTGGGACGGCGCCCGGTGTATATCGGCGGCGCGCTGGCGGCAATCGTCTGGGCCTTTGTGTTCTTTGTGCTGCTGGACAGCACGCAGCCGGTGCTGATTTGTCTGGCGGTGGTGGTGGGACTGCTGATTCATGCGGCGATGTACGGCCCGCAGGCGGCGTTTGTCACCGAACAGTTTCCGACGCGGGTGCGCTATGCCGGCTCGTCGCTGGCCTACACGCTGGCGGGGATTGTCGGCGGCGGCTTTGCGCCGCTGATTATCACGTCGCTGTTTAAATCGTATGACAGCACGCTGGCGATCTCGGCCTATGTGACCCTGACGCTGCTGATCACCCTGTGGGCGGTGTTGGCGGCCAAGGAGACCGCCCATAAGCCGTTGTAACATCAACGCCGGGCGCAGGCCCGGCGCTTTATCACTTCAGCCAGCCTTTACGCTGCGCGTCCTGCAGATGGTGCAGCAGATGTTGCCACAGCTCCGGATAGACCTCGGCAATCATCTCGTTGCGCGACAGCACCTGCTCCAGCGAGATGCCGTTCTCCACCCAGCTTTGCCCCTCATTATGCAGGTTCATCAGCATCGGCATGGTGCGGTCCAGCACCAGCGCAAAGCGCGCGTCGGCGGTTTCGGCATCTTCATATTCCTGCCATAAAGCGGTGAAATACTCGCGCTGTGGCTCCGGCAGCATGCCGAACAGGCGGCGCGCGGCGGCGACTTCCTGATCGTGAATGGCGGCGCGGGCGGCCAGGTCGTACACCAGCACGTCGCCGGCGTCGATCTCGACGATATCATGCAGCAGCGCCATCTGAATCACGCGCTGGATATCAACGTCCTTGCCGGCGTAGGGCGCCAGGCTCATGGCGGCGATGGCAAAGTGCCAGCTGTGCTCGGCGGAGTTTTCCTGACGCTGGGTGCCCAGTATTTTGGTGCGGCGCTGAACGCTCTTGAGCTTATCGATTTCCATCAGGAACCGGATGACTTCGGTCATGGCGCCAAATTCTAATGCGGGTACGGCAGATGACATGGTACAGCCTCGGTGTAGGTGACGTTAAAACCCAGCGATTGTAGACCAGCGGCGGGGGGATTTCGATATTTTCAGCATGTTACAAGCGTTCACATTTTTATTTTAGCGTACACGTGCACACTGGAATTATTCTCAGTTAAGCTGCTTTTGCGTTAATTTCACGCAATGCAGGCGTTTTTGAGGGCTGGAATATTATGGGTAAAACGGACGTGGCGAAAGCCGGGACGCAGGCGGACAATACGGCGAAATCGGCCTATCCGTGGGCGGAAGAGATCGCCAACAGCGTCAGTCACGGTATTGGTCTGGTTTTTGGCATTGTCGGCCTGGTGCTGCTGCTGGGGCAGGCGATCGACACCGGCGCCGGGGCGACGGCGATCACCAGCTATAGCCTGTACGGTGGCAGCATGATCCTGCTGTACCTGGCCTCAACGCTGTACCACGCCATTCCTCATCAGAAGGCCAAACACTGGCTGAAAAAATTTGACCACTGCGCCATTTACCTGCTGATTGCCGGCACCTATACGCCTTTCCTGCTGGTGGGGCTGGGGTCGCCGCTGGCGCGCGGGCTGATGGCGGTCATCTGGGGCATGGCGCTGCTCGGCGTGCTGTTCAAACTGGCGTTTGCCCATCGCTTTGAAGCGTTGTCGCTGGTGACCTATCTGACTATGGGCTGGCTGTCGCTGATCGTTATCTATCAATTGGCGACGCGGCTGGATATCGGCGGCGTGACGCTGTTGGCGGTCGGTGGGGTGGTGTACAGCCTGGGAGTGATTTTTTACGCCTCCAAGCGCTGGCGCTTCGGGCACGCCATCTGGCACGCTTTTGTGCTGGGCGGCAGCGTATGCCACTTTATGGCGATTTATCTCTACGTCTGATGATTGCCGCCCGGCGGTGCTGCCGGGCGGCGAAGGTTACTTCTCTTCCGCCAGCGAGTAAGGCAGCGGCATAATGCTGAGTTCGCCGCCGGCGTCCTCGCGCAGCCGCAGCTTGCTGTCCGCCGCCAAATCGTTATTCAGCACCGCCTGCACCCACAGCGTACCGTCGGCCAACTGGCTGGCGGCCAGCACGGTGCCGGTACGGCGCCAGTTCTCCCCCAGCTGCAGTTCCAAATCGTCCGCAGCGGCCGGCACCCGGCTGCCTTTCCCCGCCAGCCAGTACAGCGCGCGTTTGTTGGCGCCGCGGAATTTGGCGCGCGCCACCATTTCCTGGCCGGTATAGCACCCTTTACTGAAGCTGATGCCGTCCAGCGCCTGCAGGTTGGTGGCCTGCGGGATCAGCTGCGCGCTGGTGGCCGCGTCGATGATCGGATAGCCGGCTTCAATATCCAGCGTCAGCCACTGACGGCTGTCATTTTGTTCGGCCTGCTGCTGCAGGCGGCTGACCAGCTGTTCGGCGACCGCCGCGCTGGTCACCAGCAGGAAGCGTTCCGCCGGCTGGCTGAAGTGCAGCAGCGTGGTGTCGCCGTCCTGCGCCACCGGATGCTGTGCATCGGGTAACTGGCTGAAGACGTCCGCCAGGGCGGCGCGCGCCTGGAAGCCGGCCACGCCGAGCAGCACTGCATCGTTGTCGGCGGCGATGGTCACTTTTGAGAACACCGCGTATTTTTTGATCTCTGCCAACTGGCTGTCCAGCAGGCTGCGGCGTTCCAGATAGGCGAAGCCTTCACCACGCCGGAACAGGCGCAGGTTGCTCCACATTTTGCCCTTGGCGTCGCAGTGCGCGCAGAGAACGTGCCGATCGTCCGCCAGCGCCTCAACGTCGGCGGTAACCTGCCCCTGGAGATATTTCACCGTGTCGGGGCCATTCATCGTCACCAGCGCCCAGTCTTCCAGAGAAATCAGCGTCAATGGCAGATGGGAAGAGGCGGAAGGCTGACGAGGTGGAAAAGGAGTTGTGAACGTCATAGTCGGTTCCTGATTAACGTTATACCCGGCCGCGCTGCCGCTTTAATGATTCCGGGTATCCGGCTTACCTGAAGGCGTAGACCTACCATGGTAAAAGAGGGCGCAGGCTTTGCAAACAGTTATTCCGCCGCAGCGCTTTTTTTGCTATTTCGCGCTAACATTCTTCCCGCCGTGTATGTCAAATTGTTACTCTATACGCTTATGGCTCGTGCTACTCTTGCACATCGCTCGTGAGCCGACGGAATTATATTGCGCGTGTGTTGCCATACGGTGTGTCGGTTGAACCCTACGCTGGCTTTGCCACGCTGAACAGAGGTTGGTCATAACAACATGGATATTAATAACAAAGCGCGTATTCACTGGGCTTGCCGCCGTGGAATGCGTGAGCTGGACATCTCCATCATGCCGTTTTTCGAGCATGAGTACGATTCATTGAGCGAAGAGGATAAGGCGCTGTTCGTGCGTTTGTTGCAGTGTGACGATCCCGATCTGTTTAACTGGCTGATGAATCATGGCGCCCCGCAGGACGCTGAATTGCAAAGAATGGTGACGCTGATCCAGACGCGAAATAAAGACCGTGGCCCAGTGGCGATGTGATGTCCGCATCTCCTGGCGTACTCAGCTTATCTCGTTGTTGGCGCATGGCGCGCTGATATTGCTGATCCTGATTTCGCCGTGGCCGGAGAGTTACGATCCGGTCTGGCTATTGCTGCTGACGCTGGTGGTTTTTGAATGTATTCGCAGTCAGACGCGTATCGCATCGCGCCAGGGGGAGCTGCGTCTGCTCTCTGCGCCGCAGCGGGTAATCTGGCAAGGCAAGGAGTGGCGGCTGGTCCGGCGCCCATGGATGCTGCGCTACGGCATGCTGCTGACGCTGCAGGCGAGCGGGAAGCGTAAACGCCGGCGGCTGTGGCTGGCGTCGGACTGCATCAGCAGCGCGGAGTGGCGGCAGTTGTGCCAGCGGATGCGGCTGGCCGAGGATGAATCTGAAGGCTAGGTTTGAGGGGCGCAGAGGCGCCCCGAACGTTTACAGCAGCGGCTCCATTTCCAGCAGGATCTGTTCGCACCATTGCTGCAGCCGATCTTCGCTCATTTCATATTGATTGACGTCATCCAGCGCCAGGCCGACAAAATGTTTGCCGTCGGCGGCCAGCGGTTTCGGGCTGGTAAATTCAAAGCCTTCGGTAGGCCAGAAACCGATAAACTGTACGCCGAGCGGTTTAAGATGATCGTGCAGCATGCCCAGCGCGTCGAGGAACCACTCGCCGTAGCCGAACTGGTCGCCCATGCCGTACATGGCGACGATTTTACCTTTAAGGTCGAGCGTGGCGATTTGCGGCCAGACCGCTTCCCAGTCCTCCTGCAGTTCGCCGAAGTCCCAGGTCGGGATGCCAAGAATCAGTACGGAATAATCTTCCATCAGTGTGGGGGAGACGTCTTTCAGATTATGCAGGTCGACCAGATCCTCACCCAGAATTTCACGGATTTTTTCCGCCGCCATTTCGGTGTAGCAGGTGCTGGAACCGTAAAACAGACCAATCTTCATGTTTAAACCGTTATGTTGCCGTTCATGGAATTGCAACCAGTGTACCATAAGGCATAATGCCGCAGGTTGAATCAAATCAAGAGAGGTTGGCGTGCAACAGCAGGAGAATGCGCTGGTTGAGCAATTTTTAGATGCGCTGTGGCTGGAACGTAATCTGGCTGAGAATACGCTCGCCTCTTACCGTCTGGATCTGCAGGCGCTGACGGCCTGGCTGGCCGGACGTGACCGCACCTTGCTGGACGCCGAGGCGCTGGATCTGCAGGCGTTTCTGGCCGAACGGGTGGAGGGCGGCTATAAGGCGAGCAGTTCGGCGCGGTTGCTGAGCGCCATGCGGCGGCTGTTCCAATACCTGTACCGGGAAAAACAGCGCGCCGACGACCCGACCGCGCAGCTGGCGTCGCCCAAGCTGCCGCAGCGCCTGCCGAAAGATCTGAGCGAGGCGCAGGTCGATGCGCTGCTGCAGGCGCCGTGCGTCGATCAGCCGCTGGAGCTGCGCGACAAGGCGATGCTGGAAGTGCTATACGCCACCGGCCTGCGGGTGTCCGAACTGGTCGGCCTGAGCATCAGCGACGTCAGCCTGCGACAGGGCGTGGTGCGGGTGATCGGCAAGGGCGACAAAGAGCGGCTGGTGCCGCTGGGCGAAGAGGCGGTGTACTGGATTGAGAACTACCTTGAACACGGCCGTCCGTGGCTGGTGAGCGGGCAGACGCTCGACGTGTTGTTTCCCAGCCAGCGCTGCAAGCAAATGACCCGGCAGACCTTCTGGCATCGTATCAAACACTATGCGATCCTAGCCGGCATCGACAGCGAACGTCTGTCTCCGCACGTGTTGCGCCACGCGTTCGCCACCCATCTGCTGAACCATGGCGCAGATTTACGTGTCGTACAAATGTTGCTGGGGCATAGCGACCTCTCCACGACGCAAATTTACACGCATGTAGCAACCGAACGACTGAAACAGCTACATCAACAGCATCATCCGCGCGCCTGATGCGCCGGGTTCGAAAGGAATGGAAGAATGAAAAAAGGTTTAATGCTGCTCTCCCTGCTGGTGGCTTCGGTGACCGGTTCCGCACATGCCGACGATGCGGCGATCAAATCGGCGCTGGGCAGTCTGGGCATCAAGCAGGCTGACGTACAGCCATCCCCGGTGGCGGGACTGAAAACCGTGCTGACCGACAGCGGCGTGCTGTACGTGTCCGAAGACGGTAAACACGTGCTGCAGGGGCCGCTGTATGACGTCAGCGGCAAAGAGCCGGTTAACGTGACCAATAAACTGCTGGGCGGCAAGCTGGACGCGCTGAAAGACCAGATGATTGTCTACAAGGCAGCGAAGGAAAAACACGTGATCACCGTGTTTACCGATATCACCTGCGGCTACTGCCACAAACTGCATCAACAGATGAAAGAGTACAACGATCTGGGCATCACCGTGCGTTATCTGGCGTTCCCGCGTCAGGGGTTGAACTCCCAGGCGGAGAAAGACATGCAGTCTATCTGGTGCACCGCCGATAAAGCCAAGGCGTTTGACGCGGCGATGAAGGGCGACGCGGTGTCACCGGCGACCTGTAAAACCGATATCAGCAAACATTACGAGCTTGGCGTGCAGTTCGGCATCCAGGGTACGCCGGCGATCATCCTGCAAAACGGCATGGTCATCCCGGGCTATCAGGGACCGAAAGAGATGGCGGCGATGCTGGACGCGCATCAGGCCGCCCTGCAAGCCGGTGGTTAATCACCGGTGAGTATGATCAAAACGCAATTACGCCGCCGTGAGGCGGCAAGCGACGCGCAACTGCCCGCACAATTGCACCCTTTGCTGCGCCGGCTGTACGCGCTGCGCGGGGTCAGTGAAGAGCGGGAGCTGGAACGCAGCGTCAAAGGCATGCTGCCGTGGCAGCAGCTGGACGGCATCGATACGGCGGTGGATATTCTGCAGCAGGCGCTGGCGGACGGCCGGCGCATCATGATCGTCGGCGATTTTGACGCCGACGGCGCCACCAGTACCGCGCTGACGGTGCTGGCGCTGCGCAGCATGGGCGGCGGTGACGTGCAGTATCTGGTGCCGAACCGCTTTGAGGACGGCTACGGCCTGAGCCCGGAAGTGGTGGAGCAGGCGGCGGCGCGCGGTGCTGAGCTGATCGTCACCGTGGATAATGGCATCTCTTCCCATGCCGGCGTCGATGTGGCGCACGAGAAAGGCATGCAGGTGCTGGTGACCGATCACCACCTGCCGGGTGAGACGCTGCCGGCGGCCGAGGCGATCGTCAACCCTAACCTGCGTGGCTGCATATTCCCGTCGAAGGCGTTGGCCGGCGTCGGCGTGGCTTTCTACCTGATGCTGGCGCTGCGCGCCCGGCTTCGCGACAGCGGCTGGTTCGAACAGCGTGCGCTGGCCATGCCGAATCTGGCTGAACTGCTGGATCTGGTGGCGTTAGGCACCGTGGCCGACGTGGTGCCGCTCGACGCCAATAACCGTATTCTGGTGTATCAGGGGCTTAATCGCATCCGCGCCGGTAAGTGCCGTCCCGGCATCCGCGCGCTGCTGGAAGTGGCCAACCGCGAGGCGCGCAATCTGGCGGCCAACGATCTGGGCTTTGCCCTCGGCCCGCGGCTGAATGCGGCGGGACGTCTGGATGACATGTCGATCGGCGTGGCGTTACTGCTGAGCGATGATATTGCGCAGGCCCGTATGCTGGCCAACGATCTGGACGCATTGAACCAGACGCGTCGCGAGATAGAGCAGGGCATGCAGGCCGAAGCGCTGCAGCTGTGCGACCAGTTGGAGCGCAGCAGCACGGCCCTGCCTTACGGGCTGGCCATGTACCACCCGGAGTGGCATCAGGGCGTGGTCGGCATTTTGGCCTCGCGCATCAAAGAGCGTTTTCACCGCCCGGTGATCGCGTTCGCGCCGGCGGGCGACGGCATTCTGAAAGGCTCCGGCCGTTCGATTGCCGGCCTGCATATGCGTGATGCGTTGGAGCGGCTGGACACGCTGAATCCCGGGCTGATGATGAAGTTCGGCGGGCACGCGATGGCCGCCGGTCTGTCGCTGGAAGAGGCGCGCTTTGACGAGTTTCGCCAGCGCTTTGGCGAGCTGGTGGGCGAGTGGCTCGACCCGGCGATGCTGGAGGGCGTTATCTGGTCTGACGGCGAACTGGCGATGCAGGAGCTGACGCTGGAGACGGCGGAGCTGCTGCGCGAAGGCGGGCCGTGGGGGCAGGCGTTCCCGGAACCGACGTTCGACGGCAAGTTCCGCATTCTGCAGCAGCGGCTGGTGGGCGAGAAGCACCTCAAGCTAATGGTGGAGCCGCTGGGCGGCGGCCCGCTGCTGGACGGCATTGCGTTTAACGTGGACACCACGCTGTGGCCGGACAGCAGCGTGCGTGAAGTGGAACTGGCCTATAAGCTGGACGTTAACGAGTTCCGCGGCAACCGCAGCGTACAGTTGCTGATTCAGCACCTGTGGCCGTACTGACGGCAGCCAAAAGATAGCATTCAGGGGCGCCGCGCGGCGCCCTTATTTTTCCCTGGATAAACGCTATAAACTGTGCTCTGGATCCGTTAGAATTAACGGTTCTATGGCGATTGGGTCGCCTATATTCTCTCTGGTTCACGCCGCATTGCGCCGGTTCCCTTGCCGGGGGATATACAACCTCTAACGAAAGAACGCGAAAAATCATGTTTGAAATTAATCCGGTAAAAAACCGTATTCAGGACCTGTCTGAGCGTACCGCCGTTCTTAGGGGGTATCTTTGACTATGATGCCAAGAAAGAACGCCTGGAAGAAGTAAACGCCGAGCTGGAGCAGCCGGACGTCTGGAACGAGCCTGAGCGCGCACAGGCGCTGGGTAAAGAACGTTCGGCGCTGGAAGCCATCGTTGAGACAATCGACAGCCTGAAACAGGGCGAAGAAGACGTTAACGGCCTGCTGGAGCTGGCAGTTGAAGCCGACGATGAAGAAACCTTTAACGAAGCCGTGGTTGAGCTTGATCAACTGATCGTCAAGCTGGAACAGCTAGAATTCCGTCGTATGTTCTCCGGCGAATACGACAGCGCCGACTGCTACCTGGACATTCAGGCCGGGTCAGGCGGTACTGAGGCGCAGGACTGGGCCAGCATGCTGCTGCGCATGTACCTGCGCTGGGCCGAAGACAAGGGCTTTAAAACAGAAATTATCGAAGAGTCTGACGGTGACGTTGCGGGGATTAAATCCGCCACCATCAAGATTATCGGCGACTACGCATTCGGCTGGTTGCGTACTGAAACCGGCGTTCACCGCCTGGTGCGCAAGAGCCCGTTTGATTCCGGCGGCCGTCGTCATACCTCGTTCAGTTCGGTGTTCGTTTACCCGGAAGTGGATGACGATATCGATATCGACATCAATCCGGCGGATCTGCGCATCGACGTTTACCGCGCTTCCGGTGCGGGCGGCCAGCACGTCAACAAAACCGAGTCTGCGGTGCGTATTACCCACCTGCCGACCAACATCGTGGTGCAGTGCCAGAACGACCGCTCACAGCATAAAAACAAGGATCAGGCATTCAAACAGCTGAAGGCGAAGCTGTATGAATACGAGATGCAGAAGAAAAATGCTGATAAGCAGGCGATGGAAGACAACAAATCCGATATCGGCTGGGGCAGCCAAATCCGCTCTTACGTGCTGGATGACTCCCGGATCAAGGATTTGCGCACCAGCGTAGAAACGCGTAACACGCAGGCCGTATTGGATGGCGACCTGGATAAATTCATTGAGGCAAGTTTGAAAGCCGGGTTATGAGGAACAAAAATGTCTGAGCAACAACCACAGGGCGCCGATCAGGCGTCGGATCTCAATAACGAGCTGCAGTCACGTCGTGAAAAACTGGCGGCGCTGCGCGAGAACGGCATTGCGTTCCCGAATGATTTCCGTCGTGACACCACGTCCGACAAGCTGCACGCAGAATATGACAGCAAAGACAACGAAGAGCTGGAAGCGCTGGGCGTAGAAGTGACCGTCGCCGGGCGTATGATGACCCGCCGTATCATGGGCAAAGCCTCCTTCGTTACGCTGCAGGACGTTGGCGGCCGCATTCAGCTGTACGTCGCGCGCGACGACCTGGCGGAAGGCGTCTACAACGAACAGTTCAAGAAGTGGGACCTGGGTGATATTCTCGGTGCGCGCGGCAAGCTGTTTAAAACCAAAACCGGCGAGCTGTCTATCCACTGCACCGAACTGCGTCTGCTGACCAAGGCGCTGCGTCCGCTGCCAGACAAGTTCCACGGCCTGGCCGATCAGGAAACCCGCTATCGTCAGCGCTACCTGGATCTGATTGCCAACGAAGAATCTCGCCACACCTTCAAGGTGCGTTCGCGCATCATGTCCGGCATCCGCAACTTTATGGTGGGCCGCGACTTTATGGAAGTGGAAACCCCGATGATGCAGGTGATCCCGGGCGGTGCGTCCGCGCGTCCGTTTATCACCCACCACAACGCGCTGGACATCGATATGTACCTGCGTATTGCGCCGGAGCTGTATCTGAAGCGTCTGGTGGTCGGTGGTTTTGAGCGCGTTTTCGAGATCAACCGCAACTTCCGTAACGAAGGCGTATCGCCTCGCCATAACCCTGAGTTCACCATGATGGAACTCTATATGGCGTATGCGGATTACAAAGACCTGATTGAGCTGACCGAGTCGCTGTTCCGCACGCTGGCGCAGGACGTGCTGGGCACCACCAAGGTGCCATACGGCGATGAAGAGTTCGACTTCGGCAAGCCGTTTGAAAAACTGACCATGCGTGAGGCGATCAAGAAGTATCGTCCTGAAACCGACGTGGCGGACCTGGATGATTTCGATAAGGCGAAGGCGATTGCCGAGTCTATCGGCATCAAGGTAGAGAAGAGCTGGGGTCTGGGCCGCGTAGTGACCGAGATCTTTGAAGAGACGGCGGAAAGCCATTTGATTCAGCCGACCTTCATCACCGAATACCCGGCGGAAGTTTCCCCGCTGGCGCGCCGCAACGACGAGAACCCGGAAATTACCGACCGCTTTGAGTTCTTTATCGGCGGCCGTGAAATCGGCAACGGCTTCTCCGAGCTGAATGACGCAGAAGATCAGGCGCAGCGTTTTGCTGACCAGGTTGCCGCTAAGGATGCCGGCGACGACGAAGCGATGTTCTACGACGAAGACTACGTGACCTCTCTGGAACACGGTCTGCCGCCGACCGCTGGTCTGGGCATCGGTATCGACCGTATGGTGATGCTGTTTACCAACAGCCACACCATCCGCGACGTTATCCTGTTCCCGGCAATGCGTCCGACGGCCAAGTAACCGGCCGCAGCCTTAATCAACCGGTGCGGGTGACCGCGCCGGTTTTTTTATGCGCAGCGCATGTTCAGAATAACTAACTGCTTAAAACATCGGCAGTTATGCGTTAACTCCGCTTGCCCGCCGCCAAGAAGCGGTTATAATGCCAAACGCACACCTAAGCGGGTGTAGTTCAATGGTAGAACGGCAGCTTCCCAAGCTGCATACGAGGGTTCGATTCCCTTCACCCGCTCCACGCATTTCTCTCTGATAAATTTCATTTAAAATCAGTGAGATAGTTAAAACCGATTTGTGAAGTACGTCGATACTTAACGTACAATCTAACCGAGTTTTAACGTGCCGGATAAGCCTTTCACTTTCCCAACTCCATCGAATACCAGCCTGAACGAGAAGTACACACGCCGTTAACTGATTGCGCGAGCATAGAGGAAGTCACCTATGGCAAGCAATAAAAATCAGTACCTGACGTTGGATAAACACGGCTGCTGGATGTTCCAGATATTCGTGCCGCTGTACATGCGCCATGTCTGCGGCGGTAAGAGGCTGCTGCGGCGCTCTACCGGAACTCGTGATTTAGACCAAGCGCGGAATTATCGCGACCATATGCTGATTGAGTGGGGCAAGTTGAAGGCGCGGTTCAAACCAGAAACTCACCACAACCGCATCCAGAAGGGGATTATCGCCCTTTATCAAGAATTCAATGCACCGCCCCCGGCAATGTGTGAGCCAGCACCAGAGCATGATCAGGTGGCTTCTTGTCAGCAGGTTCAGCAGGTAATGCTGCAAGCTGTTACTTTCGAATATCTAGCGGAGTACGATAAAACCCGCAGCCCCAGCACCCTCAGCAAGCACGCGCTGGCGGTTCGACTTCTGCTCGGCCATTTAGCCGTCGTCGATACAGAGATAACCGCCATCACCCGTACATCGGTGACGCAGTTCATCCGGGCGCTAAAACCGAAGAAATCCGTCCAGACAATTCAGAATTACCTGTCCGGCCTGAACTCGGTGTATGAGTACGCCCGGCGCTGCTATGACGGCATCCCCGCCGCGTCACCATTCACAGGGCATCGGCTTGAGGCGAAGCGGACAGTTAGCAGTTACCAGCCGTTCACGCAGACAGAGATTACAACCCTTCTAAGTAAGGCCGAGGAAGAACTTCACGACGTGATTTTTATTGGCCTGTACTCAGGGATGCGTCTGAATGAAATTGCCTCTCTAGGTGTTGGTGACGTGCCGGAAATCGACGGTGTGCGCTGCTTTCGAGTTCAGGCAGCCAAGACAAAAGCAGGCGTTCGGCTGGTGCCGGTGCATCCCGCTTTGATAGGCATCATCGAAAAGTACAAACGGCAGAACACGAACGGCCAGCACGGGCGGTACCTGCTACCTAAAGCAAACGCCATCAAAAGGGCTGACGCTAAGCGTGGGCCGTGGTTCAGTCAGCAATTCACCCGCCTACGGAATAAGGCGCTGCCGAATGCTACAGACCGCCAGTGCTTCCACAGCCTGCGAGGAATGTTCATCACTGCGCTTGATCGGGCTGGAGTTCCAGAGGACAGGATAGCGTTGATTGTCGGCCACGAAAGAGGCAAGACGGAGTCTTTCAGGACATACAGCGGCGGGGCTGAGTTAGCTGAATTAAGCAAGATCGTCCAGCTAGTCAATTACAAGGGGCGGTGATATGGGCGACGACTTCTCTTTTATCGATAAAACAGCGCCAACAGCGGAAGAGCTGGCGTTTTAATGCCTAGCGCTGGCGCACGCTGCATTGAGTACGAACGAGCCAGCCGTCAGGGAAGCGCTGCTGTTTATTGTATCCGAAAAGGCGGAGCAGCTTTATTCGGCGCTCTCCTGATGGTTCAAACCGATCGTTTTGGCCGATCGATAGGTAAATATTGATCTGCGTAATCAATTGGGAAGTAAGGGCAGCGCCTGTCAGAATATCCTTAACTTTATTGTGACAGGGATAAGCTTGTGCGGTCATTAAGGCGTAAAGCATGGATTGCCGTTTTCATTGGTTGCGCAGTGTTCTGGGCGGCGCTGTTGTTTTTTATCTGGGTGTTGTGGCGGAACATCACCGGGTAAATGCACAGGCCGTTCATGAATGCACAGACGAAGCGAGGTCACTCCCGGTACGGTCTTTATCCTGATCGAGGTAACTATTATTTAGGAGGTTGCAGCGTTATAATGAAAGAATCATTAAGGCAATGAACTTGTATTATGAAAATAGAAATAGTTGTATTATCCGTTGCTGTTATAGTTGCGGCTATATCTGCTGCTGTCATATCCACATCAGCGCCTACCTATACCCCTGCATATAAAGATGATGCCATTCTTTATGTAAAGCAAGGTGTGGATGTGTTAGAACTTAATAAAGTCCCGATAAGGCGCTTTAACGGTTGGATTTACAGTGAGGGATGTGTACTCCGAGTTAATAATAATTTCGCTATTGCAACACCGGAATCCTGTATTAAATTATTCGACCAGACTGTTGCTCAGTTCGATAAAGTGTATCCGTCAAAGCCGAGAGAGTTCATTATCAACGGAGTCAACGTTGGTGAGTGTTCTAATAATCAAAACCCCCGGTGTCGCAATCGTAGTAACTAGTGAGCCGCTACCCATGACAGGCGAAGTCACCATGCAGCTCCATCCGCATCGCCTGCACAGCTCCTGTCAGCATGGCCAGATTTCTGGAGCGTATCCGCCAGCGGGTGCCGTTGCTCTGCACCTGCGCTTGGTACGATTTACCGGTAGCGGTAATACCTTTCGGCAGACTGCCAGCCCTTTTACGTGTGTTCCAGTTGTTCTCAGCACGAGAGCAAAGCCGCAGGTTATCCAGCCTGTTATTCCCTCGGTTGCCGTCGATATGGTCGATACATAACCCCGCTGGGATTTCTCCATTCACTAGCCACCACAGCACGCGATGCACTGCCAGCTTCCTGCCCTTGACTTGAACCGACCAATAGCCATCCTTGCCGAGAGTACCGGCGACGCTGCCAGCCTTGACTCGATTAGCTAAAGGCTGTTTCCATACAAGCCCACTGCCGGAACCGGCATCAGGTGCAATCGCATACTGAAGCGCCAGCTCAATTTCTTTCGGGAAAGCCATCGTACTTCTCCTTAGATTTCACGTAGCAGCGTGAGGCTTTGTTCGCTGGAACTCATTCTGTCCAAGGCGGCTAGTTTCTGGGGTGATAGGTAAACCGTCTTACCACGGTGCCGGGGCTGCTCCTGCCTTTGCTCTGGGCGATCCTTGTCCACAATAGCGGTCAGCAGTTGGATTTCCCGGGCAAGCTGTAAATGCTCGCGTACCACCTCTGCGGGCACGTACAGACATTCGTTGTCAATATCGTACCCATGCCCCACGAACATGATGTTTTTCCAGCCGATCTGCACATGCACCTCGTAATTCATCGGCGCAAGGTGTTGCTTTCTATGCTGTTCGCGCTCCTCCCCCGGCCAGTACACCGTGCAAGGTGTCCCGGCGATAGGGCCACCGGCTCCACCCACCGTCCCCGGGAGCCTGTGCCGTAGACCGGATGGGGAATCATCGGCCAGTACAAACTGCTCCTCTAGGCGCGGAATATCAGGGATTTCTTTATAGAACATGCTGCGCCTCCGGTTGTGCCGCCTGCTGAGCTAGCCCCTGAACGGCTTTCAATGTGGCGAGGCCAGCACGCACCGCAGCGCAACTAAAGATCTTCCCATCCACCCCAACACGCTGCGCACCGGTCTTGGTGATGCTCCCGGCGTACTCCCCGGGGGAGCGATGTTTAGCGCCGATCCCACGATTAGGAACTCGCCAAACAAGGCCGGTAGGAGAATCAGGAGAGAGAGCCAGCACTTCGTTAAAACGTGCGGCCTGCTGGATTGATACCGGCAACGGGCGTCGCCCCATCTGTTTTGGTTTTGTCTGCAATGCTGGGATTGATTTCATACTGTGCTGCACTGTATTCCTCCACACCCAGCGTCAGCCGGGTTTACTCAGGTTCATAGATAGCCTCCGGGTTGAGACGCAACGCATCGTGCACGTGCTCCCAGATGGTATTAAAGGCGGGGTCTTGTTTACGTAGATTTCTAACGGTGAAGGAATCGGGTTCATGCAGTGAGATAGCAACAGCCACACCGGCCAAGTTCTGCCCGAGGAAGTCACCATCACGGAACACCCACCAACCGCAACGGATTTCACCCAGCTTGCGAATCCGGCTCCGCAGGTCACGCTGGTACATCAACTCTTGCCTACGGGCTTGATATTCGGCTGAACGTTCTTCAGACAGCGGTGTATACACCGAACCGACGCCCTCGATAATCTTGAAACAAAGCGGAATGCGTTGCCCTGCGCAGTAAGCACATGCCAGATTCCGCGTGTACCGCTCGCTGTTGCCACAGGTGGGGCAGGCCCACCCGTGTTGATAAAAGCGTTTACGGCCATCCATCACGGCTGCGTATCGCTCAGGATTATTCTTTTTGATACTCATCAGGCGAGGCTGATACTCGGCGTACCCCAGCCGCATTAGCTGGAGTTCGCGATTGGTGGGATGCTTGCCGTTCGGTAAAGGATTAATACTGGAGTTCATCAGCGAAAACCTCCCCGATGTACGGCTTCATGCGGGCTTGAATGTTCCGCATCCGGTCAATCTCTGCTCGCTCCTGTAGCGCCGCAGCACGGGCTGCTGGTGACGCCTGCACCGGGTACCAACCTGAATCCGTCCACACGCTCAGAATCCATTTGCCGCCCGGCTGTACAGACATGTTGAAACTGGTGCCGCTTGCGCTGACGGGAGCCTCTGGGTTTTCAAGCGGCGTGTAGCTGAATGAGCAGTGTCCGCTTGCAGTTGCCTGCTCCGCCCACGCATCAGCCGCCGTGCGATAATCGGTACCAAGCGCAGCATGGATAGCCGGAATATCGATGCCATCCCCGGCCATTTGTCGGGCAAACTGCGTCTTACCATCGGCCACCATGTTCAACAGTTCCTGCGCTTCGGCTCCGCTGAATTTCTTGTTCAGCAGATGCCGCTGGATGTGACCATTGGCAACGACTTGGTAATCAGCGGCCAGCTTCGCGGCTGCTGCGGTACGGCGCTGGTGTTCGGCGGTTTGTATCCCGTCACGCTTCGCATGGTTGTATTTATTCACCAGCTCAGCGGTCAGCATCCCCAGCAAGTCGTCAATGTCAGCCGGTGAATGCACCTGCCAATCGCGGGTAAAGCCTTTCAGCTCCAGAGCTACGCGGCTGCGGGTGCTACTGCGGTATCGCCAAGATAACTCGTCATCGGTGTAGCGGATCGGCTTGAGCAGTGTGGGAAGCTCTGCAATCGCCTCGGCGGCCTGTACAGTACCAGCGTACGCAAAGGCGGTCTGCGCCGCACCACGGCCTGCTGAGAGCGTCTCAGGGGCTTTATTGAACGTACTCGGGGCAGGGGTTGCTTTATCCTGTGGCTGCACCACTTCCGCTGGTTTATTGGCAGTGACGCCGGGGACGTCCAGAACTGTTACGGTCGGGTTATAGCCTGCTGGCTGTGATTTCGTTTGTGATTGTACCTTCATGGGATCTCCTACTTGATTGACTAACGGGTTTAACTGATTGATTTTTGTGCATCAGTAGAACTGATCGCCTTACTCTGCGTCCCGTACAGCATCCAGCACCTGCGCCCACTCCCCGGCGGTACTGGTGCCCGTCTTACCGTCAGCGGAGCCTGTCTTGGCGTACAGGGCGATTAAACGGGCATCCGCACCGGTAATCTCCCGATCACCAATCAATTGCTCTAGCTGGCGTTGATACAGCGCGTGCTGATTCGCGTTCGCCCCACGCATACGGCTTCCGAGGTCGTGCAGCGTTTGCTGCTCCTGATAGCTAAAAGCCGATGCAAAGGAACGAACAGCACGGCGGGTGCCTTGATCCGGTTTTCGGATAATGGATTGTTGGCCTTTCCGGTAATGCTGGTTCAGGCTGTCGGCGATACCGCTGTTTGATTTAAATAAAGAATTGAAGTTGCTGGACATACGTCTCCTTGAAAGTTGATTAGTTAATGTTGCTCGGTTGCTATCGACCACTGCGCAGGGCATGAAAAGAAGCCCGACGGAAAGCCCGCCGGGGTGAGCCGTGCTCAGTTAGGAGATAACAGGGAAATTGATAAAAGAAACGCCACGCCGGTAAGGACAAACCCGGTAACCAGCCGGAACCGGCGCAGCGTTGTTATTCTGTTTGGTGTGAGTAGGTGAGTTCTGTCTTATATCTATAGATATAATGAAATATGCCTTTTTTAGGTGTACGCAACTGTACGCAAATCGCGTACAGCTACTTAACCCATCGTTGAACGGTGCTGCGGCTGCGGCCTGTGGCTTTAGCAATTTCACCGAGGGATTTACCAGATGCACGCATACTGCGAGCCAGCTCTTTCGGGTCTTGCCCGGCATCTTCGATAGTATGACGTTTCTCTGTCGCGGACTGGAACGCTTCCAATGCTGCTACTTGGGCTTTTAGTTCGGCCACCTCATATGACATGGTATCGAGCGTGCGCTGTGTGCCAGCTTCCATCATGAGGCGAACCAAAGTCATGCTGACGGTATCTTGAGCCATACTGTTTACGCCTTGCTTACCAATACGGGATGTTATTGCGGCGTAGGCGGGGTGGGGTTTATTTGCCTCGATAGCCCTGCGCATGCGTTTACGCTGCCCTTTGCGGTTGGCCACAGCTCGAGCATGTTCTTTAGGTACGTAGCCCCCGACGATGCCGCTTGCCGAGCGTTTTTCTCCATCTTGATAAAAGTCCAGCGCATCACGCACCATTCCGTTGTAGTCCGTTTGTGGCACACGGTATTGGTTCGGGTACATAGCGCGAACAGCAGCGTAGTACTTACGTTCTGCCTTCTTTAACTCGGAGAAAGCCGCCGCTGTGCCGGAGGCATTCCGGCCTGTGGCTTCACAGAACAACTCCCATGTAGTGCGGTATGCGGGTATTTGCTGTAACGCGGTGATATCCGGTTGCGCCCCATTGGCGAACCTATCCCACCACTGCTGGGCATACGCAGGCAAGGTATCGCGTGGGTTTGGAAATTGGTCAGGTAAATCCATATCGTTGATCAATTCTTCCTCCTGTGTTGACCCCGTTCAGGCGTGATTCATCGCATCACGTGCAGTGGTGTAATGCTTGATCGGGACGTTATTGTTTTAGGAGAAAGCGCACCTGCATGACGTCTCAGCGAAACGTCATGCGGATACCCTCTCGGATAGGTCGGAAATGCGGCGCGGCTTCCTTCCCCCTTAGAGTGCATAGTCTATTGTTGAAAGCCTGCGTCTCCCCTTAGAGTGGGTAGTCTGGATTATTGCATTTAAATTAACGCTTAAATTAGCGGTTATTGGCGAGTTCCTTTTTAATTCGGTAAAAGGTGGCACGGCCACAGCCAACCAATTTAATAATCTCGTCGTTGCTGTGGGTACCTCGGCGAATATATCCGTGTATTTTCTCCCTTAGTTCCTCATCTTTCTGGCGTCCCTTGAAAACTCCGCGCTCTTTGGCTGCGGCGATCCCTTCACTTTGTCTTTGACGGATAAAGCTGCGCTCCAGTTCACCAACAGCGCCCAGCATAGTGATCATGAATTTACTGGTCGGATTATTATCAAACGTCATGCTGTTATCAATGAACGTTACGCTAACGCCTTTCGTGGTCAATTCCTCCAGCAGCTCGAGTAAGTCCTTTGTATTACGTGCCAAGCGGTCTACCGACTTAACATAAACAGTATCCCCGGCTCGAACCATTCCCCGGAGTTTATTCAGCTCTGGGCGGTCTGCGTTCTTACCACTAACTTTGTCTATTAGAATTTCATCGCAGTTGGTAAGTGCTAGTGTCTGACGGTCAGTGTTTTGATCTTTCGCTGATACACGAACATAACCAAAAATTTTATTACTCATGATGGCCTCTTAAGTCTCTTAAATATGATGTCAATGATACTGTATCTTTTGAGTTATACAATCGGTTATTTGATACTTTTTAGGGTCAATGCTGCGGAGTATCAATAGAGAATACTCAAATGGGACTCTTCAACGATGCCCCGAAGTTTCCAGCTCTCAATTAGGGGATTTTGTAACACATTGTATTTAAGTAATAAATTAGACTAACCACTATAAGGAGGAACGACGTGATGAAAGAACGTAGGATCGACGCGTAGCCGCCGGAATACATAGGCGGAACGGACAGAAGGGACAGCGCAGCACTGAAGAGTCACACAGAATGCCAGGCGAAGAGTACAGGAGCTGAAGCAGCGAAGAACACAGGGATGCGAAGAGTGGTGTAGCGACGTGAAGAAGGCACAGGAGTGCACCCGCGAAGAAGGCAAGCGCACCGTGAGCACGCCCGCCACCCTCCAAGCACCACGCAGAGCACCAGCACACACCACCCGACCACACCGCAGAGCGACGAACGAGCACGAACGACGAGCACGACGCCGCAAGGCGGAGGGCGAGAAGTGAGGGGTGCCGCACGCAGCCCAGCCGGACAGAAGGAGACGGGCGCACGCGATCAACTCCGCGTGCACACGCCAGCACACCCGCACGCACGAGCACACGCACACCCCTGCGCGAACGCACACGCACACGCGGGAGGGCACGGGGGACGCTGAGAGCTGTAGTGGTGGAGGGAGGCACTCGCATGAGTGAAACAAAAATCGAGTGCAGGTTAGAACGCGCGTTTTTGAGGGAATCAGTCTATTGGCTTTAGTTTTTTATTATGATCTTCATAGAACTCAAATTCATCCCAATTATATAGAAATAATGTGGAAAATTTACCCGTCTCATTTTTTATTGATTCCTTTACATACATTTTTCTTTTGTTTTCGAATTCAGGGTTGTTAAATAAAACAATCGCCCTTGATCTTAGACCACCACCTGACCTGAAGAAAACACTAAACTCATCACAGGTGTACTTATTAAAATTGGCACAGTTTGACGAGTCTTTGTCAAGTTTACAAATAGTAAATTTAATTTTGTCGTACAAACCCACTAACTCTATGAATTTGTTGCTATCCGCATGCTCACTTGTTAGTTTATTGAACTCCTTTATATATTCGCTATCATTTTCCACTTTCAAGGGGTAGCGAGCTTGAATTAATATGTCTTTCGATACCATGCGTAGTAAGTTTATTTCATGTTCATTTATATCTAAACCTAGCTCTTTCGCCATAGTGTCCAACTTATGGCCATAATCACGGAATATTTTCTCTATGGTTTCTTTTGTTGCTCCATAGTTCAAGAGTAATATTGCAGATTTCAAAAGCATTTCAAAGGCATAACCGAGAAGTAACCTACTTGATTTATCCGATGCAGATACAATATTAATTAGAGTAGTAACTTCGCCACTCCCGCTTTCCATTTCTCTTATTCTCTGTCTAGTGGCATCACCTTGCTCACGTAGTAGCTTTGCAGAAACATAAAGTTTTTGGGATTCGCTAACCCATTCCTTTCTGTTGAATATACCATTACCATTTTTTTGAGTGATAATTCTGCTTTTCATCTCATGCCCACATTGGATAATAAACGTATGATTCTGTCATGGTTTTTAGGCGATACCAGCCATAAAGCCCCGGTTAGTGATACCTAAACAGCGGAGCGTCAGCGACAGCATCATATTAGCATAGCGCCCCATCGTTATCAGGTCGCCCGTGCATCCTAACGGAACCGTGGGCCAGCCGGAGATAGGGCCGGGTCTTTCGCTACCGGTGCGTATCACTTGAGCCTGTTTATCCCTGCGAAGGGGCATCGGGGCTAAATGCTGCGGTGCGCTATGTTTTGGGAGAGTTTAAAGCCGGTGGTGCGGCATCGCCGTTCAAGTTCATCTATCGCAGTTTGAGGCGTAGAACTACTGCCAGCTTTTGAGGTATGCTCCCGTAACCACATCCACAAAAAGCAACAGTTAGGCCTGTGTTTTTAACGTGATTGGTAACGATGGAAATAACGAAAGCGTATGGCGCGGGGCTTTGAGGAATTATTAGTCGATTCCCTTCACCCGCTCCACGCATTTCTTATCAATCAACTATCTGACTTGTAAGCACTATCAGAAAGATAATTCCTCATCTGCACTGCTCTTCGCTCAATTGAACGACGCCTGTAGCTGCTACCGTCTGGGGTGTGTTAGATCTGTGAGCATATAAAACCGTTGGCGGCCGTTACAGCGTCTTACCGCGATAGCACAACAAGAAAAACCAAGCCGTGCCACAGGCTCTAAACACTCACAGAAATCTCACAGTAAGGCGTATTTAAGTCCGATGTCACTAAACAGGTTCATGGTGATTTTCGTCCCTGCACACGATATGCAGGCTCTGCTAGCGTTTCGCCGTGCCTGTTGTAGGATGGGGCATTCTTGCCGGCGATATTGCTGCAATTGCATTTAAAGCAACGGTTAAGTACAACACGATAGCTCGTGGGAGTGACAAGTTATGGTAACTGATGAGGATGTTTTAGCGTTTTTTCGTAAAGAACTGCCCATGGTTACTACTTTGCGTTTGAAGCCTGTCCCGCTTGAGTTGGATACCGTTTTACAAGAGTTCTCAGAGATAGATGACTTGGCGCCGGCAATAGATAGGTACAGCGAAACATTCAATATTGATGTGTCCATACTGGATATTGAATGTTATTACCCGTGGGCGATCCCATGGTTTTTCCGCAAATGGTTTACGACAAAACCCGTTAAGCAGTCCAAAAAACCTCTTACCGTGCGTATGTTCGCGGAGTCTGCCAAGGCCGGTCGCTGGCTGTATGATTAACATTCATTATCGAATTAGGCACATCAGCGGTGCTCTCCTTGCTCATCGTTTGGTTCGCTAACGTAAGTTCAAGTGGCCAAAAAAAGGGCGGTGAGAGCACCCTGGATGGACGTTGCCAGAATTTCCTGGTCGATAAGCCTCTCCCGCGCTTTAAATCCCGCTGAACCAGTTGTAGCCCTGGTCTTCCCAATAGCCGCCGGGGTTGGTGTCGCTGACGAAAATGGCGGCGATATGTTTGGCGTTTTTAAATCCCAGCTTGGTGGGCACCCGTAGCCGCAAGGGGTAGCCATATTCCGCCGGCAGCGCCTTACCAGCAAAATCCAGCGCCAGAATGGTTTGCGGATGCAGCGCGGTGGCCATATCAATGCTGGAGTAGTAGCGATCCGCGCATTTAAAACCGACGTAACGCGCGTTGAGATCGGCGCCAACATGCTGCAGAAAGACGCGTAGCGGCACGCCGCCCCACTGGCCAATCGCGCTCCAGCCCTCAATACAGATTAAGCGGGTGATCTGGCTCTGCTGCGGCAGGCGCTGCAGTTGTTCGAGGGTCCACGGCGCTGTTTTCGCTACTTTGCCGGAGACTTCCAACTGATAACCGCTCAAATCGACTTCCGGCACGTTGTATTCCGGGTAGTAGGCGTTAAACGGAAAAGGATGCGTGATCTGATCCGGACGATAGGTCTGCGCCAGGCGCTGCCCGTTGAACAGCCAGGCCTGGACCCGATCGTTCCAGCGTGACATCGCCCACAGCACTTTATCAACCCGATCGCCGTCTTGCAGATTACAGCCGGTCAGCATTGCCACGCCGCCCAGAGTCAGGCCAGAGCGCAGTAGCAGCCGGCGCTGCAGATTCACCAGCTGTTTTTTCTGATCCGGTTCCAGCGTCGGCGCGCGGGGAGACGGCTTTTTATCCTTCACGTTTACCTCCTGCCAGCATGGCCCACAGCGTGCGCGGTACGACGATCACCATCAGCAGGTGAATGATGACAAACAACCCGACCGCTGCCATGGCGAAAAAATGCACATAGCGTGCGGTGTCAAAACCGCCGAACAGCGCCACGAGCCAGGACAGCTGCACCGGCTTCCAGATCGCCAGCCCGGAGAGCACCAGCAGCAGACCGAGCGCCACAACGCCGAGGTACATCAGCTTTTGAATCGCGTTGTATTTGCCGTGGCGGTGTTGCAGCCGCAGCGTCAGCGCCAGCCCGATATCACGCCGCAGCGCGTCAAGGCGCAACGGCAGCAGATCGTGACGCAAATGGCCGCTGCACAGGCTCCATAGCAGATAGCACAGGCCGTTGAATGCCAGCAGCCACATCAGCGCCAGATGCCAGCCAATGGCGCCGCCCAGCCAGCCGCCGAGCGTGACGGCGGGCGGAAAGCGGAAGTCGAACAGCGGCGAGGCGTTGTAGATCTCCCAGCCGCTCATAAACATGCACGTCATGGCGAACAGATTAACCCAGTGGGTGATTCTGACCGGCCAGCGGTGCACCGGTCGCGACATAGGTGCTTTCATCACGCCCTCCCGCATTACATCGGCGGTACGGTACCGTTTTTACCGGCGGAAATTCGGGTAGCGACGCGTTCACCTTTGTCGTCAGCGGCAGAGAACAGCACGATATGGGTGCCGGGCTGCAGCAGGCTGCGATCGCCGGGATCGAGCGTCACAATCGGCGTACCGTCCGGCACGATGACGGTTTTTTGCTGGTTGTTGTAATTGACCGTCAGGGTGCGGCCGTTGGCGTTCACCAATTTACCGACGGTGCCATTGGTCATGGTATCGACTTTGCCATCGGCGGATTGCCAAGGGGAGTGGCCTTCGCCGGAACCGCGCAGGCTGGCGGCGAAGACGTGAACCTCCAGCGCTTTTAGACTGCCGTCGGCCTGTGGGACTGCTGCGGTGCCAATAAAGCTGTCGGGTTTGATATCTGCGGTCGACCCTTTCGATACACTCAGCACTTTGGTCTGGTCGTTGAGTTTCACGCTGACCTTTTCCCCTTTACGGTCGGTCAGCTGCAGGCTGGTGGCGGAAACCTGATCGATAGTGCCGCGCAGCGGGGCGATGACTTTGCCTGGCATTTGCGCGGCGGCAATACCGCTGCACATCAGCAGGCCGGACAGCAGTAAACCGGCAATACGACGTTGAGTAAGCATTATGTTCTCCTGTGGTTGATTGCCGATTAAGCATGGTTGAAGGATTGGGACAGCACCATGTCTGTTTGATGACATTAATGTCATCAAGCCGCGTGGCTGAAACTGCTACTCTGTTTGCAGAAAGAGTGAGGTGGTGAGAATGCGCATATTAGTGGTTGAAGACGATACCAGCACCGGCGATTACCTGAAAAAGGGGCTGGGGGAGGCCGGATACGGCGTTGATCTGGCGCGTAACGGCACCGATGGCCTGTTCCGGGCGTTGGAGCATGGCTACGATGCCATCGTGCTGGACGTGATGCTGCCCGGAATTGATGGCTGGCAGATTATTGAGGTGCTGCGTAAGAAAAGCGATGTGCCGATCCTGTTTCTGACGGCGCGCGACGGCGTGCAGGACCGGATCCACGGCCTTGAGCTGGGCGCCGATGATTACCTGGTCAAACCGTTTTCGTTTACCGAACTGGTGCTGCGCCTGCGCACGCTGCTGCGTCGCGGCACGGTGCGTGAGTCCGATCACTACGCGATCGCCGATCTGCACATCGATGTGCTGCGGCGCAAGGTGATGCGTCAGGAGACGCTGATTCCGCTGACCAATAAAGAGTTTATGCTGCTGCATCTGTTGGTGCGGCGGGAGGGGGAGGTGCTGTCTCGCACCATGATTGCCTCTCAGGTCTGGGATATGAATTTTGACAGCGATACCAACGTGGTGGATGTCGCCATCAAGCGGCTGCGCGCCAAAATCGACCGGCCATTTGCGATCAAATTGATTCATACCGTGCGCGGTATCGGCTACGTCTGCGAGGCGCGTCCATGAGTACGTTGGCCCGGCGCTGGCGGACGATGTCCCTGACGTTACGCAGCGCCATCCTGTTCGCCGTGGTGGCGGCGCTGGTGGTCAGCGCTGCGGGCAGCTACCTGTATGGCGCGATGCGTCAGGAAATGGTCAACCGCAGCGATCTGCAGGTGACCGGACGTATCGACTATTACCGGAAATTACTGGGTCAGCGCTTTTTAGTGGAGCGGCTGGTTGCCAATACCGGGTTGTTCGAAAATATGCTGGGCAACGAACAGGACGTCCTGATCTTCCAGCTGCAGGGGCAAAAACCGTTAATCAACGTTAACCCGGCCAGGCTGACGCTGCCATCGGTGGTGCCAACGCCGGTCGGTCAGCCGCAGCGGCTGAAGGCAGTGCGCGCCGGAGAGACGCCGCAGGGCGTGCCGATCCGGCTGGCATCGGCGCTGGTGAAACTGGAGGACGGCAAAGTCCTGCAAATTTCGGTGGCGCATGTGATGGCCAACGAACAGAAAATGCTGGCGCGTTATTTGTGGCGCGTGCTGGCGGCGGTGGGGATGGCCTTCGCGCTCATTGCGCTGCTGGGATACTGGGTGATGCGCCGTGAGCTGCGGCCACTAAGGCGCATGGCGGCGCAGGCGGCGGCGATCGCGCCCAGTACGCTGTCAACCCGGCTGAGCGTGCACGGAGCGCCGCAGGAACTGCGGCAGCTGATAGTGTCATTCAACGCCATGCTTGACCGGATAAACGACGGCTATCAGCGCTTGACGCAGTTCTCCGCCGATCTGGCGCATGAGATCCGCACGCCGGTAGGCGCTCTGATGGGCCAGTGTCAGGTGGCCCTGTACCAGCCCCGCAGCGTAGAAGAGTATGAAACCCTGCTCTCCACCAATATGGAGGAATTGGAGCGTATCTCACGCATGGTGGAGAATATTCTGTTTCTGGCCCGTGCCGGCAACGCGCAATCCGCGCTGAATTACCGCACGCTGGATATGGCGGCGGAGCTGCAGCGGGTGGCTGATTACTTTGAAGGCTTGGCAGAAGAGCGTGGTATTCAGCTGACTTGCCAAGGGGGCGGGCGGCTGTGGGCCGATGCCATGCTTTTTCAGCGGGCGCTGAGCAATCTGGTCGCCAATGCGGTGCGTTATGCCGATGGGAACAGCCAAATCATACTGCGGGCCGGGACGGAGGGGGACGCGTGCGTGGTACGGGTGATCAATCAGGGGGCGCCAATCGACGCCGCACACCTGGATAAACTGTTCGACCGGTTCTATCGCGCTGACGCCGCACGCAGCAGCCAGGCCAGCGGGCTTGGGCTGTCAATTGTACGCGCCATCATGACGTTGCACGGTGGCGAGGCCTGTGCCCAGTGTTACCCGCAGCCGCCGGCCGCCCAAATCGTGTTCAGCCTGCTATTTCCGGCAAATCCGCAGGAGGCGCATGACGGGAGAGGGTAAAAACCGGCTCCCGTCATGCGCCGTTTCCCTTCGGCAGACGACGTATTAAGCCCTTAATGCTTCGTAAGACACCATAACGTGTTCGCGGAAGGCGGGGCGTTCCGTCAGCCGATCGTAGTAGCTGCGCAGGTTTGGCAGTGGTTGTCGGTCGATGTCTATATCGTAGTAACGATACAGCACGTGCCCGAATTGGATATCTGCGGCGGAAAATGTGTCGCCAGCCAAAAACGTCTGGCCTGCGAGGCGCTGTTCGGCAATCATCAGTTTGTTCTCAAAGGCCTGCAGCGCTTGGTCGATCGCGGCGGGATCGCGTTCAGCTGCGGGCGTACGCACCACGCGCCAAAAGATCGGCGCGGTAAACAGCAGCGCTACGTTCAGTTTTGACCATTCCATCCAGCGGTCTACATTGGTTCTGGCGATTAAGTCGGCGGGCCAGAATTCGTCCGGTGCATAACGGTTTGCCAGATAGCGCAGGATGGCGCCGGTTTCCCACAGCGGCGGGAGGTCGCCATCTCGGAGTACGGGGATGGTACGGTTCGGGTTCAGCGCATAAAATTCGTCGCTGTCCGTGCCGCCGAATCGGTGCCCGACGTCATGTCTTTGATACGGTAAACCCAGCTCGCCAATGCACCACATAAGCGCCTGTACATTGGATGAGCTCTTTCTTCCCCAAACTTCCAGCATGAATCTGTCCTTCTTGCCAATTGATGTACGCTAACGGGAGCGTTCCATTAGAAAAGTCGAAAATAGAATGATGGCGGGAAAGCCCGCTTTTTGACTGCCCGTTTTCAGGTGTTAACATAGACGGTTATTATGCACCTTGCGTATACCATTATTGACATACGGCTGATTGAGGATAGGTTTTGAGCAGAGGGAATATATCTGCGGCGTGGCGCCGTCTGGCGGTGTGTCTGACGCTTGGCCTGCTGTTGGCGGGCTGCTCAGGCAAAAATAGCTACAACCGTGATTATGATAAATTGCCTAAAGGCAGCTACAGCGGTAGTTCCTATACCGTCCAGCGTGGCGATACGCTGTATTACATCGCCTGGATTACCGGCAATGACGTCAGCACGCTGGCGCGCACCAACAATATCCGTCCGCCTTATAGTCTGGCCGTCGGGCAAAAATTAAAAGTCAGCCCCGGCGCGACGGCGAAAAGCACAAGCCGCAAATCCGGCGGTCGCTCCTCCGGCAGCGTGCTGACGAAGAGTACGCCGCCGCCGGGCGTCTCACGCTGCTGGCGCTGGCCGACCGATGGCAAGATCGTTGCCAGGTTCTCAACCTCTGACGGCGGTAATAAGGGTATCGATATTGCGGGCCGCCGCGGGCAGCCGGTTTACGCCAGCTCCAAGGGCAAAGTGGTGTATGTCGGCAACCAACTGCGCGGTTACGGCAATCTGATCATGATTAAGCATGGTGAAGATTTTATTTCGGCCTATGCGCATAACGACACTACGCTGGTGCGTAACGGGCAGGATGTGAAAGCCGGGCAGAAAATTGCCACCATGGGCAGCAGCGGCGCCAATTCTGTCCGCCTGCATTTCCAGATTCGCTATCGCGCGACGGCGCTGGATCCGCTACGTTATTTACCGCCGCAGGGGCGTGTTCCTTCCTGTTAAACGCAAGGGCCGGCAATTACGCCGGCCCTTTTTACTTACAGCGTTTTGACCAGCGAATCCCGGGTGATCTCGCCGATGGTTTTGGCGCCGGTCAGCGTCATCGCGACCCGCATTTCTTTATCAATCAGATCCAGCAGGTTCGCCACTCCGGCTTCGCCGGCCGCCGCCAGCGCGTACACGAAGGCGCGCCCCAGCAGGACGCTGTCGGCGCCCAGCGCAATCATCCGCACCACATCCAGCCCGTTGCGGATGCCGGAGTCGGTCAGAATGGTGATATCGCCTTTGACCGCATCGGCAATCGCCGGCAGAGCGCGGGCGGTGGAAAGAACGCCATCCAGCTGGCGGCCGCCGTGGTTGGAAACCACAATACCGTCAGCGCCGAAGCGTACGGCGTCTTTGGCATCTTCAGGATCAAGAATGCCTTTAATGATCATCGGCCCCTGCCAGAACTCGCGGATCCACTCCAGATCTTTCCAGGAAATCGACGGATCGAAGTTGGCGCCGAGCCAGCCGATATAGTCCTCCAGGCTGGTGGGCGTACCGCGATAGGCGGAGACGTTGCCAAGGTCGTGCGGTTTACCGTTGATACCGACATCCCACGCCCATTGCGGGTGGGTCATCGCCTGTAAGACTCGGCGCATGGCGGCGTTCGGGCCGCTCATGCCGGAGTGCGCATCGCGGTAGCGCGCGCCGGGAACCGGCATATCGACGGTGAACACCAGGGTTTTAACCCCGGCCGCCTGCGCCCGCTCCAGCGCGTTGCGCATAAAGCCGCGATCCTTCAGCACATACAGCTGAAACCACATCGGCCGGTTGATGGCCGGCGCCACCTCTTCGATCGGGCAGACCGAGACGGTCGACAGCGTGAAGGGAATGCCCTTGTTGGCGGCCGCGCGCGCCGCCTGCACTTCACCGCGCCGTGCGTACATGCCGGTCAGGCCGACGGGCGCCAGCGCTACCGGCATCGCCAGTTTCTCGCCGAACAGGGTGGTTTCCAGGCTTAGCTCGGACATGTTGCGCAGCACGCGCTGGCGCAGGGCGATATCGGCCAGATCCGCCGTGTTGCGCTGTAGCGTGTGTTCAGCATAGGCTCCGCCATCAATGTAGTGGAACAGAAAAGGCGGAAGTTTTGCCTGTGCTGCGGCCCGGTAGTCGGTTGAAGCGGAGATGATCATAATGCGTCCCTTACTTTATCGTTAACTTAAACTTACTGTGATTCGCTCAGAATGCCAGTATCAGCGCCATGCCAGCGGCGAACGCGCCATAAACCAGCATGGGCAATATGGTTTTTCTGATGATCTTGCCCTCGGCCTGAGTAATGCCGAGGATTGAGCAGACGGCGATGATATTGTTCAGGCAAATCATATTGCCCATCGCTCCGCCTACGGACTGCAATGCCAGCGTCAGGTTGACGTTCAAACCGCTGCTGACGGCGATGGAGTGCTGAATACCGCCAAATGTCAGGTTTGAAACGGTATTCGAACCGGAGAAGAACGAGCCGAGTGCGCCGAGAAGGGCGGAAAACAGCAGCCAGCTGGCACCGGTGGTATCGGCCAGCGCTCTGCCGATAATCATCACCGGCGCGTTATCCCCGCCCAGCATCAACAGATTGACCATAATCAGCGCACCGAGCAGGGCGATAAACGGCTTGCCGATACTGCGGGTGGTATCACCGAAGATCCGATGTACCTGTTGGCCGCTTAATCTGAACAGCGGAATGGCGAGTAACACCACCAGCAGGAAAGGAATCAGGGCCGGCACGTACAGCGTTTTATAACTGGCCTGGGCGCTGGTGCCCAATACCTGCTGCAGTTCAATAATCAGCGCCTTGCTGATGCTGAGTTCACCGAACCATCCCAGACTGCCCTGCCACAGCGGAGCGGTACTGTTAAGCAGGGATTTCAGCCCCAACTGGTGGATGCGCGTGACGATCAGAATCACGATCAGCAGCAGCGTCGGCGCCATGGCTTTAAGCACTTGGCCAAAGGGTACCGGCTGAGCGGTGGACGGGGTTCTGTCGCGCGTCAAGCCGATATTGGCGCGGGCCAGCAACACCGATAATGCCAGGCCGATGGCGCCGCCCAGCAGTGCCGGAAACTCGTAGTTAACCTGCGCCAGCAACAGGTAAGGCAGCGTGCAGCTGAGTGCGCTCAGCAGGATAAACGGCAGATTTTGGCGGATCTGCCGCCAGGAAACGATAAAGCGCAGCGCCAGAATCGGAATGATCAAGCCGGCGACGGTGTGGATTAACGCGGTTTGGCGACCAATGTCCAGCAGGTCGGCGTCGCTCAGCCCCAGGTTGGCAAAGCCGAACCAGGTCGGGGTGCCCACGGCGCCGAAAGAGACCGGCACCGAGTTCATCACCAGCGTCAGGATAGCAACGCGCAGTGGATTAAACCCCAGCCCAACCAGAATCGGCGCGGCGATAGCGGCCGGCGTGCCGAAGCCGCTGGCGCCCTCAATCATAAAAGCAAACGCCCAGCCGATGATCATTAGCTGGGCGACAGGGTTGGGGCTGATATTTTCCAGCCAGTTGCGCACCACGTTTTCCGCCCCGCTGATTTGCATCAGTTTATTGAGCAAAATGGCGCCGGCGATAATGGTAATCGGGGTGAAAACCGCAACCAGCGCGGTAATCACATTGGCATGTAATAGGAGCAAGTCGCCGTTGAACCACAGCAGCTGTAAAGCATAGACCACAATGGCGGTTAACGGCAGAGCGATATAAGCGGGGACGCCTTGGTGTTTCGTCATCATCCATATCAATAAGATGATCGGAGCGATACTGAAAAACAGGGACATAGGATCCTCAGCGATTATTATTTTTATGCGATAGGGCGATCGGAAATCGTCAATGTTTGCCACGGTATTATTCTAATCACAACATTATTCGATGTTCTACGTTGCATTTTTGCAACAATTGTAGAACGGACAGAACAGAGCATTCGGCTGGAATGAGAAGAGAAAGCGTGCGTGTTTTATTGTGATTTAAATCATTAGGTTAACGTGTGGTATTGTATGATAAAGGCGCGTGGTCACATTTATTAGGCGTTAATCAGCCATAGATTATCGCTTAAAATCACCTAATCGAACGCTCACCGCTGCCAGAATGGCGGCCGATAACGTGACGGCCTTCAAAAATAATGGCTGATCCTTTTATAACTACCAATGATATGTTCGATCAGCAGGCGGGTTTTTAACGGTAAATTACGGGTGTAGGGGTAAACGGCATAGACGCCGAGCACTTTTCCGCAGTGGCCATTTAATATTTCCACCAGTTTTTCATCCTGCAAATCCTCATACACCATGCAGCGGGGAACCATCGCGATGCCATGCCCGGCGATCACCGCTTTGCGAATGGCGCGGGCATTATTGGCGGAAAGATTGCCGTTGACCTGCAGTTCCTGAATATCGTCGTGGCCGGGCTGTTTGACCAGCCAGTTGGCGGTGCCGCTTTCTTGATAGGTATAGGTCAGACAGTTATGCGCCAACAGATCGGCGGTGGTTTGCGGCTGCGGGTGTTGTTCAAGGTAGGCCGGGGAACAGACGATCACCCAGCGCGAGTCCAGAATGTGCCTGGCGATCAGGCTGGAGTCGGGCATGGTGCCGGTGCGTATCGCTAAATCGATGCCTTCGTTGACCAGATCGACAAAGCGATTTTCCAATCGCATTTCGACCTTGAGCTCAGGATGCTGTGCGCAAAATTCGGCGACGCTTTCGCTGAGCAGCAGTTCACCGGAAATGGTGGGCACCGACATCCGTATGGTGCCGGTCAGCGCTTCGCTTTTTTCACTGACCGCATACAGCGCCTCCTGCATTTGCGCGCTCAGGGTTTTGGCATGATGGTATAGCATCGCACCGCTTTCGGTTGGCGTCAGGCTACGGGTGGTGCGATACAGCAGCCGCGCGCCGAGTGATTTTTCCAGCTTGCCGATACGTTTACTGATGACGGAACTGGTGATACCGGCGCTTTCCGCCGCTTTGCTGAATGAGCCGCAATCGACGATAAGCGCGAAGAGTATCAGATCGTTGGCGTATTCATGGGTTGGCAACATAGCGGCCGGCTGTCCTGTATCAATGTGGTTGCGGATAGTGTACGGGCTGCTGGCAGGGAAACAAACCTTCGCGGAGAGTTTTAACCGGGTTGCGCCAGTCAACTGGTCGGAGCAGAACAGATCCCAAGATTCATCGAGATTATATAAGAATTATCCTTCAATGTTATTTATATGATATATGATAAAAAATACATATATAGTTTGTTTTTTTGCTCACATCATTGGCGTGAAATAAGAAACATCCTGTTATTACCTTGTGTCAAAGTGCATCATAACGTAATGATTAGATGAAAATCTTATTGATATACTTATTTCTGATGGTTATTCTTCTCTCAGCTTTTATATGCAAAGAACTCTATAATAGGAAACTACATTTTAATAAGTGTGAGTTATTTTTTCGCGTTTATTGAAAATAATCATCCCCTCAGGATGAAGCAATGGTAAATTCGTAGCAGCTAAACATAAGGATATAGCAATGAAAAAAGTAACTCTGCCGGCAGCGGAAGCGGTGATTGGCGGGACGTGCAAAAAAAATTGCACGGACAGTTTTGAATGGATTGGTTCCGCTCCAAACCAGGTATGCACCCTGGTTCGTTCCTGTACCGACAAATATGGTAAGATACATCAGACTTCCATGCCGGCAGTTGACAGTAAACAATGCCGACCAATTGGTTAATTGATTTTGCTTATAACTGATGTGAATTTATATCAGTAAATCAAAATGTATACGGATGTGGCGTGTTGTGCCACATCCGATTTTTGTATCGTAGAGGTTAAGGCATGTGCGTAATATGCATTTAGCCTTAAATAAACAGGGGGTGATCTATTCCCTCAGTTTAATGGGATTACGTTACTTTTCAGGATGAATAATCATGTTTAAAAAACCATTACCCCTTATTGCATATACATTATTTATTGTTGTTATTTCTTCGCTGATCACTACAGCCTATATCCATTATTTTGTGGTAGGGGCGAATAGTGGTGATGACGGGGCGCCGGCATTGACGTCGATTAGCGATGAGCGGATTAAAAAAAGCCCGATAAAAGAAGAAAACGCAATTGTCGAAATTTTCTCTTATGGCTGCCACTACTGTGCAATTAATGAAAAGAACGTCAAAGAACTTGAGGCACAGTTGCCGCCTGGCAGCAAGCTAGTTCGCCTGCATATTGGCAACCCGCAAAACAGCGGTCTGTCTGCCTATGCGCCGCTGTTCGCCACGCTGTCGGTGATGGGGCTGGAAGACAAGTACCGTGAAAGCGCCTACCGGGCGATTATCAAAGAGCGGCTCGATCTGAGTGACCCGGCGCAACTGGGGCAATGGCTGCAGGATAACGGCATCGATCGTACGGACTATCGAAGCGTCAGCCAGTCACAGGACGTCAAGGAGTTGATGGCTTATATGACGGCGGTTAGCGAGTACTACCAGGTTAATGCTACCCCGAGCTTTATCGTCAATAAAAAATGGCTGGCGCAGCAGGATAGCGATTTCTCTACCTTTAGCAAAAAGCTGTTGTCGCTGCTGAAGGACGATAGCCCGCTGGAGCCGTAATGCGTTTCGTTGCCGTATGGGTTTACCTAAGCGCCTGTAACTTGTGGGATCGCGCGATCGGCCAATGGCACCGGGTGCTCAGGCTGCGCGCCCGGCTGATCTGCCTGATACTGCGGCATACCGATTACCGTCTGGCTTTGGCGGTGAGCGAAGCGAGCCGCTGGTTGCCGTTCGTCAATCGCGGGTTGCGGGGGCGTGCGGCGGTGGCACGCGCCAATCAGCACTCTTTGCTTGGCGACGGGCCGCAGGTGGACTTTATTCGTCAGATGCGTCGGCGACAGGTGCTGGAACTGGCGGCGACCTACGGACGTAATCGTCAACTGTTGGCGCAGATGGCGTCTTGCAGCGCCCAACTGAATCAGGTGGTTGCACCGCTGCATGCTGCTGGTTCTCCGGTGATTTTGGCGCCGCTGCATATGGTTTCTGACATCCTGGCCGGGATGGTGGGAGGGGATACCTTTCCTGGCAAGGCGACGGTCATCGTATCGTCCGGTGCCGAGATGTATCAGGAGCAGACACGCAGACAGGGCGGCGTTAATCTGGATTACTGCTCGATTCATGATGATAACCGCGCTATTGCCGGCAACCTGACGTCCGCACTGATGGAAGCGGCGGATAATCAGAGAAATATCATTATTTTTCCAGATATTACACCAGATTATACGGTGACCACCAACCGCGCCAGAACGGCGAAACTGCCTTGTCGCTTGTTCGGCCGCCCTGCCAACGTGCACAGCGGCGTGGTGCGTTTGGCGCGCGCGCTGTCCGCCAGCGTGGTGTTTTATTACCTCTATTATGACCGTGGCATCAGGATTCATATTTTTCCGCCGGTAGAGGCCGGCGCACTGCCGCAGGCATTGCCGGAGGTTATTGAAACCGCGTTGCGGCAACGTCCTGAGGTATGGATGCTCTGGCATGCGCATTCGTTGTTTTTTATCAATGAATAACCTGGAACTGTAAAAGAGATCATGGAAAAGATAATCCCGACGCAGGTGTTTCAAAGCGAGACGAACGAATGCGGCCTGGCCTGTATTGCGATGCTGGCGGAAACACAGGGCATTGATGCGCCATTGGAAGCGTTGCGCACACGCTTTCCAGCTTCCCAGCACGGCATGTCGCTGGCGACGTTAACCACTATCCTCGGCGAACTGGCGATTCCTGCCTATCCGGTGTCTTTTGAGCATCAGGAACTGGCTGAACTGCCGCTGCCGGCGATTTTACACTATGGCGCCAGCCATTACGTTTTACTGGCCTACCGTAAAGGCAATCACGTCTGCGTGATGAACCCGGCGATCGGTCAGCAGTTATTGCCTCTGGAGGCGCTCAAGCAGGAGATCAGCGGCTATGCGCTGGTGCTGGATCATGAAACGCCGCCGGATGCCGCGGCATTGGCGGGGGTGAAGCGCAGCCAGTCTTTCAGCGCGCTGGCGTGTATGAGCATGCAGGAAACCTCGCGCCTGCCGGGTATTTATCGCCTGATGACGCTGGCGTTTCTGATTTCTCTTACGCTGTTTATTATGCCGGTAATGGTCAGCAGCGCGATTAATGATGTTTTTTCGAGCGCCGGCGCGACGGATTTCCCTTATTTTTACTACCTGCTGGCGTTTGTCATCTCTACCTCGCTAGCTTTTGGCGTACGAGTGATTACAGAGCGTTTTATCAAACGGTTCGTGGTGCTCAACAGCGTGGCCGGTTTCTCCCGGCTGTTAGCCAACTCGTTAAACTTTTTTGATAAACGTGCGCCTGGCGAAATATTCAGCCGTTTTGCCAACTGGCAGTCGGCCGCCGGGCAAAAAATTGAGCTGGATAACGGTCTGCGTACCGACTGGATCGTCGGGACGATTGCGTTGGGGGTAATGTGTTATATGAGCCCGCTGTTGGCGCTGGTGTCCGTCGTCGGCGTGACGATGATGGGGCTGGTCAGCGTATGGGCCATTTACCGCGATCGTTACTATACCCAGCAGTTGCAGGAAAAAAGCGCCGAGCAGAGCGATTTTATTCTGGAGACTATCCAGGGGTTTTCTACCATCAAATCCGCCGGGCTGGCCAGTCTGCGCAAAGGCGCGTTTGCCCAGTATGCGCTGTCGCTGTTTACCTGCCGGCAAAAGCAGAAAGTTTATGAGCAGATCAAGAGCAGTATCTATCAGCTGATCGGCAGCCTTGAGATGGTGTTTTTTATGCTGCTGGCTCTGCCTTTACTGAAGAGCGGCGCGTTAAGCCTCGGGGAGTTTTTCGCCTATAGCTTCGTGCGCGAGATTTTCACTTCGTATATCACCAAAATATTCTTCGCTATATTGCAAAAAAACCAGCTGCACGTGATCGACAAACGCGCACGCGATCTGTTCCCTGTCGGTGAGGAGGCGGCAGAAACATCGTCGGTTCCACCGGCTGCACCGCCGTTTTCCCGTAGCCTGGGCTACCGCAATATCGTGTTCGCCTATGACGCCCAGCAACCGGTGTTGCAGTGCCTGTCATTTTCGCTGCGGCGGGGGGAAAGCATCGCCATTGTCGGCGAGTCCGGCGCCGGCAAAAGCACCCTGCTGAAAGTGATGTGCGGCCTGATGCCGTCTCAGCAGGGCGATATCATCGTTGACGATGTCCCTATTGATTATCGACAGGCGCACGCGTTGTTTTTCCTGCAAAGTCAGGAGGATATCTTGTTTAATGCCGCCGTGTTGCAAAATATCACGCTGTTTGATGAAGGCTTCGACGAAAGTCGGAAAGCGCAAATTGAACGCTCTCTGCGCGGACTCAATCTGGAGCAGGCGATTGCCAGGCTGCCGGGCGGCATGAACGCGCTGATTCGTGAAAGCCACGCCGGTCTGTCGCTGGGGCAGCGTCAGCGACTGCTGCTGGCTCGAGCCATGTACAGCGACCGTCCGATTCTGGTGCTGGATGAACCTACCGCTAACCTGGATGAAGAGACGGCACAGCAGGTGATGGACACCCTGCTGGCGCACTGTCGTGAGCAGGGCAAAACCCTGATTACGGTTACCCACAGCGAAAGCGTGTTGCCGAAGTTTGATCGGGTGTACCGCATGACTGAGGGCCGGATAGCCGCGATGACGCCATCTAGGGCGCAGCCGGCAGCGTCAGCAATGCCGTGCGGAGAGGTCTGCTGATGCAACGACGGAAAAATCGCAAAGCCGCCCTTGTGTTACTGCCGTTGCTGGTGGTGGCCATCGTTGTGGTTATCAGTTTCTACATGCGCAGTGCGGCGGAGCATATCCCCGAGCCTACCGCGGTGGTCAGCCGGGGTGATATTGAAAAAACCGTGCTGGCGACCGGTATTTTGAAGCCGTCGCTGCAGGTTAACGTTGGCGCACAGGTCAATGGTCAACTGACCAGACTGTATGTCAAACAGGGTGACCGTGTGACCAAGGGTCAGCTGCTTGCAGAGATTGATCCGACGCTGCAGGAAAATGAGGTTCGCAAGTCGGAAGCGCAACTGCAAAGCGCGGTCGCGCAGAAGCAGGCTTCAGAAGCGAACCTGACGCAGTACCAGCTGGAGTTAAAGCGTCAACATCAGTTGGATCGCGAGGGGGCCGGGGTAAAAAGCGATCTGGAAAAAGCGCAGGCACAATATGCCACTCAGGTTGCTCAGGTGCGAATGAATGAAGCGCAGATCGTGCAAATGGAAATGGCGCTGGAGACGGCCAGGGCCAACCTGGGCTATACCCGAATTCTGGCGCCTATTGATGGCGAAGTGCTGGGCATTGTCACCAAAGAGGGGCAGACGATCGTATCGTCGCAGAGCGCTCCGACGATTCTGGTGTTGGCAAATGCCGACACCATGACGGTGCATACACGTATCTCAGAAACCGATATTTTGAAAGTGCGTGTCGGGCAGCCGCTGTGGTTCTACGTCGTGGCTGACCCCAAACGCCGCTATGACAGCGTAATGGGTTCGATCCAGGAGGCGCCGAATGAAGCGCTGCGTGAAGACAACCCGACGTCCTCTTCCAGTCAGCAGCCGACGGCGGTGTATTACAACGGCGTATTTGCCATTGCCAACCTTGAGCGTCAGCTGCGTACGTCGATGACTGCACAGGTGTTTATTATCACCGCGCAGGAGAAAAATGTATTGCGGATCCCGCTGGCGGCGCTGGGGCAGCCGCAGGGAAAAGACCGTTACCAGGTGCAGGTCAAGCGGGGCTCGGCACTTGAGCCGCGCACGATCGTCACCGGCATCAGCGACCGGCAGTTCGTTGAGGTTAAAAGCGGGTTGAAAGAAGGGGAAGACGTGGTGCTGACGCAGATTGCAGGGGGGCAATAATGACCGCTGCGGAACCTATCATTGCGTTAAATAATATTTCACGTCAGTTCTCGTCAGGTCTTGAAACCGTCACTGTGTTGAAAAATATTTCACTGATGATTAATGCCGGCGAGATGGTGGCGATCGTCGGCGCCTCTGGCTCCGGTAAATCTACCCTGATGAATATTATCGGCTGCCTGGATAACCCCACGTCGGGCGAAATGCGTATCAAATCGCTCTCGACGCAGTCGGCCAGCGGTGAGCAGTTGGCACAGCTGCGCAGCCAGTACATCGGTTTTATTTTTCAGCGTTATCACCTGATGCCCTATCTGAACGCTGCGGAGAATGTAGCGATTCCCGCGCTGTATACCGCGATGCCGGCGAGCGATCGTCAGACGCGAGCCGAGTATTTGTTACAGCGGCTGGGGTTGCCGCATCGTATGACGTACAAGCCCGCACAGCTTTCCGGCGGCCAGCAGCAACGGGTCAGCGTCGCCCGGGCGCTGATGAACGGTGCAGAAATTATTCTGGCCGATGAGCCGACAGGAGCGCTGGATCGCAGCAGCGGTCAGGAACTGATGGAGATATTGCATTCGCTGCATCAGAGTGGCCATACCATCATCATCGTTACTCACGATCACGACGTTGCCAGACAGGCGCAGCGCATTATTGAGATCAGTGACGGTGAAATTATTGCCGATCGCCTGAATGATAGCGCGATGCAGGACGATAAGCCCCGGACATTGCCGGCGGCAACCGCCACCGGCCGTGCCCCTCTGTGGCAAGGCGTTCGCGAGGCCGTGCGCATGGCCTGGCGCTCTCTGTTGGGCCACCGGGTACGCGCTTTTTTATCGATGCTCGGCATTATTATCGGGATCTCATCAGTGGTATCCGCCATTGCCGTGGGGGAAGGTGCGCGCCAGAATATTCTGGAGAAGATCAGCCAGTTGGGTACCAGCACGATGGAGATACGGCCCGGTCTTGGCTGGGATAAGCCGCGGCCTGACTTTGAGCGTTCCCTGACGATAGACGACGTGGAGATGTTGGCGAAGCAGCCCTATATCGACGGTATTTCGCCGCAAATCAATAAATATACCAGCATTATTCGCGGCGGAAAGCAGGTGATGGCATCGCTTTCCGGCATCAGCGATGACTATTTTCACGTGCAGGGTGTGACGTTGGTGAGCGGCAATGCGCTAACCAGGCACGACCTCGATGAACGCGAACCGGTGGTCGTTATTGATGCCGAATTGGCGAAAACGCTGTTCCCGGACGGCGAACAGCCGATCGGCGCGATCGTTCAAATCGGCGGTACGCCGTTTCGCGTCAGCGGGGTTGCGGTGAAGAAGGGGCCGTTTATGGGCGGGCAGCTCAACGCCTGGATGCCGTATACCTCGTTGCAGGAGCGTCTGGCGGGTGACGCGCCGCTGGAGTCTATCTCACTGCGGGTGGTTGATGGCTATGCGCTGGCGCAGGCGCAAAAAGACGTGGAGCTGCAGTTGGAGATGTTCCACGGCCGCCGCGATTTCTTCACTCAAACCAACGATCAGATGACGCAGACCATTCAGCAGGCGTCTGACTCCATGCGGCTGTTGATCACCGCGATTGCCGGCATTTCTCTGCTGGTCGGCGGGGTTGGCGTGATGAATATCATGCTGGTGTCCGTGACCGAACGTACGCATGAAATCGGCATTCGCCTCTCGGTCGGCGCACGGCCGCTGGACATTATGCGCCAGTTTTTAATTGAGGCGATGGTGATCTGCACGTTGGGGGGATGGTCGGCATCGCCGGAGCGATGTTGGCGGGCGTTATGTTCTCCTGGTTTACCGACGAATTCACCATGGTCTTCACCTGGCCGCCGATTGCGCTGGCCTGTGGTTTCTCTGCGCTGATCGGGCTGGGGTTTGGTTTTTTCCCAGCGCGCAATGCGGCGCGGCTTCACCCTACGGAGGCGCTGGCGCGCGAATGAGACAGAAAAAAAGCGTGGTGTTGTTGAGTTGTTTGATGTTGTCCGGCTGTGGCGCGCTGGTGAAAAGCGAATATCAGCAGCCGGAGGTATCGGTTCCGGCGCAATGGCGTACGGAAATTACCGGGCCGGCTTATTTGGCAAGTCATGAACATTGGTGGGATAACTTCAACGATCCGCAACTTTCGCAGTTAATCGCCCATGTACTCAGCAGCAATAACGATCTGGCGAAGGCGGGGCTGCAGCTGCAGCAGGCGCGTCTGGAAGCCGGCTTGAGCAATACCAACTTGACGCCGGACGTGACGCTGAGCGGCGGTGCCAGCAACAGCAAGAACTTGCGAGGCGGTGGCGCCAGCGAGGATTACCGTACGTCGCTAAGCCTGAGTTATGAGCTGGATCTGTGGGGGAAACTGGCGCGTACGCGCGAGCAAGCTGCCTGGTTGGTACAGGCTTCTGAGCTGGATAGGCAAAACGTCGCGCTGACGCTGATTGGCAATACCGCTGATTATTATTGGCAAATTGCCAAGCTTAATCAGCAGCTTGATGCGCAGCAACAGATGATGAGCATCGCACAGGAAACGCTTCGTCTGGTGCACGCGCGCCATGCCGCCGGCGCCGCCAGCCAAATAGAACTTTTGCAGGCGCGCCAATCGGTGAACGACCGGGAAAATCAACAGCAAAGCCTGCAGCAGCAGCGTGAAGCAGCGCGTAATGCTCTGGCTATTTTATTCAATAATTCGCCGGACGTACGTCAGCCGGAGCGCCGTGCGCTGGATGCCGGACAGGACGTGCCGATCGCCGCTAGCGTACCGTTGGCGGTAATCGGTCGCAGGCCGGACGTTCAGGGGACGGAGAGGCGTTTGAGAGCCGCCCTGGCCGGCTCCGATGTCGCGCGGCTCAATTTTTATCCGTCGCTGTCTTTGACGGCATCGCTGAGCGCCGGCAGCGCCATATTTCAGCAGTGGTTCAGCCAGCCGATCAGAGCATTGGGCAGCAGCGTAGCGCTGCCTTTCGTACAGTGGAACACCATGAGGCTCACGGCAGAAAAAGCCAAGCTTGATGTCCAGCAGCAGGTTATTGCGTTTCGTAGTGCGGTATATAACGCACTTTCTGATGTGGATAACGCGATGGCGCAGCGGCTGAGTTATCAGCAGCAGAAACGGCGCCTGTTGGAAAACTTGCGGCTTAGCCAGCAGCGGCTGACGTTGGCTGAGAGCCAGTACCGCGCCGGTGCGGTGTCGTTCCAGACATTACTTGATGCGCAGGATGCCCGCTTGAGCAGTGAAAACAGCCTGGCGGAAATGCAATACAACTACCTGAACGCCACGATGAAATTATGGTTGGCCTTGGGGGGCGCAGTGGATAAGGACGAAATGACAGAGGGAAATACTCATGGATAACATGTCTTCGCCACGTCGGGTGGTGGTCACCGGCTATGGTGCGGTAACGCCGCTGGGAGAGAATGCGCAGCAGAGCTGGGCGGCAATGATGGATTATCGCCTGGGCTATCAATATCACGATCGATCCGCCGCGGGGATTCAGTCACGCTTTTTTGGCGTGGTCGCGTCAGAACCTGATTTGAAGTCAGTACCGGCGGCGATTCGGCGTCGTTTGCCGCGCTTTGCGCGTTTGGCACTCGGAGCGGCCAAAGAAGCCGTCGAGATGGCGTTTCAGGGGGCTGCGCCCGTCGATTACTACGACCCGCTGGAGTGCGGCGCGATTATTGGCAGCGGCTGGGCCGGACAGGATGAAAGCTATGACACCTTTGATATGTATCAGCGCAGCGGGTTAGGGTCGCCTTTTGCCTGTTTCCTTTCCATGCCGAATGTTGCGACCGCTGCCTGCAGTTTGCTGTGGGGGCTGCGCGGCTATCAGAATACGCCAATCGCCGCCTGTGCGACCGGCACAATGGCTATCGGCGATGCGTTTGAGGCAATCCGCCATGGGCGCGCCTCCATGATACTGGCGGGCGCTGGTGAATCGCTGCGCTCCGACCCGGCTGTGTGGGATATTGACGTGTTGCGCGCGTTGGCGCGTGAGCAGCAGGATATCACCAAAGCCTGCTGCCCATTTAGTCTGGATCGCAACGGATTTGTGCTGTCGGAAGGCGCGGCGGTGCTGTGTCTGGAAGAGCGTGATGCCGCGTTGGCGCGTGGCGCAGTGATTCTTGGCGAGATAAAAGGCTACGGCAACTATTCTGATGCGTTTGATTTCACTGCACCGGCAGACGATAAGGTCGCCAGAGTGAAAACCATCCGGCGGGCGTTGGCGCAGGCCGGCATTAGTGTACATGACGTGGATTACATCAATGCGCACGGGACATCGACGCCGCTGAACGATCTTAATGAGACCGAGGCAATTAAACTGGCCTTTGGCAAGGCGGCATATACCACGCCGCTATCGAGCACCAAATCTTATTCCGGCCACCTGATTGCCGCTGCCGGCAGCTTTGAGTCGATTATCTGCTTACAGGCAATGGAACATCAGTTGATGCCGGCGACCTGTAACCTGAAAAATCCCGATCCGGCCTGCGATCTGGATTACATCAGCGAAGGGCACCGGGCGGCGTCATTGCACAATACGCTAAACCTGAGTTTCGGCTTTGGCGGTGCCAATGCGGCACTGGTTATCGGCAGGGGTAACGATGCGGTGTAACTATACGCGTAGCGATGCGGAGCAATGGGCGGCATTTTCCGGTGACTACAACCCGATACATTTTGACCTGCAATGGGCGCGCAAACTTGGCAGTGAGCGGCTGACGGTGCACGGTATGCGCGCCATGCTGGACATGAAGCAGGCTTTAAGCGAGGCATTGCGGCCTGTACCGCCGGATGCGCACTTTTTCCGCTTTAGCGCCCGACTGCGGCAGCCGGTACGCTGCGGCCTTGATTATCGGCTGGACGTCGTCGCCACGGAGTATCAGGCGAGTGGCAGGTTGCTGGATGAGCGCAGCGGTGAGAGCTGTTTCAGCGCCAAATTGGTCCCTTCTGTTGCGTTTGACATTGCTGATGTTCCCCATATTCAGCGGCTGAAACGGCAGGATGTCGAAGCACTTGGCCGGCGTTTCCCGGGAGCACCTCTGCTGCAATGGAGCTTTTTGGATGCGCTGCTGTTCCAACGTATCGTGTCGTCGGCGGAAATCTTGTCGGCAATAAAAGAACGATTGCCGACAATGCAGGCGCGGACGCTGATTGATGTTTTTGCACAACTGTCGGTGGTACAGACGCATCATGACGTGCATTTTAACGTTGATTTGTTGGCGTCCGGCGCACTGTGTTGTGGCGACGATGCCTTGTCTTACGTCATATTGCCGTCACTGATTGTCGGTGATGGCGACAGCGGGCTGGTGGTACGGATAGAAGTGCAGTGCTGGACGCCGCAAAGCCCTTTATTGGCGAGCGCGGTAACGTTAAAAACGGCGAGTTATACGCAACGGTAGACTGCATAAAAACATACTGATAAATAAGGATATAACCATGGAAAAGTATCAACAAGTTTATGACACCTTATGTGAGATGATCTGCGATGCCAAAGATCTTGACGCGTCTCAGCTTTCCCCTGATATGCCGCTGCTTCAGCTGAAGCTGGATAGCCTGGACTATGTTGAGATGATGGTGCTGGCTAAGCGGGAGTTTGGCGCCACGCTGAGCGCAGAAATGTTTATTGAGCACCCCGAGATGACATTGGGCGAGCTGTGCCATACGCTGGCCGAACAGAAAAAATAAGCCGATGAATAACTGGGTATTAGTGACCGGAGGCAGTCGGGGAATCGGCCGAGCGTTGGTGGAGGCGTTGGCTCAGCGTTGGAATATCGTTTTTACCTGGCGTAATGATGAGCAGGCCAGTATCGAAGTGGCTACCTCTTGCTCGGACTCACCTGGCTGGGTCGCCGGCTATCAGTGTGATGGCAGCAAGCAGGAGGATGTCGATCGCCTGGCGCCTGAATTACTCGCCCGTTATGGCGCTCCCTATGCGGTGATTCATAATGCCGGCGTTACGCTGGATGGGCTGCATATGCAGCAAAATGGAGATACCTGGCGTCAGGTTATAGAGACTAACCTTAATGCGGTGTTTTACTGGAACAAGCATCTGTTGCCGGCAATGATGTCACAGGGGGAGGGGGCACTGTTGCTGATGTCCTCAGTCAGTGCGATTAAAGGTAATATCGGGCAAACGGCCTACGGAGCCAGTAAGGCCGCGATGGTGGGGTTAGGACGCTCCTTGGCTCAGGAACTGGGGCGCTTTGGCATTCGCGTCAATTGCTTACTGCCGGGAATTATTGACAGCGATATGACACGTAACATGCCGTCGGAAGCGTTAAAAGCGCTGCGTAAGCAAGTGCCGCTGCGGCGGCTGGGGACAGCGCAGGAGGTTGCCGCCGCGGCGACGTTTATGATCGGGGCTGAGAGCCGTTATATGACGGGGCAAACGCTGGTGCTCGATGGGGGGCTAACCGCCTGACGCTATCAGCTTTCTCGGTGATTGGACGAAAGGAACGAGCCTGTCTTGTTCCTTTTTTTATCCGAATTAAACCTACTAGATGCTATTGATTATACCGGTGCTGATTTTGATAAGTATACCTGATATATATTAAACCACTTTCGGATTTTAAATAATTATTGTGAATGTTACATGGTGATCATTGGTGCTGTTTTCTATCTTACGTTAAGAATATTCTATTTTACTGGCGTTTCAGAGCTATTTCTTATCATCATTTTTTCTCTGGCTCTATCGGAAAAATATGGCGGCCGCCTGTTTTTTTGATTTATATTACACCTTCACGAAGTTCGGATTTTATCTACTCCATATCGGTTCGAATAATCCACCGGGTTTAATCCGTCATAGTTAATACCTATCTTTTGATCTCGGTAGAAAAATACGCTCGTCGGTCAATAATTGCACGCTCAGTGGGGTGAGATGGGATGTGGCTGTTACCTGAAAGCAAATCCGTTATACTCGCCACAGGATTGAGGACCTATCCTTTTAGATGGAGTAACGGCTCCAAACATCAGTTGTGGACATAAAGAGGGAATTAATACATCCACATTTTCTTTGTGAGAAACAATGAGGCACTATGAAAAACCGCAAACATCTGACCCCATCCGAAGTGGAAAAATTGCTTGAGGCAACGCTGAGAGGTAAGAATCCTGAGCGAGACTACTGCTTGATTTGGATGTGTTTTATTCATGGGTGCCGTGTCAGTGAGATCAACAGTTGGCGGCTGTCAGACATCGATCTGGAAGGGGGGAATATTTACATTCATCGTTTAAAAAATGGTTTTTCAACCATTCATCCTGTATACGTGCGCGAAAGAAAATGTTTGCAGCGCTGGTTGGCGAAGAGAAAAAGCTACCGTGGTGCTGATAGTGAATGGTTATTTCTTTCCAACCGAGGCTCCCGACTTTCTCGTCAGAGGATCTACTGGCTGATTAGGAATTACAGTCAGGCGGCAAACCTTGAAGTTAATGCGCACCCTCATATGCTACGTCATGGCTGCGGATATGCATTAGCCGATCGCGGTATTGATACGCGTTTGATTCAGGATTATCTGGGACATCGAAATATTCAGAACACTGTATTATATACAGCGAGCAATGCCGGGAGATTTAAAGAAGTTTGGTAACTAGGTCGGTAACCAAATATTACTAATGAGTCATTTTGAACTAAATTGCAACATACTCTAAATTCGCCCCCCAATAATGTCAACACTCGTCATGGTAGAATTCCCTTCCTCTGTGAAAAATCCTTTTTAAACATTGTGTTATCTGCGATTTTTCCGTCACTGCCCACACGAAACAAACAAAGACCCTTCCTATGAAATCACACAGAAAAATCCCAGCAACGGCCTCAGTCAGCAATTAGTTAGTTTTATTGACTGATATTTTTTGATTTTATGGGATTATATTCCTTGTTTAATTTTTACTTGCCTATAAATAAGTCTTTTATCCTGAATGAGTCATTTTAGTTCAAAATGAATCGTTTGGTTGGAAAAGTTAACACTGCCCAAACTTATGGCTGAGGTGGCTTCCGCGGTTCATGAACTAAATATCAAGGAATGGCGTAATGTTACGCCAGGAATATTCAAATGCATGTCAATGCATTAATTTCTAAAGGAAAGGAAGTATGAAAAAGAATCTGCTCGCTGTTGCTGTATTGGCCGCATCTGCGTTTTCCTCCGCTGTTCTGGCTGCTGATGGCCAGGTTAACTTCACCGGCTCCATCACCGATGTCGCTTGTGAAATTGATGCAAGCTCCAAGAACCAGATCGTTGACATGGGCAAGATTGCCACGACCGCGTTTGCTGGTGCAGGCTCTACTGACAAAGTCACCGCAGGCGACAGACGCTTCAGCCTGATTCTGAAAAACTGCCCGGCTTCTGTCACGGCTGCTGCCGTTCGCTTCGGCGGTAAAATGGTTCCTGGCGCTGACGGCGTACTGGCATTGACTGATGCAGCAGATATGGCGGAAGGCGTCGGTGTTCAGATTAGCGATGAGCACAACAACGTGATCAACCTGGGTCTGGATTCTGCAGTATTCCCTCTGGTTAGCACCGCTGACAACAAGCTGAACTTTATGGCGAGCTACTACGCGCTGGCGAATAAGGTAACGCCAGGTACAGCTAACGCTGTAGCGCAGTTCACCATTGTATATCAGTAAGGTTTAACCGCCTGAGTCCTGCTCAGGCGGCGTAAATCCAGCCAGGGTAGTTCCGGCTGCCCTGGTTGTTTTCTTCACGGTTTAACCAGGCAGGCAATACGAATGAAAGTTTGGCAGAGTGCGCTGGTCGCAGCGTTATTGATGACAATGGGTACTCAGGTTCAGGCCGGTGTGATTATCGGCGGAACGCGCGTGGTATATGACGGTGGAAAAAAAGAATCCTCTCTGAGTATCAGTAATCCGGACAAGGTGCCGTATCTGGTTCAGTCCTGGATTGATGCTGGCGAAGACAGCGCGGTTAAAGCACCGTTCATCATCACTCCTCCTCTGTTCCGCCTGGACGATGGGCAAAATAACATTCTGCGCATTGTGCGGGCTGGCGGTGCATTGCCGGACGATAAAGAGTCCTTGTATTGGCTCAATATCAAATCGATTCCTTCCGCACCGAAACAGGACAATACGCTGCAAATTGCGGTGAAAACGCGCATCAAATTGATTTATAGACCGCGCGGTCTGGAAGGCTCGCTGAACGATGCCGCGCAAAAGGTGACATGGCAGCGTAACGGCAATGCTCTGCAGGTTTCCAATCCTTCACCTTATTACCTCACTTTTTTCAACGTTAAGGTAAATGGTGTGGCAGTAAAAGACGCCACGATGGTTGCTCCGCGTTCCAGCGCGCGTTTCACCTTGCCGTCAGGTAATTCCGGTGGTGCATTGACCTGGCAAATCATTAATGACTTTGGTGGGGCCAGTAAAGCGTTCACTGCCAATTTATAAGGCACTTGACCGTCTTTACATAAATATCCTTGGGCACAGGCAGTGCCGGGGAAGGACGCGATTGCCGGCAATTCGGCGTCGCTGAAAAATGGAGTTATAAGGATGAATAACCCGAAGCGTAGCAGCCCGCGAGGGCTCAGAAAAACCCCGCTGGCTTGGTTGATCTCTTGCCAAGTGGCGATGTTGATGGGCTTTTCTGGCTTGGCGCAGGCTCGTGACTACTTTAACCCCGCGCTGTTGGAAATTGATAACCCCGACCAACGTGGCGTAGACCTTTCTGTGTTTGAGGAAGGCGATACTCAAGCGCCGGGGAAATATCGCGTGGATATTTATGTTAACCGCGAAATGATAGAGACTCGCGATATTGATTTCTTTCTGAGCCGGGACAGTCGCGGCCAGAACAGTTTGCAGCCATGTTTGGATGATAAACTGTTGGAAGCCTTGGGGGTGCGCGTTGAAGCTATTCCTGCCATTAAGGCGGGGGGGAAATGCGTTAACATCGCTCAGGTGATTCCTCAGGCTTCATCCACTTTTCGTTTCGGTCAGCAACGTCTGGAGTTAAGTATTCCTCAGGCTGCCCTTAAGACGCAGGCGCGCGGTTACGTTTCACCCGACAAATGGGATTCCGGCATACCGGCATTGTTGGCCAACTACAGCTTCAGCGGCGCTAATAATAAAGCGCGGCGCGGCGACAGCAGTGACAGCGACAGCTATTACCTGAACCTGCGCTCCGGGCTTAACCTGGGGGCGTGGCGTTTGCGTAACTATTCTACCTGGACCCGCGATAGTAATGGAGAGAAACAGTGGCGCTCCATCAATACCTATCTGCAGCGCGATATTATTGCGTTAAAAAGCCGCCTTACCCTTGGCGATAGCAGTTCGTCCAGTGATGTGTTTGACAGTGTCCCTTTCCGAGGTGCCCAGTTGGCCTCAGATGACGATATGCTGCCGGATAGCATGAAAGGTTATGCGCCAGTGGTGCGCGGCATTGCTAAAAGTAATGCGCAGATCACCATTCGACAAAACGGCTATGTGATCTATCAGAGTTATGTGCCGCCAGGACCGTTTGAAATTAAAGATCTTTATCCGACATCGGGCAGTGGCGATCTGAGGGTCACGATCAAGGAAGCCGACGGCAGCGAACAGAATTTAACGGTGCCATTTGCTTCAGTACCGGTGTTGCAGCGTGAAGGTCGTTTCAAATACAACATCGCCAGCGGCCAGTTCCGTTCTTATCTTAATGACGTCGACAAACGGCCATTCACTCAAGCGACAGGTATCTATGGTCTGCCGTGGGGGGCGACCATCTACGGTGGTATTCAGGCTGCCAGTAAATATCAGGCGTTGGCATTGGGTTGGGGGCAAAACCTTGGCTTGCTGGGCGCGCTTTCAGCCGATGTGACGCAGGCTTGGACCAAGCCAGAACTGCGGCCAAAAGAGCACGGCCAATCCTGGCGTCTGCGCTACGGCAAGAGCTTTGCCGAAACGGGTACCAGCTTCAGTTTGGCAAGCTACCGTTATTCGACCAAAGGTTTCTACACCATGCAGGAAGCATTGGAAACCTATACCAACGGCGCATCAATCAGGTTCCCATTACATAAGAAGAGCCGTTCTGAACTCACCATGAACCAGAACCTGTGGGAAGGCGCCGGGGCACTGTCGCTGAGTCTGATGAATGAAGAGTTCTGGAATGACAATCGTCGCAGCCAGTCTGCCAGTGTGGGTTACAACAACAGTTGGTCAGGTGTCAGCTACGGCTTGTATTACACCTACGCGAAAAATGGTTACAACAGCGATGGCTCTCGCTCAAGTAATGAAGACCACATTGTGGCCTTCAACGTCAGCGTGCCGCTCAGCCGTTGGTTACCGGGTGCTAATGCGACCTATAGCGTTAACAGCAGCCGTAACGGTAATACCTCGAACCGGGTTGGATTACATGGCACCGCGTTGGAAGGGGGTAACCTGAATTACAGCATCAGTCAGGGGTACACCAGCCAGGGGCAAGGAGCTAGCGGTAATGCCAGCGTTGATTATCGTGGCGGTTTGGGGCAGGCGAACGTGGGCTACGGCTACGATCGTGATATGCAGCGCCTGAGCTATGGCCTGCAGGGCGGTATCTTGCTGCATGAAAACGGCTTGACACTTTCTCAGCCATTGGGTGAGACAGTGGCGTTGGTCAAAGCGCCAGGCGCGAAAGATGTTCGTATAGAAAACCAGACCGGTGTTAGCACCGACTGGCGGGGTTATGCGGTGGTGCCGTATCAGTCGCCGTATCGTCGCAACAATATCAATATGGATACCACAACGTTGCCGGACGATGTCGATATGACATTAACCAGCCAGTCGGTGGTGCCGACCCGTGGTGCCGTAGTGCGAGCGGAATTCAAAGCCAACATTGGCCAGCGCGTGTTGATGACGTTGTTACGTCAAGGCGGGGCTGCGGTGCCGTTTGGCGCAACTGTCACCGATTTGCTTAATCCAGATAACAGCGCCGCAATCGTCGGCGATAGCGGTCAGGTGTACCTGTCCGGTCTGGCGGATAGCGGCAAGCTGAATGTGAAGTGGGGCAACGGTGCCTCGCAGCAGTGCCAAGTGACCTATAGCTTGGATGCCAAAGTGCAGAATTCTGCGATCCGTACGGTCAATGCTCAGTGTTTATAAGGTTTTAATTATGAAACTTAAATTAATATTCAGGAAATTATCAGTTTTCGTGGTTTTGACCGTTGCGGGAATGTGTGCTCCACAGGTATTGGCTGCTCCTGCGCCGGGAACCTGCGTGAGCGAGGGGGGAACACAAGAGTATAATTTTGATTTTGATGCATCCTTTGATGCGCCAGAACAGAATACGACAGGGAAAATTATTGAGAACGCGTCCGGGAATAAGTGGAATATAACAAAGCCTTATATAGCAACGTGTGGCTGTAACACAATGACGGCGGCGTATTTTACGGCTAATCCTTCATTGAGCAAAGGCTTGGATTTTACTGATGGCTCGGGATTGCAGTATTATATCCTGAATGATTTTTTGTCGGTAGCCAGTAGGGTATATATTGCTGGTGGGCTGGGTAAGTATATTCCAGTTCCATTCGCTAACGTCAGTAACGGAAATGATGCTTATAGTGTCACGTGTAACGGGAAAAAAAACGAGTATTATAGTGGCGCCAAAGGCTCTATTAATCTCCGCTTCCGTCGGCCTTTCGTTGGCGTGCAGGTGATTCCGACAACGCGTCTGGTTGAAGTCTATATGTCATCAACGGCGGGCGTCAGTAGTCCGACACCGGTATCCTTTGTCACCATGAGCGGCACGGTTACCGTGCCGCAAAACTGTGAAATCAGCCCGCAACCGGTGATTGTCAATTTTGGCGACATTATGTCAACGGATTTCAAAGAAAAAGGAAAAATGCCGAGAGGTTTCACTCCGCATCATAAGGAGCTGACGTTAGCGTGCCGTAATATATCCGATGGAGTGAAGATCAGCCTTTCATTCCAGGGGGAGGCCGATCCTAATGAGCCGGACGCGTTAAAGAGCAGTAATAAAGATATCGCGGTAAAAATTGAAGACTCATCATCTAATGCTATTATTTCGCCAAATAATGGACGTTTGCCCGTCATTATGAACTATGCGGAACAAAGTGGAATAACCGGGATGACGCTTTATCCAGTTAACACCACGAATAAAGCTCCGGAAGTCGGTGTATTTAACTCGACGGCAACGATTAGGGTTGAGATTGAGTGAAAATACCATATGTGTTGTTGAGTAGTGTGTTGTAGCGTGTTTTATAAGGATATTACTAATGAAGGAACTCAAATTGAACGTGATTAAAGGTAGCATCGCGGCATTACTGACCGCAACGTTGGGGATGAGCCATACTGCACTGGCGGACACTCAGTTAAATATTACCGGCACTATCAAGGCTTCGCCGTGTAATGTGGTTAACGACACTGGCAGCGGCATCTCGGTAAATCTGGGTGATAACATCCAGGCGGCAACGCTGGGGCAAGCGAACAGCTTTACCGAATGGAAACCTTTCCAACTTATCCTGGAAGATTGTCCGACGACGACTTCATCCGTAACGGCAACCTTTAGCGGCACTCCAGCGGATGAAAGTGCTGATTTGTATAAAAATACCGGCGATGCACAAAAAGTGCAGATTGATTTGCAAGATGCCACAGGTACCAAGCTGGGCAACGGTAAGTTTCTGAAGCAGACTATCGTAAACAACGCCACTACTTACAACCTGCAAGCGCGTGCTTACTCTACTGCGGGTAGTGCAACGCCAGGGTCTATCGTAGGTACGGTAATGGTTGCCTTTACCTACGAGTAAGTGAAGCCTTACTCATAATAAAGCCCCCTCCGAAAATTCGGAGGGGCTTTGTTAGATCGCTATACGGTGAGGAACATTAAATGGAATTAATCATGCTGTTATCCTTTCTGTGGTTTTTATTTGTCAGCATATTTTCTTTTTATATGCATGCGAGATTTATGGCAAAAAGAACTATTCATTCGGTCAGAATGATTGTTAATAGTTAGTGCTAATCCCGTTGCATCTGTAAATGTGTAATAGATCGATCCCAAAAGGAACAGGGAGAATTGCTATGACGGCAGTCCATTCTTATCAGCGGGGGAGTGCCCACTCACCTGGTACCAATGGAAAAAGCGAACAGGGCGTTATTGTGATGGAAGCCTGTCCGATGACGGCTCTCGGTATGCGTAATATTCTTGCGCAATCCTGTACGCAGTCAGAAAATATCAAGCATGTTAATAACTTGGCAGCCATTCCTAATCTGATGCGCAGCCAGCCGACTTCATTGTTGATCATGGAACTGTGCGGCGAGTCTGAATCTGTACTGGACGGGTTACGCTTGATCTCAATGTGCCTGGAGCACTGGCCGTCGACGGCGATCGTCGTTTGCACTGCGCTCGACGATCCGCGGGTATTGCAGTTGCTTACGGTTTCAGGTGTTAAAGGATTAGTACTGAAGCAGGAACCAGCCATTGCGTTGGCGCAGTGTGTTCAGCAGGTACTGGCCGGGCGTCGTAGCTATAGCCATAAGGTACGTCAGCTATTGGTTAATCAATCCATTGGCGGTAAGGCTTTGACTGCGCGCGAGCTGGATGTATTGGCTTATCTATTCTCTGGTAAAAGCGTCACTGCCGCAGCATTGATGATGCATCGCGATGTGCGCACTGTCAGTACGCATAAGCGCAATGCCATGCTGAAACTGGGGTTTCACAATGATGGCGAGCTCTTTCTGCAAGGGAAATGGATGGCAAAAACCGGTCCGGTGTTTGCCAACTGATTCTTTAATGGTGGGAATTTTTTCTCAAATGGGTTATGCAAGTTATTGAGACAGGAGGTCTATATGCAGCCTTTAACGCCAAACTCTACCAGTATCGCCTTAATGGATCGTTACCCGTTAACGCTAGTCGGGCTATCTGGTTTCATTGAGGGGCTTAATGCTCCAACTCAGATTGTTGTGCAGGAAACAAGCATGACCGCGGTATCTGAAGCATTATTGTATCAGCCAACCGATATCCTTATTACTGAACTGAGCGGGTTGAGTGAGACAATTGCCGAGGGACGGAAAAAATTATTAGAATTATGCGTACAGCTCCCATCGTTAAGGGTCATTGTGTATACCCGCTGTCAAGCTGGTGATGAATTAAAGGCGCTGTTGGAACAGGTTAATATCAGTGTGATTGCCCGTGATGATACTTTACCTCAGGTCGGTGAGTTCTTTACTCGTGTATTCGATGGTGAGCGTGTGCTGAGTCCATTAATCGGTACTTGCCTGGCACGCAATGATAGTGAAGAAATTTACAATCTGCATCATTTGACACGTTGTGAAAATGATGTTTTGACATTTTTATTTAATGGTATGAGTTTGCGTCAAATCGCAGAGTTGCAGAGACGCAGCATTAAAACGATCAGTGCGCACAAGTGTAATGCCATGCGTAAATTACAGGTGAAAAATGATAGCGAGCTATTTTCCCTAAAGAAAAATATTACGCAACAATTTGTTGTGAACGAGTAATGACATCGGCAGTGCTTGTAATAGTCGTTGAGGGTTCTTTGGCGTAGTGATTATTTGCCTTACATGGATAAGGGTATGACGGTAGACAGCCAATCAATATCGCGCATCGCACTATTAGTCTCCTGTCAGTTAACCGCTTACGGGCTTGAGCTGCTATTGGCGCATGGTTTGTCACAGAAGCGAGAGTTTTGGCATTTAGATTCTCTGTCCGGCGTTCGTCGGCGGTTATTACAGCATGTCGACATGCTGATTATTTCTTTCAGCATACGGCAGTCAGATTGGTACGCACGCTTACTAATGCTGGAAGCATTGCGTCACCTTCGGCCGGAAATGCCGATTGTGGTCATCATTGATGACCATATCCCATTTTTATTGCAGCAACTTGATGCCCTGCGTATTAACGGGGTTATCAGTCAGCATGATTCGTTAAATGAAATTAATGATGTACTGACGCAAATTTGCGTTGAAAGAAGATCAGAGCGGTATTGTTTGAAAAGCACTTTGGCAGAGCAGATTGATGCCAATGCGTTATCCCAACGGCTCAGTATGTCGGAACTGCAGGCGTTGCGTTATTTGCTGGGCGGACATTCATTGCAGCAAACGGCCACGAAGATGCAGCGTAATGCGAAGGCGATCATCGCGTTGAAAAATAAAGCCATGCGTAAGCTGGGAATCAGCCACAGCGCTGAACTGGTTGTGATGCGCAGCATGCTGGAAAACCAGTACCGTCAACGGTTGTCGTTGGCCAAATCGTTTATTGCTCACCGCATGCCAGTAACGGTGAGTCGCTAGGGCACCGATGAAATCATTGTGGATTGAAAAACAGTAAAAACAGGGTTGCCGCCGCTAATGATGACATCGGCCAGGGAAGCAACTACAGGTCATCCTCCAGTAATAAGGAAAAGGTAAATAGTGAAACATTTGCAGATAACCAATAAACATGCGCATTTGCTGATTGGCGTCATGATGGCGGGGAGCCTGTTGCTTACCGGTTGCCAGAGTAAAAAAACACGCAGCCTGGTATCTCCACCTGTGGCGGTTGCGCCTGCGCCTGCGCCAGTAGCCTCGCCGCCGCCGGAAAAGAAAGAGAGCCGTATTACTTTGTGCCAGAGTGAGCTGGCGTCGCTGAAAAAGGTGAACCCTAAAGCATATGCGTTGCGAAAAGCCTATTTTGACAGCCTGGTTAATAGCGTGTCGGTGTATGGTGCCGTACGTGGTGATGTTAATGCCTTGACCAAGGATACGCTTGATGCGTTGTACAAATACAAAACGAATCAGGCCTGTTCGATGATTGAACGTGACGTGCTTGATGCGTTGATCCGTAAAGGGGAGAGCGTGAAGTGAATCAGGGGATTAAGTATGGCTTTTTGTTTGCTCTGACGCTGCCGTTTGGCGCAGGGGCAGCAAACAGCTTCAGTGATGAGCAAACGTTACAGTCGCTGGATGCCATCACCCGCAGAGTTGACGATGCGCCAGCACTCTTGCTGCTGACGCCTTCTCAGCTGGAGGCAATTGATTCGCCACCGGAACAGAAAGCGGCACAGCAAGCCAGAAATAGTAACCAGTTGGATAAACGAGCGGCGAAGCAAAACGCCGCTTCTTTGCGAGAGCTGAAGTCGCAGCAGGCGAAGATCAATCAGCTCAACGCCGCGTTGGCTAAGCAGAATAGAGAGCTAAAAAAGCTGCGCGAGGCTGCACGGGCGGATGGCGATTCACGTGTTGAAGTAGATCGCCTGAAAAAATCATTGCAGGAAAGCTTACAAAAAACGGAAAACATGCAGCAGCAGCTGTCGACGATGAATGCTGCGCAAAGTGACAGGCAACAGGATGGCGTCAGATTACAGCAGGCGCTGGAGAAGAGTCAGCAGCAAAGTTCAGAATTACAGAAACAGGTTGCTGCATTGACCATCGCGCAGGATGAACGGATCAAACAGCATCAGTCTATACAGACAACGCTAGATGAAAGCCGAAAACATATCGAAGAGTTACAAAAGCGGCTAGCGGCGTTAACCGATCAGCGTAAACGTAAGGATAAGGGGAGCGCAGTGTTGCAGAGCGCTTTGGATGAAAGCAAGAAGCACGGCGCAGAGCTAGAAAAGCGGCTGACAGCCCTGATATCTCAGGGTAAGGCAAAAGAAGAAGATGCCGCGGCATTGCAGAAAGCGTTGAATGAAAGCAACAAAGAACGCGGCGAGTTGCAAAAGCAGCTGGCTGCGTTGGCTGAGCAACATAAGACAAAAGAGAAGGGCACCGCTGCGTTGCAGGACGCGCTGGAAGAGAGCAAGAAAACGGGCGCAGAGCTGCAGAAACAGCTGACGACGTTGCTTGCTCAAGGTAAGGCGAAAGAGCAGGACGTTGCCGCACTGCAGCGCGAACTGGAAGAGAGCAAGAAAACGGGCGCAGAGCTGCAAAAACAGCTGACGACGCTGCTTGCTCAAGGTAAGGCAAAAGATAAAGATGTCGCCACACTGCAGAACGCACTGGAAGAGAGCAAGAAAAATGGCGTAGAACTGCAGAATAAGCTGACGGCGCTGGCTGCTCAAAGCAAGACGAAAGAGAAGGATGTTGCTGCACTGCAGAGCGAGCTCGAAGAGAGCAAGAAAAGTGGTGCAGAGCTGCAGAAGCAGCTGACAACGCTGCTTGCTCAAGGCAAGGCGAAAGAGAAAGATGCTGCCGTGCTACAGACCGAACTCGATGAGAGCAACAAGGGCACGCTGGCGCTGAAAAAACAGCTGGCGATGCTGACAGACCAGGCTAAGGCGCAAGAAAAAGATCAGGTTGCGCTACAGCAGGAGCTGGCCGCGCTGAAAAAAGAGCGCGCCGTCCGTAAGGATGTCATGGCACCGCCGAAAACGGCCAACGAGATTCGCGATTATGCGATCGGCAGTTCGTTGGGCAATGACGTGTTGGCTCTGCTGCAAGAAAAAATTGCTCAGGGGATCAAAATCAATGAAAGCATGGCATTTTCCGGCGTGCAGGATGCTTTAGAAGGCAAGAACAAGCTGGGGCAGGATAAGATTGCCAAAGCGTTATATGAAACAGAAGTGGCGCTGAACGAGAATGAGAAGAAGTTAAAAGCAGAAACTGAACGACAAGGTTTACGCTATGTTGAACAGTTCAGGAAGAAGAAGAACGTCAAGAAATCATCAAGCGGTTTCTATTATCGGATCGATTACCTTGGTACCGGGAAAATAGATGATAGCGATACGGTTGCCGTTGTTGTGAAGGAAAGTCTGACCAACGGTAAAGTGATTAAGGATATGGATATTGCGGGCACCTCTATTTCACAGCCGCTAAGTAGTTATCCGGTTATGTTCCGTGATGCAATCAAACAATTGCAGAATCACGGCACAATGACAATGGTGGTGCCGCCTGAACTGGCATATGGCGATAAGGGGTTGGCGCCGGATATTCCTCCGGGATCTACTATGGTTTATAACATCAGAATTCTTGATGTATTGCCAGCGGACGACGCAGCTGGCAATAAAAAATAACGCTTATCGCTGGAGTAATGTGAGCGCGTTGAGGGGGCTTAGATATGGATGACCCGAAAGCGCTCAACATTACTCGCAGTGTAAATAACGGTATTTTGGATATTCCGGTGCCCGAGGTAATCCTGGATTAACCGGGTATCGACGCCTTTATCCGCCAACGCAAAACCACAGGCGTGGCGCAGCATATGCGGATGCACTTGAACGCTGATGCCGGCGAGCTGCCCATAGGTCTTCATCAGGCGGTAAAGCTGTTGGCGTGATATCTGTCCGCCATGGCGTGATAAAAACAGCCATGGGCTATCGGCTTCTAAGTAGCGCGGGCGCTGTCTGAGCCATTGTTTGATCGCCAGGCGTTCTCGGTTTTGAATCGGGTGTTGAACGGAAAAGCCGTTTTTCAACCGGGCAACGTGCAGACGGTTGGTATTAAGGTCAATGTCTTCTAATCGCAAACCGCGCAATTCACTGACTCGCAAACCGTGGATAAAACACATCAGTAACATGCAGCGATCGCGAGCAGAATTGGGGCCGTGGGGAACGGCATTGATCATTTGTTCTATTTCTATATGAGTGAGGTATTTGCGTTTTTTCATACTCTTCCTTGATGAAAGCAAAGGAACCATCATGGTTTCTTTGTTACTGGATTAAAGCATTGAGACCATTTGTTAAGCAAATAAATAAGGATCCATGTAAATAGGAATTGTCTGTAAAAGTGGGTTGCGGACTGAGTGGAGTAATGCCGCAGTGGTAAATTTAATGTGAGAAAAAATAGTAAATCAGATCATAAATTGATCGGTGTCGCTCGATTTTTAACAGAATGACCTTTGGGTTAACGTCTATTTTGGGGCGGATGTACATGATTACTTATTTATGTTTGTTAATTACTTTGTTGTTTTGTTTTTTTTATGCTCTTTATTTGTTGGTTTTTATCTTTCACCGCCTTAACAATATAATATTTAATCCGCTGTTTATTACTGTGTCTATGATTCGTGAGTGAAGGCTTATCGGTATGATGGCTCGCGTGGTTTGGTGACTCTGAATGCTGTTTGCGGTAGGGTGCCGCGAGGCTGCAGCGGACTTTCCACGATGCTGCATGATGATGAGAATTGTTATTGCTATCACTCCCATGCCGATTACAATGCCAGCCATTGCATTCTGTTTAGAGGTGACTCATGGAGTTGCTACGGGTGGTATATCACCAGTATCGTTGGCCGTTTTTGGCGGTGATGGCCCTGACGCTGGCCAGTGCCGCATTGGGCATCGGCATTATTGCTTTCATTAATCAACATCTGATGGCGACAGCGGCAGAGAATCCATTGGCTATTTTGCCACAGTTTCTCGCTCTGTTGGGGTTCCTGATGGCGGTCACCTTGGGGTCACAGCTAGCGTTGACTACGCTAGGCCACCATTTTGTCTATCGTCTGCGCGGACGGTTGGTTAAAAGTATTCTGGATACCGATATCGAGCGTATTGAACATCTGGGCAGCGCCTCTTTACTGGCCAGCTTATCCAGCGATATTCGCAACGTCACCATGGCTTTCGTGCGTTTGCCTGAGTTGGTGCAGGGCGTTGTGTTAACAATTGGCTGTGCGGTCTATCTGGGCTGGCTGTCGCCGCCGATGCTGGCGGTGACGACCGTTTGGGTTGCGGTCACCATTCTGGTCAGCTGGCTGTTGGTTTCTCGCGTATACAAACATTTGACCCAGGTTCGTGAAGCGGAAGAGCAGCTGTACCAAGATTACCAATCGGCGATCGATGGGCGGAAAGAGTTGGCGTTGAATCGCGACCGTGCGCAGCGTTTGTATCAACAGACTTACCGGGCCAACGCCGATGAATACCGGCACCACATTATTCGCGCGGATACGTTTCATCTCAGCGCGGTGAACTGGTCGAATATCATGATGCTCGGCGCTATCGGGCTGGTGTTCTTTATGGCCAATGGCCTGGGATGGTCAGATACGGCGGTGGCCGCGACCTATTCGTTGACGCTGCTGTTTCTACGCACGCCATTGTTGCAGGCGGTGGGCGCTTTCCCGATGTTGCTTGGCGCTGAAGTGGCGTTTAAAAAAGTGAAGTCGCTCAAATTGGCCGAGTATCAGCCAGATTTCCCGCAGACCGTCGCCATGCCTTGGCAAACGCTGGAGCTGCGCGATGTATCATTCCACTATGCGGCGGGAGAACAGGCGCAGGGCTTTGCCGTAGGTCCGTTGAACCTGACGCTTACGCGTGGGGAACTGGTGTTTTTGATCGGTGGCAACGGTAGCGGCAAGTCGACGCTGGCGAAGCTGCTGACCGGACTTTATCAGCCGGTCAGTGGGCAGATCCTCATTGACGGCGTAGTGTTGCAGGCGGCAGATCGCGACAATTATCGGCGGCTGTTCTCCGCCATTTTTACCGACTTTTATCAGTTCGACCGGTTGCAAGGGGCAGACGGCGGGGAGCCGGATGCGGAACTGGTGGCGAGTTGGCTCGAAAAGCTCAATATGCAGAACAAGCTGGAATTTGACGGTGCGCGCGTAACCAACCCCCAGCTTTCTCAGGGGCAGCGCAAGCGGTTGGCGTTGCTGCTGGCGGTGGCGGAGAAGCGGGATATTTTACTGCTAGATGAGTGGGCGGCCGATCAGGATCCGCAGTTCCGCCGTATCTTTTACCGGGAACTGCTGCCGGCATTACGCGCGCTGGGTAAAACGGTGTTTGCCATCAGCCATGACGATCATTATTTCGAACAGGCCGATCGACTGTTGGAGATGCGCAACGGCAAGCTCAGTGAACTGACCGGCAGAGAGCGTGAGCGCGCCAGCCGGGATTCTGTAGCACAAATCGACTGATAGCCTCTTCCCGGCGCTGGGTGCGCCGGGGCACACATTTCTTTTCTCCCGCATTGCTTTCCCGCCATATTAGAATTCGTGATTAATAAATATCAATAGGGAATAACGCTTTTATCTATAGCTTTAAGCAATCGATGATTTGTTCGTAATTAGTGTAATCTATAGCCGATAAACTATTAAACAGGCATGGGTCGGCGCGTTGAACGCGTTTGCCATGTGCCCACACAGTAGCAATTTTAATTGGGCTACGGCCGTGTAGTGAATGACTGGATTTTTTCTGTTTAGGGAAAAGCAATGGATAAGAAAAAAATTGAGGCGGAGAAGCCGCGGGCGTACCGCAGTAAAACGAAAATCCCGCCGTCTTGGCAGTTGAATCAAGCGCAGCGTGCATTTATTGAAGATCTCTGGCAGGACGATGCGCCAGAGCCGCAAGCGCCCCGTCCTGCACAAAAGGATGCTCCTTAGCAAATTGTAGCACCGGACGACTGTCAGAGAGTCGTCCGGTTTTGCATTGCCCCTGTTACAACCCCCAGCTCACCGCGTCTTCTTGACCGTGCGATGTCTTTCAGCCTGCTTTAGGCAATGAGTCCGGCATGATTTGGGCGGAACCTTCCGGCTGACGGCTGAGTCGCCAACAGGTTTGGTGATACTTCGCTACGCTGTTACGGTGCGCGACGCTGATCAGTGTGACATCCGGTAAGGTTGCAACCAGGCGTTCATACATCAGCTGTTCGGTTTCATCATCCAGCGCGCTGGTCGCTTCATCCAGGAACAATATATCTGGACGGGCGAGCAGTGCGCGAGCGAAGGCCAGGCGCTGTTGTTCGCCGGGAGAAAGACGCTGGCTCCAGTTGTTCGTCGTATCCAGCCAGCGTTGCAAATGTTGCAGACGACAGTTTTCCAACACGGCCAGCAGTTGTTCATCATGGTACACGTCCGCCGGGCGTGGATAACTCAGCGCTTCCCGTAGCGTGCCGATGGGCATATAGCTGCGCTGCGGCAGGAATAGGGCGCTCAGCGAGGCATCGCGACGAATGCTGCCTGCGCCGTAAGGCCAGATGCCGGCAATGGCGCGCAGCAGCGTTGACTTACCGCCGCCGGAAGGGCCGGCTATCAGTACGCGTTCGCCGCGCTGCAGTGTTAACGAAACATCTTGCACCAGCGTTTGCCCGTCCGGCAGCTGCAGGCTGAGGCGGTGTAACGCCAGCGGTTGAGCAGCGTCTGCCTCCAGAGCAATGCCTCGGGATTGATGATGCGCCTGTTCCACGGCGGCGTTAAAGCCGGCCAGACGGTTAACGCAGGCTTTCCAGGTGGCCAGGTCGTTAAAGGCGTCGATAAACCATGATAGCGCGCCCTGTACCTGGCCGAAGGCCGAAGCGATTTGCATTAGCCCACCCATTTGAATGGCACCGGAAAAGTAGCGTGGCGCGGCAACCAATAAAGGGAAAATAATGGCGAACTGGCCGTAAAAGTTGCTGGCGATGTTCAGCCGGCGGGTGACGCGCATAATGGACCACCAGTTATTACGGATGGCGGCGAAGCGTTCGCCCAACTGTTGGGCCTCCTGTTTTTCACCCTGATACAGCGCAATGGCGTCATGGTTTTCCCGGATGCGGATCAGGCCAAAACGAAAGTTCGCCTCATAATGCTCTTGATCAAAGCCCAGTCGCACCAGCGGCTTGCCGACCCAGCCGATAATCAACGACCCCAACAGCGCATACAACAAGGCAAACCACACCATGTAGCCTGGCAGCGTAAAGGCGTGTCCGTGCAACGCAAAACTCAATGGCCCACTGACGTGCCACAGGATGCTGACGAAAGAGAAAAGCGTCACCAGGCTGGACAATAGCCCCAACGACAGCGAGAGCGTGTTGCGCGTCAGAACATTGAGATCTTCGGCGATACGCTGATCCGGGTTATCGACCAGCTGTTGCTGTTCGCTGTGGTAATAGGCCTGGTGCGCCAGCCATTTATCCATAAACTTTTCCGTCATCCAACTGCGCCAACGCATCTGCAGCCCCTGCGTCAGATACACCTTAAATACCGCCAGCACGATGAAACTCAGCGCCAGATAGGTAAAGCGCCACAGCTGCTGTTTGAATACCGGATAGTTTTTATTCTGCAGTGCATCATAGAACACCTGATTCCACTGGTTGATCAGTACGCTGATATAAACCAGCCCCAGCGACAGCGCGACGATGGCGATAAGCATTCCCCAGGCGCGTCCTTTCTCCTCGGAAACCCAAAACGGTTTAATCAACTGCCAGACGGCATGTTTTTTTGTGCTGTTCATAAGTTCTCGCCGTGAAAAACATGGCAGACAGCATCGCCAAGCCAAGGGCAACAAGCAAATTGCGAGTTGTAAGCAGGTTTAACACTTTCTAATCCCAAGGGATATTAGGGTGAATAGCGAAAGATGAAGCCGGCGGGCCAGGCGGTTATACTGGCGGCGAATTAAAACGTGACCCCGAGAAGGAAGAGCTATGAGGGCATTGTTGCCGCCGCTGCTGGCCTGTAGCGCTATGGCCAGCTGGCCGGCGCTGGCGCAGATTGATGAACCGGATATCCACGCCGATTGCCAGAAGGTGGCCGGCTACGCCGAACTGGGCCATAACGCATACCAGAACGGCGATTATACGAAGGCGGCTGGTATTTTTCGCGATCAGGCGGCCTGGAGTGAATTTTGCGGCTTCAGCGAGCGGGCTACGGCGACGGCGTATAACAACGTCGCGCTGGCGCTGATGCGCGCCGGGCAATTGTTGAAGGCGCGCGCCTATCTGCTGCTGGCGCCGGACGATGACAAATCACGCCACAATATGGCATTGCTGGAACAGCGGCTGGCGCAACAGCCGCCGGCGACCGGCCCGGCCGGCGTTTACTGGCAGTATGCCGGGCGCGGCGTCTGGAGCGAAGTGACGGTAGTGCCGCACGGCGATCTGTGGCAAATCGATTATGCCGGTTATTACATGCCGGGCATGGGGCTGTATTACGGCCCTAATACGGGGGAGTTCGCCGATATATTGCCGATTCAGGGCGGAAAAGCGCTTTACCATCAAGATGACGAGGATGATGAGTCTGCCTGCGATGTGACCCTTACCTTCAGCGATGATGCCGTGGATCTGAATTCCCAGGGCGACTGCGGCTTTGGGCATAACGTTCAGGCGGCGGGACATTTTATTCGGGTCGAGTAAAACGCCGTGCCGCCTTACGCTAAGGCGGCGGCGCTGCTCAGTATTTCCTTCCAGCCTGCAACGTTGTCCAGATAGTTGCCTGCCGCAATGGTATGCAGATCGCCGTTGCTGTCCTGCAGGGCGAAGGTCGGGAACCCCTGGCCGTGCACTTTGGCGAGGAAGGCCCGGCTTTCAGCGATATGCTGGGCGGTAGGGGCGCCGCGGTTAAAACGCATCTCGGCGATAAACGGCGCCGAAGGCAGCCCCAGTTCGCGCGCCAGCGCTTCCAGCACCGGTAAATCGGCGATGCGCCGCCCTTCCTGGTAGTGCGCCCGTTGCACCAGGTGCAGCATATCCAGTCCCCGGCCGGCCAGCTGCTGTGCCGCGAGGATCGCGGTTGTCGGCGGTTCGGAGTCCATGACTGCCGTGTTGTCGCACAGCAAGCCGTTGAAATAGGCGTCGCCGAAGGGCTGCCCGGTGAGTTCGGCGATGCGTTTATCCTGCGGAATGACATAGTTGCGCCATTCCGGGGTGATTTGACGGCGGTTGCCGCCGGTCAGCATGCCGCCGCCATGCAGGGCGATGGCCAATCCGGGGATGGTCTGCGCCGCCTTGACCAGCGGGGCAGCGCCGTAGCACCAGCCGCACAGCGGATCATACACGTAATGTAGCGTTACGTTGCTCATGGAATACCTCTTGTCTTGTCGATGCTGCGTCGGATCATGCGGCGCAGCATTCCTGTTGGCTCGTCTCAGTAGCGCTTTACTGCGGCCATTTCATTTCGCCTTTCAGCACTTTGGCGCTCAGCTCCAGGCTGGAAACGTCTTTCAGCGTCGGGTAGTGTTTTTCCATCGCCGCCACCAGCTGTTTGGCATCCTTGGCCTGCGGCAGCTCGGCCTCCAGCACCTTCAGATAGTTCTGGGTAAAGGTGACGGATTCCAGCGTTTGCGCGGCGCCGGGCAGATAGTGCCCAGGAACGACCCGCTTCGGCTGCAGCGCCTGGATACTGGCCAGCGTTTGCTGCCAGTGCGCGCGCGATTCTGCGCTTTGGTTATCGGCAATCCACGGGTGGATATTATTGCCGGCCACCGCCACGCCGCCCACCACGGCTTTCAACGCCGGGATCCATACATAGGTTCGCGCCGGCGTCGGGCCGTTCAGGCCTTTTACCTCAACTTTTTGCCCGTCGATGGTGAAGCTGTCGCCCGCCAGCGGTTGCGGGACGATCACGCGGGCCGGCGCATTGTCTTTCAGAATCGGCCCCCAATAGGCGATTTTGCCCTCTTTGGTTGCATTGATTTCTTTGATGGTGCCCGGCGTTGCGATAATTTTTGCTTCGGGAAAAGCGGCTTGAATCACGTCCAGACCGAAATAGAAGTCCGGATCGGAGTGGCTGATATAGACGGTGGTCAGTTTTTTACCGGTCGACTTGATTTTATCTACCAGCATCTGTGCATCATTGCGCTGGAACTGGGCATCGATCAGCGCCACTTCATGCGGGCCGCTGATGATTTCAGAGGAGACCGGGAACACGCTTTTTTCCCCGGGGTTGTAGACCTCCATCGTCAGCGTATCGGCAGCGCTGGCATAGGTGCTGACGGCGACGACGCCGGTCAGCGTCAGAGCGATAAGTGATTTCTTAAACATTGTCGGGTTGTCCTGTTGGTTTTAACGTTGCACAGATGTTATGTTGCATAAATCGAATAAAAAACCGGATAATATGCAATTATTGGTTGCATAAATCGGACGAATAATGGATCGCATCACCGCCGCTGAAGTTTTTGTCGCCATCGTCGAGCGCGGCAGCATGATTGCCGCCGCTGAGGCGCTGGATATGTCGCGCGCCATGGTGACGCGCTATCTGGCGCAGATGGAGCAGTGGGCGGGGGCGCGTCTGCTGCACCGCACCACGCGCAGACTCAGCCTGACCGATGCGGGCGAGCGCACGTTGGAACGCTGCCGGCAGATGTTGGCGGTCGCCGGGGAGATCGATCTGGTCGAGGCGGAAGCCAATGTGGAGTTACGCGGTTTGCTGCGCATCACCTGCTCGCAGTCGCTGGGGCAAACCACGCTGGCGGCGGCGGTGACGCACTACCTGCGGCGCTATCCCCAGGTGGCGGTGGATTTGCAGATGAACAACCGTGCGGTCAATCTGGTGGAAGAACGCATCGATCTGGCGCTGCGCATCACCAATGAACTCGATCCGAATCTGATTGCCCGGCCGCTATCGCGCTGTGCTTCGGTGGTTTGTGCCACGCCCGCCTATCTGGCGGCGCACGGAACGCCACGCCAGCCGCAGGATCTGGCGCTACACAATTGCCTGACGTACTCCTATTTCGGCAAAAGTCTGTGGCATTTTGAGCATCAGGGCGTGAAGTCGGCGGTGGCGGTCAGCGGCAACCTGAGCGCCAATGAGTCGGTGGTGCTGCTGGCCGGTACCCTGCAGGGAGCCGGTATTTCATTGCAGCCTTACTACTCCGCGGCGCCGTTGCTGGCCAGCGGCGAGCTGGTGGAGCTGATGCCGGAGTACCAGCCGCAGTCGATGGGGATTTATGGTATCTACACCTCGCGTCGCCAGCTGCCGGCAACCCTGCGCACCATGCTGGATTTTCTGGTGGAGTGGTTTGCCAGCGATGAAAAGTGGCTGGCGACGCTACGTAAGTAGCGTATGAGGTCAGGTAACATATCGTCACAGTTTTCATCGTCAGGCCATTCAAGCGCTTAGCGTCGGAATGACGACTTTTTATGCGCGCCGGACCACCTGCGCTGGTTTTCCGGTTGGACGGCGTGTTATTTCTATCACGTGTAAATGGCTATTTATTCTTAATAATTATAAGGTTATATCCTTTATTTAGCCCGATTTCACACCTCTATCACCCTTATTACGGGCGGCCATTCCGGTCGGCCCGCGTTTGTTGTTGTTTGTCTCTGGTCCGCGGCGCTAGACGCCGGGACGCTTTAAGATTGGGAGCGTAATACATGCCTGTTTCTCTGTTGGCGCTGGCACTCAGTGCATTCGCCATCGGCACTACCGAGTTTGTCATTATGGGGCTGCTGCCCGACGTGGCGGGCGATCTGCAGGTCTCTATCCCCGCAGCGGGATGGTTAATCAGCGGCTATGCCCTCGGCGTGGCGATCGGCGCGCCGATTATGGCGCTGCTGACCGCGCGCCTGCCGCGTAAAAAAACGCTGTTGTTGCTGATGGCGATTTTTATTGTCGGCAACGTGATGTGCGCATTGGGCTATAGCTACGGCTTCCTGATGCTGGCGCGTATTATCACCGCCCTGTGTCACGGCGCTTTCTTCGGCATTGGCGCAGTGGTGGCCGCCAATCTGGTGGCCCCTAATCGCCGGGCTTCCGCGGTGGCGCTGATGTTTACCGGCCTGACGCTGGCTAACGTGCTGGGCGTGCCGCTGGGCACCGCGCTGGGGCAGGCGCTGGGATGGCGCTCCACCTTCTGGGCGGTGGCGCTGATTGGCGTTGCGGCGCTGCTGGCGCTGTACAGTAAATTGCCGACGGTCAACGATGAGGCGCCGACCGAGCTGAAAAAAGAGCTGGCGGCGTTACGCGGCGCCGGCGTCTGGCTGTCGCTGTCGATGACGGTGGTCTTCGCCGCCTCAATGTTTACGCTGTTCACCTATATCGCACCGTTGCTGACCGAGGTGACCGGCGTTTCGCCGCAGGGCGTCAGTTGGACCCTGCTGCTGATGGGCGTCGGCCTGACGCTGGGTAATATTCTGGGCGGCCGGTTGGCGGACTGGCGTCTGGGCGTGACGCTGGCGGGGATTTTTCTGTCGATTGCGCTGTTTGCCGCATTATTCAGCTGGACCAGCGGCGCGCTGATCCCGGCGGAGATTACGCTGTTTCTGTGGGCTGCAGCCTCGTTCGCTGCGGTGCCGGCGCTGCAGATCAACGTGGTGACCTACGGCAAGAAAGCGCCGAACCTGATCTCGACCCTGAATATCGCCGCCTTTAACTTGGGCAATGCGCTGGGCGCCTGGCTGGGCGGCCTGGTGATTGCCCGGGGGCTGGGGCTGACGGCGGTGCCGCTGGCGGCTGCGGCGATGGCGCTGGCGGGGTTGCTGCTGTGCCTGATTACCTTTGGCCGGGTGCGTCGCCGGGCGGCCGGGCAGTAAGCGCCGCCAGACGGGCGGGGAAAGACGCCGCCTGTTGGTGTAAATGATCGATAAAAGCACTGACCAGCGTGGAAGAAGGGCGGTGCAGCGGCCGGATCAGGCTGACGGTGAACGGCACCTCGATGCTGAACGGCCGCAGTTCCACGCCGCCGGCGGCGGCATAGTCCAGCGCGGTCAGCGGGTTGACGATGGAGAGGCCGATGCCGGCCTGCACCATGGCGCAGACCGAAGCCGCGCTGTGGGTCTCCATCACCATGCGTCGGTTAACCTGCTGCTCGCTGAACAGCGCGTCCAGCAGCTGCCGGTAACTGTCGGTATTCGACAGGCTGATAAAATTCTCGCCGCCGAAGTCCTGCGGCGTGAGTTGGTCATTGGCCAGCAGCGGATGCCCGCTCGGCAGCACGCAGACCTCATTCAGCGTCATCAGCGGAATGCGCTCCGTGCCGGCCGGCGTCAGCGTATTCTCGGTCAGCCCCAGATCGTGGCGCTGCGCCGACAGCCACTCTTCCAGCAGCGGCGACTCCTGCGGCACCACGCTGAAGCTGACTTCCGGGTAGCGATCGAGAAACGGTCTGCATACCGCCGGCAACAGCGACTGTGAAAATACCGGCAGACAGGCGATGGAAAGCTGCGCCTGGTGAAACTGGCGAATGCCGTCCGCCGCGGTCTTAATGCGTTCCAGGCCGTAATAGGAGCGCTGCACCTCTTCAAACAGCCGTAATCCCTCCACGGTCGCCACCAGGCGACCCCTGATCCGATCAAACAGCCGCAGCTGTACCTGCTTTTCAAAGCGCGCCAGCTCACGGCTGACGGTGGGCTGTGAGGTATGCAGCAGCGCGGCCGCTTCGGTGAGGTTGCCGGTGGTCATCACCGCATGGAAGATTTCAATCTGGCGCAGACTAATGGCGGACATGGCTTCTCCGGCGCGGGCTGAGACATAAAGCCATATCATAAATGAATAGACTTACGCTAAATAGATATTTTTCTCCCGCCCCGGCCTTCGGCACAATGGCGTTAACAGAATGCATCATTATTTGGGAATTGCCGCCATGCCACGTGCTTTACATGACACCTCAACCGCATTGAACGCCGCCAATTTACTCACGCTGCCGGCCCGCTTCGGCTGCCCGGTTTGGGCCTACGATGCGCAGATCGTCCGTGAACGTATCGCACAGCTGCGTCACTTTGACGTGATCCGCTTCGCCCAGAAGGCCTGTTCGAATATTCATATTCTGCGCCTGATGCGCGAGCAGGGCGTCCGGGTGGATTCCGTATCGCTGGGAGAAATTGAGCGTGCGCTGCATGCCGGCTATCAGCCGGGTGGTGAAGAGATTGTCTTTACTGCCGACGTGCTGGATCAGGCGACGCTGGCGCGCGTCTGCGAGCTGAAAGTTCCGGTAAATGCCGGTTCTATCGATATGCTGGAGCAGTTGGGGCAGCACGGTGACGGGCATCCGGTGTGGCTGCGCATCAACCCGGGCTTTGGTCATGGGCACAGCCAGAAAACCAATACCGGCGGTGAAAACAGCAAGCACGGCATTTGGTATGCCGATTTGCCGCAGGCGGTGGAAGTGATTCAACGCCATGGCCTGAAGCTGCTGGGCGTACATATGCATATTGGCTCAGGCGTGGATTATCAGCATCTGGAGCGTGTATGCGACGCCATGGTGCAGCAGGTGATTGCGCTGGGGATGGATATTGGGGCGATTTCCGCCGGCGGCGGCCTGTCGATTCCGTATCAGGCCGGCGAAGAGGCGATCGATACCGAACACTATTTTGGCCTGTGGAACAGCGCGCGCGAGCGCATTGCCGCCCACCTGGGGCACCCGGTCAAACTGGAGATCGAGCCGGGGCGCTTCCTGATGGCCGAGGCGGGCGTGCTGGTAGCGGAAGTGCGCGCGGTGAAAGATATGGGCAGCCGTCACTTTGTGTTGGTCGACGCCGGTTTTAACGACCTGATGCGCCCGGCAATGTACGGCAGCTATCACCATATTTCGCTGCTGCCTGCCGACGGACGCGCTACCGATGCTCAACCGCTGCGCGATACGGTGATTGCCGGGCCGCTGTGCGAATCCGGCGATGTGTTTACCCAGCAGGTGGGCGGCGGGGTGGAAACCCGGGCATTGCCGCCGGTGCAGGTGGGCGACTATCTGGTGTTCCACGACACCGGCGCTTACGGTTCCTCCATGTCCTCCAACTACAACAGCCGGCCGCTGCTGCCGGAGGTCCTGTTTGATCGGGGTGAGGCGCGGCTGATTCGTCGCCGGCAGACCATTGAAGAGCTGATCGCGCTGGAACAGGTATAACGCAGGCGCGGGCGCCCGCTAGCCGGCATAGGGACCGGGCGCCACCGACTCACGCAGCCTCAGTTCGCCGGTAAACGGCGTCAAAGGTTGTACCTCTTCGCCGTTAAGCAGCCGGAACGCCTGGGCGATAGCGGCTTCAATCATCATATCGATCGGCAGATAGACGGTAGAGAGCGCCGGCTGCAGATAGGCGGCGCTAGGTTCGTCATCGAAACCAAAAATAGATACGTCCTGCGGCAGACGTTTGCCGGCCTGGCACAGCGCCTTCATGGCGCCGATCGCCATGTCGTCATTGCTGGCGAACAGCGCGCTGAAATCGACGCGGGCATTCAGCAGCGTTTGGCAGCCGTGATACCCGCTGGGTACGCTGCTGTCGCCGTGCGCCACCCGCGCCGCGTCAAAAGCAATCTGATGGTGCTCCAGCGCCTGCCGATAACCCGCCAGCCGCGCCTGAGCGGTCGGCGTGGCGATCGGGCCGGTAATACAGGCTATTTCCCGGTGTCCCTGCGCAATCAGATAGGTAACCGCATCGAACGCCGCCTGCTGCTGTTCGAAGAACACGCAGCGCTCGCGCGCCAGAGGCAGATCGCGGTTGATCACCATCACCGGCACCGGCAGGCGCTCAAACAGCGCCATCAGCGCCGCTTCATCGGTAAAACGGGTGTAGAGAATAATGGCGTCGCAGCGGCGGTCGGCCAGCAGTTGCACCGCCTGCAGCTCATCCTCCGGCGTATCGTGTCCGTCGGTCACCACCAAATGTTTGCCGCTGGCTTCGATCAGTTTGGCGGCCTGACGCAGCAGCCGGCCGAAATAGGGGCCGTCGAAATTGGACACCACCAGGCCGATGCTGTTGGAACTTTTGTTAGCCAGCGACTGGGCGAGAAAGTTCGGCCGATAGCCCAACTCATCCATCGCTTTGAACACCGCATCCCGCGTGCTCTTTTTCACCTGTCCGGTGCCATTTAACACGCGCGATACCGTGGCTTTCGACACGCCCGCGCGAATGGATACATCCAACATGGTGATCATGACCGGCTAACCTCTGTCTGCAAACGTCCGCTGTGGAAATGCTGGCAGTCTAGCATAGCGGCAGCCCAAGGGCAGCGCGCGACATCATGCCGGATTGGCGAACACTTCCTGACGCAGCAGCACGATCTCCTGCGCCAGATCGTGGCACAGCATGGCGGTCATCAAATGATCCTGTGCGTGCACCATGATCAGATTCACCGGGATCTTGCCCGCGCCTTCATCCAGGCCGATCAATTGCGTCTGTACGGCGTGCGCCGCGCGGGAGGCAGCTTGTGATGCCGCCAGCGCCTCCTCCGCCTGCTGCCACTGCCGCTGACGGGCCGCCTGAATTGCCGTCATGGCGTGAGATCGCGCTTCACCCGCATTGATCAATAATTCCATTACCGTCTGCTCCAGATCTATGCTCATTCTATGTCCACCGGTATGCCAAAATTGGTTTTTTCATCATATTGGAATTCCAATATTGACTTGTGAGAGTGCGGTCACAGAAAAATAATCCAGTTAACCTATTTTTTGGTATGCCAAATCGCGAGAGACGCGGTACGCGAATCGGTCATCTGATCAAGCACAACACAATAGGGGCGTGTCATGTCATTTCGGGACCGGCTTATAGACTCTCTGGGAGCCTTTGCCAATAAATTCAACAGTTACAGATATATAATGGCTATCAAGGCATCGTTTATTACGCTGATGCCGGTAATTATCGTCGGCGCTTTTTCGGTGCTGATCTCGAATATGGTGATGGATCCCAAGAATGGTCTGGCGAGCTTCGCCATGTTCTCATTCCTGGCGGATCTGAAACCGATCATGAGCAGCATCAACTACGCCACGCTGAGTTTCCTCAATATCGGCGCGGTGTTTCTGATTGGCATAGAACTGGGCAAGATCAACGGCTCGCGATCGCTGTTTCCGGGGCTACTGGCGGTGATCTGCTTTATCGCCGTCACGCCGACTAACGTCGAGCTGATGGTGAATGACCAGATGCAGATGGTGAAAGACGTGCTGGCCAAGCAGTTCTCCGATACCCGCAGTCTGTTCCTCGGTATGTTTATCGCCATTTTATCCGTGGAGATCTATTCCAAACTGGAAACGCTCGATCGCCTGAAGATCAAGATGCCGGAAAGCGTGCCGCCCAACGTCTCCGCCTCATTCTCGGCGCTGATCCCGGCGATCATCACCGTAGTGGCGATCGCCACGCTGGGCTTTGTCTTCCACCGCGTCAGCGGCATTTATCTGTATGACGCCGTCTATCAGGTGGTGCAGCGGCCGCTGGAGACGGTGGTGCAGAGCCTGCCGGGGATCCTGATCCTGATGTTTGTCGCCCAGCTGTTTTGGGTGATCGGCATCCACGGCAATCAGATGGTGAAACCGATCCGCGAGCCGCTGTTGCTGGGCGCCATCATGGTCAATATGACCGCCTTCGAACAGGGGAAAGAGATCCCGAATATCATCACCATGCCGTTCTGGGACGTCTATATGAGTATCGGCGGTTCCGGCATTACGCTGGGCCTGCTGTTTGCGGTGATGATCGCTACCCGGCGCAAAGAGATGCGTGAAATCAGCAAGCTGTCGTTGGGACCGAGCTTTTTCAATATCAATGAACCGGTGATCTTCGGCATGCCGATCATGCTGAACCCGATCCTGGCGATCCCCTTCATTATCACGCCGTTGATCACCGGCACTATCGGCTATTTTGCCACCAGCATCGGCTTTGCCGGCAAGGCGGTGGTGATGGTGCCGTGGACCACGCCGCCGATCATCAACGCCTGGCTGTCTACCGCCGGTTCTATGGGCGCGGTGGTAACCCAGCTGATCTGCATCGTGGTCGCCACGATTATCTATCTGCCGTTTGTCAAAGTCGCCGCCCGCCGCGCGGAACAGGCGGAGCAACCCGTTATTCAGAACGCATGAGGTGAGCAATGAGTCAGGTTTCAATGGAGATTCCCCAGGATTTTATTCTCGGCGCGGCGGCTTCCGCCTGGCAGACCGAGGGCTGGAGCGGCAAAAAACAGGGGCAGGATTCCTATCTCGATCTGTGGTACCAGCATGACCGTCACGTCTGGCATAACGGCTACGGCCCGGCGGTGGCGACGGACTTTATCAACCGCTACCGCGAAGACGTGGCGCTGATGAAGCAGAGCGGCGTCGGCCACTATCGCACCTCCATCAACTGGTCGCGCTTTCTGACCGACTATGAGCAGGGCGTGGTGGATGAAGAGTACGCGGGCTATATCGACGCGCTGCTCGATGAGATGAAGCTGCAGGGCATCGAGCCGATGCTGTGTCTGGAGCACTATGAGCTGCCGGGCTACCTGCTGGAAAAATATGACGGCTGGCGCTCCAAACGGGTGGTGGAGCTGTTCGTGCTGTACGCCCGGCGGGTGTTTGAGCGCTTCGGCGGCAAAGTCACACGCTGGTTTACCTTTAACGAGCCGGTGGTGGTGCAGACGCGGGTCTATCTGGATGCGATCCGCTGGCCGTATGAGCAGAACACCAACACGTGGATGCAGTGGAACCACCATAAGAATCTGGCGACCGCCAAAGTGGTGCAATGCTTCCGCCAGATGGGCTGTGCCGGCAGCATCGGCGTGATCCTTAACCCGGAGGTCACCTACGCCCGCTCCGGCGCGCCGCACGACCAGCGTGCCGCCGAGCTGTACGATCTGTTCTACAACCGGGTGTTCCTCGACCCGGCGATTAAAGGCGAATATCCGGCGGAACTGCTGACCCTGCTGCAGCAGCACGACGTCAGCGTTGACTGGACGGCGGAGGAGATGGCGACGATCCGCGATAACACCGTGGACGAGGTGGGTATCAATCTCTACTACCCGCACCGGGTCAAGGCGCCGAGTCGCGCATGGTGCAGCACCACGCCGTTTCATCCGGCGATGTATTACGAGCACTTTGAGTTGCCGGGGCGGCGGATGAACCGTTCGCGCGGCTGGGAGATCTATCCGCGCATCGTGTACGACATGGCGCTGCGCCTGCGCGATGAGTACGGCAACATTCCGTGGTTTATCTCGGAAAACGGCATGGGCATTGAGCAGGAAGAACGCTTCAAAAATGCCGAGGGGGAAATTCAGGACGATTACCGCATTGAATTTATCCGCGAGCATATTTACTGGGCGCTGAAGGCGCGCGAAGAGGGAGCCAACTGCCAGGGCTATATGCTGTGGGCCTTCACGGACAACGTATCGCCGATGAACGCCTTTAAAAATCGTTATGGCCTGATAGAAATAGATTTGGACAACCAGCGCAACCGGCGGCAGAAAAAGTCGGCGCACTGGTTCCGCGCGCTGAGCGAGAGCCGCCGTCTGAGCTTCACCCTCGATGATGAAAACCGATAAGGAGTGACCGATGAAACGTATCGTACTGGCCTGCTCGGCGGGCATGTCCACCTCGCTGGTGGTGACCAAGATGGAAAAAGAGGCGCAGACGCGCGGGCTGGAGCTGAAGATTTACGCCATTCCCGAGCAGAACCTGCGTGATGAGCTGCAAAGTTACGGCGGCGATATTCTTGCGGTGCTGCTTGGCCCGCAGGTGCGCTTCAAGCTGACAGAAAATAAAAAGCTTACCGACGCGTATCAGATCCCAATTGCGGTGATCGATTCTGTGGCGTATGGCACGTTAAACGGCGCAAAAGTACTCGATCAGGCGCTGGGTTTGGTAGACTAATCTGATTGTGAACCTACACAGGCCAGATACCTCGCCGCCGGCGGGGTATGGCATGGACAGACGTTTTTCAGGGTGAAACGGTGGATAAAGTCGTGATTCCGCAGGAAAAAAAGCAGTATCAGGAAATTGGCCGGGACCTGCGGCAGAAAATTCAGCAGGGCCATTTCGCCATTGGCACGCGCCTGCCCCCGGAGCGCAATATTGCCGAAACCTACGGCGTCAGCCGTACTATCGTGCGTGAAGCGCTGTTAATGCTGGAGTTGGAAGGAACGGTGGATATCCGCCAGAGCTCCGGCGTTTATGTCATACGCATTCCCAATGAAAACGCGGAGGAAGAGGATCCTATCCTGCACGGCGAAGTCGGGCCGTTTGAAATGCTGCAGGCGCGTCAGCTGCTGGAAAGCAATATCGCCGCCTTTGCCGCCAAAATGGCTACCAAAACGGATATCGAAAATCTGCGCCGCACGCTGGAGCAGGAACAGCGCGCCATCGTTGCCAATGATGAAAGCGGCGACAACGACAAAATGTTCCATTTGCTGATTGCCGGCGCCACACAGAACCAGATGCTGTTGGACACGGTAAAAAGCATCTGGCAACGGCGGGAGGCCAGCCCGCTGTGGCAACAGCTGCACAGCCGCATCGCCACCAAAGGCTACCGGCTGAAATGGCTGGCGGACCACCAGAACATTTTGGCCGCGCTGCGCCGCCGCGACGTGATGGGGTCGTATCAGGCGATGTGGCAGCATATGGAAAACATCAAGGGCACGCTGATGGAGCTTTCCGACGTCGATGCGCCGGAATTTGACGGTTACCTGTTTGAGTCGGTGCCGATCTTTCAGGGCAAGCTGGTGTAATACGCGCTTAGCGCGTCTCTGACGCCTTGCCCAGGCTGGCGACGGAGTGGCGTCGCACCAGCGTCGGGCTGAACATATTGGTGATTTCCGGCAGTGGCTGGTTGTTGGCCAGCGCCAGCGCCAGTTCCGCCGCCTGCGTCGCCATGGCGACCACCGGATAGTGGATGGTGGTCAGTCTGGGGCGCAGATAGCGTGAAATCAGCACGTCATCAAAGCCGATCAGCGACATCTGGCCCGGCACGTCGATGCTGTTATCGCTCAGCACCGACAGCGCGCCGGCGGCGACCGGGTCGTTATAACAGGTAACGGCGGTGAATTTTTTGCCGCGGCCGAGCAGGTCGGTCATTGCCTGCTCGCCGCCGATCTCATCCGGTTCGCCATAGGCGATCAGCTTCTCATCCACCGCAATGCCGTGTTCCTGCAGCGCGTCCAGATAGCCTTGCAGACGGTCGGCGGCGTCGGAAATCTGGTGGGTGGAGCAGATAATGGCGATGCGCTGATGGCCCTGCTGAATCAGATGGCGCGTGGCCAGCCAGGCGCCGTAGCGATCGTCCAGCGCGACGCAGCGCTGCTCAAATCCCGGCAGCGTACGGTTGATCAACACCATGCCGGGGATCTGCCGCATCCAGCCGCTCAGCTCATCATCGGTCAGCTTTTTGGCATGCACCACCAGCGCAGCGCAGCGGTGACGCACCAGCTGTTCGATCGCCTGACGCTCTTTTTCCGCCTCATGGTAACCGTTGCCAATCAGCAGGAAATTATGCGTGGCATACGCCACCTGCTCGACGGCTTTCACCATGGTGCCGAAGAACGGGTCCGAGACGTCGGCCACCACCAGACCGAGGGTTTCGGTAGACTGCTGCGCCAGCGCGCGGGCGTTGGCGTTCGGGTGATACTGCAGCTGTTCCATGGCGGCCAGCACCGCGTTACGCGAGGTTTCGCTGGCTTTGGGGGAATGGTTTATTACGCGAGACACCGTGGCTACGGAAACACCCGCCAGCCTGGCAACATCCTTTATCGTAGCCATATTTGCTTCAACTTATCCTAGGGTAATCGCTTACATTCCTCAGTCTTACGGAAAACAGCGCGGGCTGCAAGTTATTGCCCGCGTGTCTGTGGTTTCACTGGCAGTTATTTGCCTTTTCCCTGCCGCCGGGGAAGGCGTGATTTGTTCTTGGGCGCAGCGCGGCGGCGGTGTTATTTTAGGACCATCATTTGTTACCTGAGTACATCATGCCGATTAAACGTTATCCGCAACTTGCACACTGGGGGGCGTATACCGCCGTGGTGGAAGACGGGCGGCTGATTCGCTGCGAACCTTTCGCCAACGATCCGCACCCTTCGCCGATGCTGGACTCCATTGTTCCGATGACCTATTCGCCGACGCGCATCCGCAAGCCGGCGGTGCGGCGTTCATGGCTGCAAAAGCGTGAGGGCAGCGACCGCACGCTGCGCGGGCGCGAGGACTTCGTCGAGGTCGACTGGGACGTAGCGCTCGATCTGGTGGCGGAAGAGAACCGCCGGGTGCGCGATCGCTACGGCGCGTCGGGCCTGTTCTGCGGCTCCTACGGCTGGTCCTCCGCCGGGCGGCTGCATCACGCCAGCTCGCAGCTGCGTCGCTTTTACTTCGCCGGCGGCGGCGGTGTTGACCAGATGGGCAACTACAGCTGGGGGGCGGCACAGTTCTTTCTGCCGTATGTGATCGGCAACTTTGCGCCGCTGACCGGGCAGGCGACCAGCTGGCCGAACGTGGTGGAGCACTGCGAACTCTTCCTGGCGTTCGGCGGTCTGGCGCTGAAAAATTCCCAGGCCTCCTTCGGCGGCGCGGCGGAACACTCGTTGAAGTCATGGCTGGAGAAGCTGGCGGCCAAGGGTACGCCGATCGTCAGTATCAGCCCGACGCGCGACGACACTCCGGCCTTTATCAATGCCGAATGGATCCCGATCCGCCCTAATACCGACGTGGCGCTGATGCTGGCGTTAGGCTATGAGATTCAGCGTAACGGCGCATTGGACAACGATTTTCTGTCCAGCCACTGCGTGGGTTACCCTCAGCTGGCGGATTATCTGTGCGGCGTGAGCGACGGCGTCGCCAAAACGCCGCAGTGGGCCAGCGCGATCACCGGCATTCCGGCCGCGCGGATTGTGCGTCTGGCGCAGCAGCTCAGCGGTGCCCGCAGCTTCCTCACCTGCTCCTATTCGGTACAGCGCGCCCACCGCGGCGAGCAGCCTTACTGGATGATGATCGCCCTGTCGGCGATGCTGGGGCAAATTGGTCTGCCGGGCGGCGGCTTCTCCTTCGGCTATGGCGCGATGAACGGCATGGGCAACCCGCGGCTGAACACGCCGGCCCCCAGCCTGCCGGTCGGCGATAATCCGGCCGGGCTGGCGATTCCGGTGGCGCGTATTTGCGACATGCTGTTGCAGCCGGGCGAATCCTATTCGTTTTGCGGTGAAACCCGGGAGTACCCGGATATCCACCTGGTGCACTGGGCCGGCGGCAACCCGTTCCATCATCACCAGCAGCTGAACCGGCTGGTGGCCGGCTGGCAAAAACCGGATACGGTGATTGTGCAGGACATCTGGTGGACCGCCGCAGCGAAAATGGCGGATATCGTGCTGCCGGCGACCAGCGCGCTGGAGCGTAATGATATTGGTGGCTCGGCGCGCGATCCCTACGTGCTGGCGATGCATCAGGCGATCGCGCCGCAGCATCAGGCGCGCAATGATTTTGATATTTTCGCCGATCTGGCGGATCGTCTTGGCTATCGTCAGCAATTTACCGAGGATCGCAACGAGCGGCAGTGGATTGAGCATATTTATCAGCGCTGCGGACAGGCGCAGATCCAGGCCGGCGTAGCATGGCCGGAGTTTGACGAGTTCTGGCAACGGGGCCATGTGAAGCTGCCGGCGCCGAAGCAGGACACAGTGTTTTTGGACGCATTCCGTACCGATCCGCAGGCGCACGCGCTGCGAACGCCCAGCGGCAAAATCGAGTTGTTCAGTGAAAAAATCGCCGGCTATCGCTATGACGATTTTGCGCCGCATCCGCAGTGGCAGCCGCCGGTCGAGTGGCTGGGGGCTGAGTTGGCGAAGCAGTGGCCGCTGCATTTGATCACCGTTCAGCCGGCCGACCGTCTGCACAGCCAGCTGGACCCGTCGCCGCAGGCGCAGGCCAATAAAACGGCCGGACGCGAAACGCTGCTGATGCACCCGCATGATGCGGCGCAGCGCGAGCTTGCCGACGGCGCGCTGGTCAAGGTAGTCAATGGTCGCGGCGGCTGTCTGGCCGGGGTGCGGATCACGGACGGCGTGACGCCCGGCGTGGTGGTGATGGCGACCGGCGCCTGGTTCGACCCGGGCTTCGGCGCAGAGCGCCACGAACTGGAACAGGCCGGCAACCCTAATGTGCTGACGCTGGATATCGGCACCTCGCCGCTGACGCAGGGGCCTAACGCCATGAGCTGCCTGGTGGAGGTCTGCGCGCCATAGGCCGCACCGGGGAACGCTGAGATTTTATTGCGCTATTAATGAGGATAACCAGAAATTTACAGCTGGTTTCATTTCAAGCATAACTCTTGCGATTCCTCGGTAGTTTCTTAATCGGCACCTCTCTAAAGTAGGTAGTCCCAGAGGTATTGATTGGTGAGAAATCAACATACTCTGTATGTTGAAGCCATTTTCAATTGCACCAACCTACGCAGATGCGTAGGTTTTTTTTTGCCGGTCGTATAGTATCCTTTCCCTTACAACGTGTTATGCCGCCCAATGACTGGGGGATAACGTGCTAACGCTTATCTGGCCGTCGCTGCCAGAATGCTACAGGGAGAGTCGTATGTTCATGTCTGTTATGCGCACGCTGTTTCGCCTGCTATTTCGCGTGCGTGTTGAAGGGGATGCCCGGCATCTTAATCAGCAGAAGCTGCTGATTACCCCCAACCATGTCTCATTTTTGGATGGCGTGCTGTTGGCGCTGTTTTTGCCGATCAAGCCGGTGTTTGCCGTTTATTCCAGCGTGTCTGACAGCTGGTTTATGCGCTGGCTGAAGCCCTACATCGATTTCGTTTTCCTCGATCCTACCAAGCCGATGGCGGTTAAACATCTGGTGCGTGAAGTGCAGAAGGGGCGGCCGATTGTGGTCTTCCCCGAAGGACGCATAACCGTTACCGGTTCTCTGATGAAAGTCTATGACGGCGCGGCGTTTATTGCCGCCAAGTCCGGCGCGACGGTGGTGCCGATCCGCATTGATGGGCCGGAGTTCAGCCTGTTCGGCCGTATGAAAGGCGTGTTTAAACTGCGCGCGTTCCCGCAGATTACCCTCCACATTCTGCCGCCGACGCTGCTGCCGATGCCGGAAGCGCCGCGCGCCCGCGACCGCCGCGTGCTGGCGGGCGACCATCTGTATCAGATAATGCTGCAGGCGCGCATGGCGACCCGACAGCCGCAGACGCTGTTTGGCGCGCTGCTGGCGGCGCAAAAGCGCTACGGCGCCGGTAAGCCCTGCATTGAAGATATCGCCTTTAAGGAAGACAGCTACCGCACGCTGATTAAAAAATCTCTGGGCGTCAGCCGTATCCTGCAGCGGTTTACCGCCGAAGGCGAGCATGTCGGCATGCTGTTGCCGAACGCCACCATTACCGCCGCGGCGATCTTTGGCGCTTCGCTGCGCCGGCGCATCCCGGCGATGCTGAACTACACGGCCGGTTCCAACGGCCTGAAAAGCGCGATGACCGCGGCAACCATTAAAACCATCGTCACCTCGCGTCAGTTTTTGGAAAAGGGCAAGCTGACCCATTTGCCGGAACAGGTGCCGGAAGCCAACTGGGTTTATCTGGAAGATCTGAAAGATACCGTCACGCTGGCGGATAAGCTGTGGATCCTGCGCCATCTGCTGCAGCCGCAGCGCGCCATGCTGCCGCAGCAGGCCGATGACGCCGCGCTGGTGCTGTTTACCTCCGGTTCGGAAGGCCATCCGAAAGGCGTGGTGCACTCGCACGCCAGCCTGCTGGCCAACGTGGAGCAGATCCGCACCATTGCCGACTTTACGCCGCGCGACCGCTTTATGTCCTCATTGCCGCTGTTCCATTCATTCGGCCTGACGGTCGGGCTGTTGACGCCGCTGATGACCGGCAGCCGGGTATTCCTGTATCCCAGCCCGCTGCACTATCGTGTGGTGCCGGAGCTGGTGTACGACCTGAACTGTACCGTGTTGTTCGGCACAGCGACCTTCCTGAACAACTACGCCCGCTTTGCCCATCCGTATGACTTTGCCCGCGTGCGTTACGTGGTGGCCGGCGCGGAAAAACTGGCGGAGAGCACCAAACAGATTTATCAGGACAAATACGGCATCCGCATTCTGGAAGGCTACGGCGTGACCGAATGTGCGCCGGTGGTGTCGATCAACGTGCCGCTGGCGACCAAGGTGGGCACCGTCGGACGCATTATGCCGCAGATGGAGGCGCGCCTGATGCCGGTGGCCGGCATTGAGGAAGGGGGACGCCTGCAGCTGCGCGGGCCGAACATCATGAAGGGCTACCTGCGCGTTGAACGTCCGGGCGAGCTGGAGCCGCCGGCCGCCGAAGACGAAAACGGTAATCTGCAGCCGGGCTGGTACGACACCGGCGATATCGTCACGCTGGACGCACAGGGGTACTGCACCATTCGCGGCCGGGTGAAGCGCTTTGCCAAACTGGCCGGTGAGATGATTTCGCTGGAGATCGTCGAGCAACTGGCGCTGCGTGCGGCGCCGGACGGCCATCACGCTGCGACGGTGAAAAGCGACAGCAGCAAAGGCGAAGCCCTGGTGTTGTACACCACCGACAACGAACTGACCCGCGATGCCTTGCTGCGCGTTGCACGTGAGCAGGGCACGCCGGAACTGGCGGTGCCGCGCGATATCCGCTGGCTTAAAGCGTTGCCGGTGCTGGGCAGCGGTAAGCCGGATTATGTTACCTTGCGTAACATGGCCGAACAGCCGGAGAATGCATCATGAGCCAAACGTTGAGCGACAACGCGCCACTGCTGTCACGCGGCATGATCGCGGTGATTTGCGCGCAGTTTTTATCGGCGTTTGGCGACAATGCGCTACTGTTTGCCACGCTGGCGCTGATTAAACAGCAGCTCTATCCCGACTGGAGTCAGCCGATCCTGCAGATGGCGTTTGTGGCGACCTATATCATTCTGGCGCCGTTTGTCGGCCAGTTTGCCGACAGCTTTGCCAAAGGACGGGTGATGATGGTGGCCAATGCGCTGAAGCTGGCGGGCGCGCTGGCGATTTGTCTGGGGCTTAACCCGTTTCTGGGTTACAGCCTGGTAGGCATCGGCGCGGCGGCCTATTCGCCGGCCAAATACGGAATCCTGGGCGAAATCACCCGTGGCGAACAGCTGGTCAAGGCCAACGGATTGATGGAGGCCTCAACCATCGCCGCGATCCTGACAGGTTCGGTGGCCGGCGGGCTGCTGGCGGACTGGCACATCCTGATTGCGCTGGCGGTCTGTGCGCTGGTGTATGCGGCTGCGGTGGTGGCGAATCTGTATATTCCGCTGCTGGCGGCAGCGCGGCCGGCGCAGTCATGGCACCCGCGCGCCATGACGCGCAGCTTTTTTGCCGCCTGCGTCACCCTGTGGCGCGACGGGCAGACGCGTTTCTCGCTGATTGGCACCAGCCTGTTCTGGGGCGCCGGGGTGACGCTGCGCTTCCTGTTGGTGCTGTGGGTGCCGGTGGCGCTGGGAATCGCCGATAACGCCACGCCGACGCTGCTCAATGCGATGGTGGCGGTGGGCATCGTGGTCGGCGCCGGCGTAGCGGCGCGCTTCGTCACGTTGGAAACGGTCAAGCGTTGCATGCCAGCCGGTATTTTAATCGGCGTCGCGGTGGAGTTCTTTGCGCTGCAGACCACCATGTTCAACGCTTATGTACTGCTGCTGGTTATCGGCATGCTGGGCGGTTTCTTTGTGGTGCCGCTGAATGCGCTGTTGCAGGAACGCGGTAAACATTCCGTCGGCGCCGGCAATGCGATTGCGGTGCAGAACCTCGGAGAAAATACCGCGATGCTGCTGATGCTGGGCCTGTATTCGCTGGTGGTGAAAATCGGCGTGCCGGTGGTTGGCGTCGGACTCGGTTTCGGTGCGGTGTTTGCGCTGGCGATTAGCGTGCTGTGGTTCTCCCAGCGACGGAGCTAATAAAAAATAGGGCACGGCATTAACGCCGCGCCCTGAAGCAATAACCTGTTGACCAGAATATTTTAGAGGGGTTATAAATCGGCCTTATTTAACGTCAGGCTCCGGCGACGCGATCGCATAAATGCAGTCAGCGATCCGTTACACCAACCTGAGGTTGTTAAATACCGCAAACTGCCGGTTCGTGTTTGATTATACGAGCACCTAACCCCTTGTCCAGTAAGCAGGATTAAATACAAGAGCATTCTAGATATTAAAAGAGGTTATTTCCTGCGGAATATAAGCCCAGGTATTTATTATTTAAATTAGCGGGTGGAATGTATTTTATCAGCGCCGTTGATAAATAGCGGAACGGAATTTCCGCCCCGCTCTGGCGGAGGCATTAAGGCGCCGGAATGGTGAAGCGGCTGTGAATCTCTTCCAGCTGTTGCAGCACCTCTTCATTCAGCGTCAGGTTGAAACTGTCGATATTGGTTTTTAACTGCTCAAGCGTTGTCGCGCCCAATAGCGTGCTGGCGACAAACGGCTGCTGTCTGACAAAGGCCAGCGCCATTTGCGACGGGTCCAGACGGTGCTTTTTCGCCAGCGCGACGTATTCGGCAATTGCCCGTTGCGCCTGCGGCGAGGAATAGCGGGTAAAGCGGCTGAACAGCGTGTTGCGCGCCCCCGCCGGCTGGGCGCCGTTCAGATATTTGCCGCTCAGCGTGCCGAAGGCCAGGCTGGAGTAAGCCAGCAGTTCCACGCCTTCAAACTGGCTGATTTCCGCCAGACCGATCTCAAAGCTGCGGTTAAGCAGGCTGTACGGGTTCTGAATGGAGACCATGCGCGGCAGTTCATGCTTTTCCGCCAGGTGCAGGTAGCGCATGACGCCGTACGGCGTTTCATTGGAGACGCCGATATAACGTATCTTGCCGGCGCGTACCTGCTCATTCAGCGCTTCCAACGTTTCCAGCAGCGTAACCGTCGCCATTTCATCGCTGTATTGATAGTTCAGTTTACCGAAGTAGTTGGCGCTGCGCTGTGGCCAGTGCAACTGATACAAATCGAGATAATCGGTATTGAGGCGCTTCAGGCTGTCGTCCAGCGCGGCGCGGATATTTTTGCGGTCCAGCGCCTGCTGCGGACGGATGCCGCTGTCGTTATTGCGCGTTGGGCCTGCGACTTTACTGGCCAGCACTATTTTCTCGCGGTTGCCGCGCGCCTTGATCCAACTGCCGATGTAGCGCTCGGTCAGTCCCTGGGTTTCCGGACGCGGCGGTACCGGATACATCTCGGCGGTGTCTATCAGATTGATGCCTGCAGCTAATGCGTAATCCAGCTGTGCGTGCGCATCGGCCTCGCTGTTTTGTTCGCCAAAGGTCATCGTGCCCAGTCCCAGCACGCTCACTTCTAAAGAACTGTGGGGAATTCGGTGGTATTGCATTAACGGCCTTCCTTAACTTATGTCGCGCGACGGGCGGCGCCCGGTGTTACTGCCGCCGGCTCAGGTTGACGCCGGTAAGGCTATCGATACCTTACTCGACTATAACCAAGCTGTGTGGATGGCGAAAGGGGATTTACGCGACGGGGAAGAGCAGGCTACCGCAAAGAGCGATAGCCATGGCGGGGTGCAATCAGCGCTCGATAACCTGAGAAACCTGGTCGCCGTTGATCTGGCGAGAGTTGCCTTTTTCATCTTGGTAGCTGATAAGGCCGGTGTCTTTATCGATCTCTGGCTTGCCCTGGGTCAGAATCATATTGCCGTCTTTGGTCGCCATCACGTAGTCGCTGGAGCAACCGGTTAAGCCAACCGCCATTGCCAGCGCGGCGGCGGCCATTACCCACTTTTTCATGCTGCGGATCCTCAATAGGAAAGAATATTTATAAGATTAGCAAATTAACGCCGGGAACTTGTCTCAGATAACTCTTATCTCCCAGAGGATAAAGAAGAAAGGCGCTAACGGCGCGCCTTTTATTGCTTATTCTGCGTTCGTCGATTTTTTGCCGCGCATCAGGTTGAGCGCTTCGACCGACATGGAGAAGAACATGGCGAAGTAGATATAGCCTTTCGGCACATGCACCTGGAAGCTTTCCAGCATCAGGGTAAAGCCGACCAGGATCAGAAACGCCAGCGCCAGCATTTTCACCGACGGGTGGCGGTCGACAAACTCGCCGATTGGCCGGGCGGCGAACATCATCACGCCAACGGCGATCACCACGGCTGCCATCATAATAAACAGGTGATCGGACAAACCGACGGCGGTAATTACCGAATCCAGGCTGAAGATAATATCCAGCAGCATAATCTGCACGATAGCGCCGAAGAAGCTGTGCACCTTGGTATGGTGCTCCTCTTCCGTGCCCTCAATGGTTTCGTGGATCTCTTTACTGGCCTTCCAAATCAGGAACAGCCCGCCGAGCAGCAGGATCAAATCTCTGGCGGAGATGTCATGGCCCATCACGTTGAATAACGGATGGGTGAGACGAATCACCCAGGCGATGGACGCCAGCAGGGCCAGACGCATCAGCATCGCGGCCGCCAGCCCCATCCTACGCGCCTTGTTCTGCTGCGCCTTCGGCAGTTTCGCCACCACCAGGGACAGGAAGATGATGTTATCGATACCCAAAACGATCTCAAGTATGGTCAGCGTACCTAACGCCAACCAGGCATTGGGATCCATAATCCACTCAAACATTGCCCAGCACACCTTAAAAAATTCAAAGGGGAAAATTATACGCGTTTATTGGCGCGGTGGCACCGTTGACTAAACGCAAATTAAACAAAAGCGATTTATATTAAGAAATGTCTTGCCAATAACGCCGCGGTAAACCCTTTTTTCAGATAGAAACCGCGCGGCAGCGTCATGATAGGCTGCCCCTGTTCGCCGATGGCCTCGGTCAGCGCTTTACTGTTGGCGGCCTTGGGGCGCAGCTGCAGGACTTCGCCATGGCGCGCAGTGATGCGTTCGACGTGGCCGAGCACGATCAGATCCATCAGCTCTTCCCAGTCACGCCGCAGCATCTCATCTTCTTCTTCACTCGGGCTCCACAACAGCGGCGAGCCGATACGCCGCTGCGCCAGCGGAATTTGCCGTTCGCCTTCCACCGGGATCCACAGGACGCGGGCCAGTTTATGACGCACATGGCTACTCTGCCAGGTGACGCCGCTGTTGCCGGTCAGCGGCGCAACGCAGACAAAGGTGGTTTCCAGCGGCTTGCCGGCGGCGTCTATCGGGATGGTTTTCAGTTCAATGCCCAGTTCGGGAAAATCCTGTTCCGGTTTGCTGCCGGCCATGGCGCCGAGGTACAGCTCCAGCAGCATGCCGACCCAGCCTTTATCGCGTTTCAGGTTTGCCGGGATGGCGAGCTGCGCCCGGGCGGCCAGCTCACCAAGACTGAACCCCGCCAGACGCTGGGCGCGTTCCAGTAGCTGTTGTTCGTTTTCCGGCGGAGGCGGCAGAGGGGAGAAAAACGCCATAGATTAAAGCCTGTTTCTGGTGGTTAAAAAATGCACGGCATTTGCACACAACCCCCGAGGTAAAAGGCGGGTTGGGGAAAACAATAATAGTAGCATGATTTTACATGGTTTTTTTTGCCGTTGGCCGATTGGAAAACATTTGTTTTGCCGCTTGTGCACCTGAAGCCACCGACAATGAACAGGATCTTACACCTATTTATCCACAGATTTATGGGATAACCCAAATATTTCCTGATTACTGGTTCGATCTACAGCCTTGACGGCGGGCGATTTTTACGAATTTGTCCGATTTGTGCGTAACTGGGACGAATAATCTGTGGATAAAAACGGCATTGGTGGATCTTTCGCCAGGGTGAGATCCTGGCCGTGCACAGATCACATTTTTCCCCTGTACATAACTGGCGAAAACGATTTACTATGCTGTTTTTAAAGTTAAAAAATAAAATTACCCGTCAGGTGGTTTTAGTACGACGTTGAGTTTTACCGGCTTATTCCTTGAGTTCTTCACACACCTATCCACAGAAAAAGTGAATAAAACCGGCCGAAAACCCCGTCCTATGTTTATAACTTTGCCAATATCTGTGAGTTATCCCAATGTTATCCGGCGCGCAGAGCCGTAAAGCAGTGGTTTACCGCCTGTAGCTTGTGTGAAACAATCAGAGCATCTATGCGAATTGAGCTTATCGAGGTAGTCCGGTGATCGACGATGATGGCTACCGCCCGAATGTTGGTATCGTAATCTGTAATCGTCAGGGGCAGGTCCTGTGGGCCCGCCGTTACGGTCAGCACTCCTGGCAGTTTCCCCAAGGTGGGATTAACCCTGGCGAAACCGCGGAACAGGCGATGTACCGTGAGCTGTTCGAAGAAGTGGGGTTGAGTAAAAAGGATGTGCGCATCCTGGCCTCGACCCGCAACTGGTTGCGCTATAAATTGCCAAAACGTTTGGTGCGTTGGGACACAAAGCCGGTTTGTATCGGCCAAAAACAGAAGTGGTTTCTGTTGCAGTTAATGTGCAGTGATGCGGATATCAATATGCAGCGCAGCAGTACGCCGGAGTTCGACGGCTGGCGTTGGGTGAGCTTCTGGTATCCGGTCCGTCAGGTGGTATCGTTCAAACGGGACGTGTACCGCCGGGTCATGAAAGAATTCGCCGCAACCGTGATGCCGCTGCAACAGCCGTCAGCGCCGCGGCAGGCGCCCGCTTATCGCCGAAAAAGAGGTTAACTCAAGCAGACTATGCTCACGCGCTTGCGAGAAATTGTTGAGAAGGTGGCCGCGGCGGCCAGTTTGACAGACGCGCTGGATATTTTGGTCAATGAAACCTGTCTGGCGATGGACACCGAAGTCTGCTCTATCTACCTGGCGGATAACGATCGCCAATGCTATTACCTGATGGCGACGCGCGGGCTGAAAAAACCGCGCGGGCGCACCATCGCCCTGGCGTTCGATGAAGGGGTGGTGGGGTTGGTGGGCAGCCGGGCAGAGCTGATTAACCTGGCCGATGCGCAGAGCCACCCCAGCTTCAAATACATTCCGCAGGTCAAGGAAGAGCATTTTCGCTCCTTCCTCGGCGTACCGATTATCCATCGTCGCCAGCTGTTCGGCGTGCTGGTGGTGCAGCAGCGCGACCTGCGGCAGTTCAACGAAAGCGAAGAGTCTTTCATGGTCACCCTGGCCACGCAGATGGCCGGGATCCTCTCGCAGTCTCAACTTAATGCGCTGTTTGGCCGCTACCGGCAGACGCGGATCCGCGCGCTGGCTGCCTCGCCGGGCGTGGCGGTGGCTGAAGGCTGGCAAGACAGCAGCCAGCCTTCGCTCGATCAGGTGTTTAAAGCCTCTACGCTGGATACCGTCAGCGAACGCGAGCGCCTGACGCTGGCGCTGGAAGAGGCCGGCGCGGAGTTTCGTCGCTTCAGCAAACGTTTTGCCGCCAGCGCGCAAAAAGAGAGTGCGGCCATCTTCGACCTATACTCCCACCTGTTAAACGACGCACGTCTGAAACGCGAGTTGTTTGCCGAAATTGACGCCGGTTCGGTGGCGGAGTGGGCGGTCAAGCAGGTGATCGAGGTATTCGCCGCCCAATTTGCCGCGTTGCAGGACACCTACATGCGTGAACGCGCCAGCGATTTGCGCGCGCTTGGCCAGCGGCTGCTTTTCCATCTTGACGATACCACGCAGGGCGCGACCCAGTGGCCGCAGCGCTTTGTGCTGGTGGCCGACGAGCTGACGGCCACCCTGCTGGCGGAGGTGCCGCCGGACCGGCTGGCCGGGGTGGTGGTGCGCGACGGCGCCGCCAACTCCCACGCGGCGATTCTGGTGCGCGCCATGGGCGTGCCGACGGTGATGGGAGCGGATATTCAGCCTTCGCTGCTGAACCGCCGCATGCTGATTGTCGACGGCTATCGCGGTGAACTGCTGGTTGACCCTGAGCCGGTGCTGCTGCAAGAGTATCAGCGGCTGATTGATGAAGAGCTGGCGTTAAGCAAACTGGCGGAAGATGACGTCGAGCAGCCGGCGCAGATGAAAAGCGGCGAACGGATCCAGGTATTGCTTAATGCCGGTTTAAGCCCGGAGCACGAGCAACTGCTGGGCGGGCGTGTCGACGGCGTCGGCCTGTACCGCACGGAAATACCGTTTATGCTGCAAAGCGGTTTTCCGTCGGAAGAAGAGCAGGTGGCGCAGTATCAGGGCATGTTGCAACTGTACCCGACCAAACCCGCGACGTTGCGCACTCTGGATATCGGTGCGGACAAGCAACTGCCCTATATGCCGATCAGCGAAGAGAACCCCTGCCTGGGCTGGCGCGGCATCCGCGTGACGCTCGATCAGCCGGAGATCTTCTTGATCCAGGTGCGGGCGATGCTGCGTGCCAATGCCGGCACCGGCAACCTGGGCATTCTGCTGCCGATGATCACCAGTCTGGATGAGATCGACGAAGCCAAAAGCTTGATTGAACGCGCCGGGCATGAGGTGGAAGAGATGCTGGGCTATGCGATTCCCAAACCGCGCATCGGCGTAATGCTGGAAGTGCCGTCGATGATCTTCCTGATCCCACATCTGGCCGAACGGATCGATTTTATCTCGGTCGGCACCAACGATTTAACCCAGTACCTGTTGGCGGTAGACCGCAACAATACCCGCGTGGCGTCGCTGTATGACAGCCTGCACCCTTCCATGCTGCGGGTGCTGCAGACGATCGTCGAGCAGGGCGAGGCCGCCGGTTTACAGGTCAGTCTGTGCGGCGAACTGGCCGGCGACCCGATTGGGGCGTTGCTGCTGGTGGGAATGGGCTACCGCCATCTCAGCATGAACGGGCGCAGCGTGGCGCGTATCAAATACCTGCTGCGGCATATCGAACTGGCGGATGCGCAGCGCCTGACGCAGGAGGTGCTGCGTGCCTCGCTGACCAATGAGGTGCGACACCTGGCCGCGACCTTTATGGAACAGCAGAATATGGGTGGCCTGGTGCGCGGTGGGCGCTGAGTCGTATTCAGACTGATTTTTTTACAGAACTTTTCCCTGCGGCCGTCCCCGGGCGTCGTTAAGCTTATGTTATGATGCGGGCCTTCCGCGGCGCGCTATGCCGGCGCCAGGCAGCGGAAAAGACCCATCTAGCGATGTAGACCCAAGATTATTCAGGTTGCCGCCGGTCGGCAACGGACTGCGACCCCGTTGGGGAAGAATAACAGACGAGTTGTGGTGATAGATGAGCAATAGCTATCTGAGATTTCCTGAGTTTGATCCGGTGCTTTTTTCCGTCGGCCCGGTCTCCCTGCACTGGTACGGCCTGATGTACCTGGTTGGCTTTGTCTTTGCCATGTGGCTGGCGGTTCGCCGGGCCAACAAGCCGGGCAGCGGCTGGACGAAAGACGAAGTGGAAAACCTGCTGTACGCCGGTTTCCTCGGCGTATTTGTCGGCGGCCGCGTGGGGTATGTTCTGTTCTACAACCTGCCATTATTCCTTGAGAACCCGCTCTATCTGTTCAAAGTCTGGGATGGCGGCATGTCGTTCCACGGCGGTCTGATGGGCGTGATTCTGGTGATGTTCTGGTTTGCACGTCGTACGAAACGCACGTTCTTCCAGGTGTCGGACTTTATTGCGCCGCTGATTCCTTTCGGCCTCGGCGCCGGCCGGCTTGGCAATTTTATCAACGGTGAGCTGTGGGGACGCGTGACGACCGACGCGCCGTGGGCGATGCTGTTCCCGGGCTCGCGCAGTGAAGATATCGCCATTGCCGCCGCCGATCCGGGCAAGTGGCTGCCGCTGCTGAACCAGTACGGCGTGCTGCCGCGCCACCCGTCGCAGCTGTATGAACTGCTGCTGGAAGGTGTGATCCTGTTTATCATTCTCAACCTGTTTATTCGTAAATCGCGGCCGATGGGCGCGGTTTCCGGCCTGTTCCTCATCGGCTACGGCGCATTCCGCATCATTGTAGAGTCGTTCCGCCAGCCGGATGCACAGCTGGGGCTGTTTGACGGCATTATCAGCATGGGGCAGATTCTGTCGATCCCGATGGTGTTGGCCGGTATTATTATGATGATCTGGGCGTACCGCCGTCGCCCGCAGCAACAAACTTCGTGAGGAAACATGAAACAGTATCTGGATTTAATGAAAAAAGTGCTCGATGAGGGCACCCCAAAAGCAGACCGCACCGGCACCGGCACGTTGTCGATTTTCGGTCACCAGATGCGTTTCAATTTGCAGGAAGGCTTCCCGTTGGTGACCACCAAAAAGTGTCACCTGCGCTCTATTATTCATGAGCTGCTGTGGTTCCTGAAAGGGGACACCAACATCGCCTATCTGCGAGAAAACAAGGTCACCATCTGGGATGAGTGGGCCGATGAAAACGGCGATCTGGGGCCGGTTTACGGCCAGCAGTGGCGCGCCTGGGGCGCAGCGGACGGTCGTCACATCGATCAGCTGAGTAAGGTGCTGCAGCAGTTGAAACAGGATCCGGACTCACGCCGTATCATCGTCTCCGCCTGGAACGTCGGCGAGCTGGACCAGATGGCGCTGGCGCCTTGCCATGCGTTTTTCCAGTTTTACGTGGCGGACGGCAAGCTGTCTTGCCAGCTGTATCAGCGCTCTTGCGACGTCTTCCTCGGTCTGCCGTTCAATATCGCCAGCTATGCGCTGCTGGTGCATATGATGGCGCAGCAGTGCGACCTGGAAGTGGGCGACTTTGTCTGGACCGGCGGCGATACGCATCTGTACAGCAACCATATGGAGCAGACCCGGCTGCAGCTGACCCGCGAGCCGCGTCCGCTGCCGAAGCTGGTGATCAAGCGTAAGCCTGACTCGCTGTTTGATTACCGCTTTGAAGATTTCGAGATTGAAGGTTACGACCCGCATCCGGCGATTAAAGCGCCGGTGGCGATCTGATTTCAGACGACGCTTGGTTCAGGGCGCAACTCCGGTTGCGCCCTTTTTCTTTGCCACCTGCCGGCGGTGATGCCGCTGAACGTTGCGCGTAACGCCGCACTTTTTCTACTTTGTCTGCCATTTGGCCCTTTTTGTTTGCGCGCCGTTTTCCAGGTCTTAACCGAGATGCTGTTATCGTTTACCCCGCTGATTACACTCAGCGTCATGAACGATAACTCTCACAACAACGCCTGCCGGCAGCGGGGAATCACGCTGATGGAACTGCTGTTGGCAGTTTTGATTAGCGCGATGCTGAGCGGTTGGGGCGTCAGTCACTGGCGGCATCACCAGCAGGCGCTGCGGCTGGAGCAGGCCGCCCAACAGCTGCTGGTGTTTTTACAACGCCTGCAGGCCGATGCCAACTGGCGCAACCGCACGGCATTGCTGTGGTTTAAACCGCATGGGCGCTGGTGCCTGGGCAGCGGCGATGAACCGGCTGACTGCCTGCAGCCGGCAAGGTGGCTTTTCGCGCCGCCGAGCGATGATATACAACTGCTCGACTTCACCCGTAAAGAGCTGGGTTTTTATGGAGTGCGCAACAGCGCGCAGGCCGGACATATCCGTCTGGGCAACCGCGCCGGTCAGTTGCAGGTAGTGCTTTCCGCCCAGGGGCGCTTGCGCATTTGCAGCATGGGGGCCGCGCTGCGCGGGATCCGCGCATGTTAACGTCAGCGCGCGGGTTCACCCTGCCTGAGGTGCTGTTGGCCATGGCGGCGGGCAGCCTGATTATTTTGGCGGCGACGAAGGCCTATCCTGCGCTGCGTCAGCAAAGCGCGGCGTTTCTCGGCGCTTATCAGCTGGAGCTAAGGCTGCGGCAGGCGGCGTTTGGTATTGAAAAAGATCTGCGCCGCGCGGGATTTTGCGCCGGGACGTGCATCGGGCGGGCGATGAGTATCGCGCGGCATGCCGGGGAGGCGCCCGACAGCTGCGTCATCGTCGCCTATGATTTGAACCGCAACGGCCGCTGGGAAGCGACGGGCGACGAGGCGGAGAAATTCGGCTACCGCTTACGTGAAGGGCGGCTTGAGCGCCAGCGCGGCGTTAGTCAGTGTAACGGCGGCGGCTGGGAAAACCTGTTTGAGCGTGACGATGTGCGCATTGAAGCCTTCAGCATTCGCCTGCTGCCGGGAAAAAACGGACGGCGCCTGCTGCGGCTGACGCTGGGCGGTCGTTCGGCGAGCGCGGAGGCGCTGACGCGCTCAATGCGGTGGGATATCAATGTGGAGGCGCCGTCAGCATGAACGGACGGGACTCTCAGCGCGGCAGCGTGCTGGCAGCGGTGATGCTGGTGCTGCTGATGGGGTTGCTGCTGCTGGGCGCTCAGCAAAAACAGCTGGATAGTGCCCTGCCGCTGGCAGTGGAACAGCGGCGCTACCTGCAGGCGTATAATCAGGCATCGTCGGCGCTGAACTGGGGGCTGGCGCAATCCTGGCCGCCGTCGTTGCTGAATGCAGGAGCGTGGCGCTGTCAGCGGCAACCTGCGTCGGGGCTACAGGCCTGCGTCAAGCGCGCCTCCCGGGCGAACATGATACTGCTGCGCGGGCGGGGGGAGGTGGCTGCGGCGGAACCGCTCTGGCTGTACCAGCTGACCACGCCGGATGCGCATGCTCGCCTGCGGGCAGAACCGGGCGGCTGGCTGGATTTTTGCCCGGAAAAGGATGCTGCGGCCTGTGCGGATTAACGGCAACAGCGGGGTGGGCCGGCATCAGCGCGGCTTCAGCCTGCCGGAAGTATTAATCGCGGCGCTGTTATTCTCGGTGTCGCTGCTCGGCCTGTTACAATACCATCAGGTATTATTACAGGGGCTGCAGCGGCAATGGCAGTATCGGCAGGCCTGGTCGCTGGCCCATCAGCAGTTGGAGCAGTTGGCCGCCGGTCGCGACGCCGACGATGCCATGGCGCCCGGCTGGCGGCGCGAGCTGCAGTACGGCGATATTGACGGTGCTTGCCGGCAGGTCACGGTCACGATAGCTACGCCACTGCATCAACAGGCCCAGCTTAGCCGCTGGTATTGCGGCGACGACTAATACGGCGTGTATATGGTTTTCAAGGAGCCTCATGTTTACGGTTTATCATTCCAATCAGCTGGACGTGCTGAAAACGCTAACCAGCGCCCTGATCGCCAGAGAACCGTTGGCAGACCCTTTCCAGCAGGAGGTCGTGCTGGTGCAAAGTCCGGGGATGGCGCAGTGGCTGCAGATGCAGCTGGCCGCGCAGTTCGGGATTGCCGCCAATATCGAATTTCCGCTGCCGGCGACCTTTATCTGGGACATGTTTACCCGAGTGCTGCCGGGCATCCCTAAAGAGAGCGCCTTCAGTAAAGACGCCATGACCTGGAAGCTGATGTGGCTGCTGCCCGATATGCTGACACAGCCCGAGTTTGCCCCGCTGCAGCACTACCTGACCGACGACGGCGATAAGCGCAAGATCCACCAGCTTGCCGGACGCGTAGCTGATCTGTTCGACCAATATCTGGTGTACCGGCCGCAGTGGTTGGAAAGCTGGCAACGCGGGGAGTTGGTCGCCGATCTGCCTGAGGCGCAGCAGTGGCAGGCGCCGCTGTGGGCGCGGCTGGTGCAGTATACCCAGGAACTGGGGCAGCCGGAGTGGCACCGTGCCAACCTGTATCGCCGCTTTATTGCCACGCTGGAGCAGGCGGAACAGTGCCCGACGGGGCTGCCGAAACGGGTATTTATCTGCGGCATTTCAGCGTTGCCGCCGGTCTATCTGGAGGCGCTGCAGGCACTGGGCAGGCATATTGATATTCACCTGATGTTCACTAACCCGTGCCGTTACTACTGGGGTGATATTCAGGACTATGCATTTCTGGCACGGCTGCAAAGCCGTAAGCGGCGTCGCCACCACCAGGCGCAGGAGCAGGGGTTATTCCGCGATCCTGAACAGGCGGCGCAGCTGTTCGACGCCGAAGGCGAGCAGCAGTTGAGCAACCCGCTGCTGGCGTCATGGGGCAAGTTGGGACGAGACCATCTGTATCTGTTGGCGCAGATGGAAACGCTGCAGGAGGTTGACGCTTTTGTCGATATCCCGGCGGACAACATGCTGCACGGCATACAGCGCGATATGCTGGAGCTGGAGGATTGCGCGGTGATCGGCACCACGCCGGAAACTTTTGAACGCAGCGATGCCAAGCGCCTGTTGGAGCCCGACGATCGCTCACTCAGTCTGCACGCCTGCCACAGCCCGCAGCGTGAGGTCGAAGTGCTGCATGACCAACTGCTGGCGATGCTGGCGGGCGACCCGCAGCTTACCGCGCGCGATATCATTGTGATGGTCGCCGATATTGACAGCTATACGCCGTATATTCAGGCGGTGTTCGGCAACGCGCCGGCGGATCGCTACCTGCCGTTTGCCATTTCCGACCGTAAAGCGCGTCAGGCTCATCCGGCGTTGCAGGCGTTTATCTCATTGCTGGATTTGCCACAGAGCCGCTTTACCTCTGAACAGGTGCTGCTGCTACTGGAGGTACCGGCTCTGGCCGCACGCTTTGCCATTCAGGAGGAGGGGCTGCGCCTGCTGCGCCACTGGGTGGCTGAATCCGGCGTACGCTGGGGGCTGGATGATGACAACGTGCGCGAGCTGGCGCTGCCGACCACCGGCCAGCACACCTGGCGCTTCGGCATTACCCGCATGCTGCTGGGCTATGCCATGGACAGCAACGTCGGCGACTGGCAGGGTGTGCTGCCGTACGATGAGTCCAGCGGGCTGGCGGCGGAGCTGGCGGGCCAACTGGCAGAACTGCTGACGCAGCTTGGCCAGTGGCGTCAGCGTCTCAGCGAAACGCGCACCCTGGCGGAGTGGGCGCCGCTGTGCCGCCAGCTGCTGGAGAGTTTTTTTGCCGCCGATGGCGACACGGAAGCCGCGCTGGCGCTGATAGAAAAGCAGTGGCACCAGGTGTTGGAACATGGCGTTAATGCGCAGTATCCCGACGCGGTTCCGCTGAGCCTGCTGCGTGACGAGCTGGCGGCGCGTCTCGATCAGGAGCGGATCAGCCAGCGTTTTCTGGCCGGGCAGATCAACTTCTGCACGCTGATGCCGATGCGTTCCATCCCGTTCAAGGTGGTGTGCCTGCTCGGCATGAACGACGGCGTTTACCCGCGCACGCTGCCGCCGCTGGGCTTTGATCTGATGGCGCAGCAGGTGAAACGTGGCGACCGCAGCCGCCGCGACGACGACCGTTATCTGTTCCTGGAAGCCATTTTGTCCGCGCAGGAAAAATTGTATATCAGCTTTATCGGCCGCTCGATTCAGGACAACAGCGAACGTTATCCCTCGGTGCTGGTGACGGAGTTACTGGAGTACCTGCAGCAGAGTTACCGTCTGCCGGGAGATGAGGAACGGGATGTCGACGCCAGCGCGCGCCGGGTTAGCGAACATTTACTTCGCTGGCATGCCCGTATGCCGTTTGCTGCGGAAAATTTCATGCCGGACAGCGAGGCGCAAAGCTACGCCGCCGAATGGCTGCCGGCCGCCGACGGACGCGGCCAGGCGCACCCCGAGTTCAACCAGCCGCTGCCGCCCGAACCCAAAACACAGATCGCGCTGGATGAGCTGCAGCGTTTTTATCGCCACCCGATCCGCGCATTCTTCCAGCAGCGTCTGGGCGTTAGCTTTGTTCTGGAAGAGACCGAGCTGCCGGACGAAGAGCCGTTTACGCTGGATAATCTCAGCCGCTATCAGTACAACAACCAACTGCTGAACGCGCTGATTGACGGCGACGATGCGGCAAAATTGTATCAGCGCATCAGGGCCTCCGGCGGTTTGCCTTACGGCGCTTTCGGCGAGATTTACTGGCAGAAGCAACAGGAAGAGATGCAGGATCTGGCGGCGCAGGTGCGTGAGGAGCGCAAGACAAGCGGCAGCCTGGAATTGGATATCGATGTGGCGGGCGTGCATATCGGCGGCTGGCTGCATCAGGTGCAGGAAGATGGCCTGCTGCGCTGGCGGCCGGCCGCTCTGTCGGCGGTGGACGGCATTCTGCTGTGGCTGGAGCATTTGCTGTATTGCTGCGCGGGCGGTCAGGGGGAAAGCCGCATGCTGGGGCGCAAGAACTCAGTCTGGCGTTTTGCCGCGCTGCCGGCGGAAGCCGCGCAAGAGCAGTTGGCGGAGCTGGTGGCTGGCTATCAGCGCGGCCTGTGCCAGCCTCTGATGCTGCTTAATAAGAGCGGTTGGGCCTGGTTAAGCCAGTGTTATCAGCCGGAAAATCAGGCGATTGACTGGAACGAAGAGACGCAGAGTAAAGCGCGCGGTAAGCTGCTGCAGGCCTGGCAGGGCGATCAGCGCATTCCCGGCGAAGGGGAGGACCCTTATGTCCAGCGGGTGCTGCGTCAGCTGGATAGTGAGGCCCTGGCGCAAATTTTAGCGGAAACAGAACGTTATTTGCTGCCGCTTGCCAGATATAACCTGGGATAATGGGCCTGGGTGGTGCGCCGTGGCAGGAGGTGGTAAAACTAGGGCTCGCCATGGGTGAATACCGGGTTTTACCGTGACAGTAAGTACTTACCGGGGAGCGGCCGATACGGCGTATTTTTACGCGGCAACCTGCCCGGTATGACATTTTGTTGTTTTTTATCGGCCTCGTCGGCGACTAGGAGCAGACGCCGCGGGGCGGAAATAGGGGTTTAATTTGGATATGCGCAGACGTTGGGCCCGTTTTTGCGGGGTAATGTTGTTGGTAGTCTTTTGGGCACCGTCAGGCTGGGCTGAGCAGGGATGGCAGCCGCTGGCGGAGAAAATCCATAAAAGCGAGCACGATCCGCGCCATTACCAGGCCATCAAGCTGGCTAACGGCATGACGGTGCTGCTGGTTTCCGATGAGCAGGCTCCCAAATCGCTGGCCGCATTGGCTCTGCCGGTCGGTTCCCTGGAAGATCCTGACAGCCAGCTGGGGTTGGCGCACTATCTGGAACATATGGTGCTGATGGGCTCCAAGCGTTATCCGGATCCGGAAAACCTGTCCGAATTCCTCAAAAAACACGGCGGCAGCCACAATGCCAGCACCGCGTCGTACCGCACCGCCTACTATCTGGAGGTGGAAAACGATGCTCTGGCGCCGGCCGTCGACCGCATGGCCGATGCGATCGCCGAACCGCTGCTGGATCCCGGCAATGCGGATAAAGAGCGCAATGCGGTCAACGCCGAGCTGACCATGGCGCGCTCGCGTGACGGCATGCGTATGGCGCAGGTGGGAGCGGAAACGTTGAATCCGGCGCACCCGAGCGCGCGCTTTTCCGGCGGCAACCTTGATACGCTGAAGGACAAGCCCGGCAGCAAGCTGCATGCGGAACTGACGACGTTCTATCAACGCTATTACTCCGCCAATCTGATGGTCGGCGTGCTCTACAGCAGTCAGCCGCTGCCGCAGCTGGCAGCGCTGGCGGCGAAAACTTTTGGCCGGGTGCCGGACCATCAGGCCAGTGTGCCGCCGATTACCGTGCCGGCGGTAACCAAGGCGCAACAGGGCGTCATTATCAATTACGTTCCGGCACAGCCGCGCAAACAGCTGAAAGTCGAGTTCCGTATTGATAACAACAGCGCGGCTTTCCGCAGTAAGACCGATACCTATATCAGCTATCTGATCGGCAACCGCAGTAAAAATACGCTGTCTGACTGGCTGCAGCAGCAGGGGCTGGCCGATGCCATTAACGCAGGCGCCGATCCGGTGGTAGATCGCAACGGCGGGGTGTTTGTCATCAGCGTCTCGTTGACGGACAAGGGGCTGGCGAAACGCGACCAGGTAGTGGCCGCTATCTTCAACTATCTGAAAATGCTGCGCCAGCAGGGCGTCAAAAAAAGCTATTTTGATGAGATTGCGCACGTGTTGAATCTGGATTTCCGCTACCCGTCGATCACCCGCAACATGGACTATATCGAATGGCTGGTGGATACCATGCTGCGCGTGCCGGTCGAGCATACGCTGGATGCGCCTTATCTGGCGGACCGTTACGATCCGGAGGCTATTGCGCAGCGTCTGGATGAAATGACGCCGCAAAACGCCCGCGTCTGGTTTATCAGCCCGAACGAGCCGCATAACAAAACGGCATACTTTGTCGATGCGCCGTATCAGGTGAATAAAATCACCCCGCAGCGTTTCGAACAGTGGCAGCGCCTGGGACAGGCGATCTCTTTGTCGCTGCCGACGCTGAACCCGTATATTCCGGATGACTTTACCCTCACAACGCCGTCACACCGCTTTACTCAGCCGGAAGTGGTGGTGAATCAGCCGGGGCTGCGCGTGCTGTATATGCCGAGCCGCTATTTTGCCGATGAGCCGAAGGCCGACGTGACCGTTGCCTTCCGTAACGCCGAGACCATGAATTCGGCGCGCAATCAGGTGTTGTTCTCGCTGACGGATTATCTGGCCGGCATCGCGCTGGATCAACTGAGCTATCAGGCTTCGGTCGGCGGTCTGAGCTTCAGTACCTCGCCGAGCAATGGCCTGCTGTTTAATGCCAACGGCTTTACCCAGCGTTTACCGCAGCTGCTGACGTCGTTGATCGAAGGCTACGCCGGGTTTACGCCGACGCAGGCGCAGCTGGAGCAGGCGAAGTCCTGGTACCTGCAACAGCTGGATGCCGCTGAGAAGGGCAAAGCCTTCGAACTGGCGCTCCAGCCGATTCAGATGGTGTCGCGTGTGCCCTACTCAGAGCGCAGCGAACGGCGGAAAGTGCTGAAAACCCTGACGTTGCAAGACGTGCTTGCCTACCGTGACGGCCTGCTGAAAAATGCCACGCCGGAAATGCTGGTGGTGGGCAATATGAGTAAACCGCAGGTTGATCAACTGGCGTCCGCACTGAAGCAAAGCCTTGCCTGCCGCGGCATAACATGGTGGCACGGGGAAAATGTCCAGGTCGCTAAAAAACAGCTGGCGAATCTGCAGCGCACCGGCAGCAGCACCGATTCGGCGCTGGCGGCGGTCTATATCCCAACCGGCTATGATGAAATCAGCGGCATGGCGCACAGCTCGTTGCTGGGGCAGATTATTCAGCCCTGGTTCTATAGCCAGTTGCGCACTCAGGAACAGCTGGGGTATGCGGTCTTTGCTTTCCCGATGTCGGTCGGGCGGCAGTGGGGCGTAGGCTTCCTGCTGCAGAGCAACAGTAAGCAGCCGAACTATCTCTACCAGCGCTATCAGGATTTTTATCCGAAGGCGGAAAAACGGCTGCGCGAGATGAGCGCCGCGGACTTTGCCCAGTATCAGCAGGCGCTGATTAATGAACTGAAGCAGCGGCCACAAACGCTGAGTGAGGAAGCGGGGCGCTTTAGCAACGACTTCGAGCGTGGCAACTTCGCCTTTGATACGCGGCAGAAGCTGATCGCGCAGATACAGCAACTGACGCCGGCTAAACTGGCGGACTTCTTCCACCAGGCGGTGATACAGCCGCAGGGGTTGGCGGTGCTGTCTCAGGTCAGCGGCAGCAGCCAGGACAAAGCCGATTATGCGGCGCCGCAGGGCTGGAGCGCTTATCCGAACGCATCCGCACTACAGCAAACCATGCCGCGCCAGGTGGTTAAACCATGACGACGCTGGCTCCGCAAACGCTCGATCCGTTAACGCTGCCGCTCTGCGGTGAACGGCTGATTGAAGCCTCGGCGGGGACCGGCAAGACCTTCACCATCGGCGCGTTGTATCTGCGCCTGCTGTTGGGGTTGGGTAAGCAGGCGGCGTTTTCCCGCCCGCTGACGGTAGAGGAAATTTTAGTGGTGACCTTTACCGAGGCCGCCACCGAAGAGCTGCGCGGCCGTATTCGCAGCAATATTCACGGGCTGCGCATCGCCTGTATCCGCGGGCGTGAGCACTGCAACAACCCGCTGTTCGCTGCGTTAATGGCGGAGATTGACGACCTGGCGGATGCGGCGGCGCAGCTGTTGGCCGCGGAGCGGCAAATGGATGAGGCGGCGATCTATACCATCCATGGCTTCTGTCAACGTATGCTGACCCAGAACGCCTTTGAGTCCGGCATTTTATTTGAGCAGACGCTGGTGCAGGATGAGCTGCCTCTGCGCCGGCAGGCCTGCGCTGACTTTTGGCGCCGCCATTGCTACCCGCTGCCGCTGGACGTTGCGCGCGCGGTCAGCCAGGAGTGGAGCGGGCCGGAAGCTTTGCTGAGCGACCTGTCCGCCTATCTGCACGGGGAGGCGCCAACGCTGCGCCAACCGCCGCAGGAGGATGAAACGCTGCTGGCGCGCCACCAGAAGATCGTGGCGCGTATTGAAGCCATCAAAGCGCAATGGATCGCGGTGGCGGCCGATCTGCATGACCTTATCAGCAGTTCCGGCGTGGATAAACGCAGCTACAGCAGCAAGCACTTGCCCAATTGGCTACATAAGGTCGGCGAGTGGGCCGGGCAGGAAACGCAGGATTATCAACTGCCGAAGGAACTGGAAAAATTCCGCCAGTCGACGCTGCTGGAAAAAACCAAGAAGGGCGAGGCGCCGCGTCATGCCCTGTTTGACGCCGTTGATGGTCTGTTTGCCGAACCGCTGACGCTGCGCGACCTGCTGATGGCGCGTGCGCTGAGTGAGATCCGCACCTCGATTCAGCAGGAAAAGCGTCAGCGTGCCGAATTGGGGTTTGACGACCTGCTGAGCCGGTTGGACGGCGCGCTGCAGAGCGCTGGCGGCGAGCATCTGGCGCAGGCGATACGTCAGCGTTATCCGGTGGCGATGATTGATGAATTTCAGGATACCGATCCGCAGCAGTACCGCATTTTCCACAAGTTATATGTGGGGCAGGCGGCGTGCGGACTGCTGTTGATTGGCGATCCCAAACAGGCGATTTACGCGTTCCGCGGCGCGGACATTTTCACCTATATGCGCGCCCGCTCTGAGGTGAGCGCCCACTATACGCTGGAAACCAACTGGCGCTCTTCCCCGACGATGGTCGGCAGTGTCAACCGGTTGTTCTCCCGGCTGGAAAAACCGTTTCTGTTCGGCGAGATCCCGTTTATTGACGTGGCGGCGGCGGATAAGAACCAGAAACTGGCGTTTGAACTGCATAATCAGCCTCAGGCCGCCATGCACTTCTGGCTGCAGCCGGGCGATGGCGTCGGAGTAAGCGACTACCAACAGCAGATGGCGCGCCTGTGCGCGACGCAAATTCGCGACTGGCTGACTGCAGGGCAGCGCGGAGAAGCCTGGTTGACAGATGGCGACAAGCGCCGGCCGGTACAGGCGTCGGATATCACCATTCTGGTACGCAGCCGGGCGGAAGCGGCGCTGGTGCGCGATGCGCTCAGCCTGTTGGCGATTCCTTCGGTATACCTGTCGAATCGCGACAGCGTGTTTGATACGCCGGAAGCCAAAGATTTGCTGTGGCTGCTGCAGGCGGTACTGGCGCCGGAGCAGGAGCGGACCTTACGCAGCGCGATGGCGACCGGCCTGCTGGGGCTGGATGCGCCGACGCTGGATGCGCTGAATCATAACGAGCGGGCGTGGGACGCGCTGGTTGAAGAGTTTGATCAATACCGTACGCTGTGGCTGCGGCGCGGCGTATTGCCGATGCTGCGCGAGGTGATGACGCAGCGGCATCTGGCAGAGAACCTGCTGGCCAGCTCCGGCGGCGAGCGGCGTCTGACCGATGTGATGCACCTGGGGGAACTGCTGCAGGAAGCGTCGGCGCAGCTCGACAGCGAGCATGCGCTGGTACGCTGGCTGGCGCAGCAGATTGCCCAGCCGAACAGCCAGTCGGACAACCAGCAGCTGCGTCTGGAAAGCGACCGCCACCTGGTGCAGGTAATGACGATTCACAAGTCCAAGGGGCTGGAGTATCCGCTGGTCTGGCTGCCGTTTGTCGGCAATTATCGCCAGCAGCAGCAGGTGCTGTATCACGATCGGCACAGTTTCAAAGCCCTGCTGGATTTGAATGCCGATGAAGAAAGCATCGCCTGGGCGGAAGAAGAGCGGTTGGCGGAGGATTTGCGCCTGCTGTATGTTGCGCTGACGCGTTCGGTGTACCACTGCAGCATCGGTATTGCACCGCTTATTCAGGGAACGCGCAAAAAGCAGGGAGAGACGGATTTGCATCGCAGTGCGCTGGGGTATCTGGTGCAGGGCGGTCAGGCGGGGGATGCCGCCTATTTGCAGGGCTGTCTTCAGCAGTTGGCCGATGAAAGCATTGCGCTTTCGCTGCTTGAGGCGCTTGATGAGCAGCCCTGGCAGCCGCAAAGTATGAAAGCAGAGCAGCTGGCGGCCAGACAGGTCAGCCGACAGATGCAGGATTTTTGGCGGGTGACCAGCTATACCGGCCTGCAGCAACACGGCGCCGGCTTGATGCAGGATCTGCTGCCTCGTCTGGATGTCGATGCTGCGGGTGAGCAGACGGCTGAAAGTGAGCCGTCACTGACCCCGCACACCTTTCCACGCGGCGCTGCGCCAGGCACCTTTTTGCACAGTCTGTTTGAAACGCTGGATTTTACCCAGCCGCTGGATCCCGACTGGCTGGCGGAGCAGCTGCAGTTGAACGGCTATGATGCGTGTTGGCAGCCGGTGCTGCAGACGTGGATGGAGACGCTGCTGCAGACCGTACTGAATGACAGCGGCGTCACGCTGGCGCAGCTGACGCCGCAGGCTAAACAGGCTGAGCTGCAGTTTTATCTGCCGATCGGCCAGCTGCTGCAGGCATCGCAGTTGGATGCGCTGGTGAAGCAGTATGATCCACTGTCGGCACGCTGTCCGGCGTTGGATTTCCAACGGGTGCAAGGGATGCTGAAAGGCTTTATCGATCTGATTTTCTGCTGGCGGGGAAAATATTACCTGCTCGACTATAAGTCCAACTGGCTGGGGGAAGACAGCAGCGCCTATACGCAGCCGGCGATGGCGCAGGCGATGGCGGAACACCGTTACGATCTGCAGTACCAGCTGTATACCCTGGCGCTGCATCGCTATCTGCGTCACCGCCTGATGGACTATGACTACCAGCGCCACTTTGGCGGCGTGATTTATCTGTTTTTGCGCGGCGTCGATGGCCAGCATCCCGGCAACGGCATTTTTGCCTGCCGGCCCGAAGCCGATTTGGTGGAGGGTATGGACCGGCTGTTCAGCGGCGACGATACCCTGGGGGAATCTGAAGCATGATGCAGCTACTCCAACAGGCGGTCACGCTTGGCGTGCTGCGACCGCTAGACGTACAGTTCGCCCAGGTGGTCGCCGAGCCGGAACGGCCGGATATGCTGTTGGCGGCAGCCTGCCTCAGCGCGGAAGCCGGCGCCGGCCACGTCTGTCTGCAACTGGATCAACTGTTGCCGGAGACGCTGTTCGGCGCGCGTCAGCCCGAGCTGGCGCAGGCGGTCTGGCAGGCTGCCGGTCAGCCGGACGTTGACGAATGGCGGCGTTTGCTGCAGTCGTCTGCTGCGGTCAGCGATGGTAGCCTGCCGACACCGTTGGTGCTGCAGCAGCAGCGGCTCTATCTGCAGCGTATGTGGCAAAGCGAAGGCGAGGTGGCGGCCTTTATCGGCAGTGACGATATGCCGCAGGATATTGAGCCGCAGCGGCTGCGTCCGATTCTGGATCGCCTGTTTGGCGAAGCGGAAGCCACGCCGGACTGGCAGAAAATCGCCGCCGCCGTTGCCGCCACGCGGCGGATTGCGGTGATTTCCGGCGGGCCGGGCACCGGTAAAACCACCACCGTGGCAAAGCTGCTGGCGGCGCTGGTGCAGTTGGCTGAGGGGGAACGGCTGCGCATTCAGCTTGCTGCGCCGACCGGGAAAGCGGCGGCGCGGTTGACCGAATCGCTCGGCAGCGCCAGCCGCCGGCTGGGACTGACGGCGCAGCAGCTGAGCCTGTTCCCCTCTGAGGCCGCAACGCTGCACCGCCTGCTGGGCGCGCAGCCGAACAGCCAGCGCATGCGCTATCATCGCGGCAACCCGCTGCATCTGGACGTGCTGGTGGTGGATGAGGCCTCAATGGTGGACTTGCCGATGATGGCGCGCCTGATAGCCGCTCTGCCTGAACATGCCAGAGTGATCTTCCTCGGCGACCGCGATCAGCTGGCCTCGGTGGAGGCGGGCGCGGTGCTGGGAGATATTTGCCGCTTTGCCGAGCAGGGCTACAGCGAGGCGCGAGCGGCGCAGCTTAGCCAACTGACCGGCTGTACGCTGCTGGGGCAACCGGTGCAGGCGGCTGCGGCGGTGCGCGATAGCCTGTGCCTGCTGCGTAAAAGCTACCGCTTTGACGCCAATTCGGGCATTGGGCAGCTGGCGTTTGCGGTTAACGCCGGCGATGTCAGGGGCGCTCGTGCGGCGCTCGGCGGCCGTTTTAGCGACGTAGCCGGTTATCCACTGGCGGAAACGGCGGACTATCAGGCGCTGCTGGATGCCTGTGTGGCGGGCTATCGCGATTACCTGACGCAGGTGGCCGCCGGCGTCGATGCGCAACAGGTGCTGGATGCGTTTGGGCGTTTTCAGGTGTTGTGCGCTCTGCGGGAAGGTCCGTTCGGCGTCAGCGGGTTGAATGAACGGATTGAAAGCGCTCTGCAGCGCGTCGGGCTGATACGGCGTACGCCCGGCGCCGCGGGACGCTGGTATCGGGGGCGTCCGGTGATGATTGGCCGCAACGACAGCGCACTGGGGCTGTTTAACGGCGATATCGGCATTGCCTTGCCGGATGAGGCAGGGGAATTGCGTGTTCACTTCCAACTGCCGGACGGTAGCATCAAGTCGGTGCAGCCAAGCCGCTTACCGGCGCATGAAACCGCCTATGCGATGACGGTGCATAAGTCGCAGGGGTCGGAATTCGATCATACGGTGCTGGTGTTGCCCAACCATTATCTGCCGGTGCTGACGCGGGAGCTGGTGTACACCGCGATTACCCGCGCGCGTCAGAGGCTGTCGCTGTATGCTGTTGATAAGGTATTGATGAGCGCCGTGCGTACGCCGACGCAGCGCCGTAGCGGGCTGGCGGAACGTCTGATGATGGCAGACGATGAACAGGGGCGTTAATACGCCCCTGCATAACTTACAGATCGGCCAGCAGGATTTTTGAGCGGCGCTGATAGTTGTACAGCGCCTGTTTCTGCATCGGCAGTACGTCAACCTCCGCCGGCGTGAAGCCCCGCTCCTGGAACCAGTGAATACTGCGGGTGGTAAGCACGAACAGTTTTTGCAGTCCCATCTGCCGCGCCTGGCTTTCCACCCGCTGCAGCAGCATTTCGCCGCGTGATGAACTGCGGTAGTCCGGATGCACCGCCACGCAGGCCATCTCGCCAATCTTCTCTTCCGGGAAGGGGTAGAGGGCCGCACAGGCGATAGTCAGGTTATCCCGCTCAATAATGGTGAACTTATCGATCTCCATCTCCAACTGCTCGCGTGAGCGACGCACCAGAATGCCCTGTTGTTCCAGCGGGCGAATCAGTTCGAGAATGCCGCCGATGTCGTTGATGGTTGCTCGCCGCACCTGTTCGGCGCTTTCCATCACGATCTGCGTACCGATACCGTCACGGGAGAACAGCTCTTGCACCAGCGCGCCGTCTTCCTGGTAGCTGATCAGGTGACAGCGCCGCACGCCGCTGCGGCAGGCTTTTACCGCACCGCGCAGGAAGCGGACGGTGCCGGAGTGGTAGTCGCCGTTCTCCTCCAGCGCATCCAGACGTTTCTGCGCATCGTTAGGGAACAGTTCGGAGATAATCTCGCCCTCGGTGTCGGTTACCCCCTGTGAAGAACAAAAGCCGATCATCTTTTCCGCTTTCAGCTTGCTGGCCAACTGGGTCGCTACTTCTTCTGAGGTCAGGTTGAAGCTTTCACCGGTGACGGAAACCGCCACCGGGCCGATCAGTACGATGGCGCCGCTGTCGAGCTGACGGTGAATAGCCTCTTCATCAATACGACGGATACGCCCGCTGTGGTGGTAATCCACCCCGTCATCGATACCCAGCGGCTGGGCGATAATAAAGTTACCGCTGACTACGTTGATATGCGCGCCCTGCAGCGGGGTATTGTTCAGGCTCATCGACAGCCGGGCGGTGATATCCAACTGCAGCAGGCCGGCAGCCTGCTTGACCAGCTCCAGCGTCGGCGCATCGGTCACACGGGTATGTTTGTGATAAAGCGGTTCGAGATGATGCTGCGCCAGGTTGGCATCAATCTGCGGTCGTGCGCCGTAGACCACCACCAGGCGGATGCCCAGGCTGTGCAGCAACCCGATATCGTTAACGATATTAGTGAAGTTTTCATGCTCAATCGCCTCGCCACCGAGCATCACGACGAATGTCTTGCCGCGGTGGGCGTTGATATAGGGAACTGAGTGACGGAATCCTTGAACCAGCTCTGTACTACGTTCCTTCACGGCAAACCTCATGTGAATATTTATACGGTATTTTTGTATTTTTATTCTTTTCTGCCGCTAATGGCAAGGAGGAATTTGCGTTGTTTTCCCTGCTAACACTGTTAAATCGTTAATAAATTGAAAACCCATCAAAAGATTTTCTGATGACAGCGCCGAATGGATTCGTTAAAGTTTTCGGCATTGTCTCTATTTTGCTGTTTTTTTAGTCTACTGCTATTGGTTGGAGCCGCATGTCAAACGATAATCACAATCTGGGTCGCCGTCGTCTGTTGCAGGGGGTTACCGCAACCTGGTTGCTGAGCGTGAGCCGTGTCGGTTTTGCCGCGTCGTCGCATGTTATCGCGGTGCGTGTCTGGCCTTCATCCACCTACACGCGCGTGACGCTTGAGTCCAACGTGGCGCTGAAGTACAAGCAGTTTGCGCTGACCAATCCCGATCGGATCGTGGTGGATATTGAGGGCGTGCAGCTTAACAGCGTGCTGAAAGGCATCGCCTCCCAGGTGCAAAACAGCGACCCTAACCTGAAGCAGGCGCGCGTCGGCCAGTTCGATAAAGACACCGTGCGTCTGGTGCTGGAGCTGAAGCAGGACGTCCGCCCGCATATGTTCACCCTGGCGCCGATTGCTGAATACCGCAACCGTCTGGTGCTGGATATGTATCCCAGCAAGCCGGCGCCCGGTGATGATGACTATGATCCGCTGTTGGCGTTGCTGGAAGATTACAATAAGGGCGATCTGGAACGGACGCTGCCGGCACCGGCCAAAGCGCCGCAAACCGGTAAGGCGGGGCGTGACCGGCCGATTGTCATTATGCTCGACCCGGGGCACGGCGGTGAGGATCCCGGTGCGATCGGCAAGTACAAAACGCGCGAGAAAGACATCGTGCTGCAGATTGCCCGTCGGCTGAGAACGATGATCAAACGCGAACCGAATATGAAAGTCTTTATGACGCGTAACGAAGATGTTTTCATTCCGCTGAAGGTGCGGGTGGCAAAAGCGCGCAAGCAGCGCGCCGATCTGTTTGTCTCCATCCACGCGGATGCCTTTACCAACCGTGCGGCGCGTGGCTCATCGGTGTTTGCGCTGTCGACTAAAGGGGCAACCAGCGCCGCGGCGCGCTATCTGGCGCAGACGCAGAACGAATCGGATCAGATTGGCGGCGTCAGCAAAAGCGGTGACCGCTATCTGGATCACACCATGTTCGATCTGGTGCAGACGGCGACCATCAACGACAGCCTGAAATTTGGCAAGGAAGTGCTGCATCGGATGGGCAGTATCAACCGGTTGCACAAGAATCGTGTCGATCAGGCCGGTTTTGCGGTGTTGAAGGCGCCGGACATTCCTTCCATTCTGGTGGAGACGGCGTTTATCAGCAACGTGGAAGAAGAGCGTAAACTGCGTACCAGCCGTTTTCAGCAGCAGATCGCGGAATCCATACTGGCGGGTATCAAGGCTTATTTCTCCAACGGCGGAGCGAGGCGTTAAAGAGAAAGATGGCGCTGGGCTGCGGCCCGGCGTGATGATGTTGGCGGATTTCAGATACAAAAAAACACCCATAAGGGTGTCTATTGTCATCATCAATAATGGTTGCGGGGGCCGGATTTGAACCGACGACCTTCGGGTTATGAGCCCGACGAGCTACCAGGCTGCTCCACCCCGCGTCCGTCTTGATGCTTGTGCGTTCTTTATCGTTTGGTTGCGGGGGCCGGATTTGAACCGACGACCTTCGGGTTATGAGCCCGACGAGCTACCAGGCTGCTCCACCCCGCGTCCGTTTAACGCATTTTTCTCGAACCCAACCCGTTATAAGATGCCGCTGGTACAGCATCGGTTGGTTGCGGGGGCCGGATTTGAACCGACGACCTTCGGGTTATGAGCCCGACGAGCTACCAGGCTGCTCCACCCCGCGTCCGTTTAACGCATTTTTCTCGAACCCAACCCGTTATAAGATGCCGCTGGTACAGCATCGGTTGGTTGCGGGGGCCGGATTTGAACCGACGACCTTCGGGTTATGAGCCCGACGAGCTACCAGGCTGCTCCACCCCGCGTCCGATGGATGCGCACTATACTCTCCATGGTTTATGTTGCAACCCCTTTTTGCAGATAATTGGTCTAAAGCCGTTTTTTGGCTTATTTCGCCCGCACATTGCTTTCTTTTTCATCATCCTGCGCGGTGTGAGATTTTTTATTGGCAGCGATTCCTTTATCTGAAGGGGTTTGTTATCTTTCGCCGGTATCCCCTTTATTTTTCAAGCTGCAGATGTGCGACGGGGCCTGGCCTGCCGTCTGCACCTCGAAATGTCTTGGGTAAAAACCATACCTGTTTTTTAAGAGAGCGCGCGATGAAAGGACGTTGGGGCAAATACCTGCTGGGCGGGTTAGTGATAGCAATCTTGGCGGGCTGTTCGTCAAAGCCGACCGACCGCGGTCAGCAATATAAAGATGGGCAGTTGGAGCAGCCGCTGGCGCTGGTTAATCAGCCAAACACCCGCGGCGTACCGATGAACGGTAATGATTACGCCAACCAACTGCTGGAGATCCAATACGCATCTCCTTCTTTGTTTAACCGTAACAGCAGTACCTACCAGGCGGTAAAGAGCTGGATGGCCTCCGGTGCGGACACCCGCCAGCTTAGCCAGTTCGGCCTCAGCGCCTATCAGATGGAAGGGGCGGACAACTACGGCAACGTACAGTTTACCGGCTACTATACGCCGGTGGTGCAGGCGCGCTACACGCCGCAGGGCGAATTCCGCTACCCGCTGTACCGCATGCCGCCGAAACGCGGGCGTCTGCCGAGCCGTGCGGGCATTTATAACGGCGCGCTGGATGACCGCTACATCATCGCCTACAGCAACTCGCTGATGGACAACTTTATGATGGAAGTGCAGGGCAGCGGCTATGTCGATTTTGGTAACGGCCAGCCACTGGTGTTCTTTGGCTACGGCGGCAAAAACGGCCATGCTTACCGCAGTATCGGCCGGGTATTGATCGACCGGGGTGAGGTGGCCAAGGCGGATATGTCGATGCAGGCGATCCGCAAGTGGGCTGACAGCCACAGCGAAGCGGAAGTACGCGAGCTGCTGGAGCAGAACCCGTCCTTTGTCTTCTTCCGCCCGGAATCTTTCGCGCCGGTGAAAGGCGCCAGCGCGGTGCCGCTGATCGCCAAGGCGTCGGTGGCGTCCGACCGCTCGCTGATTCCTGCCGGCACCACGCTGCTGGCGGAAGTGCCGCTGCTGGACAACAAGGGTAAATTCACGGGAAAATATGAGATGCGCCTGATGGTGGCGCTGGACGTTGGCGGCGCGATTAAAGGCCAGCACTTTGATATCTATCAGGGTATCGGGCCGGACGCCGGTCATGCGGCCGGTTTTTACAACCACTATGGTCGGGTATGGGTGCTGAAAGGCGGCAACAGCGGCGCGCCGCTGTTCAGCGCCTATCGGCCCAAGGTCAGTCAGAGCGGGGGCTTGCTGGCGACGCGTTAATCGTTAACGCCCGTCGTCGCTCACCCGCAAGGGCCGGATTTTCCGGCCCTTATCATTTGCATAATTAAGGTAATTAAAGCGTTATGAGCACTCCCTATTCAGAAGCCTATCTGCAACGTTTTGGCGGTACGGCGCGTTTGTATGGCCAGCAGGCGTTGGCGCTGTTCGCCCAGGCGCACGTGTGCGTGATCGGCATTGGCGGCGTGGGCTCGTGGGCGGCGGAGGCGCTGGCGCGTACCGGCATCGGCGCTATTACCCTGATTGATATGGATGATGTCTGCGTCACTAATACCAACCGCCAGATCCACGCGCTGCGCGGCCACGTCGGTCAGTCGAAGACGGAAGTGATGGCCGAACGCATTCTGGCGATTAATCCGGAGTGCCGGGTGACCTGCATCGACGACTTTATTACGCCGGATAACGTGGCGGAACTGTTGGACAACGGTTTTAGCTATGTGATTGACGCCATCGACAGCGTGCGGCCGAAGGCGGCGCTGCTGGCCTATTGCCGCCGCTTTAAAATCCCGGTCGTCACCACCGGCGGCGCCGGCGGACAGATCGATCCTACGCGTATTGAAGTGGCGGATCTGGCGAAGACCATTCAGGATCCGCTGGCGGCCAAACTGCGCGAGCGGCTCAAACACGACTTCAACGTGGTGAAAAACAGCAAGGGTAAACTGGGGATCGACTGTGTCTTTTCCAGCGAAGCGCTGGTATACCCGCAGCCGGACGGCTCAGTGTGTGCATCGCGCAGTACGGCGGAAGGGCCAAAGCGCATGGACTGCAGCGCCGGTTTCGGCGCGGCGACCATGGTCACCGCAACCTTCGGCTTTGTTGCGGTTTCACATGCGCTGAAGAAGATGATGGCTAAAGCGGCTCGTCAGGCATAGCGCGCGGCGATATCCTTTACCGCTGCGGCCAGCGCTTCCAGACCGCTGGCGCGGGTGGCGCTGAGCTGGGCGCGCAATCCCAGGCTGTCGAACAGCGCCAGAGGATCGGCGGCCAGCAGTTGCTGCGGCGTCTTTCCTTCCACGGTGGTTAATAACACCGCCAGCAGGCCGCGCACGATGCGGCCTTCGCTGTCGCCGTAAAAATGCAGCCGATTGTCATCCAACAGCTGATGGCCTAACCAGACGCGGTTTTCACAGCCGCTCAGCTCTATATCCGCGTTGCGCAGCGCTTCCGGCAGCGTGGGCAGCTGTTTTGCCAGCATCACCAGTTGGCGATAGCGGTCTTCCCACTGTTTCAGCGCGCCGAATTTTTCTGTCAGGGCCGCAGCGGTAATGTCGTGGCCGAAGGGGTGAGGGGCTAGCATAGCGTCTCCGAAATTACAGTGTATCAATCTGCCAGCAGATCGACGGCATTCACCATGGCGTCGACCAGCCTGTCGACGTCTTCCGGCGTATTATAAGGGGCGAAAGAGGCGCGCAGGGTGCCGCTGACGCCCAGCGCCGCCATCAGCGGCTGCGCGCAGTGCTGCCCGGCGCGCAGCGCGATGCCTTGCTCCGCCAGCAGCGTGACGATATCGCTGTGATGAATACCGGTAATATCGAACGCCAGCAGGCTGGAGCCGGAGCAACGGAAGCTGCGAAAGCCTGCCAGTTGCGCCAGTCGATGCTCGGCGTCGTCGGTTAATTGCCGTGCGTAGGCTTCCGCCGCCGGCAGATTTTGTTCCTCCAGCCAGCTCAGCGCTGCGCCCAGCCCCAGTACTCCGGCGATATTCGGCGTGCCGGCCTCAAAGCAGTAGGGCGGTTTTTGCGCGGTAAAGCCGTCAAACGAGGCCTGAGTCAGCATTTTGCCGCCGCCTTGCCACGGCACCATCTGCGCCAGCAGTTCACTTTTGCCGTACAGCACGCCGATACCGGTCGGGCCATACAGCTTATGGCCGGAAAAGGCGTAAAAGTCGATGTTTAACCGCCGTACGTCCGCCGGACAGTGCACGATGCCCTGGGCTCCGTCGATCATGACTTTGGCACCGACGCCGTGCGCCAGCGCGATCGCCTGCGCCAGATCCGGACAGCCGCCGGTAACGTTGGACATCTGTCCCAGCGCCAGCAGCCGGGTTTTATCGCTGAGCAGCGTCGGCAGCAGCGCCAGGTCGGGCAGCCGGTCGGCCCCCAGCGGCAGTTTTGTTACGCGGGCACCGGTCTGCTCTGCGACCATCAGCCAGGGGATCAGGTTGGCATGATGCTCCGCCTCGCTGACGATAATTTCATCGCCGGGCTGCAGGCGGGGGCGCGCATAGCTTTGCGCCACCAGATTAATCGCCTCGGTGGTGCCGCGCGTCCAGACAATTTCTTCGGCGCCGGCGGCGTTAATCAATGCCGCCGCCTGATGGCGCGTCTGTTCAAAACGTACGGTCAGATCCTGAGCGGCCTTATGCTGGCTGCGGTGCACGGTGGCCGCCTCGCTGCTGTAAAACTGCTGCGTGGCGGCGATCACCGCCTGCGGCTTCAGCGCGGTGGCGGCGCTGTCCAGATAAACGCCGGGCTGCGCCAGCGCGGGAAACTGGCGGCGGAAAAGTGAGGAATTAAACGACGACATAGTGGATTATCATTGGTCGGAACACCTGTCGATCCTGTCCTATTTTGCCGTGACTGACAAGTCCATTGCAGCGGTTGTCTGGCATTCCGGTGTGAGTTTGTTATGCTGTTTCTACGGGTGCGCAACCTTGCCTTTATGTATCTAAAGGTCTTTTACAGCATTTTTATCTACAAGGAGTCCAAGATGAAGAAAACGGCCGCAGTTATCTCTGCTCTGATGCTGACGTTCACGTTGGCAGCTTGTTCCAGTAACTATGTGATGCACACCAATGATGGACGAACCATTGTTGCCGACGGTAAACCGCAGGTTGATGAAGATACCGGGATGATCAGCTATAAAGATGCGAACGGCGTCGAACAGCAAATTAACCGTGCCGACGTGAAAGAGCTGGCGGAAAGCGACCAGTAAGCGTCAGGTAAAAAAAAGCACCGCAATGTTTGCGGTGCTGCATAAATCACTATGGACAGACAGGGTAAATGTACAGGAAGTGAAAAAAACAGTAGCTTAGCTACCATGTCCGGAATCGCCGGACAATTTGCAAACACAACATCACAACCACAAGCCAAAAGTTCATCGGCGTCCTCGACACCCAATCCCTTTTCGTTCCGGCCCGGGAAGTGCCGCCACTATAGGTATTTGCTGGCGTCTGCTCAACGGACAATTTATAATGCATCGGATAAAAAAAACTAATGAAATGGACGCGGAAAAAGCGAGCCAGCGCGCGTCTGTCAACGCAACCCGCTTTTAGGGTTGATGGTGTTGTAATTTTGTTACACAAAAGTAGCTAATTAATGTCTAAACGTTTACCGCCCCTTAATGCGTTGCGGGTGTTTGATGCGGCAGCCCGCCATCTCAGTTTCACTAAAGCGGCCGAAGAGCTTTTTGTCACTCAGGCTGCGGTGAGCCACCAGATCAAGTCTCTGGAGGATTTCCTCGGCCTTAAACTGTTCCGCCGGCGCAACCGTTCCCTGCTGCTGACCGAAGAAGGGCAGAGTTATTATCTGGATATCAAAGAGATATTCTCCTCCATTAATGAAGCAACGCGTAAGCTGCAGGCGCGCAGCGCCAAGGGCGCATTGACGGTCAGTTTGCCGCCGAGTTTCGCTATTCAGTGGCTGGTGCCGCGCCTGTCTGGCTTTAACTCAGCTTATCCGGGAATTGATGTTCGTATACAAGCCGTTGACCGGGAAGAGGATAAACTGGCCGACGACGTTGACGTCGCCATTTTTTATGGCCGCGGCAATTGGCCGGGGCTGCGTGCGGAGCGATTGTATGCCGAATATCTGCTGCCGGTATGTTCTCCCAGCCTGCTGACCGGCGAGCGCGCCTTAAAATCGCCGGACGATCTGGCTAATCACACGCTGCTGCACGATACTTCACGCCGCGACTGGTTGGCCTATACCCGGCAACTGGGTTTACAGCATATTAATGTGCAGCAAGGGCCGATTTTCAGCCACAGCGCGATGGTGGTACAGGCGGCGGTGCATGGTCAGGGCATTGCGCTGGTGAACAACGTGATTGCGCAGACGGAAATTGAAGCGGGCAGGTTGGTATGTCCGTTTAATGATGTTTTGGTCAGCAAAAACGCTTTTTATCTGGTATGTCATGACAGCCAGGCAGAACTGGGTAAAATAGCCGCCTTTCGCCAATGGATACTGGCGCGTGCTGCCAGCGAGCAGGAAAAATATCGTTTCCGCTATGAACAATAAACCGGCGGCCTCAGGCGGTCGGTTATCGACTAAAGGTAAATAACGATGAGCAGTCGTTCGATGCTGATTTTTGCCGCGATCAGCGGTTTTGTATTTGTTGCTTTGGGGGCATTTGGCGCGCACGTGCTGAGCGGTACGCTGGGCGCCAATGAAATGGCGTGGATCCGCACCGGGCTGGATTATCAAGGGGTGCATACCCTGGCGGTGCTGGCACTGGCGGTAGCGATGCAACGCCGCGTCAGCCTGTGGTTTTACTGGAGCGGAGCGCTGCTGGCGCTCGGCACCGTGTTGTTTAGCGGCAGCCTGTATTGTTTGGCGCTGTCGCACCTGAAGGTCTGGGTCTATATCACGCCGGTAGGCGGCGTGTGTTTCCTGATCGGTTGGGCATTGATGTTGATTGGCGCTTTGCGTCTGAGGAAAAAGGCCGAGCGCCATGAATAAAGTTGCATTGTACTGCCGCCCCGGCTTTGAAAAAGAGTGCGCGGCGGAAATTACGGATAAAGCCTCTCAGTTGGAGATTTTCGGCTTTGCCCGGGTAAAAGAAAACAGCGGCTATGTGCTGTTTGAGTGCTATCAGCCGGACGATGCCGACCGGCTGGCGAAAGAAATTCCCTTCCGCGAGCTGATTTTTGCCCGCCAGCTGATTGTCGTCGGTGAGCTGCTGCGCGATCTGCCGCCGGAAGACCGCGTTTCGCCGATTGTCGGTATGCTGATCGGCGTGGTCGATCGCGGCGGCGAGCTGCGGGTAGAAGTGGCGGACACCAACGAAAGCAAAGAGCTGATGAAGTTCTGCCGCAAGCTGACGGTGCCGCTGCGCGCCGCGATGCGTGAGCAGAAGGTGCTGATGGCGCGTGAAAACCCGACGCGGCCGGTGGTGCACGTATTCTTTATCGCGCCGGGATGCTGCTATGTCGGCTATTCATACAGCAACAATAACTCGCCGTTTTATATGGGCATCCCGCGGCTGAAATTCCCGGCCGATGCGCCAAGCCGTTCAACGTTGAAGCTGGAAGAAGCGTTCCACGTGTTTATTCCCGCCGATGAGTGGGACGAACGTCTGGGCAGCGGCATGCACGCCGTGGATCTTGGGGCCTGCCCCGGCGGCTGGACCTATCAGTTGGTGAAGCGCAGCATGATGGTGCATGCGGTGGATAACGGCCCGATGGCGCCAAGCCTGATGGATACCGGTCAGGTTACCCATCATCGCGCCGACGGTTTTAAATTTGAGCCGAACAGCAGCAAAATCTACTGGCTGGTGTGCGATATGGTGGAGAAGCCGGCTAAGGTCACCAGCCTGATGATTCAGTGGCTGGTCAAAGGCTGGTGCCGTGAGGCGATCTTCAACCTGAAGCTGCCGATGAAGAAGCGTTACGAAGAGGTCTCGCAGAATCTGCAGAGCATCCGGGAGGCGTTGGGTGCGGCAGGCATCAGCGCGGATGTGCATGCCAAGCAGCTGTATCATGACCGTGAAGAGGTGACGGTGCACGTACGCCGCATGTGGTCCGCCGTGCCGGGCCGCCGCGACGAACGGGACTGATATGACAGGGCGCTGCGTGCAGCGCCCTTAATTTATCGGCAGCCGCAGCTGTTGCAGGTTGCCGTCCAGCGTCAGATCGGTACGCAGCGTGGCGATCTGTTTGCTGACGTAGGCCATCTCGCGGTGCTGTTCCAGTTTTTTGCGCCACTTCTCCGGCACCGTATCCAACTGTTGATACAGCGTATCCAGATCCGCCGCCTGCTGCAGAAGCTGCACGGCGGTCTTCGGCCCGACGCCGGCAACCCCAGGGATTTTACTGCTGCTGATACCGGCCAGCCCCCAGTAATCCGGCAGCTGCTGCGGCGCCACGCCGAACTCTTTCTGCACGAAAGGCAGATCCAGCCAGCGTTTTTGAAAGTAATCGCGGATCTGCACCTGGGGCGCCAGCAGCTGGCAGTAGCCCTTATCGGTCGACACGATGGTGACCGGGTGGCCACCGCCGGATACCTTGGCGGCCAGCGTTGCAGCCAGGTCGTCCGCTTCGTTGCCGGGGGAGTGCCAGCAGGCGACGCCGAGACCGGCAAACGCCTCGCGCAGCTGCTGCATTTCCTGCTGCAGAGTGTCCGGCATGGGCGAACGGCCGGCTTTGTAGTCCGGCAGCAACTGGTGACGCCAGCTGTCGCCCCGGTCGTCCTCGTCAAAGACCGCGACCGCATGGGTTGGCTTGCTGTGCTGTATCAGCTGCGCCAGCGCATGACGGCAGGCATCGACGCACGGAGAACCTTGTACGGCGTGGATGCGGCGAATCAGGTTCAGGGCGTCGACGATCAGTAGATGTATGGCCATAGTGGTTTAGCTAGCAAAAAGGCAGGGCGGCTGGGTGCCGCCCCACGGTTGGTCAGGTAATGATTTCATAGCAGGGCACGTAGGCGCTGCCCGGCAGCTTCATGCGGTGCTGGGCGACGAAGCCCTGCAGCAGCTGATCCATCTGCTTCATCATTTGCGGGTCGCCATGCAGTTTGTACGGGCCGAACTGCTCAATGGCGTGGATGCCGTTCTCTTTCACGTTGCCGGCGACGATGCCGGAGAACGCGCGGCGCAGAGCGGCGGCCAGTTCTTCCGGCGGCTGCTGCGGCGACAGGTTGAGGTTGGCCATATTCTCATGGGTCGGCTCAAACGGCAGCTGCAGGTCAGGAGCGATGCGCATCGACCAGTTGAAGCTGTAGGCGTCACCGGTATTGCGGCGGTTTTCTTTCACCAGCGGCATCGCCTTCTTCATCTGGCGCGCCACTTCGGCCGGGTCGTCGATGATAATGGTGTAATGGCGGCGCGCCGCGTCGCCGAGGGTATTCATGATGAACTCATCCAGCACCCGGAAGTAGTCGGCGCTCTCTTTCGGCCCGGTGAGGATCAGCGGCAGCACCTGCTCGCTGTTTTCCGGATTCATCAGGATGCCCAGCAGGTACAGCAGCTCTTCCGCCGTGCCCACGCCGCCCGGGAAAATAATGATGCCGTGGGCGATGCGCACGAAGGCTTCCAGACGCTTTTCGATATCCGGCATGATCACCAGTTCGTTGACCAATGGGTTAGGCGGCTCGGCGGCGATGATGGATGGCTCGGTCATGCCGATAAACCGGCTGTTGCGATAGCGCTGCTGAGCATGGCCGACCGCTGCGCCTTTCATTGGCGCCTCCATGGCGCCCGGACCGCAGCCGGTACAGATGTTCAGTTCGCGCAGGCCCAGCTCGCTGCCGACTTTACGCGCGTACAGGTATTCGTTCTGATTGATCGAGTGGCCGCCCCAGCACACCACCATATTGGGATCTTCATCCAGATGCAGCGTGCGCGCATTTCGCAGAATCGAGAACACCAGGTTGGTGATATGGACGGAGTTTTCCAGATTCAGGTGCTGGAAGCGCCCGGCGCTGGCGATTTGCCCGTGCACGAACAGAATATCGCGCAGCACCGCGAACAGGTTGGCCTGCAGGGAACGGATAATGCGCCCGTCGACAAAGGCGTCTTCCGGCGGGTTGACCAGCTCGAGTTTTACGCCGCGCTCACGGCGCAGTACATTGATATCAAACGTTTCATAGCGTGACAGCAGCTGTTTACTGTTGTCGGTCTGGCTGCCGGAGTTCAGCACCGCCAGTGAACAGTTGCGGAATAAACGATACAGGTCGCTGCTGGCGGTACGCTTCAGCATGTCTACTTCCAGCTGCGACAGCAAATCCATTGAGCCAAGCGGGCTGATATGTGTAATCAAGGTAACTCCTTTGCACCCATGGCGGGGCGGTGGCAATCCATCGGCAGGACCGCCTGTCATTATGACGATCCCGCTTGTGCACGCTGCGGTTAATAACGCCTATCTGCTCTGCGGCACCCGCTATGCGTGAGGGCGCCGAGAATTAACCTTACCGCCGTCCCCTGATTTTTACCAATGCAAACCTGCTATTAGCTCAGTTGTTGAGCAACGCCTCGCATTTATTGGCGCGCCAGGCGGCCGTGCGTCGGCGCAAAAGCGGCGTTGCTGCGCCACGGGTTGATATCCAGGCCGCCGCGGCGGGTATAGCGCGCATAGACCGAGAGGCGTTCAGGCTGACAAAAACGCATGATATCGTTGAAGATGCGCTCCACGCACTGTTCGTGAAACTCATTATGATGGCGGAAAGAGACTAAATAGCGCAGCAACGCTTCACGGTTAATCTGCGCGCCGCGATAGGCGATCTGCACCGATCCCCAGTCAGGCTGGTTGGTGATCAGGCAGTTGGACTTCAGCAGATGGCTGACCAGCGTTTCCTCTACCTCAGGGCTGCCCGCCGCCGCATCCTGCAGATAGTCGGCGCTGAACTGATAGTCATCGATGCTGATGTCCTGCTGGTCGAGACATTCACCCTGCAGTTGCGCAATAGGGCGCCCTTCAATTTCATCCAGGCGGAACAGTTTCACTTCCACCTCTCCCTGCGCGCAGGCCGCCAGATCGCGCAACAGCGTGCAGCGCACCGCTTCCCAGTTCTCAAAACGGGTCTGGTTGAAGCTGTTCAGGTAGAGTTTGAAGCTTTTCGATTCGATCAAGTTCAGACTGAAGGCATCGAGGCTGATTTCTCCCACCGCCACCTGCGGCAGACCTTTAGCGTTGAGCCAGGAGAGCTCGTACAGCGTCCAGATATCCGCGCCGTGGAACGGCAGGCTATCGGGGTAAAGGCCCAGCGGCTCGCGGTTCATGCTGCGCGGCACCGGCTGCAGCAGCGTGGCGTCGTACTGGTCGTGGTAAGCGGTGGGTTTACCGAGCGTCAGCCCTGATAATGCCTGATGATTTTGATAGGAGGACATCTGCTGTCACCTTACTCCGGTTAGTGCTGAAAAATGGCATTGCAGACGCGGCAACGTGCTTAACGCCGGCGTCGCTGCAAGCAAGTATGCAAGGTTATGGGTACAATGGCCGTCAGTTTACCGTATGCGAGAGAAAATATGGACCATGATGTGACTCACGCCTTGCGTGAATTTACCCAGCGCTATGTGGCGCTCTGGCAGCAGCAGCGTGGCCATGCGCCGGCCAGCCGCGAATTGTACGGCGTGCCTTCACCGTGCGTGGTGGAAAATCGCGATGAAGAGGTGTTGTGGCTGCCGCAGCCGTTTACGCCTGCGGCAACGCTGGAAAAGGTGGAAAACGCGCTGGAGCTGCGTCTGCAGCCTGATATTCACGCCTTTTATACGCAGCAATACGCCGGCGATATGGGCGCGCAGTTCGGCGAGCATCGGCTCAGCCTGCTGCAGGTGTGGAGCGCGGATGATTTTATCCGCCTGCAGGAAAACCTGATCGGTCATCTGGTGACGCAGAAACGTCTGAAGCTGGCGCCGACGCTGTTCCTGGCGACCACAGAGTCGGAAATGGAGATGGTGTCGTTGTGCAATATCAGCGGCAATGTGGTGCTGGAGCAGTTTGGCAGCGACCGGCGTTCGCTGCTGGCGGCTACGCTGGGCAGTTTCCTCGATACGCTGCGCCCGTTAGCTGGTGATTGAGCTAAAACCCAAAATATTTGTGAGAGATCTCGCACAAGCCTTGTGCGAGATCGCTTTTAATTTATGGACGCCTAACGGCAAAAATTGATTTATTACCAGATGTATCAGTTGGTTAACGAATCGGTAAAAACTATCGTGTAACGCCTTTTTGTACTTTTGTCTCACAATCCCTTGTGGCGAGAAAGGAATTAAGCGATCTTATATCTGCCGGATGGAAGGCGGCTGGAGCTGGAAGCATCGGGATGATGCAGACTTCTGGATGAAGAAGCGGATGCACCCAGTGAAGGGTGGCGGGATGGCGTCAGGGCGATGCTCAGGATATTTCAGGAAAGAAATCAGGGACACCTCCAGGACGGAGATTGAGAGCCGGTACGGGATGGCTGGTGGGTCAGGGAGACCGAGGACCGCGTCAGGATGATGCTAGTTAAAGGATAAGGCATGGACGTTGGGTCAGGATGGCCGCAGGAAAAGTTTTCAGGGATTGAGCAGGGAGCATTCCGTGTAGCGGGAAAGCTATAAAACGAACCGGGGGCACTGTTCATACAGTGCCCCCAACTTTTTGCCCGCCTTGCGCGTTTAGCCGATTGCTCCCAGCGTATCCCCCTGGCCCTGTTTTTTCGGCAGCAGGAACAGCGTGGCGTAGATGTCCAGCAGATAAATAGCGGCCAACAGGCTGATGGCCGCGGTGAAGGATACCTGCGTCACCAGTGCGCCAATGACCAGCGGCCCCAGCCCGCCAACGCCGCGTCCCAGATTAAACAGAATATTTTGCGCCGTGGCCCGCGCCTGCGTCGGGTAGGTGTCTGAAATCAGTGCGCCGTAGCCGCCAATCATGCCATTGACGAACAGTCCCATCACCGCGCCGGCCAGCAGCATCCAGGTCGGGTCGCTGAGCTGTGCGTAGCACACTACCATCACCACCGCTCCCAGCTGATAAGCGATGAAAATCTTCCAGCGTGCAAAGCGGTCGGCCAACATGCCGAACAGCCAAATGCCCAAGGTCATGCCGATCACCGTTACCGCCGTCCAGATGCCGGATTTGGTCAGAGAAAAGCCAAAGTTGGTCGCCAGATAGGTCGGCATCCAGATCATCAGCCCGTAGTAACCAAAATTTTGCACTGAACAGAGAATAAAGATGCCGATGCTGGCGCGGCCGGTCGCGCGATCCTTAAATAGCAGACCGAGACGTTGGCGGAAGGACAAAGCCGGCGCCGCGCTTTTTTGCCGCTCGAACTCTTCCGGTTCTCCCAGCGTGCGGCGGATCAGGAAGGAGGCCAGGGCCGGCACCAGGCCGACCAGGAACATGCCGCGCCAGCCGATATGCGTCAGCAGCAGCGGCGTCAGAAACGCCGCGGCCAGCACGCCAAGCTGCCAGCCCATGCCCACGTAGGCGGAGGCGCGGTTGCGCTTTTCCGCCGGCCAGGCTTCGGCGATCAGCGCCATGCCGATGCCGAACTCGCCGCCCAGCCCGATACCCGCCAGCGTGCGATAAGCCAGTAAATCCCAATAGCCGACCGCCAGTGCGCACAGGCCGGTAAACAGTGAAAACATCAAAATAGTGACGGTAAGGATGCGGATACGGCCGAAGCGGTCGCTGAGGTGGCCGAAAATTATGCCGCCCAATACCGCGCCGATCAGCGTCCAGGTGACCAGCGAGCCGGATTCGGCAGAGGTGAGGTGCAGTTCGGCGGCGATAACCGGCAGCATAAAGCCCAAAATAAGCAGATCGAAGCCATCCATGGCGTAGCCGGTCACCGAGGCCAGCATGGCTTTGCCGGGCGTTGCGTGTTGTTTTACTGCTGAAGTTGCGGTCATGTGTATTATCTTATTTATTGGTTTACTTAATGGATATTGTGCCGCGTGCGTAGTACGGCCACCAGAGCAAAATCTGTCTTGTCGACGGAATTTGGGCTATAACCGGTTAAATGCTATGCTCTGCCGCCTTTCAGCCCGTGCGCTGAGTTTTATCGCTTCGAACGATCGGAAATGCAGATGAATATACATAATCAGGTTCGCCTTTACTTGCAGGCTATCGAACAATCCATGCGCGATCTGACGCTGTGGCAGGCTACGCCGCCGGCGCCTGAGGCGTTTAACAGCACTGAACCGTTTTGTATCGACAGCATGCAGGCGGAAGAGTGGCTGCAGTGGGTGATGCTGCCGCGCATGTACGCCCTGCTGGACGGCAATGCGCCGCTGCCGACGCGCTTTGCCATCACGCCCTATTTTGAAGAGGCGCTGAAAGACAAAGAGCCGGGCTGTTTGCCGCTGTTGATCGTGCTGCAGCGCCTGGACGATTTACTGAACCAAGAGCCGCAGTAATGCTGGAAATTCTTTATCAGGATGAGCACCTGGTGGCGGTGAACAAGCCTGCGGGCTGGCTGGTGCACCGCAGCTGGCTGGACCGCCATGAAAGCGTGTTTGTGATGCAGACGGTGCGCGATCAGATCGGCCAGCACGTTTTTACCGTTCACCGGCTTGACCGGCCGACGTCCGGCGTGCTGCTGATGGCGTTGTCCAGCGAGGTCGCCCATCTGTTGTCGCAGCAGTTTGAACAGCATCAGGTACAGAAAACCTACCATGCGGTGGTGCGCGGCTTTGTCAATGAAGCTGCGACGCTCGATTACCCGCTGACGCAGGATCGGGATAAGATTGCCGATAAGTTTTCCGACGCGGATAAAGCGCCGCAGCCGGCGCTTACCCATTATCGCCCGCTGGCGCAGGTGGAAATGCCGGTAGCGATCGGGCGCTATGACAGCGCGCGCTACAGCCTGATGGAGCTGCAGCCGGAAACCGGCCGCAAGCATCAGCTGCGGCGCCATATGACACATCTGCGTCACCCTATTATCGGCGACAGCAAACATGGCGATTTGCGGCAAAACCGCGGCATGGCGCAGCACTTTTCTTGCCCGCGCCTGATGCTGCATGCCAGCCACCTGCGGCTGAATCACCCGGTAAGCGGGCAGCCGCTGCAGATTTCCGCCCGTTGGGATCGGGCCTGGCAGGGGGTGATGTCACAGTTTGGCTGGCTGGATGTTCTCCCTGAGCTTGTCAGGGTTGAGTTTCCGGCGGCTTACGGTCAAGCTAGCTGAGAATTTTTTCAGAGCATTAAGGGAGTTGTAAGCATGGCTCAGGTCGGTATTTTCGTCGGCACGGTATACGGTAATGCGTTGTTGGTGGCGGAAGAAGCGGAAACCATCCTTATCGAGCAGGGGCACGAGGTCAAACTGTTCGAAGAGGGGACGCTGGAAGAGTGGCAGGCCTATCATCAGCATTATGCGCTGGTGGTGACCTCGACCACCGGGCAGGGGGATTTGCCGGACAGCATCGCGCCGCTGTTCGTGGCGATTCGCGATCGGGTCGGTTATCAGCCGGAGCTGCGCTACGGAGTGATTGCGCTGGGCGACAGCAGCTATGACAATTTCTGCGGCGCCGGCCGGGCGTTTGATGCATTGCTGCAGGAGCAGGGGGCGACGCGCGTAGGGGAGCTGCTGGAAATTGATGCCATGGAACAGCCTGAACCCGAAGTGGTTTCCTGCCCGTGGGTAGAAAAATGGGCGGTATTGCTGAAGTAAACCCTGAAGGGCGCGGTGACCGCGCCCTGATGATTATTTGCCGCGGGTCAGCTTTTCCAGATCGGCTTCAATCTCGGCAATCTTGTGCGACACCACGCCTTCCAGATGGCGCAGGTCTTCGAGGATCTTGCGTTTCAAATCGACTTCCGCCTGATCGCGCTGACACAGCTGATCCAGCTCATCGATCACATAGCGCAGGTTGGGGTTTATCTCGTGGATCTCTTTATAACCCTGACCGGCGTTGTCGGCCACCACGGTTTTACGCTGGCGCGGATATTTGAATTTCACGCTTTTGGCGAAGAATTCGCCTTTATCCTTGCGGAAATAGATCTTGAGGATGTCGTTATTGGCCTCTTGCCGCAGGCTATAACGATCGATATCTTCCGGTTGATTAATGCCCAAGCTTTTCAAATTATCGTACATACGTCGCCCCTAGTAATAAGTGTTATTCCACGTTAGTGAGGATGCCCGCGCTGCTTAAGATAAAAAAATAGCGGGTGAATCACCCGCTATTCAGCTTAGTCGATGGTGCGCAATAACTCATTAATGCCGACTTTTCCGCGCGTCTTGGCGTCCACTTTTTTGACGATCACCGCACAGTACAGGCTGTAGGAACCATCTTTGGACGGCAGGTTGCCGGATACCACGACGGAACCCGCTGGGACGCGGCCGTAGTGGATTTCGCCGGTTTCACGGTCGTAAATACGGGTGCTCTGGCCGAGGTAAACGCCCATGGAGATCACCGAGCCTTCTTCCACGATCACCCCTTCAACCACTTCGGAACGTGCGCCGATAAAGCAGTTGTCTTCGATTATGGTCGGGTTGGCCTGCAGCGGCTCCAGTACGCCGCCGATACCGACGCCGCCGGACAGGTGAACATTTTTACCGATCTGCGCGCAGGAACCGACGGTGGCCCAGGTATCGACCATGGTGCCTTCGTCAACGTAGGCGCCGATATTGACGTAGGATGGCATCAGCACGGTGTTGCGTGCGATAAACGCGCCCTGGCGCACGGTGGCCGGCGGTACGACGCGGAAACCTTCTTTCAGGAAGCGCGCTTCGTCGTAGTCGGCGAATTTCATCGGTACTTTGTCGTAATAGCGGGTTTCAGCCCCGTCCATCACCTTGTTGTCGTTGATGCGGAAAGAGAGCAGCACGGCTTTTTTCAGCCACTGATGGGTTACCCACTGGCCGTCAATCTTTTCGGCGACGCGCAGGGCGCCGCTGTCCAGCAGGGCGATGGCCTGGTTTACCGCTTCGCGCGTTACGGTGTCTACGCTCGTCGGGGTAATGTCCGCACGACGTTCAAAGGCGCTCTCGATAACGTTCTGTAATTGCTGCATTCTGTTCTCGTCCTGATAATGTTTAGCTAAAGGTTACTGGTTTACCCAAAAGATTTCGAGTGGCGGCGAGGCGGCAACCGCACGAGTTCCCCGGCGCTTACGTCGGTAAGTGACTGGGGTGAGTAAGGGCAGCCAACAACGCTGCCGCTTGAAAGATGAAGGGTATATCACATTTTATCGTTTGGATTGAGGGCCTCTGTCAACCGTTGTTCCAACTTTCTGCGCGTTTGGGCGTTTAAAGCGCGCCGATCGCCGTCGGCCAGAATAAATAAATCCTCAACCCGCTCGCCGATAGTGGAAATGCGCGCGCCGTGCAGGGAAAGTCCCATATCGGCAAACACTTCACCGACGCGCGCCAGCAGGCCGGGCTGATCCAGCGCGGTCAGCTCAAGGTAACTGCGCCGGTCGGTGTGGGTCGGTAGAAAGCTGGCCTCCGTCGGCACGCTGAAGTGGCGCAGTTTGGACGATGGCCGGCGCACCCGCGGCGGCTGATAGTCGCGTTGGGTGATTGCCTGCAGCAGTGCCTGACGAATGGCGTTGTGGCGATCCTGCGCCAGCGGGCTGCCGTCCGGTTCCAGAACGATAAAGGTATCCATCGCCATTCCGTCGCGGTTGGTGAAAATTTGCGCGTCGTGTACGCTCAGGTTGCGGCGGTCCATCTCTCCGGCGACGGCGGCGAACAGGTAGGGACGATCCGGGCTCCAGATAAAGATTTCGGTGCCGCCGCGCGTCGCCTGCCGGCTGACCAGCACCAGCGGTTTGGTGGAGTCGTGGGCCAACAGGTGGCGTGCGTGCCAGGCCAGCTGATTGGGTGAATGACGCAGGAAATAGTCGGCGCGGCAGCGGCTCCAGATGCGGTGCAGCGCCTCTTCGTCGATATTGTCCATGCGCAGCAGCGCCAGCGCCTGCAGGCGGTGGTGGCGTACGCGTTCGCGCAGGTCCGGGCTGTTTTGCATGCCGCGGCGCAGCTGCTTTTCCGTGGCGAAATAGAGTTCGCGCAACAGGCTCTGTTTCCAGCTGTTCCACAGCGTTTCGTTGGTGGCGCAGATATCCGCCACCGTCAGGCAGACCAGGTAGCGCAGCCGTGTTTCGCTCTGAACTTCAGCGCTGAACTGCTGGATCACCGTCGGATCCTGAATGTCGCGCCGCTGGGCGGTGACCGACATCAACAGGTGACAGCGCACCAGCCAGGCGACCAGCTGAGTTTCCCGCGAGTTGAGGCCGTGCAGCGCGGCGAACTCCACCACGTCTTCCGCCCCCAGAATAGAGTGATCGCCGCCGCGTCCTTTGGCGATATCGTGAAACAGCGCGGCGATCAGCAGCAGCTCCGGGTGGGGCAGACGCGGATACAGCTCGACGCACAGCGGGTGGCGCGGCCGGGTTTCCTCATCGGCGAAGCTTTCCAGCTTTTGCAGCACGCGAATCGTGTGTTCATCTACGGTGTAGGCGTGGAACAGGTCGAACTGCATCTGGCCGACGATTTTTCCCCACTGCGGCATATAGGCCCACAGCACGCTGTGGCGGTGCATCGGCAGCAGAGCGCGCGCCACCGCGCCCGGATGGCGCAAAATTGCCATAAACAGCTCGCGGGCTTCGGGAATGGTGCACAGCGGCTGTTTCAGATGACGGCGCGCATGGCGCAGCTGGCGCACGGTGGTGGAGTAGATGCCGCGGATATCGCGGTTACGCACCATCAGATAGAACATGCGCATGATGGCTTCCGGCTGGCGTTCAAACAGCGTCTCGTCGCGCAGATCGATCAGATCGCCGCGCAGCTGGAAATCATCGTTCAGCGGGCGCGGTTTTTCCGTGGCGTCCAGCGCCAGAATCGCTTCATCAAACAGCTGCAGCAGCATGTTGTTCAGTTCGCTGACGCGGCGCGTCACGCGGTAGAAGTCTTTCATCATGCGCTCGACCGGCTCATTGCCTTCGCCTTGGTAGCGCAGCCGCTGCGCTACGCTGAGCTGGCGATCGAACAGCAGCCGGTTATCATAACGCGACAGCTCCAGATGCAGCGCGAAGCGGATACGCCACAGCAGGCTCTGACATTCGTTCAGCTCGTTGCGTTCCGCCTGTGTCAGAAAGCCGAAACCGACCATTTCATCCAGCGAGGTGGCACCGAAGTGGCGCCGTGCCACCCATAACAGGGTATGGATATCGCGCAGGCCGCCGGGGCTGCTTTTGATGTCCGGCTCCAGGTTGTAGCTGGTGCCGTGGTAGCGCTGGTGGCGCTCCTGCTGCTCCTCAATCTTGGCGTGGAAAAAATCGGGGGAGGGCCAGAAGCCGTCGCTGAAAATGTGTTTTTGCATCTGCAGGAACAGCGCCACGTCGCCGCAGATCATCCGCGACTCGATCAGGTTGGTGGCTACGGTCAGATCGGCCAGCCCTTCCAGCAGGCACTCTTCCAGCGTACGCACGCTGTGGCCGACCTCCAGCTTCAGGTCCCACAGCAGCGTGATGAACTCGCCGACGCGCGCCGCCTGCGGCTCGCTCAACCGCTGCTGGCTGAGCACCAGCACGTCGATGTCCGACAGCGGATGCAGCTCGTCGCGGCCGTAGCCGCCCACCGCGACCAGCGCGGTTTCGGCAACCTGTTCAAAGCCGTAAAAACGCCACAGACGGCGCAGCAGGCGGTCGACGAACTCACTGCGCGCCGCCACCAGGCTTTCGGCGCTGGCGCCGGCGTCAAAGGATGTCGCCAGCCAGTGCTGAAACTGTTCCAGTCGCTGTTTCAGCGTGCCGCAGTCCAGCTCATCATCGCCATAGGTATGGGGCGAGGCGGGCGGCGTCAGTTGCGCGACGACCGGCGGTGCGGATGCACGAAAATCTTCAGACATGGGATGGCCTATAAAAATAAAAAAGGCCGGCAAAAGCCGGCCTGTGTTATGCGTTTAGCGTACGGCGTTGCCGCCGCGCTTACACGTCATGCGTAATGATGTTGGGGATGGTGTCATCCTTGCGCAACGTCATTATCTCGCAGCCGTTTTCAGTCACCACAATAGTATGCTCATACTGTGCCGACAAGCTGCGATCTTTGGTTTTTACCGTCCAGCCGTCTTTCATGGTGCGGATGCGGTAGTCGCCGGCGTTGACCATCGGCTCGATGGTGAAGGCCATGCCCGCCTGCAGCACCACGCCGCCGTCGTCGGCGTCGTAATGCAGCACCTGCGGCTCTTCGTGAAACACTTCGCCGATGCCGTGTCCGCAGTATTCACGCACCACGGAGAACTTCTCGGCCTCTACAAACTGCTGAATGGCTTTGCCCAGCGTGCGTAGGCGGATGCCCGGTTTGACCATCTTCAGAGCCAGGTACAGGCTTTCCTGAGTAATGCGGCACAGGCGCTCGCCCAGAATTGTCGGCTTGCCTACCAGGAACATCTTGGAAGTATCGCCGTGCCAGCCGTCTTTGATGACGGTGACGTCGATATTGACGATATCGCCGTCTTTCAGCACCTTGTCATCGCTCGGGATGCCGTGGCACACCACTTCGTTCACCGAGATGCAGACGGATTTCGGGAAGCCGTGGTAGCCCAGGCAGGCGGAGATCGCCTGCTGCTTTTCCGTGATGTATTCGTGACAGATACGGTCCAGTTCACCGGTGGTGACGCCGGGTTTGACGTAAGGCTCGATGATTTCCAGCACTTCGGCGGCCAGGCGGCCGGCTACGCGCATTTTTTGGATGTCATCAGCGTTTTTAATTGAGATTGCCATGAAATTCGTCCGAAGGTGTCGAGCTTGCCGACAATTAAGAATATAGAAGCAGTCTGCTATGGTATCAGCCCGCCGGAGGGCTGCCAAATTTGATTTGCGCGCGCGGACGGCGTTCTGGGGTTATACTGCAACAAAAGTTGGAGTCGGCGGCGGGTTTATGGTATAAAGCGCGCCGGCGATCCGCGACTTCCGTCCAAAAGATGGCGGCCGGTGAGGCTGAAACTACTTAACTGCACTCAATTGTGTAAATAACACACACGTATCGGCACATGCGCCGGGGTGCCTCAGGTGAGAATCTCGCTCTGGGGTCGGCGTTATGGGATACGTGGAGGCATAACCCCAATTTAATCTATAGAGGTTTAATCATGGCAACTGTTTCCATGCGCGACATGCTCCAGGCCGGTGTACACTTCGGTCACCAGACCCGTTACTGGAACCCGAAAATGAAGCCATTCATCTTCGGCGCTCGTAACAAGGTTCACATCATCAACCTGGAAAAAACCGTACCAATGTTCAACGACGCTCTGGCTGAGCTGAGCAAGATCTCCGCCCGTAAAGGCAAGATCCTGTTTGTTGGTACCAAGCGCGCAGCAAGCGAAGCGGTAAAAGAATCTGCCAACAACTGCGACCAGTTCTTCGTGAACCATCGTTGGTTGGGCGGTATGCTGACTAACTGGAAAACCGTTCGTCAGTCCATCAAACGTTTGAAAGATCTGGAAACCCAGTCTCAAGACGGCACCTTCGACAAGCTGACCAAAAAAGAAGCGCTGATGCGTACCCGTGAACTGCAGAAGTTGGAAAACTCTCTGGGCGGTATCAAGGATATGGGCGGTCTGCCAGACGCTCTGTTCGTTATCGATGCCGATCACGAACACATCGCGATCAAAGAAGCCAACAACCTGGGTATCCCGGTATTCTCTATCGTTGATACCAACTCCGATCCAGACGGCGTTGACTTCATCATCCCTGGTAACGACGACGCAATCCGTGCAGTAAACCTGTACCTGACCGCCGTTGCTGCCGCAGTACGCGAAGGTCGCTCTCAAGATCTGGCCGTTCAGGCGGAAGAAGGCTTGGTAGAAGCTGAATAATAAGGCAAGCTCGAACTCGAGCCCTTATTAACCAGGTATTGACATATGTTGGTTAGGGGGGCCTTAAAGGCCCCCTTTGCTTATCTGAATGAGAACCCTGTCCGATAGGTTCCGCGTTGTTGCCCGGCGCGACGGCGCGAAAGATATCGGGTAAATCTCCGAGTGAGATAACCGAGGAATTAAAAAATGGCTGATATTACCGCTGCCCTGGTAAAAGAACTGCGCGAGCGTACTGGCGCTGGCATGATGGATTGCAAAAAGGCGCTGGTTGAATCCAACGGCGACATCGAGCTGGCAATCGAAAACATGCGTAAGTCCGGTGCGATCAAAGCGGCGAAGAAAGCAGGCAACGTAGCTGCTGACGGCGTGATCAAAACCAAAATCGAAGGCAACTACGGCGTGATTCTGGAAGTTAACTGCCAGACTGACTTCGTGGCTAAAGACGCTGGTTTCCAGGCATTCGCTGACAAAGTGCTGGACGCGGCCGTTGCCGGTAAAGTAACTGACATCGAAGTCCTGAAAGCACAGTTCGAAGAAGAGCGCGTTGCTCTGGTGGCGAAAATTGGTGAAAACATCAATATCCGTCGCGTTGCCGTACTGGAAGGCGACGTGCTGGGCAGCTACCTGCACGGCGCACGTATCGGCGTTCTGGTTTCCGCTAAAGGTGCTGACGAAGAACTGGTTAAGCAGATCGCAATGCACGTTGCGGCCAGCAAGCCTGAGTTCGTGAAGCCTGAAGACGTTTCTGCCGAAGTGGTGGAAAAAGAGTATCAGGTTCAGCTGGACATCGCTATGCAGTCCGGCAAGCCGAAGGAAATCGCAGAGAAAATGGTTGAAGGCCGCATGAAGAAATTCACCGGCGAAGTTTCTCTGACCGGTCAGCCTTTCGTTATCGAGCCAAGCAAATCCGTTGGTCAGGTGCTGAAAGAGCACAACGCTGACGTTGTTAACTTCATCCGCTTCGAAGTGGGCGAAGGCATCGAGAAAGTTGAAGCTGACTTTGCTGCTGAAGTAGCAGCAATGAGCAAGCAGTCTTAATGACTGTTAATGGAGCCGCCGTCTGGCGGTTCCATTTTATATCCGCCGTATTTCAGGCCGCGGGTAGGGTGCCTTTTTCCTGCAACCTGAATTATTTAGGATATATCTTTATCCGGATCCAGCCAGATTTACTCCGATGGCGGGCCCTGCCGGGTTATACTCTGCGCAGGCGCATTTCATCGGTCGAAACCCCCAATACTATTACTGCTGCTTAGGACAGAATAACCATGGCAACCAATGCAAAACCCGTATATCAGCGTATCCTGCTCAAACTGAGCGGCGAAGCCCTGCAAGGCGCAGAAGGTTTTGGTATCGACGCGAGCGTTTTGGATCGCATGGCTCAGGAAGTGAAAGAGCTGGTCGAGCTGGGCATTCAGGTCGGTGTAGTTATTGGCGGTGGCAACCTGTTCCGCGGCGCGGGCCTGGCGCAAGCCGGGATGAACCGTGTAGTGGGCGACCACATGGGAATGCTGGCTACCGTGATGAACGGCCTGGCTATGCGTGATGCACTGCACCGTGCCTATGTGAACGCCCGCCTGATGTCGGCTATCCCGCTCAATGGCGTATGTGATAACTACAGCTGGGCAGAGGCGATCAGCCTGCTGCGCAACAACCGCGTAGTGATTTTCTCCGCCGGTACCGGCAATCCGTTCTTCACCACCGACTCCGCCGCTTGCCTGCGGGGGATAGAGATTGAAGCGGACGTGGTATTGAAAGCCACCAAAGTGGATGGTGTATACTCCGCCGATCCGGTGAAAAACCCGGACGCTACGCTGTATGAACAGTTAACCTATCAGGACGTGCTGGAACGTGAACTGAAAGTCATGGATCTGGCCGCGTTTACGCTGGCGCGCGACCATAGCCTGCCGATCCGCGTGTTCAATATGAACAAACCGGGCGCGCTGCGCCGCGTCGTGATGGGTGAGAACGAAGGTACATTGATCAGCAAGTAATTGCTGCTCGATACTGATTAAGCGGGGCGGGCGGCGACGTGCGCGTCTGCCCCCGGCAAGTAAAATTCACGGGCTATAATAAGCCTGCCAAGTAACCCGTTTCCAAAGGTTCGCAACGTGATTAATGACATCAGAAAAGATGCTGACGCACGCATGGAAAAAAGCGTCGAAGCATTCAAAAACCAAATCAGCAAAATCCGCACCGGCCGCGCGTCACCAAGCATTCTTGACGGCATCATGGTGGAATATTACGGCGCTGCAACGCCGCTGCGCCAACTGGCCAGCATCACGGTGGAGGATTCCCGCACGCTGAAAATCAACGTGTTCGATCGCTCCCTGAGCCAGGCGGTGGAAAAAGCCATCATGACGTCTGACCTGGGCCTGAACCCGTCCTCCGCCGGTTCCGACATTCGCGTGCCGCTGCCTGCGTTGACCGAAGAGCGCCGTAAAGATCTGATCAAGATCGTGCGTGGAGACGCAGAGCAGGGCCGTGTCGCCGTGCGTAACGTGCGTCGCGATGCCAACGACAAGGTCAAGGCGCTGCTGAAAGACAAGGAAATCAGCGAAGATGAAGAACGTCGTGCGCAAGACGACATTCAGAAAATGACCGATGGTTATATCAAGCTGGTGGACGCCGCTCTGGCGGAGAAAGAAAAAGAGCTGATGGAATTCTAATCGGCTTTGCGCTGAACAAAGCGTCGCTTAGGCGGCGCTTTATTTTTTGCAGCGCAGATCTCGTTTTATCGTACTGAAAGGTCGTGGACATCCGGTGCGCAAGGTTTCACACTGGAGCACCATCGATCTTATCAGACAGTTACTCAGAGCGAACTCATGAAGCAACTGACTATTCTTGGCTCCACCGGTTCCGTCGGCACCAGCACGCTGGCTGTTGTACGGGAAAATCCTGAACGTTTCGCCGTGAAGGCGCTGGTTGCCGGCCGTAATGCGACGGTGATGGCGCAGCAGTGTCTGGAATTCCGTCCGGCCTATGCGGCGATGGCGGATGAAGCCGCTGCGGCCCAACTGCGTACGCTACTGGCAGAGCAGGGCGTGGCGACTGAGGTGCTGGCGGGCGAACAGGCCGCCTGCGAGCTGGCGGCGCTGGATGACGTCGATCAGGTGACTGCGGCCATCGTTGGCGCCGCGGGGTTGCTGCCGACGCTGGCGGCGATCCGCGCCGGCAAGCAAGTGCTGCTGGCGAACAAAGAGTCGCTGGTGACCTGCGGCCGTCTGTTTATGGACGCGGTGCGGCAGAGTCAGGCGCAGCTTTTACCGCTCGATAGTGAGCATAACGCGATTTTTCAGAGTTTACCTGAGAGTATTCAGCGCCAGTTGGGATACTCTTCACTGGAAGACCATGGTGTTTCACGCATTGTGTTGACCGGTTCCGGCGGCCCGTTCCGTACCACGCCGCTGGAGCAGTTCGCCGCGATGACGCCGGATCAGGCGTGTGCCCATCCCAACTGGTCGATGGGGCGCAAGATTTCGGTGGACTCCGCCACCATGATGAATAAAGGTCTGGAATATATTGAGGCCCGCTGGCTGTTTAACGCCTCGGCCGAACAAATGGAAGTGATTCTGCACCCGCAGTCGGTCATCCACTCGATGGTGCGCTACGCCGATGGCAGCGTACTGGCGCAGCTGGGCACGCCGGATATGCGTACGCCAATCGCTCATGCGATGGCTTATCCGCAGCGCGTGAATTCCGGCGTTGCCGCGCTGGACTTCTGCCGTATTGGCGCGTTGACCTTCTCCGAGCCTGAGCGTGAGCGTTATCCCTGCCTGCACCTGGCCATTGCGGCCTTTGATGCGGGGCAGGCGGCGACTACCGCGCTCAATGCCGCCAATGAAGTGGCGGTGGCCGCCTTCTTGCAGGGGCAGATTCGCTTTACCGATATCGCGGCGGTGAACCAAAAAGTTGTCGAACGGCTGTCGTTGCAGGAACCGACCTGCGTTGACGCGGTCTTAGATATCGATCGCCAGGCGCGAGTGCTTGCAGCTGAGGTGGTGAAGGCGCAGTGCGCCTGAGTCCGCGATATTGTCTGATTTTGTTCGTAAATTGTGCGCGCCGCTCTGGGCCTGTTTGTTCAGGCTTCGCTGAGGTGATATAGTCTGCGCCACCTGTCAGCGGTTATACCGTTGAATAATGGCCTGATTGGTATCTCGAATACCTATTTCGTCCCAGACGATGTCTGGGCTATCAGGACGTGCAGACGAAAAAGCCGTGTCGGGCACACGGCTTTTTTTGCGCGCAAGGGCCTGAAGTTCCGGAAAGGCTGTTGTGTTTCTATCGAGGAAATAAGTACGAGTTATGTCGTCCGCAAATCAACAAGAAGCTAATCCGTCCATTTCAGGGCCGCGTCACGTTGCCATCATCATGGACGGTAACGGACGTTGGGCTAAACGTCAGGGCAAGTTACGCGTCTTCGGTCATAAAGCAGGGGTGAAATCGGTGCGCCGAGCCGTCAGCTTTGCTGCCAGCCATCATTTGGATGCGCTCACGCTTTATGCCTTCAGCAGTGAGAACTGGAATCGTCCGGCGCAGGAAGTCTCCGCTCTGATGGAGCTTTTTGTGCGCGCCCTGGACAGTGAAGTGAAAAGCCTGCACAAACATAACGTCAGGTTGCGCGTGATCGGTGATGTCAGCCGGTTCAGCGCACGTTTGCAGGAGCGTATTCGTCGTTCCGAGCAGCTGACAGAAAATAACGATGGCCTGACGCTCAACATCGCTGCCAACTATGGCGGTCGTTGGGATATCATGCAGGGAGTAAAGACTTTGGCCGAGAAAGTGCAGGAAGGTTTGCTGCGCCCGGACCAAATCAGCGAAGAGTTACTGAGCGAACAGGTTTGCATGAGCGATCTGGCGCCGGTGGATCTGGTGATCCGCACCGGCGGTGAACACCGCATCAGCAACTTCTTACTGTGGCAGATCGCTTATGCCGAACTTTACTTTACTGATGTACTCTGGCCTGATTTTGATGAACTTGTCTTTGAAGGTGCGCTGAATGCATTTGCACAACGTGAGCGTCGCTTCGGGGGAACAACACCTATCGGCGCTAATGCGTCCTAGGGGGAACTTTTGCTGAAGTATCGCCTCATAACTGCTCTGATTTTAATACCGATCGTTATTGCAGCGCTGTTTTTGCTGCCTCCGGTGGGGTTCGCCCTGGTAACGCTGGTAGTGTGCATGTTAGCTGCGTGGGAGTGGGGTCAGCTGGCCGGGTTTGCTTCCCGTTCTCAACGTATCTGGTTGGCGATACTCTGCGGCTTTTTACTGGCGCTGATGATGCTGAGCGTACCGGCCTATCATCAGTCTGCCCACCTGCTGCAGGTGGGCGGGCCGCTGTGGATGTCGCTCGGATGGTGGCTCGCGGCGCTGCTGCTGGTGCTGTTTTATCCTGGCTCTGCGGGGCTGTGGCGCAACTCGCGCCCGCTGCGGCTGGTGTTCGGCATCCTGACCATCGTGCCGTTCTTCTGGGGCATGCTGGCGCTGCGTCAGTTCGGCTATGAGCAAAACCATTTTACCGGCGCCTGGTGGCTGCTGTATGTGATGCTGCTGGTATGGGGGGCGGATTCCGGTGCCTACGTCTTCGGCAAGCTGTTCGGCAAGCACAAGCTGGCGCCGAAGGTCTCGCCGGGTAAAACCTGGGAAGGCCTGATCGGCGGTCTGGTGACCTCGGCGCTGATTTCCTGGCTGTTTGGTCGCTATGCGCCGCTGAACGTGGTGCCGGCGACCCTGCTGGTCTGTTCGGTGACCGCTGCGCTGGCCTCGGTGCTGGGCGACCTTACCGAGAGCATGTTCAAACGGGAAGCTGGCATCAAGGACAGCGGCCATCTGATTCCGGGACATGGCGGGATACTGGATCGTATCGACAGCCTGACCGCTGCCGTGCCGGTATTTGCCTGTTTGATGCTGTTAGTGTTTTAATCCGTCCGTGACGGGGAGTGTAGGGATGATGTTCAGCGTGCTCTGGAACCTGGTAGCGTTTATTATTGCACTCGGTATATTGATTACCGTGCATGAGTTCGGGCACTTTTGGGTGGCCCGTCGCTGCGGCGTCCGCGTTGAACGCTTCTCGATCGGCTTTGGACGCGCCCTGTGGCGACGGACTGACCGTCACGGCACTGAATTCGTTATCGCGCTGATTCCGCTGGGCGGTTATGTCAAAATGCTGGATGAGCGCGTGGAGACGGTGGCGCCTGAGCGGCGTCACCAGGCCTTTAACAATAAAACCGTCTGGCAGCGCGCCGCCATCGTCAGCGCCGGGCCTATCGCAAACTTCCTGTTTGCCGTGGTTGCCTATTGGCTGGTGTTTATCATCGGCGTCCCTAGTTTTCGTCCGGTTATTGGCGAAATATCACCACAATCTATCGCTGCTCAGGCGCAAATTTCACCAGGAATGGAACTAAAGTCCGTTGGCGGTATCGAAACGCCTGATTGGGAAGCAGTTCGTCTGGCGCTGGTGACCAAGATTGGCGATGATAAAACCGAGGTAGGGATTGCGCCTTTTGGTTCATCGCAGGTGGTGAATAAAACTCTGGATTTGCGCCAGTGGAATTTTGAGCCAGACAAGCAGGATCCGGTGGTTTCGTTGGGGATGATTCCCCGCGGGCCGCAGGTTGAATCGGTATTGGCGCAGGTGCAATCCGGTTCGGCAGCACAAAAAGCGGGTTTGCAAGCCGGGGACAGGATCGTTAAAGTCGATGGTCAGCCTTTGGGGCGTTGGCAAACGTTGGTGAAACGAATTCACGACGGTCCGGGGCAGCCGCTGGTTTTAGAGATTGAAAGAAACGGCGCGCCGTTGTCGTTAACGCTGGTCCCGGATAGCAAGACGGCGGCAGGAAAAGACATCGGCTTTGCCGGTATTATTCCGAAAGTGTTGCCGCTGCCGGATGAGTACAAGACGATTCGTCAGTTTGGACCGTTCTCGGCGCTGTATCAGGCCGGGGACAAGACCTGGCAAATCATGCGCCTAACGGTCAGCATGCTGGGTAAATTAATCACCGGTGATGTGAAGTTGAACAACCTGAGCGGCCCGATTTCCATAGCACAGGGCGCCGGGGCTTCAGCCGGGGTCGGGTTTGTGTACTACTTGATGTTCCTGGCGTTGATTAGCGTCAACCTTGGGATCATCAACCTGTTCCCATTACCGGTGTTAGATGGTGGGCACCTCCTCTTCCTGGCGATAGAAAAGCTGAAGGGCGGCCCGGTATCCGAGCGAGTACAGGACTACAGCTACCGCATAGGCTCGATTTTGCTGGTACTGTTAATGGGTCTTGCACTTTTCAATGATTTTTCTCGCCTGTAAGGGCGGGGATAGGTTAGGAAGAACGCATAACAACGATGGCGATGAAAAAGTTGCTCATAGCGTCGCTGCTGTTTGGCAGCGCCACCGTATACGGTGCAGACGGGTTCGTGGTGAAAGATATTCATTTCGAAGGCCTGCAGCGGGTCGCCGTCGGTGCGGCGTTACTCAACATGCCGGTTCGCGTAGGCGATACCGTCACTGACGATGACATCAGTAATACCATTCGTGCCTTGTTTGCCACCGGCAACTTCGAGGACGTGCGCGTACTGCGCGATGGTAATACGTTGATCGTACAGGTTAAGGAACGTCCTACCATTGCCAGCATCACTTTCTCCGGCAACAAGTCGGTGAAGGATGACATGCTCAAGCAAAACCTGGAAGCCTCCGGCGTCCGGGTTGGCGAAGCGCTCGACCGCACCACGATTTCCAGTATTGAAAAAGGCCTGGAAGACTTCTACTACAGCGTCGGCAAGTACAGCGCCTCGGTGAAAGCCGTGGTGACGCCGTTGCCGCGCAACCGTGTTGACCTGAAGCTGGTGTTCACGGAAGGGGTTTCCGCAAAAATTCAACAGATCAACATCGTCGGCAACCATGCCTTCACCAACGATGAACTGATTTCACGCTTCCAACTGCGTGATGAGGTGCCATGGTGGAACGTGGTTGGCGATCGTAAATACCAGAAGCAGAAACTGGCGGGCGATCTTGAAACCCTGCGCAGCTTCTATCTGGATCGCGGTTACGCGCGCTTCAACATTGATTCGACGCAGGTCAGTCTGACGCCGGACAAGAAAGGCATCTACATCACCATCAACATCACTGAAGGCGATCAGTACAAGCTTTCTGACGTGGTGGTGAACGGCAACCTGGCCGGCCATTCGGCCGAAGTCGCCCAGTTGACCAAGATTGAGCCGGGCGAACTGTACAACGGCAGCAAAGTGACCAAAATGGAAGACAACATCAAGAAGATGTTGGGCCGTTATGGTTATGCCTACCCACGCGTACAGACTCAGCCGGAAATCAACGACGCGGATAAAACCGTCAAGCTGCACGTCAACATCGACGCGGGCAACCGCTTCTATGTGCGCCGCATCAAGTTCGAAGGCAACGACACCAGCAAAGATTCCGTACTGCGCCGTGAAATGCGTCAGATGGAAGGCTCATGGCTGGGCAATGACCAGGTTGAACAGGGCAAAGAGCGTCTGAACCGTCTGGGCTACTTCGAAACCGTGGACGTTGAGACGCAACGTGTGCCGGGCACTGCCGATCAGGTTGACGTCACCTACAAGGTGAAAGAGCGCAACACCGGTACGTTCAACTTCGGCGTAGGTTACGGTACGGAAAGCGGCGTCAGCTTCCAGGTTGGCGTTCAGCAGGACAACTGGCTGGGCACCGGTTACTCGGTGGGCGTCAGCGGCACCAAGAACGACTATCAGACCTATGCGGAACTGTCCGCCACCAACCCCTACTTCACCGTTGACGGTGTGAGCCTGGGCGGTCGTATCTTCTATAACGACTTTAAGGCCGACGACGCAGACCTGTCTGACTATACCAACAGCAGCTACGGCGTTGACGGTACGCTGGGCTTCCCAATCAACGAGAACAACTCGCTGCGCGCCGGCCTGGGCTATGTGCATAACAGCCTGTCCGACATGCAGCCGCAGATCGCCATGTGGCGTTATCTGAACTCGATGGGGCAGGATCCAAACACCATGGATCGCGCCAGCTACAAGGCGGATGACTTCACGCTGAACCTGGGCTGGACGTACAACAACCTTGACCGTGGTTATTTCCCGACCTCCGGTAACCGCACCACCCTGAATGGTAAAATCACCATTCCTGGCTCTGACAACGAATACTACAAAGTGACGTTGGACAGCGTACAGTACGTGCCGATCAACGACGATCGCACCTGGGTGCTGTTGGGCCGCGGTCGTCTGGGTTATGCCGACGGTCTGGGCGGTAAGGAAATGCCGTTCTATGAGAACTTCTATGCCGGCGGTTCCAGCTCCGTACGCGGCTTCCAGTCCAATACCATTGGTCCGAAAGCGGTGTACTACAATTCCAACTCCTACAGCTGCAGCAACGGCACCAAGCTGTGTGGCTCTGACGATGCAGTCGGCGGTAACGCCATGGCGGTCGCCAGCATGGAGTTGATTACGCCTACGCCGTTTATCAGCGAAAAATACGCTAACTCGGTACGTACCTCGCTGTTCGTCGATGCGGGTACCGTGTGGGATACCAACTGGGAGAAGAGCCAGACCGCTGGTTTCGATATTCCGGATTACAGCAAACCAGGCAACATTCGCGTATCTGCCGGTATTGCGCTGCAGTGGATGTCGCCGCTGGGGCCGTTGGTGTTCTCTTACGCCAACCCGCTTAAAGATTACGAAGGCGATAAATCCGAGCAGTTCCAGTTTAATATTGGTAAGACCTGGTAACGGTTTTACCTCTGTGTAAAACGTTGCTTAGAATCGCAATAGCCAGACTGTCAAAACGGCAGAGGGAGAAAAGTCTCATTGTTTCGTGAGATAAGTCTGGCAGATTGTGTATTTCACGTGTCGAATGACACAAACGGTGATGGTAAGGAGTTTATAGTGAAAAAGTGGTTGTGTGCCGCAGGCCTCGGTTTAGCAATGGCTGCTTCAGCGAGTGTTCAGGCTGCTGACAGTATTGCTGTCGTTAACGTTTCCAGCATTTTCCAACAGTTGCCAGCACGTGAGACCGTGGCGAAACAACTGGAAAACGAATTCAAAGGCCGTGCAAGTGAACTCCAGAACATGGAACGCAGCCTGCAGACTAAAATGCAGAAACTGCAGCGTGACGGCTCTACGATGAAGGCGAGCGAGCGCAGCAAGCTGGAAAAAGACGTGATGGCGCAGCGCGAGCAGTTCTCCAAGAAAGCCCAGTCTTTCGAGCAGGACAATCGCCGTCGTCAGATGGAAGAGCGTAACAAGATCCTGAGCCGTATTCAGGATGCAGTGAAAACTGTTGCCAGCAAAGAAGGTTATGACGTGGTGATCGATGCCAACGCCGTAGCTTACGCAGGTTCTTCCAAAGACATCACTGCTGACGTGCTGAAACAGGTTAAATAACACATGCCTTCAATTCGACTGGCTGATTTAGCGCAGCAGTTGGATGCACAATTGCACGGTGATGGCGATCTCGTCATCACCGGCATTGCTTCTATGCATTCCGCACAAACTGGCCAAATTACGTTTTTGTCAAACAGCCGCTATCAACAGCAGCTGTCTTCCTGTCAGGCCAGCGCCGTAGTGCTGACCGAAGCAGATTTGCCACACTGCCGCAGCGCGGCGCTGGTGGTAAAGAATCCCTACCTGACCTACGCGCGCATGGCGCAACTGATGGACACCACGCCGGCACCGGCTCAGGATATCGCGCCGAGCGCGGTCATTTCCCCTGAGGCGCAGCTTGGACAGAACGTGGCCGTCGGTGCGAATGCGGTGATCGAGTCAGGCGCTGTGCTCGGCGATAACGTGGTTATCGGCCCGGGCTGTTTTATCGGCAAGAATGCTCGTCTGGGCGCCGGTACGCGCTTATGGGCGAACGTCACCGTGTATCATGAAGTTGAAATCGGTCAACGCTGCCTGATTCAGTCGGGGACGGTGATCGGCGCAGACGGTTTCGGCTACGCCAACGAACGCGGCAACTGGGTGAAGATTCCCCAACTGGGCACGGTCATCATCGGCGATCGCGTCGAGATTGGCGCCTGTACCACCATTGACCGCGGTGCGCTGGATAACACTCTGATCGGAAATGGTGTTATCATCGACAACCAATGCCAAATTGCGCATAACGTGGTGATTGGCGAAAATACCGCCGTTGCCGGTGGCGTCATCATGGCTGGCAGTCTGAAAATAGGCCGCTATTGCCAGATCGGCGGCGCCAGTGTGATCAATGGTCACATGGAGATTGCCGATCAGGTGGTGGTCACGGGAATGGGAATGGTTATGCGACCAATCACCGAACCTGGGGTATACTCTTCGGGTATTCCGTTACAACCCAACAAAGCCTGGCGTAAAACCGCCGCGTTGGTGATGAATATCGATGAGATCAGCAAGCGTTTGAAAGCTGTCGAACGAAAAGTCGGTAAAAACGACGATTCCCAATAAGCTTGCCCGTTGCATCACGGTGTATTCAGTCCCAAAATGAAATACTGCAGGCAATATCGTGCACGTATAGGGAAACGAAGTGCAAAATAAAGATGCAGCATGCAGGATGATGGGTATAATCACCGCCGCCCGCCTAACTGGGTAGAAAAACGAAACGCGTTAGCCGCTCGCGGCTAAAAGCGCAAAGTGTTGTGAATTTGCGGCCTGCCTGATGATCTCCTTTTTGGGGTCAACGCAGGCCGTGTTGTTGATGCCATCAGTTTTTAGAGACAGGAAGAGTATTTTGACTACTGACACTCATACTCTAGATATTGCAGAAATTTTGGAACTGCTCCCTCATCGTTACCCATTCTTGCTGGTTGACCGTGTACTTGAGTTTGAAGAGCATAAATATCTGCGTGCGGTAAAAAACGTTTCCGTTAACGAGCCGTTTTTCCAGGGCCACTTCCCTGGCAAACCGATTTTCCCAGGCGTATTGATCCTGGAAGCCATGGCGCAGGCCACCGGTATTCTGGCGTTTAAAAGCGTCGGCAAGCTGGAGCCGGGCGAGCTGTACTATTTTGCCGGTATCGACGAAGCGCGCTTCAAGCGCCCGGTCGTGCCTGGTGACCAGATGATTATGGAAGTCACTTTCGAGAAAACTCGTCGTGGCCTGACGCGCTTTAAAGGCGTGGCGACCGTCGACGGTAAAATTGTCTGCGAAGCAACCATGATGTGTGCCCGCAGCCGGGAGGCATAATCCGTGATAGACCAAACCGCCTTTATCCACCCAAGCGCAATTGTTGAAGACGGTGCCGTTGTCGGCGCCGGAGCGCACATTGGCCCATTCTGTTACGTCGGCTCCCAGGTGGAAATCGGCGAAGGCACGGTGCTTAAATCTCACGTAGTGGTCAATGGCATTACCAAAATTGGCCGCGAAAACCAGATTTATCAGTTCGCCTCCATCGGTGAAGTGAACCAGGATCTGAAATATGCGGGTGAGCCGACGCGCGTTGAAATCGGCGATCGCAACCGCATTCGCGAGAGCGTGACCATTCACCGCGGTACGGCGCAGGGCACCAACGTGACCAAAGTCGGCAACGATAACCTGCTGATGGTTAATGTGCACGTTGCTCACGACTGCGTAGTGGGTAATTCCTGCATACTTGCCAACAATGCAACGTTGGCGGGCCATGTGGAGATCGACGATCATGCGATCATCGGCGGTATGACGGCTATTCACCAGTTCTGCATTATCGGCGCGCACGTCATGGTTGGCGGCTGCTCCGGCGTCGCGCAGGATGTGCCGCCTTTTGTTATCGCGCAGGGCAACCATGCAACGCCGTTCGGCGTGAATGCCGTTGGCCTGAAACGTCGTGGCTTTGATAAGGATGAAATGCAGGCGATCCGTAACGCTTACAAGATCCTGTATCGCAGCGAAAAAACGCTGGACGAAGCCAAGACGGAAATTGAAGCGTTGGCGCAACAGCAGCCGGTGGCTCAGCAGTTCCTCGATTTCTTTGCGCGCTCCACCCGCGGCATTATTCGCTGATTTATGTCAACGCGTCCATTGACTATCGGACTGGTCGCCGGTGAGACCTCCGGCGATATTCTTGGCGCCGGATTGATTCGTGCGCTGAAGGCCAAGCATCCGGATGCGCGCTTTGTCGGCGTCGCCGGCCCGCTGATGCAGGCCGAGGGATGCGAAGCCTGGTATGAAATGGAGGAGTTGGCGGTGATGGGCGTGGTGGAAGTGCTGGAGCGCTTGCCCCGTCTGCTGAAGATTCGTAAGGATCTGACCCGCCGCTTCAGCGAACTGGCGCCTGACGTGTTTGTCGGTATTGACGCGCCAGACTTCAATATCACGCTGGAAGGCCGCCTGAAACAGCGCGGCATTCGCACTATTCACTATGTCAGCCCGTCCGTCTGGGCCTGGCGTCAAAAGCGCGTTTTCAAAATCGGCAAAGCGACCGACCTGGTGTTGGCGTTCCTCCCTTTTGAAAAAGCGTTTTACGATCGTTTCAGCGTTCCCTGCCGTTTTATTGGCCATACCATGGCCGATGCGATGCCGCTGCAGCCGGATAAGCTGGCCGCGCGCGCCGCATTGGGCATTGCGCCTGACGCACGCTGCCTGGCGTTGCTGCCCGGCAGCCGTGGCGCGGAAGTAGAGATGCTGAGCGCCGATTTCCTGCAGACCGCGCAGTTGTTACGCACCCGCTATCCGGACCTCGAAGTGGTGGTGCCGCTGGTCAATGCCAAGCGGCGCGAACAGTTTGAGCGTATCAAGGCGCAGGTGGCACCGGACTTGCCCGCCCATCTGCTGGACGGCAAAGGGCGCGAGGCGATGATCGCCAGCGATGCGGCGCTGCTGGCTTCCGGCACTGCCGCGCTGGAGTGCATGCTGGCCAAGTGTCCGATGGTGGTGGGCTATCGTATGAAGCCATTCACCTTCTGGCTGGCGCAGCGGCTGGTGAAAACACCGTACGTTTCGCTGCCGAACCTGCTGGCCGGGCGTGAAATCGTTACCGAGCTACTGCAGCATGACTGCGTGCCGGACAAACTGGCCGCGGCGCTGTTGCCGCTGCTGGAAGAGAGTCCGCAGGCGGAACAGTTGAAACAGACTTTCCTTGAACTGCATCAGAGCATCCGCTGCGATGCCGATGAACAGGCCGCTCAGGCTGTGTTGGAGCTGGCAAAAAAATGACTGAAGCCTTTATCTACCCCGATGCCCGGCTGATCGCCGGCGTGGACGAAGTCGGGCGCGGCCCGCTGGTCGGCGCGGTGGTTACTGCGGCGGTGATCCTTGATCCGGCGCAACCGATCGTCGGCCTGGCCGATTCGAAAAAGCTCAGCGAAAAGCGCCGACTGGCGCTGTATGATGAGATCCTCGCCAAGGCGCTCTCCTGGAGCCTGGGGCGTGCCGAGCCGGAAGAGATCGACCGCCTGAATATTCTGCATGCCACGATGCTGGCGATGCAGCGGGCGGTGGCCGGGTTGCATATTGCACCGGATATGGTTTTAATCGACGGTAACCGCTGCCCGGCATTGCCGATGCGTGCGCAGGCGGTGGTGAAGGGCGACAGCCGCGTGGCGGAAATCAGCGCGGCGTCGATTCTGGCGAAGGTGACGCGCGACCGGGAAATGACCGATCTGGATCGTGCTTTTCCGGAATATGGCTTTGCACAGCATAAAGGCTATCCGACTGCTTTCCATCTGGAGCGGCTGGCCGCGCTGGGCGCCACCGAACATCATCGTCGCAGCTTTGCCCCGGTAAGACGGGCGCTGGAGCTGTAATCTGCAGGCCGAATCTGGCCTGACAATACGCTGGAGTTAACCCGGGTTCAGCCTGCTGAGCCCCTCATTTTGGTATCTGGATATGGCCGAACCTCGTTTTATTCACCTGCGCGTTCACAGCGACTACTCCATGATAGATGGACTCGCCAAGACCGGTCCGTTGGTGAAGAGGGCCGCGGCGCTTGGCATGCCGGCGCTGGCCATCACCGACTTTACCAACCTGTGCGGCCTGGTGAAGTTTTACGGCACGGCGCACGGCGCCGGGGTGAAGCCGATCATCGGTGCGGATTTCCACGTGCAGAGCGAAGTGCTGGGCGATGAACTGGCCGAGCTGACCGTGCTGGCGGCGAACAACGCCGGTTATCAAAACCTGACGCTGTTGATTTCCCGTGCTTACCAGCGGGGCTACGGCGCGGCAGGCCCGATTATCGATCGTGACTGGCTGATCGAACACCGTGAAGGGCTGATTCTGCTGTCTGGCGCGCGGATGGGTGATGTGGGCAAGTTTATGCTGCGCGGCAACCAGGCGCAGGTCGAGCAGTGCCTGGCGTTTTACCAGCAGTATTTCCCCGACAGTTACTACCTGGAGCTGATCCGCACCGGACGTCCGGATGAGGAAAACTACCTGCACGCGGCGGTTGCGCTGGCAGCCGAACGCGGCCTGCCGGTGGTGGCCACCAACGACGTGCGTTTCCTGGTGGAAGACGATTTTGACGCGCATGAAATTCGCGTCGCTATTCATGACGGCTTTACCCTCGACGATCCCAAACGTCCGCGTAACTACAGCGTGCAGCAGTATATGCGCAGCGAAGATGAGATGTGCGAACTGTTTGCCGATATTCCCGAAGCGCTGATCAACAGTGTTGAAATCGCCAAGCGCTGCAACGTTACTATCCGTCTGGGCGAGTATTTCCTGCCGCAGTTCCCGACCGGTGAGATGACCACCGAAGACTTCCTGGTCACCAAGTCGAAAGAGGGGCTGGAAGAGCGCCTCGAGTTTCTGTACCCGGATCCGGAGGTTCGCGCCCAGCGGCGCCCTGAGTATGACGAGCGTCTGGATATCGAGCTGAAAGTGATCAACCAGATGGGCTTCCCCGGTTACTTCCTGATCGTGATGGAGTTTATCCAGTGGTCGAAGGATAACGATGTACCGGTAGGGCCGGGACGTGGTTCCGGTGCCGGCTCACTGGTGGCCTACGCGCTGAAAATCACCGATCTGGATCCGCTGGAGTTCGACCTGCTGTTCGAACGTTTCCTTAACCCGGAACGTGTCTCGATGCCCGACTTTGACGTCGACTTCTGCATGGAAAAACGCGACCTGGTGATCGAGCACGTGGCGGACATGTACGGCCGCGAGGCGGTATCGCAGATTATCACCTTCGGCACCATGGCGGCGAAAGCGGTAATCCGCGACGTGGGCCGCGTGCTTGGGCATCCGTACGGCTTCGTTGACCGTATCTCCAAGCTGGTGCCGCCCGACCCGGGCATGACGCTGGAGAAAGCGTTTGCCGCCGAGCCGCAGCTGCCGGAAATCTACGAGGCGGACGAAGAGGTCAAAGCGCTGATCGATATGGCGCGCAAGCTGGAAGGCGTCACCCGTAACGCCGGTAAACACGCCGGGGGCGTGGTGATCGCGCCGACCAAGATTACCGACTTCGCGCCGCTGTACTGCGACGCCGAAGGGCATCACCCGGTGACCCAGTTCGACAAGAACGATGTGGAATACGCCGGGTTGGTGAAGTTCGACTTCCTGGGGCTACGTACCCTGACCATCATCGACTGGGCGCTGGAGATGATCAACGCCCGGCGAGCCAAGAGCGGCGAAGCGCCGATTGATATCACGGCGATCCCGCTCGGCGACAAGAAAAGTTTTGACATGCTGCAGCGCTCGGAAACCACGGCGGTGTTCCAGCTTGAATCGCGCGGCATGAAAGACCTGATCAAACGCCTGAAGCCCGACTGTTTCGAAGATATGATCGCACTGGTGGCGCTGTTCCGTCCGGGGCCGCTGCAGTCCGGCATGGTGGATAACTTTATCGACCGTAAACATGGCCGTGAAGAGATCTCCTACCCGGATATCCAGTGGCAGCATGAGTCGCTCAAGCCGGTGCTGGAACCGACTTACGGCATTATCCTGTATCAGGAACAGGTGATGCAGATTGCCCAGGTGCTGGCCGGCTATACGCTGGGCGGTGCGGATATGCTGCGTCGTGCAATGGGTAAGAAAAAGCCGGAAGAGATGGCGAAACAGCGCTCGGTATTTGAAGAGGGCGCGAAGAGCATCGGCGTCGACGGCGAACTGTCGATGAAAATCTTTGACCTGGTGGAGAAATTCGCCGGTTATGGCTTTAACAAATCCCACTCCGCCGCCTATGCGCTGGTATCCTACCAGACGCTGTGGCTGAAGGCGCACTACCCGGCCGAGTTTATGGCGGCGGTAATGACTGCCGATATGGACAATACCGACAAGGTGGTCGGCCTGGTGGACGAATGCTGGCGTATGGGGCTGAAGATCCTGCCGCCGGACATCAACAGCGGCCTGTATCACTTCCACGTCAATGACGACGGTGAGATTGTTTACGGCATTGGCGCGATTAAAGGTGTGGGTGAAGGGCCGATTGAGGCTATTCTTGAAGCACGTAACAGTGGCGAGCAGGGCTATTTTAAAGATCTGTTTGACCTGTGCGCGCGCTCGGATATCAAAAAGCTTAACCGGCGTATTCTGGAAAAGCTGATTATGTCCGGCGCATTCGACCGGCTGGGGCCGCACCGCGCCGCGCTGATGAACTCGCTGCCTGATGCATTGAAAGCGGCGGATCAGCATGCCAAGGCCGAGGCTATCGGCCAGGTGGATATGTTTGGCGTACTGGCGGAAGCGCCGGAACAGGTGGAGCAATCTTACGCCAACGTGGCGCCGTGGCAGGAGCAGGTGGTGCTGGACGGTGAGCGGGAAACGCTGGGGCTGTATCTGACCGGCCACCCGATTACCCAGTATCTGAAGGAGATCGAACGTTACGCCGGCGGCATGCGTTTGAAAGATATGCACCCGACGGACCGGGGCAAGATGACCACCGCCGTCGGGCTGGTGGTCGCCGCGCGCGTAATGGTTACCAAACGCGGCAATCGCATCGGTATTTGTACCCTGGATGACCGTTCCGGCCGTCTTGAGGTGATGCTATTTACCGACGCGTTAGAAAAATACCAGCATTTGTTGGAAAAAGACCGTATCCTGATTGCCAGTGGACAGGTCAGCTTTGATGACTTTAGCGGCGGGCTTAAAATGACCGCCCGTGAACTCATGGACATCAGTGAAGCCCGGGAAAAATACGCTCGCGGGCTTGCTATCTCGCTGACGGACAGGCAAATTGATGACCAGCTTTTGAACCGTCTCCGCCAGTCGTTGGAACCGCATCGATCGGGGACGATTCCAGTGCATCTGTACTATCAACGGATCGACGCTCGCGCCAAGCTGCGTTTTGGCGCAACCTGGCGAGTGACGCCCACGGACCGCTTGTTGATAGACTTACGGACTTTGGTAGGTAATGAGCAGGTGGAACTGGAATTTGACTAATATAGGAATGCTATGAGTCTGAATTTTCTTGATTTTGAACAGCCGATTGCAGAGCTGGAAGCGAAAATTGACTCGCTGACTGCCGTCAGCCGTCAAGACGAAAAATTAGATATTAATCTGGACGAAGAGGTTCAGCGCCTGCGTGAGAAGAGCGTTGAGCTGACGCGCAAGATTTTTTCCGATCTTGGGGCCTGGCAAGTTGCTCAACTGGCACGCCACCCGCGCCGTCCTTATACCCTGGATTATATCGAACATATCTTTACCGATTTCGAAGAGCTGGCAGGCGACCGCGCCTATGCTGATGATAAAGCCATCGTCGGCGGCATCGCGCGTCTGGAAGGCCGTCCGGTGATGATTATCGGCCACCAGAAAGGCCGTGAGACGAAGGAAAAAATTCGTCGCAACTTCGGAATGCCGGCGCCGGAAGGCTACCGTAAGGCGCTGCGCCTGATGGAAACGGCCTCGCGCTTTAACATGCCGATCATCACCTTTATCGATACTCCTGGCGCCTATCCGGGCGTGGGCGCGGAAGAACGCGGCCAGTCGGAAGCCATTGCCCGCAACCTGCGTGAGATGTCGCGTCTCAACGTGCCGGTGATCTGTACGGTCATCGGCGAAGGCGGCTCCGGCGGCGCGCTGGCTATCGGCGTGGGCGACAAAGTGAATATGCTGCAGTACAGCACCTATTCGGTGATCTCGCCGGAAGGCTGCGCTTCTATTCTGTGGAAGAGTGCGGACAAAGCGCCGATTGCCGCTGAGGCGATGGGCATCACCGCGCCGCGTCTGAAAGAGCTGCAGCTGATCGACTCGGTTATCCCGGAGCCGCTGGGCGGCGCTCATCGCGATGTTCCGGCGATTGCCGAATCGCTGAAGGCGCAGCTGCTGGCGGACCTGACCGATCTGGATGGCCTGAATAAAGAAGAGCTGCTTAACCGCCGCTATCAGCGCCTGATGAACTACGGCTACTGCTGATCCGATTGCCGACAAAAAACCGCCCGTGGGCGGTTTTTTTATGCCTGTGATTTACCGCACCGGCTTCAGGCACGGCGTTTTCAGCCGTTTCCCCGTTGACGTTGGTTATGGCGGCCGATATGTTGCCAACGATCTGGATATAAGGAGAAAACCATGCTGGCACTACGTCAGGTGCACCATATTGCGATTATCGCGTCCGATTATGCCGCCAGTAAACGTTTTTACTGTGATATTCTCGGCTTCACGCTGCAGGAGGAGTACTATCGCGAAGCGCGTGACTCCTGGAAGGGCGATCTGTCATTGAACGGCCAGTATGTGATTGAGCTGTTTTCTTTTCCGTCGCCGCCGGCGCGGGTCAGCCGTCCTGAAGCCTGCGGCCTGCGTCATCTGGCGTTCAGCGTTGCGGATATTGAACAGGCGGTGGCGCAACTGCAGGCGGCCGGGGTGACGTGTGAACCGGTGCGGGTTGACCCTTATACCGAGTCGCGGTTCACATTCTTCAGCGATCCGGATGGCTTGCCGCTAGAATTATATGAACAATGAATGCTTAATCGGCGCGTAATGGCTCAGGTTGCAGGCTGAATATGCTATTATCGCGCGCCTGCCTTGGGTTCTCTTTGAGTTATTTCCGCCATGCAACAGCCTGTTTTTCGCGTCGGAGAGTGGCTGGTTACGCCGGCTGACAACCAAATCAGCCGTGACGGGCGTCAGAAGACGCTGGAGCCACGTTTAATCGATATGCTGTTCTATTTCGCCCGGCACCCGGATGTGGTGCTGAGTCGGGATGAACTGATCGAGAATGTCTGGAAACGTAATATCGTCACCAATCATGTGGTGACGCAAAGCATTTCTGAACTGCGTAAATACCTGAAAGACGGTGATGAGCAGAGTCCGGAATATATCATCACGGTGCCCAAACGCGGCTATAAGCTGGCGGCGCCGGTGATATGGTGCCGCGAAGCGGAAGAGACGCCGGCAGCGCTGCCTCAGGTGGCAGTGATCATGCATGAGCCGGAAGATGGCGATGACGAAGAGGACGCGCCGGTCTATGTGCCGCCGCGTCCGACGACACCTACTGCGCCTAAGAACGGCGGCAAGCGATTTTATCAGCGTTCGCCTTTCTGGGTATGGCTGTGCTTCCTGACGGCGCTCAGCGCCTGCGTGGCGTTTGTCGGCGTAGCCACGCTATCGTCGCGCGTGCCGGTCGCTACTATGCCGATGCTGCTCAACCCGCGCGATATCGATATCCGCATTCAGGGCGGCAACAGCTGCAGCAACTGGATGCCGCAGCTCTCCTATGTGGTGGGCATCAGCGAACTGATTGCCGATTCGCTCAACACCTATTCCACCTTTCTGGTACATGACCAGACCAACTATAATTACGCGGGGCCGAGCAGCTCCGGCAAGTCGCTGACCATCGAGTTCGTCAACCAGCGGCACTATCGTGCCCAGCAATGCTTCCTGTCCGTACGGCTGGTGGACAACGCTGACAGTTCCATCATGCTGGATAAGCGCTATTTTCTCACCAAGGATAACCAGCGCACGATCCTGCTGGATCTGTTGAGCAATATGTCCGCCGTGCTGAAGCAGCCGTGGCCGCCGCAGCTGGAGACGCGCCTGGATAAGCTGTTGCCGAAGCAGGGGCCGGCCCTGCAACAGTTTTATCAGGCGCACCAGCTGTTGATTCAGGGCGATATGGCGTCGCTGACGCGCGCCAGCGCGCTGCTGAGCGAACTGATGAAGAACTCGCCTGATTTCCTGTATATCGCCGCGGAAAAAACGCTGGTCGACTTATTGCGTAACTCTTACCAGCCGTTCGACGGCGAGCAGTTGGCTCAGCTGCAACGCGATATTCAGCGTTTAGCATCGGTGCCGGAATTACAGGACAGTCCGATTTTGCAGCAGATCTATACCGTAGAGGCGTTAGGGCAGGGGCGGATTGACGAGGCGCACCGGGCAATTAATAAAGCGATTGCTATGCAAATGTCATGGCTGAATTATGTCCTGCTGGGAAAAGTGTATGAAATGCAGGGGCAGAATCATTTGGCGGCTGATTCTTATATTACCGCGTTTAACTTACGGCCCGGTGAGAATACGCTGCACTGGATTCACAACGGCATATTTCAGACGCCGGTCAGTACCGTGGTGCCCTATCTGAATAACTACGCCAAGCAATAAATATTTATTACTGACCGCACCGCCAATGAGATGGGCGGTGCGGTTATTTTTTTGTTGGATGATATTTCTGTATTGTTAATTTTAGGTTGGTTTAATTTGCTGTTATTTGCGTTTATTTAACACACTCATGCTTTTAATGTTATGTTTTTATTGGGTGTTTATCTTTCCTTGATTCCTTGATGTGTTAATGAAAAAACTCAGCTTATCATTTGTATGATCATGAGCGTAATATCACTTTATCTTTAGGACTTTATTCTCTTGCCTGTTTAACATCCTGAGCATCAAGTCAGGTGGGCCTGTTCGTTATTCCCATTCTGACTTATAAAAAATAGCACTCAGGAGAAACTAACCATGGCTTCATCCAAGAAAATTGGGCTTATTGCCTGCACCGGCGTGGTTGCCGGTAATATGATGGGGAGCGGGATCGCTTTATTACCCGCGAACCTGGCCAGCCTCGGCGGTATTGCCATATGGGGATGGGTGATCTCTATTATTGGCGCCATGTCTTTAGCCTATGTATATGCCCGCCTCGCCACCAAAAACCCACAGGAAGGCGGCCCGATTGCCTACGCGGGGGAAATTTCTCCGGCGTTTGGCTTCCAAACCGGCGTGCTGTATTACCATGCCAACTGGATCGGTAACTTAGCCATCGGCATTACCGCCGTTTCTTATCTTTCTACTTTCTTCCCCGCCCTGAATAATCCCATTCCGGCAGGTATTGCCTGTATCGCCATTGTCTGGGTCTTTACCTTTGTGAATATGCTCGGCGGCACCTGGGTCAGCCGTCTGACCACCATGGGGCTGGTGCTGGTGCTGTTCCCGGTGATTGTGACCGCCATTGCCGGTTGGCACTGGTTTGACGTTGCCACCTATCACGCCAACTGGAACACCTCCGGCACCACTGACAGCCACGCGGTGATTAAAAGTATCCTGCTGTGCCTGTGGGCGTTTATCGGGGTGGAATCCGCCGCCGTCAGCACCGGCATGGTGAAAAACCCGAAACGTACCGTACCGCTGGCCACCATGCTGGGCACTGGCCTGGCCGGCATCGTCTACATCGCCGCAACGCAGGTGCTGAGTGGTATGTTCCCCGCCAGCCAAATGGCCGCCAGCGGCGCGCCGTTCGCCATCAGCGCCTCTGCCATTATGGGCAGTTGGGCCGCGCCGATGGTTTCTGCTTTCACCGCGTTTGCCTGTCTGACTTCATTGGGCTCGTGGATGATGCTGGTGGGCCAGGCCGGGGTGCGCGCCGCGCATGACGGTAACTTCCCGAAAGTGTACGGCGAGCTGGATAAAAACGGCATTCCTAAAAAAGGTCTGCTGCTGGCCAGCTGCAAAATGACCGCGCTGATGGTGCTGATCACCGTGATGAGCTCCAGCGGCGGCAAGGCGTCCGACCTGTTTGCCGAACTGACCGGTATCGCGGTGCTGTTGACTATGCTGCCTTACTTCTACTCCTGCGTAGATTTGATCCGCTTTGAAGGCGTTAACGTACGCAACCTGCTGAGCCTGATTGCTTCCGTCTGCGGCTGTGGCTTCTGTTTTATCGCCCTGATGGGTGCCAACTCCTTCGAACTGTCCGGCACCTTTATCGTCAGCCTGATCATCCTGATGTTCTACGCCCGGAAAATGAATACCCGTCAGGTCGCCAAGCAGGCGGCTATCGAAGATAACGCCGCAGCGAAAGCACATTAAGCCGCGACCGTTAACCCACTGATATTTATCCAGCCCTTTTCCCGCCGACCTGTCTGCCGTGACGGGAAGGGGCTGGCTTTGCCAGGAGATATAGTATGAACGTTATTGCCATCATGAATCACATGGGCGTCTACTTCAAAGAAGAGCCGATCCGTGAGCTGCACCAGGCGCTGGAAACGCTGGGCTTCCGCCTGGTTTACCCGAACGATCGCGCCGACCTGCTGAAGCTGATTGAAAACAACGCCCGCCTGTGCGGTGTCATCTTCGACTGGGACAAATACAACCTGGAGCTGTGTGAAGAAATCAGCCAGCTCAATGAATACATGCCGCTGTATGCCTTCGCTAACACCTATTCGACGCTGGATGTCAGCCTGAACGATCTGCGTATGCAGGTACGTTTCTTTGAGTATGCGTTAGGCGCTGCGCAGGATATCGCCGCCAAGATAAAACAGAACACCGATGAGTATATCGACCGCATTATGCCGCCGCTGACCAAGGCGCTGTTCAAATACGTACGTGAAGGGAAATATACCTTCTGTACGCCAGGCCATATGGGCGGCACCGCCTTCCAGAAAAGCCCGGTCGGTAGCCTGTTCTATGATTTCTTCGGGCCGAACACCATGAAGTCCGATATTTCGATTTCCGTCTCTGAGCTGGGTTCGCTGCTGGATCACTCCGGTCCGCATAAAGAGGCGGAAGAGTATATTTCCCGCGTCTTCAACGCCGAGCGCAGCTATATGGTGACCAACGGCACCTCAACGGCGAACAAAATCGTCGGTATGTACTCTGCGCCGGCGGGCAGCACGGTACTGATTGACCGTAACTGCCACAAATCGCTGACGCATCTGATGATGATGAGCGACATCACGCCAATTTATTTCCGTCCGACCCGTAATGCCTACGGTATTCTCGGCGGCATCCCGCAGAGTGAGTTCAGTCGCGCCACCATCGCCAAACGGGTGAAAGAAACGCCGAACGCCAGCTGGCCGGTGCATGCGGTGATCACCAACTCTACCTATGACGGCCTGCTGTACAACACCGACTTTATCAAGGACACGCTGGACGTGAAGTCGATTCACTTTGATTCCGCCTGGGTGCCTTACACCAACTTCCACCCGATTTATAAAGGCAAATGCGGGATGAGCGGCGACCGTGTGGAGGGCAAGGTGATTTATGAAACCCAGTCTACCCATAAACTGCTGGCGGCGTTTTCGCAGGCGTCGATGATTCATGTAAAAGGTGATATCAACGAAGAGACCTTCAACGAAGCCTACATGATGCATACCACCACCTCACCGCACTACGGTATCGTGGCCTCCACCGAAACCGCGGCGGCGATGATGAAAGGCAATGCCGGTAAGCGTCTGATCGACGGCTCCGTTGAACGTGCGATCAAGTTCCGTAAAGAAATCAAACGGCTGAAAGTCGAGTCCGACGGGTGGTTCTTTGACGTCTGGCAGCCTGAGCATATCGATGAGGCCGAATGCTGGCCGCTGCGCTCCGACAGCGCCTGGCACGGTTTCAAAAACATCGATAACGAGCATATGTACCTCGACCCGATCAAGGTCACCATCCTGACGCCGGGGATGAGTAAAGAGGGGGAGATGCAGCCGTTCGGTATTCCGGCCAGCATCGTGGCGAAATACCTGGATGAACACGGCATTATCGTTGAAAAAACCGGGCCGTATAACCTGTTGTTCCTGTTCAGCATCGGTATCGATAAAACCAAGGCGCTGAGCCTGCTGCGCGCCCTGACCGAATTCAAACGTGCGTTCGATCTGAACCTGCGGGTGAAAAACATGCTGCCGTCGCTGTATCAGGAAGCGCCCGAGTTTTATGAGGATATGCGCATTCAGGATCTGGCGCAGAATATTCACCGCCTGGTTGAGCAGCACAATCTGCCGGACCTGATGTACCGCGCCTTTGAAGTATTGCCAAGCATGGTGATGAACCCTTATCAGGCCTTCCAGAAAGAGCTGCACGGCGAGGTGGAAGAGGTGTATCTGGAGGAGATGATCGGTAAGGTGAACGCCAACATGATCCTGCCATACCCACCGGGCGTGCCGCTGGTAATGCCGGGTGAGATGCTGACCGAAGAGAGCCGCCCGGTTCTGGAGTTCCTGCAGATGCTGTGCGAAATCGGCGCGCATTACCCGGGCTTTGAAACCGATATCCATGGCGCTTACCGTCAGGCAGACGGACGGTACACCGTTAAGGTGCTGAAAAACGAAAAATAAGCGTAATCAGTCATCGGGAGGCGTTCGCGCCTCCCACTTTTTTGTCGGCTACCGACTGATGGGAGACTCCTATGCAAACACCCACACAGCCGCGCGCAATCTACTATGTCGTAGCGATACAAATTTGGGAATACTTCAGCTTTTACGGCATGCGTGCGTTACTTATTCTCTATCTGACCCACCAACTCGGCTATTCTGACGGCCATGCCATCGAGCTATATAGCGCCTACGCTTCTCTGGTTTACGTTACCCCCATTCTCGGCGGCTGGCTGGCCGACCGCCTATTAGGCAACCGCGCGGCGGTGATTGCCGGCGCGGTGTTAATGACGCTCGGCCATGTGGTGCTGGGCTTCAGCGGCGCATCCAGCCAGGCGCTTTATCTGGCGCTGGCGATCATTATCTGTGGCTACGGCCTGTTTAAATCGAACATCAGTTGCCTACTGGGGGAGCTGTATCAGCCGCATGACGCACGGCGTGAAGGCGGTTTTTCTCTGTTGTACGCCGCCGGCAACGTCGGCTCGATACTGGCGCCTATCGCCTGCGGGCTGGCGGCGGAACGCTATGGCTGGCATATCGGCTTTGCGCTGGCGGGGATCGGTATGTTCGCCGGCTTGACCCTTTTCCTGTGCGGCGGGCGTCATTTTCGCGGCGTGCGCGGCGTCAACCTGGTGCAGCTGCGTGCCGTCCGCTGGGGCGTGCCGAACTGGGGCTGGCTGGCTGCGGCGTTACTGCTTGCGCCGCTGTTTTTCACCTTTCTGTTGATCCATGGTTTGTCCGGCTACCTGTTGATGCTGGTCTGTTCGGTGGCTGTGGTGTGGCTGGCGCGCATTCTTTGGCGGGCGGATGCCGCCCAGCGCCGGGCGCTGTGGCAAATTATCACACTGATGCTGTTGGGGACGCTGTTCTGGGCCTTTGCGCAGCAGGGGGGCAGTTCTATCAGCCTGTTTATCGATCGCTTTGTCGACCGACGCTGGTTCAGTTGGACGGTGCCGACCGCGCTATTCCAGTCGATCAACGCGCTGGCGGTGATGTTGGGCGGCGTGGCGCTGGCCTGGCTGGCGGGCAACGGTGAAACGAGGCGTCGTGCGTTGCGTACTTGGTGCAAGTTCGCTTTTGGCCTGCTGCTGATCGGCAGCGGATTTATGCTGATGGCGATCAATGCGCGGCTGGGGCAGTTAGGCAAACAGACCTCGATGGGGATGATGATCGCCGGGCTGGCGCTGATGGGGGCGGCCGAACTGTTTATCGATCCGGTGGCGATGGCGCAGATTACTCGTCTGAACATTCCCGGCGTTACCGGTGTGCTGACCGGTATTTATATGCTGGCGACCGGTGCGGTGGCCAACTATCTGGCGGGCGTGATTGCCAGCCATACCGTGGAGCAGCAGACCAGCGGCGCCGCCGTGCAGGCCTATGCGCAATTTTTCGCTCAGGTGGGCTGGTGGGCTGGCGGCAGCGCCAGCGTGATGATTGTGCTGCTGGGCGGCTGGTGGCTGCTGGCGCGCCGTCAAACGCGGGCGGTTAATGCTTGATTGATAATAGCCGCCGGGGTTACCTTGCAGCCATGTCGAGACGATAGAACCTATTCATGGACACCAATCAATTGATCGCCCGGGTGGCGGAACAGCTGGGGGAGCGTCGGCAACTGCTGCTGGCTTTCAGCGGCGGGCTGGATTCCAGCGCTCTGCTGCACCTGCTGATACAGCTACGTCGCCAGCGTCCTGAGTTGCAGCTGCGCGCGCTGCATGTGCATCACGGCCTGAGTTCGTTTGCCGACCGTTGGGTGGCGCACTGCCGGCAGCAGTGCGATTCCTGGCGGGTGCCGCTGACGGTGCGCCGCGTGCAGCTTGACTCCCGCGCCGGCGGTATTGAGGCGGCGGCGCGCGCTGCGCGCTATCTGACGTTGCAGGCGGCGCTGCAGCCGGGTGAATGCCTGCTGACAGCCCAGCATCTGGACGATCAGTGCGAGACTTTTCTGCTGGCGCTCAAGCGCGGCAGCGGCCCGGCCGGGCTGTCGGCGATGGCCGCCTGCGGCGCGCTGGGGGAGCATGTTTTGCTGCGCCCTTTGCTTGGCGTCAGTCGTCAGCAACTGGAGCACTATGCAAAACAGCATCAGTTGGACTGGATTGATGACGACAGCAATCAGGATGCGCGTTTCGATCGCAACTTTTTACGTTTGCAGATCCTGCCGCTGCTGCTGCAGCGCTGGCCGCACTTTGCCGAGGCGACGGCGCGTAGCGCCAGCCTGTGCGCCGAACAGGAACAGCTGCTGGATGAGCTGCTGGCGGAGCAGCTGCAGACGTTGCTGGACGATGAGCGATCGCTGGCGATCGACGGCCTGAGCGCCTGCTCCGCCGCGCGCCGCTTTGCCCTGTTGCGCCGCTGGATCGCGGGCTTTGCGGTCAGCATGCCGGCAAGAGAACAGCTGCAGCGGGTGTGGGATGAAGTGGCGCTGGCCCGTCGTGACGCCGAGCCGCAGCTGCGTCTGGGGAACTATCAGATTCGCCGCTTCCGCCAGCGGTTATACCTGTTGCCGCCGCTGGCGGATTTACGCGATCAATGCCTGGCCTGGCCGGATGAGGCGCCGCTGGCCCTGCCGGACGGTCTTGGCGTGCTCAGCCGTGAAGGCGGAGCGGAACGCGTGCGCGCGCCGCTGCCGCAGCAGCGCGTCAGCGTGCGCTTTGGCGTCAGCGGCACCCTGCGCATCGTCGGACGGGCGCATTCGCGCGCGGCGAAAAAACTGTGGCAGGAGCTGGGTATTCCGCCCTGGCAGCGTGAACGGATCCCCTTACTCTATTATGATGATCAACTGATTGCCGCGCCCGGCGTTTTTATTACCGAGGCGGGGCGGCCGCAGCCGGAACAGGCGTTCTGGTCGCTGCGGTGGCAGAAAACCTAAGTCCCACAGAGGAACGGCAATGAAATTTGTGAGCGTTGTTATTGCAGCAGCCGGGCTGCTGAGCCTGCCGGCGCTGGCCGCAGGCGATGCGGCGGCGGGCAAGAATAAGTCCGCCAGCTGTCTGGCCTGCCATGGCGCGGCGGGTAAGGTGTCGGTGCCGATGTACCCGAATCTGGCGGGGCAAAACGCCCTGTATCTTGAGCATGCGCTCAAGGCTTATCAGAGCGGCGATCGCTCCGGCGGTCAGGCCGAGGTGATGAAGGCTTACGTCTCCGGCCTGTCGGACGCGGATATTGCGGATTTGGCGGCGTATTACGCCAGTCTGAAGCCTTAGCCTATGACAAGGGCAGCCGGCGGCTGCCCTGTAAGAGGAAGAGCGTGACAGTTCAGTCGGAAAGACTGACGACCACGGTACCGATTTCCGGATGGCTGAAACTGCTGATGTGGTCCAGGCGCAGATCGCGCTGCTGGCCGTTCAGTTCGATGGTTAAATATTCAACACGCTTTTTTTGCAGCATATCGACGGCTTTGGCTTCAAGCACTTCACCGTCGCGTAACTCCAACTTCAGAATAAGTTTATGCTGACAGGCGAGTTCCAGGTTGTCGTAATCATCGCAATTGATGGGTTGGTACTCATCATTCATCAACATAGTCGCTCACCAATAAGTTAGCGGCGGCAAAGGCCGCCTGTTCCCGAACGGAGGACGGCAGTGCGCCGTTGGCGGCCACATCGTCCAATGCCTTTAAGACACAGGTTAGTGCATCAGGCACGTAGCCGAGATCTCCGCTGCCGATCCCGGCGTAAAAACGTCGTACTAACTCACAGTATTGTTGCACAATTTCCTCCCTTAAGAACCGCAGAGCCATCAATAATGCTAATGCGATGACGCGCAGGTTTGCGGAGTTTGTCGATCCTGAACGACTATAGCACGGTGTTATTAAGTTATCAGCACCCCCGGTCAGCGCTGAATATCCCGAGCTTTCCCTGCGTAAGCGGATGAAATCAAGTACACTGTGCGCTGGAAATAATGAGGTTACGCATGGCACTGAAAGCGACAATTTATAAAGCCACGGTCAATATTGCGGATATGGATAGACACTTCTATCACGACGCCGCGCTTACCCTTGCTCAACACCCCTCGGAAACCGAGCAGCGCATGATGCTGCGCCTGCTGGCGTGGATTTGCCATGCCGATGAGCGCCTGACGTTTACCAAAGGGCTAAGCGCCGATGACGAGCCGGAACTCTGGCAGCGCAATGACCACAACGGCCTGGAGCTGTGGATTGAACTGGGGCTGCCGGATGAAAAGCGGCTGAAAAAGGCCTGCAACCAGTCGCCGCACGTGGTGCTGTATGCCTACGGCGAGCGCGCTGCACAGGTCTGGTGGCAGTCGATGCAGAGTAAGACGGCTGCTTACCGCAACCTCAGCATTCGCTTTTTAAATGACGAGCAACTGGCTCGGCTGGCGGCGCTGGCCAACCGCAATATGACGCTGCAGGCGACATTGCAGGACGGAACTATTTGGTTGTCCGATGCTCAGAGTAGTCTGGAAATCCAGTTTGCCGAATGGCAGCGGGCCGGAGAGTAACCGTTGCTGGAATTGTCACGAAACGTGGCCATTGCGGACCATGAAATTGTGCTGACGGCCATCCGCGCGCAGGGGGCGGGCGGCCAGCACGTGAACAAAGCCTCAACGGCGATCCATTTGCGCTTTGACATCCGGGCCTCCAGCCTGCCAGAGTATTATAAGGAAAGATTACTGGCCTTTACGCATCATCTGATTACCAGCGAAGGGGTGGTGGTGATCAAGGCGCAGGAGTATCGCAGCCAGGAATTGAATCGTGAAGCGGCGCTGGCGCGGCTGGTGGCGCTGATCCGTCAGGCGATGGTGGTGGAAAAAACGCGCCGGCCGACTCGGCCAAGCAAAGGCGCACAGCGGCGTCGCGTGGAAAGCAAAGTACGTAAAGGCACAACCAAAGCGTTACGAGGGAAGGTTCGTCCCTGACACCTATCATCGAGATAAGAAGCACAGTAGGAGAAAAACTGTGAAAAAAATAACTATTGCCCTGTTATTAGCCGCAGGGACGCTGTCATTGTTCGGTTGTAACAACCATTATCAGCCCAAGGAGCAGGCGCTGCAGCCTATGAAGCAGAGCTACCAGGGCGTACTGCCGTGTGCAGACTGCGAGGGGCTGGATACTTCGCTGTTCCTGGATGAAGACGGCACTTTCGTGCTGCAGGAAACCTACCGCGGCAGCCGTGACGGCGATAAAACCTTCGCCAACTACGGCAAATGGGCGCGCACGGCGGACAAGCTGGTGCTGACCGACAGCAACGGCGATAAGCGCTATTTCCACCCGGTGGGGAAAAATCTGGAGATGCTGGATCAAAGCGGCGCGCCGATTGACTCCAAGCTGAACTATCAGCTGCAGCCGGTGGAGAAAGCGCTGCCGAAAACGCCAATGGCGCTGCGCGGCAGCTACACCTATATGGCGGATGCGGCAGTATTTAAAGACTGTGCGACCGGTAAAACCTTCCCGGTGGATAACAACTTGGCGCTGGAGCGCGGTTACGCCAAAAGCGGCGTTGAAGGCGGCGAGCCGGTATTTCTGATGCTCAGCGGCCACTTCAGCGTACAGCCGTCGATGGAAGAGGGGATGATGGAGAAAGCGCTGGTGCCGGACGGCAATATCAGGTTTGATAAGGCCAAAGGCTGCGACAGCAAATAACAGCGATAAAAAAACCCGCCTCGGCGGGTTTTTTGTTGGCTGAGAAACGTTAGCCTTTGATCTGATTAACCAGATAATCGACGATGTCGCCGGTTTTGAGCATTTGCTTTTCGCCGTCGCGACGGTTTTTGTACTCGATCTCATCGTTATCCAGATTACGATCGCCGATGACGACAGAGTGCGGGACGCCAATCAGTTCCATATCGGCGAACATCACGCCCGGACGCTCTTTACGGTCGTCGAGGATCACGTCGATGCCGTGGCCGCGCAGTTCGGCGTACAGTTTTTCCGCCAGCTCCTGCACGCGGAAAGACTTGTGCATGTTCATTGGCAGAATCGCCACCTGGAACGGCGCGATAGCGTCAGGCCAGATGATGCCGCGCTCGTCATGGTTCTGTTCGATAGCCGCCGCCACCACGCGCGTGACGCCGATACCGTAGCAGCCCATGGTCAGCACCTGGTTACGGCCGTCTTCACCCTGTACGGTCGCCTTCATGGCTTCCGAGTATTTGGTGCCCAACTGGAAGATGTGACCGACTTCGATGCCGCGCTTGATCAGCAGCGTACCCTGGCCATCCGGGCTGGCGTCGCCTTCAACCACGTTACGGATGTCAGCCACCTGCGGCAGCGGCAGATCGCGCTCCCAGTTGATGCCGAAGTAGTGCTTATCGTCAACGTTGGCGCCAGCGCCAAAATCGCTCATTGCTGCGACGCTGCGGTCGATTACCACCGGCACCGGCATGTTGAGCGGGCCAAGCGAACCTGGACCTGCACCCACGGTGGCGCGAATCTCATCTTCGGTAGCGAAGGTCAGCGGTGTTGCCACCTGCGGCAGTTTCTCCGCTTTGATCTCGTTCAGCGCGTGGTCGCCGCGTACCAGCAGGGCGATCAGCGAATGGCCGCTCTCTTCGCTGGCGCGCACCAGCAGCGTTTTCACGGTTTTTTCCACCGGCAGCTGGAACTGTTCAACCAGCTCGGCGATGGTTTTGGCGTTTGGCGTATCGACGATGCGCAGCTCTTCCGTAGCGTCCGCGCGCGGCTGCGCCGGCGCGACGGCTTCGGCCAGCTCGATGTTGGCGGCAAAGTCGGACACGGTGGAGAAGACGATATCATCCTCACCGCTGTCGGCCAGCACCTGGAACTCGTGGGACGCGCTGCCGCCGATGGAGCCGGTGTCCGCCAGTACCGGACGGAAGTCCAGTCCCATGCGGGAGAAGATCTTGTTATAGGCTTCATACATGGCGTCATAGGTCGCCTGCAGCGATTCCTGCGTGGTATGGAACGAATAGGCGTCTTTCATCAGGAATTCGCGGGAACGCATCACGCCGAAACGTGGGCGCACTTCATCGCGGAATTTGGTCTGAATCTGGAAGAAGTTCAGCGGCAGCTGTTTATAGGAGCTGATTTCATTGCGAATCAGATCGGTAATCACTTCCTCATGCGTAGGGCCGAGTACGAACGGACGTTCGCCGCGATCGACGAAACGCAATAATTCCGGGCCGTATTGCTCCCAACGGCCGCTTTCCTGCCACAGATCGGCGGGCTGAACCACCGGCATGGAAACTTCGATCGCATTGGCGTTGTTCATTTCTTCGCGAACGATGTTTTCAACTTTTTTCAGAACCCGCAGGCCGGTCGGCAGCCAGGTGTAAAGACCGGAGGCCAGCTTGCGAATCATCCCGGCGCGCAGCATCAGCTGGTGGCTGATCACTTCGGCATCGGCAGGGGTCTCCTTCAGAGTGGAGAGCATATATTGGCTAGTACGCATGGTGTTTTTGTTCCGTTAGAACTGCAAATTGCAACGGGCTGCCGACAAGGCGGCCAAAATTGTCAAAAGTGATTTAGTTTAACAGCGTGAGGCGGTTGCCAAAAGAGAGCGGGACGAATTTTAACGCGGCTCCAACGACAGCACCTCGGTCATGCCGGCGACGACCCGCCAACGCACGTTGAAGTCCAGCAGCCAGACGGCATAATCTCGCCCTGTATCTTCCCCCTTACGGTAGGCTGGACGCGGATCCTGCGCCAGCACCTGGGTAATGAAACGGCGCAGCTGAGGGTAGCGCGTTTGTTGCTGCAGCAGTTGCTGCTCCGCCAGCGGTGAAAAGCTGACGGGCATATCCGCCGCCGGCGCCGCCTGGGCAAAGCCGGCCACGGCCTGCGGCTGGCTTTCGGCAAACGGCAGGTAGGGTTTGATGTCCACCACCGGCGTACCATCCACCAGATCCAGGCTGCCGAGTTCCAGTACGACCTCACCACCCTGAATGCGCACTTTTTTCAGCTCGACCAGCGACATGCCGATCGGGTTGGGGCGGAAGGTCGAACGGGTGGCGAATACGCCCATGCGGGCATTGCCGCCGAGACGCGGCGGCCGCACGGTGGGGCGCCAGCCGCCATCCATGGTTTGGTGAAAAATAAACATCACCCAAAGGTGGCTGAATGCCTCGAGGCCGCGTACGGCTTCGGCCTGATTGTAAGGCGGCAGCAACAGTAACTCTCCGCCGCCGTCTTCTACCAGCCCCGGTTGCCTGGGAACGGCGAATTTTTCTTTATACGGCGAGCGGATAGTTCCGATCTGATTGACAACAAATTCACTCATTTGGACGAAACGTTAAGCGCAGAACCTTGGCAGACGGCCTGTTGGTAACAGCCGGCGACGCCTTTGACAATCTGGCAGTCGTGCAGCAGTACGGCGTTAGCCTTCATATAGGAGGCACGGATCTGCATACGTTTACGTGCGGTGGTCATGTTCGGCGGGGAGTCCTGAATGGTGGTCTGGCAGGATTCGCCGGAGACTTCACCCAGATCGCGGAACGGCTTGCCGACCAGCTCTTCTGCGCTTTTATACAGTTTTACCGGCGCAGGGCGGGGCGCTGGCGCAGGCTTGCTTGACGTTGTGGTCGTGGGTTTGCTGGTACTGTTTGTCGGGGTTGATTCGGTATGCAGCATGGAGCAGCCGCTAAGCGCAAGCGCTAACAAACAGAGAGGTAAAGCACGCATAGAGATTCCTCTGCCTTTTCATAAAAGTGGCGCTATTGAAGCAATCTATGGTGGAAATAACAAGACGGGCCGAGGCCCGTCTTGCAATTATAGGAACAAAATAGCCTTAAGATTACGAGCTATCTGATGTTATCCCGCCAGGAAAAGCGTGGTATTACCAGCCTTTTACCGCGCCGCCGTTGAAGATTTTGTTCGCGGCTTCGTTTACTTCGTCTGACTGATAAGCCTGAACGAATTTTTTCACGTTTTCCGCATCTTTGTTGTTTTCACGCGCAACCAGCAGGTTGACGTAAGGCGAATCTTTACCTTCGACAAACAGGCCGTCTTTGGCCGGAGTCAGGCCAATCTGGCTGGCGTAGGTGGTGTTGATTACCGCCAGCGCGATTTGCTGATCGTCCAGCGAGCGCGGCAGCTGCGGCGCCTCCAATTCAACCAGCTTCAGGTTTTTCGGGTTTTCGGTCACGTCCAGAATGGTCGGCAGCAGGCCCACGCCGTCTTTCAGTTTGATCAATCCTTCAGACTGCAGCAACAGCAGAGAACGGCCCAGGTTGGTCGGATCGTTCGGCAGCGCGATTTGCGAGCCAGGCTGCAGTTCGCTCAGCGATTTGATTTTCTTCGAGTAACCGGCAATCGGATACACAAAGGTACTGCCGACCGGCACCAGTTTGTAACCGCGATCCTTGATCTGCTGATCCAGGTACGGTTTGTGCTGGAAGGCGTTAACGTCGATATCGCCTTTGCTCAGCGCTTCGTTAGGCAGGACGTAGTCGTTGAAGGTCACCAGCTCCACGTCAAGGCCGTATTTGTCTTTCGCCACTTTTTGCGCGACTTCCGCAACCTGCTGTTCTGCGCCGACGATCACGCCGACCTTGATATGGTTTGGATCTTTTTCATCCTGGCCGCAGCCAGCCAGAGCCAGAGAGCCGATCAGTGCGCCGATTGCCGCGATGGATTTAAGTTTTAACGACATATCCCTTCCTCTTATTAGACTCGCATACAAAGATGCTGTGCGCGTTGCTGTGAAACTTATTTATGGGTGACGGCTTTGACAATCCGATCGCCGCAGAACTGGATCAGATACACCAGGATCACCAGTAATACTAATACGGTATTCATCACCGTGGCGTTATATCCGATATAACCATACTGATAACCAATCTGCCCCAGGCCGCCGGCGCCGACGGCACCGCCCATGGCGGAATAACCCACCAGGGTGATCAGCGTGATGGTGGCGGCGTTGACCAGGCCCGGCAGCGCTTCCGGCAGCAGAACTTTTTTGATGATCTGCAGCGGCGTGGCGCCCATGGCGCGCGCGGCTTCCACCAGGCCGGACGGGATCTCCAGCAGGGCGTTTTCTACCATACGGGCGATAAACGGCGCTGCGCCGACGGTCAGCGGCACGATCGCCGCCTGCAGGCCGATGGAGGTGCCGACGATCATGCGCGTGAAGGGAATCATCCAGACCAGCAAAATAATAAATGGAATGGAACGGAAAATATTCACCAGTGCGGACAGCACTTTATACAGCGCCGGGTTGGCGATAATCTGTCCCGGACGGGTGACATACAGCAGCACGCCGACGGGCAGGCCGATGATAAACCCGAAGAAGCCGGAGACAAAGGTCATCATGACGGTTTCCCACACGCCACGCGCCATTAACCACATCATTGCCTCAGACATAACCCAGAACCTCTACTTTTACCTGATTTTCTTGCAGGAATTTAATTGTCGCCAGTGCGTCTTCATCGCTGCCGTGCAGCTCTGCCAGCATCACACCGAATTTCACTCCGCCCGCATAATCCATCTGCGCGCTGATAATATTGTTGTTGACGTTGAAGCGGCGAGCGGCCTCAGACAGCAGCGGCGCATCCACCGACTGGCCGGTGAATTCCAGGCGCAGCAGGGGTTGACGGTCGCCGCTGCGTTCCGGGCTCAGGCGCTCGGCGTAATCGTCAGGAATATCCAGATGCAGCGTGGACTGAATAAACTGCTGCGCCAGCGGCGTTTTCGGGTGTGAGAACACTTCACTGACGCTGTCTTTTTCAATCAGCTGACCCTGGCTGATAACGGCGACCTGGTCGCAGATGCGTTTCACCACGTCCATTTCGTGGGTAATGAGCAGGATGGTCAGTCCCAGGCGACGGTTAATGTCTTTCAGCAGTTCCAGAATCGAGCGGGTGGTGGCCGGATCCAGGGCGCTGGTGGCTTCGTCGCACAGCAGCACTTTAGGTTGGCTGGCCAGCGCGCGCGCGATCGCCACACGCTGCTTTTGCCCGCCGGACAGGTTGGCCGGGTAGGCGTCGTGCTTATCGGCCAGACCGACCAGCTCCAGCAGTTCGCCGACGCGCTTTTTGATTTCGGCGCGCGGGGTGTTGTCCAACTCCAGCGGCAGCGCGACGTTGCCGAAGACGGTGCGGGACGACAGTAAGTTGAAGTGTTGGAAAATCATGCCGATTTGGCGGCGCGCGCGCGTCAGTTCGCGTTCTGACAGGGCGGTCAGATCCTGGCCGTCCACCAGAACCTGGCCTGATGTCGGGCGCTCAAGCATATTGGCGCAGCGGATAAGCGTACTCTTACCGGCCCCGGATGAACCGATAACGCCATAAATTTGCCCGGCAGGGACGTGGAGAGTCACGTCTGAGAGCGCGTTAATGGTACGCGAGCCCTGCTGGAACACTTTGGTAATGTTAGAGAGTTTAATCATATTCTTCTTATTTTAGCGTGGTTGCCCGTGGCTAGATAAAAGTAAACCTTGGCGTGGAACCAAGGCATGGTCAGATGTTAAGGCGTCTAGACGTCTAAGTCAACGGGGGGAGCTTTCGCTACCGTTCTCAGTATGGGGTAAAACATGCGATACTGTCCGCGTTTTCAGGCCCTCAGGAGCAAACCGGTGACACAAAGCGTTCCAGCTATTTTTTTAGATCGTGACGGCACGATCAATGTCGACCATGGCTATGTCCATGAAATCGATGACTTCCAATTTATTGATGGTGTGATCGATGCATGCCGTGAATTAAAAAACATGGGCTTTGCGTTGGTGCTGGTAACCAATCAGTCGGGCATTGCGCGCGGGATGTTCAGCGAAGAGCAGTTTATGTATCTCACCGAATGGATGGACTGGTCGCTGGCCGACCGCGGCGTCGACTTCGACGGCATCTATTTCTGTCCGCACCACCCGGAGGCGGCCGTTGAAGAGCTGCGTCAGGCGTGCGATTGCCGTAAACCGCAGCCGGGTATGTTGCTACAGGCGCAGCAGGAATTGAATATCGATATGGCCGCTTCTTATATGGTGGGCGATAAGCTGGAGGATATGCAGGCCGCCGCCGCCGCGGGTGTCGGTACGAAAGTTCTGGTACGTACCGGTAAAGCGGTAACGGCAGAAGGGGAGCAACAGGCTGATTGGGTGTTAAATAGCCTGGCTGAGCTGCCGCAGGCGATAAAACAGCGGGTTTAATCGACGTTGTGGCGCAATAGTGAGCGGTTGAGAAAAAAGTGAATATTAATCCTTGTCATTCTGAATCGCCTCCCTATAATGCGCCTCCATCGACACGGAACATGTGAACAACATCACAGAGTATCCGGGGTCGACAGAGAAAAAATTCTGAAAAAATGAATTGACTCTGAAAGAGGAAGGCGTAATATACGCCACCTCGAGTTAGCAAGCGAAAGCGCGTAACTCACTGCTCTTTAACAATTTATCAGACAATCTGTGTGGGCACTCACAAGACGATATCCAGCATCCTCGGATGCAAAAAAATATCAAGTCTTGAAGAGTGACTAACTGAAGTAAAATTCATGCAGTAAATCTTTGAGCAATAGCTATTAACTTAGCGAATCAAGCTTTTAATTGAAGAGTTTGATCATGGCTCAGATTGAACGCTGGCGGCAGGCCTAACACATGCAAGTCGAGCGGCAGCGGAAAGTAGCTTGCTACTTTGCCGGCGAGCGGCGGACGGGTGAGTAATGTCTGGGAAACTGCCCGATGGAGGGGGATAACCACTGGAAACGGTGGCTAATACCGCATAACGTCTTCGGACCAAAGTGGGGGACCTTCGGGCCTCACACCATCGGATGTGCCCAGATGGGATTAGCTAGTAGGTGGGGTAATGGCTCACCTAGGCGACGATCCCTAGCTGGTCTGAGAGGATGACCAGCCACACTGGAACTGAGACACGGTCCAGACTCCTACGGGAGGCAGCAGTGGGGAATATTGCACAATGGGCGCAAGCCTGATGCAGCCATGCCGCGTGTGTGAAGAAGGCCTTCGGGTTGTAAAGCACTTTCAGCGAGGAGGAAGGGTAGTGTCTTAATACGGCACTACATTGACGTTACTCGCAGAAGAAGCACCGGCTAACTCCGTGCCAGCAGCCGCGGTAATACGGAGGGTGCAAGCGTTAATCGGAATTACTGGGCGTAAAGCGCACGCAGGCGGTTTGTTAAGTCAGATGTGAAATCCCCGAGCTTAACTTGGGAACTGCATTTGAAACTGGCAGACTAGAGTCTCGTAGAGGGGGGTAGAATTCCAGGTGTAGCGGTGAAATGCGTAGAGATCTGGAGGAATACCGGTGGCGAAGGCGGCCCCCTGGACGAAGACTGACGCTCAGGTGCGAAAGCGTGGGGAGCAAACAGGATTAGATACCCTGGTAGTCCACGCCGTAAACGATGTCGATTTGGAGGCTGTGCCCTTGAGGCGTGGCTTCCGGAGCTAACGCGTTAAATCGACCGCCTGGGGAGTACGGCCGCAAGGTTAAAACTCAAATGAATTGACGGGGGCCCGCACAAGCGGTGGAGCATGTGGTTTAATTCGATGCAACGCGAAGAACCTTACCTACTCTTGACATCCAGAGAACTTAGCAGAGATGCTTTGGTGCCTTCGGGAACTCTGAGACAGGTGCTGCATGGCTGTCGTCAGCTCGTGTTGTGAAATGTTGGGTTAAGTCCCGCAACGAGCGCAACCCTTATCCTTTGTTGCCAGCGGTTCGGCCGGGAACTCAAAGGAGACTGCCAGTGATAAACTGGAGGAAGGTGGGGATGACGTCAAGTCATCATGGCCCTTACGAGTAGGGCTACACACGTGCTACAATGGCGTATACAAAGAGAAGCGAACCTGCGAAGGCAAGCGGACCTCATAAAGTACGTCGTAGTCCGGATTGGAGTCTGCAACTCGACTCCATGAAGTCGGAATCGCTAGTAATCGTAGATCAGAATGCTACGGTGAATACGTTCCCGGGCCTTGTACACACCGCCCGTCACACCATGGGAGTGGGTTGCAAAAGAAGTAGGTAGCTTAACCTTCGGGAGGGCGCTTACCACTTTGTGATTCATGACTGGGGTGAAGTCGTAACAAGGTAACCGTAGGGGAACCTGCGGTTGGATCACCTCCTTACCTAAAGATATCCTGACTGTGCAGTGTCCACACAGATTGTCTGATGAAAAAGTAACGAGCAGAAATACCTTTATAGGCTTGTAGCTCAGGTGGTTAGAGCGCACCCCTGATAAGGGTGAGGTCGGTGGTTCAAGTCCACTCAGGCCTACCAAATTCTTCCTTATGCTGCGTTATGCTCTCGGTCGTTTACCAAAGTAAACTTCCCGGTCGCATGCCTTGCCTAAGAAAGAATTAACTCTTTGCGAGTTGGTAATAACAAAGGTATTGCACGCGATTATATGGGGCTATAGCTCAGCTGGGAGAGCGCCTGCCTTGCACGCAGGAGGTCAGCGGTTCGATCCCGCTTAGCTCCACCATATAAGTCCGAAAAACACTACTTCAGAGTATATTGGCAACAGTATGCTGCGAAGTATTTTGCTCTTTAACAATCTGGAACAAGCTGAAAATTGAAACATGGCAGCTGAAACTTGTCCCCCGTAGAAGTTCGGGATGAGGAGTAACCTGTCATAGAGTCTCTCAAATGTAGCAATGCGACGATGTCGAAAGACACCTTCGGGTTGTGAGGTTAAGTGACTAAGCGTACACGGTGGATGCCTAGGCAGTCAGAGGCGATGAAGGGCGTGCTAATCTGCGAAAAGCGTCGGTAAGGTGATATGAACCGTTATAACCGACGATACCCGAATGGGGAAACCCAGTGTGTTTCGACACACTATCGTTAAGTGAATACATAGCTTAACGAGGCGAACCGGGGGAACTGAAACATCTAAGTACCCCGAGGAAAAGAAATCAACCGAGATTCCCCCAGTAGCGGCGAGCGAACGGGGAAGAGCCCAGAACCTGAATCGGCTTGTGTGTCAGTGGAAGCGTCTGGAAAGTCGCACAGTAAAGGGTGATAGTCCCGTACACGAAGATGCACAGGTCGTGAGTTCGATGAGTAGGGCGGGACACGTGTTATCCTGTCTGAATATGGGGGGACCATCCTCCAAGGCTAAATACTCCTGACTGACCGATAGTGAACCAGTACCGTGAGGGAAAGGCGAAAAGAACCCCGGCGAGGGGAGTGAAATAGAACCTGAAACCGTGTACGTACAAGCAGTGGGAGCACCTTCGTGGTGTGACTGCGTACCTTTTGTATAATGGGTCAGCGACTTATATTTTGTAGCAAGGTTAACCGAATAGGGGAGCCGTAGGGAAACCGAGTCTTAACTGGGCGTCTAGTTGCAAGGTATAGACCCGAAACCCGGTGATCTAGCCATGGGCAGGTTGAAGGTTGGGTAACACTAACTGGAGGACCGAACCGACTAATGTTGAAAAATTAGCGGATGACTTGTGGCTGGGGGTGAAAGGCCAATCAAACCGGGAGATAGCTGGTTCTCCCCGAAAGCTATTTAGGTAGCGCCTCGTGAACTCATCTTCGGGGGTAGAGCACTGTTTCGGCTAGGGGGCCATCCCGGCTTACCAAACCGATGCAAACTCCGAATACCGAAGAATGTTATCACGGGAGACACACGGCGGGTGCTAACGTCCGTCGTGAAGAGGGAAACAACCCAGACCGCCAGCTAAGGTCCCAAAGTCATGGTTAAGTGGGAAACGATGTGGGAAGGCACAGACAGCCAGGATGTTGGCTTAGAAGCAGCCATCATTTAAAGAAAGCGTAATAGCTCACTGGTCGAGTCGGCCTGCGCGGAAGATGTAACGGGGCTAAACCATGCACCGAAGCTGCGGCAGCGACGCTTATGCGTTGTTGGGTAGGGGAGCGTTCTGTAAGCCGTTGAAGGTGTGCTGCGAGGCATGCTGGAGGTATCAGAAGTGCGAATGCTGACATAAGTAACGATAATGCGGGTGAAAAACCCGCACGCCGGAAGACCAAGGGTTCCTGTCCAACGTTAATCGGGGCAGGGTGAGTCGACCCCTAAGGCGAGGCTGAAAAGCGTAGTCGATGGGAAACAGGTTAATATTCCTGTACTTGGTGTTACTGCGAAGGGGGGACGGAGAAGGCTAGGCTAGCCGAGCGACGGTTGTCTCGGTTTAAGCGTGTAGGGGGAGTGACCTGGTAAATCCGGTTGCTTGCTAACCCTGAGGCGTGATGACGATGCACTACGGTGCAGAAGTAGTTGATGCCAAGCTTCCAGGAAAAGCCTCTAAGCTCCAGGTAACACGAAATCGTACCCCAAACCGACACAGGTGGTCAGGTAGAGAATACCAAGGCGCTTGAGAGAACTCGGGTGAAGGAACTAGGCAAAATGGTGCCGTAACTTCGGGAGAAGGCACGCTGGCGCGTAGGTGAAGTCCCTTGCGGATGGAGCTGAAGCCAGTCGCAGATACCAGCTGGCTGCAACTGTTTAATAAAAACACAGCACTGTGCAAACACGAAAGTGGACGTATACGGTGTGACGCCTGCCCGGTGCCGGAAGGTTAATTGATGGGGTTATGGGTAACCAGAAGCTCTTGATCGAAGCCCCGGTAAACGGCGGCCGTAACTATAACGGTCCTAAGGTAGCGAAATTCCTTGTCGGGTAAGTTCCGACCTGCACGAATGGCGTAATGATGGCCAGGCTGTCTCCACCCGAGACTCAGTGAAATTGAACTCGCTGTGAAGATGCAGTGTACCCGCGGCAAGACGGAAAGACCCCGTGAACCTTTACTATAGCTTGACACTGAACATTGAGCCTTGATGTGTAGGATAGGTGGGAGGCTTTGAAGTGTGGACGCCAGTCTGCATGGAGCCAACCTTGAAATACCACCCTTTAATGTTTGATGTTCTAACTCGGCCCCCTAATCGGGGGTGAGGACAGTGTCTGGTGGGTAGTTTGACTGGGGCGGTCTCCTCCCAAAGAGTAACGGAGGAGCACGAAGGTTAGCTAATCACGGTCGGACATCGTGAGGTTAGTGCAAAGGCATAAGCTAGCTTGACTGCGAGAGTGACGGCTCGAGCAGGTGCGAAAGCAGGTCTTAGTGATCCGGTGGTTCTGAATGGAAGGGCCATCGCTCAACGGATAAAAGGTACTCCGGGGATAACAGGCTGATACCGCCCAAGAGTTCATATCGACGGCGGTGTTTGGCACCTCGATGTCGGCTCATCACATCCTGGGGCTGAAGTAGGTCCCAAGGGTATGGCTGTTCGCCATTTAAAGTGGTACGCGAGCTGGGTTTAGAACGTCGTGAGACAGTTCGGTCCCTATCTGCCGTGGGCGTTGGAAGATTGAGAGGGGTTGCTCCTAGTACGAGAGGACCGGAGTGAACGCACCACTGGTGTTCGGGTTGTCATGCCAATGGCATTGCCCGGTAGCTAAGTGCGGAAAAGATAAGCGCTGAAAGCATCTAAGCGCGAAACTTGCCTCAAGATGAGTCTTCCCTGGGCCTTTAAGGCCCCTGAAGGAACGTTTAAGACTAAGACGTTGATAGGCTGGGTGTGTAAGTGCAGCGATGCATTGAGCTAACCAGTACTAATGAACCGTGAGGCTTAACCTTACAACACCGAAGGTGTTTTAGAGACGGATGACAAAATCGTCGGGAACGATTTTGAACAACGCGGAGCGTTGGCCCCGAAGGGGTGAGTATCAGGATGATACGAATAATTTTCAGCGAAGTTCCGAGATTGGATTGACTGGCGGCGTTGACGCGTTGCGGGTTGATTGAAACAGAATTTGCCTGGCGGCAATAGCGCGGTGGTCCCACCTGACCCCATGCCGAACTCAGAAGTGAAACGCCGTAGCGCCGATGGTAGTGTGGGGTCTCCCCATGCGAGAGTAGGACACTGCCAGGCATCAAACAAAGTAGAAAGTCTCATGCGAAAGCATGAGGCTTTTTGCGTTTTTGGCCGTTAGGATCGTTTTATACGGGCGCACTGTAACAGTGCGTGACTTTCATCCTACTGTTTAACCCGCATCACAAAAATCACGACAATATTCTTCGCCTGCTACTCATTAAGTTGTTAATTTGTTGTAAATAACAAAGCAACAATAAACCTGCAGGGTGCCAAAACACTGGCTTGGAGAATAGATAATGACTGAAACAACCTCACCGCTCGGGGATGCCGCTACGTTAGAGGCACAAGATAAAAAAAAGCGAATTTTTGCCATTGTCGGCGCTTCATCGGGCAACCTGGTGGAGTGGTTTGATTTCTACGTTTATTCCTTCTGCTCGATCTATTTTGCCGCCGCTTTTTTTCCGGCAGGCAACAGTACCACCCAACTGCTGCAAACCGCCGGCATTTTCGCCGCCGGCTTCTTTATGCGGCCGATCGGCGGTTGGCTGTTTGGCTATATCGCCGATAAGCATGGCCGTAAAAACTCCATGCTGATCTCGGTCTGTATGATGTGCGCGGGATCGCTGGTGATCGCCTGTCTGCCCACCTACGCGTCGATCGGCAACTGGGCGCCGGTGCTGCTGCTGGTTGCGCGCCTGTTCCAGGGACTGTCGGTCGGTGGTGAATACGGCACCAGCGCGACCTATATGAGCGAAGTGGCGGTGAAAGGCAAGCGCGGCTTTTACGCTTCTTTCCAGTATGTCACGCTGATCGGTGGCCAGCTGTTGGCATTGCTGGTTCTGGTGGTGCTGCAGCAGATCCTGTCTCATGCTGAGTTGGTGGCCTGGGGCTGGCGCATTCCGTTTGCGTTGGGGGCGGTACTGGCGGTTGTCGCGCTCTATCTGCGCCGCTCGTTGAATGAAACGTCTGACGCCTCAACCCGTAATCATCAGGATGCCGGCTCGCTGCGAGGACTGTGGAAAAACCGCAGGGCGTTTATGATGGTGCTGGGCTTTACCGCGGCAGGATCGCTGACGTTCTATACCTTCACCACCTATATGCAGAAATATCTGGTCAATACCGCCGGTATGGACGCCAGGCTGGCCAGCGGCATCATGACGGCGGCGCTGTTTGTCTTTATGCTGCTGCAGCCGGTTGCGGGCTCGCTGTCGGATAAGATCGGCCGCCGCAACTCCATGTTGATCTTCTCTACGCTGGCGACGCTGCTGACGGTGCCGATTCTGTTTACCCTGAAAAGCGTCTCCAGTCCTTATGCCGCTTTTGGCTTGATTGTTCTGGCGTTGATTGTCATCAGTTTTTATACCTCAATCAGCGGCCTGCTGAAGGCGGAAATGTTTCCGCCTGAGGTGCGGGCGTTGGGTGTGGGGCTGTCTTATGCCGTTGCCAATGCGATGTTCGGCGGTTCGGCGGAATACGTCGCCCTGTCGCTGAAGTCATTTGGCATCGAAAACGCCTTCTTCTGGTATGTGTCCGGTATGAGCCTGCTGGCGCTGCTGGTTTCGCTGAAGCTGCATCGCAAAGGGAAGGAGATTCAGCTGTAAGTCAGTGGGCGGTGTGGTACAGGCTATAGCCCGCCGCCGCCCCGGCAACATCCCAGGCAAAATCCTTCCAGCTCCAGCCGGTGCCGCCTTCGCGGCTGTCATACAGCTCTTTGGCGGCGCCGACGCTGATGGCGAACATCAGGCCGAAAGTGCGGCTGTGAGGCTCGCTCCAATTCTGATGGTCGCCGTAGGCGCTACCGGCGGCGGCCAGCGCCGCAGAGCCGATAAAATGCTGGGCTTTGTCTTTACCGGTCCATCTGTCGTTGGCCAGATGGCTGCAGCCTCCGGTGAATAACAGTGGGATCAGCAGGCAGAGATGCAATACACGCATAATGAAAACGCCTGTTGTCATGGCGTACAAAAACCCCGGCGCGTGCCGGGGTCTGGAGAATCAATTATAGCGGAATCAGAGTATACGGCTAATCAACCGGTCGATGCGGATGCGTCGTAATCGGCGGATGAGCTTGCGTACTTTTACCGGGTATTGCTGGATGCTTTCCAGTTCTTGATAGTGCCCGACCACGGTGGTGTGGGTGCGGATGCATTCCAGCTCCTGGGCGCGCTGTTCACGCATTTCCTGATTAGGATCGTGGATCAGAATGGCGTTCTCCAAATCCAGTCGCCAGGCGCGCGGGTTGAGATTATTGCCGGTGAGCAACTGCCATTCATCATCGACCCACATGCCTTTCAGGTGATAACTGTTGTCGCCGTCCTTCCACAGACGGACGATCAACTGGCCGGTATCGACATAGCGTTGCAGGCGGGTAACGAAGCGGCGCAGGTTGATTTCATACAGGTACGGCAGCGCGCCGATGATTTTGAACGGTTGATCCTGCGGAATATAGAAATCGTTAGCCGTTTTGTCACCGACGATAATTTCCACCTGTTTGCCCTGGCGCAGCAGATAAATGATATTGCGCACCAGCAGCGCCGGCAGGTTGAAGTAGGGGGTGCACAGCGTCAGCTTTTGGTCGGTACTGGCCATCAGGTGATGAATGGTCTTGTTCAGCACGCTTTGTTTGCCCAGCCCGACCAGCGGCGTCACCGCCAGTTCGTCGTTAGCTGCGCTACCGCTGTACTGGTAGCCGGCGTGGCGCAGGGCAAGACGAAACTGCCGCGTTTCGTTTTTGATTTCCGGGCTTTTGGGGCGATCGCAGCGGTCCAGGCGCTGCACGGCGCCGGCGGTCAGCAGATGCTGCCTGATATAGTCGACCATCGCGCTGGCCAACGAGCCGTTGCCAAGCAGCTGGTAACGATCGTAACGGTATTTATCGTGCTGATGCAGATAGACATCGTTGATGCTGGCGCCGCTGTAGATCACGGTATCGTCAACGATAAAGCCTTTAAGGTGCAGTACGCCCAGCGCTTCACGGGTATTCACCGGCACGCCGTACACCGGTACGCTAAGATCCGGGTGCTGCTGCGCCATGGCGCAGTACCAGTCGGCGTTGGTATTGGCGGCGGCGGCGCCGATACGACCGCGCTGTGCGCGATGCCAGTCCACCAATACGCATATTTCCAGTTCAGGGCGCAGCTGCTTTGCCTGGTACAGCGCGTTGAGGATATCGCGGCCGGCGTCATCGTGCTCAAGATACAGGGCGACCAGATAGATGCGTTGCGTAGCGTTGGCAATCGCATCAAGTAAGGCGGTGCGGTAATCCGACGGCGTGTACAGCGTACGAACATCAGCTACCGACTGGGGAATTTTGGGCAGTTGTGCAAGGTGTTGTTGATGTTTGCTACGTTTAAATTTTGACAACATCACAGTGCGCTTCTTCTCTCATGATTAGATGGCCGGAACGCCACATGCAGACAACATAAAATCGAACAAGTGGTCGATAATACCATTAGTTGCCCCGATTGTGCGTATGTTTTGGCATTAAATGGTGGATTTGTAACGTGTTGCGACATAGCTCACCCCGCTTTTCCGGGCTTAAGCGGCAGCGTCAGATTGACGACGCCGTCCTCCAATTGCACATCCACCACAAAGCCCAGCTTCTCCGCCAGCGCCACCATACCGCGGTTATTCGGCATGGTGATACCGCTCAGGCGCAGCAGACCGCGGCTGCGGGCATAGCCGATCATCTTTTCCAGCAGTTGACGACCCAGTCCTAATCCTTTCAGATCGGAACGCACCAGGACGGCGAATTCGGCGTCGGTATTGTCCGGGTCGGACAGTGCGCGCGTCACGCCGATAATCTGCTGATCCTCGGCGACGGCGACAAACGCCATTTCACGATCGTAGTCGATTTGCGTCATATTCGCTAAGTCATCATGACTAAACTCATTGATCTCGCTGAAATATCGGTAATAAAGGTCTTCTTTGGTCACGCGGTCGATAAAGTGCTTCAGCGCCGGCTCATCTTCCGGCAGGATCGGCCGGAACAGGCAGTGAGCACCGTTCTTCAGCGTGATGGTCTCTTCCAGCTCCTGCGGGTAGGGGCGAATGGCCAGCCGCGCCTGCGGATCGCCGCTGAACGGCGCCAGCTGCATCGACACATCCAGCAGCGTGAATTCGCTGCCGGTCGCCAGCACCGGATGAATATCCAGCCGGGCGATCTCCGGGCAGTCGAGGATCAGGTTGGAGACCTGCACCAGCAGCCGGCTAAGGCCGGGAATATCCAGAGGGCGCAGGGCGCTGCGGCCGCGAATCTTGCCGCCTTTCACCGCCTGCAGCACCAGATAGCGCGCTAGCGCCATATTGAGCGGCGGCAGGGCGACGGCGGCCTGATGTTCCTGCCGCCACTCCACGCCGCCTTCGCCCAGCATAATCAGCGGGCCGAAGATCGGATCCTGCTCAACGGCGATCCGCAGCTCCTGCGCGCCGGCGCGGTTCGCCATGCTCTGCACCAGCAGGCCGTGGATGCGCGCCTGCGGATAGGTGCGCTTGACGCGATCGAGAATCGCATCGGCGGCGCGCTGCACCTCGGTGGCGGTGCGTAGATAGAGCATCACCCCCTGAACCTCGGATTTGTGCGGAATATCCGGCGAGCGTAGCTTCAGCGCCACCGGATAACCGATCTGCTCGGCGATATGCACCGCTTCGGCGCTGTCGCCGGCAATCCAGGTCGGCAGCGTGCTGAGGCCGTAGGCCTGCAGGATCGGCTGCACCTCATGGGTATCCAGCTGACTGGCGCCTTCGGCCAGCGCCTGATGAATCAGCTGGTGAGCGGCGGCGGTATTGGCGGTCAGTCCGACCGGCAGGGCCGGCGTCTCCTTCAGCTGTTTCTGATTGCGGCGGTACTCCACCATATGCATAAAAGCGGTCACGGCGCCTTCCGGCGTACGGTAGGTGGGTATCCCGGCGTCGGTGAACAGCCGGCGGGCTTCCTGCGAGGAGTATTCGCCGCACCAGTTGGTCAGCAGCGTAATGCGCTTGCCGCGCGGGTGCTGGCGAATTGCCGCGACCAGTTTCTCCGCGGTTACGGTGCCGGGCGCGGCGGCGCTGGGGGCATGAATCAGCAGCAGCGCGTCGTAATCGTTGCTGTCCAGCAGCACCTGCAGCGCTGCCAGATAACGTTCCGGCGTGGCGTCATCATGCAGGTCGAGCGGGTTATTCAGCGGGATAAAACCCGGCAGCGCCGCGCTGAGCTGCCGCTGCGTCTCTTCGCTCAGCATGGCCGGTTTGCCGTTGCGCGCCAGCAACTGATCGAGCGCCATCGCCGCCGGCGCGGCGCCGTTGCTGATAATCATCAGACGCTCGCCGCGCAGAGGGTGCATATGGCTGAGGGTCTCCACCGCCGAGAACAGCTCGTGGGTATCCTGCACGCGCAGCAGGCCGGCGCGCTGGATGGCGGCATCATAGGCGGCGTCCAGCGTCTGCTGGCCGTTCAGCAGACGCTGGGCCTGCTGGCTGCGGCCGCTTTTTACCACCAGAATCGGCTTATTGCGGGAGGCGCTGCGCGAGGCTGACAGGAAACGGCGCGCATCGTGAATATTTTCCAGATACAGCAGGATGGCGCTGGTTTTCGCATCGCGCGCCAGGAAGTCCAGTAGATCATCGACGTCGATATCCTGGCTGTCGCCTAATGCGACAAAATAGGAAAAGCCGACCTCGCGCTGCTGCGCCCAGTCGAGAATGGTATTGGCGACGGCGGCGGATTGTGAAATAAACGCCAGCCGGCCCGGCAGTATCGGCACCGGTGAGAAACTGGCGTTGATGCCTTGCCACGGCGCCAGCAGGCCGAGGCTGTTCGGCCCCAGCAGGCGTATGGCGTAACGCTGGGCGCAGGCTTTCAGCTCGGCGAACTGCTCCGGCTGGGCGGAGAGAATAATCACGGCTTTGCAGCCGCGTTCGCCCAATGCGCCAAGCAGCGGCAGATTGCGTGAGTCGTGAGTGCAGATGATTGCCAGGTCGGGGGCGATCGGCAGGCTGGCGACGTCGGCATAGGCCATCACGCCGCATACCGCCTTATAGCGCGGCGTGACCGGCAGAATCGGGCCGTTGAAACCGCCTGCGAGCAGGTTGTGCATCATCAGATGGCCCGAACGTCCCGGCCGTTGCGACGCCCCCAGCACGGCGATAGATTTGGGACGTAATAGCGCTTCCAGGCCTCGCTGACTCATAACCTCACTCCTTTAACCGCAACGTTGTCGCCTGATTTTAGGCGCTTTATGGCGATGTTGCTGTGATCGACGCCGCTGGACGCGTAGGTTTACCGGCCAGATAGCGCTGGCGGAAATAGCTGAAGTGCTGGCTCAGGCCGAGCGCGGCAGCGTCGTCACCCGCCTGTTGCAGCAGCGCGGCGGCGACTTCGGCGGTGCAGTGCTGTTCGGCGCGGCTGGCTTCACGCAGCTGATAGTCGGACGCTGCGGCGACGTCCAGTGAAAATACCGGGAACTGATTCAGGTAGGGGCTTTTGCGGAACATTTTGCGCGCTTCCGACCAGGTGCCGTCGAGCATGATAAACAGCGGCGGCTTGCCACTCGCCGGCAGTTGGCTGTAGACCGGCCGCCCGGCATCGGCGTAGGAGGCAGGGAACACCACGTACGGCTGACGGTGCGGATCGTTAATCGCCGCCAGCAGCGCCGGATCGACTTCGGTGCGCGACCAGAGAAATGCCTGGGTGTCCGGCAGAATATCGGCGATCAGCCGGCCGGTGTTGCTGGGCTTGAGCGGTTCGGCGCCGAACATGATCAGGCAGAAACGGCTGTCGGCGGACTGAGGAGTAATGGTATCGCACAGGCAGTTTTTCTGCGGCAGCAGGCAGCCCTGGCAGCGCGCCACGCGGCAGCCGCGTGCCAGAAAAGGACGGGTGGCGCGATCCAGACGAAGCTGGCGCAGGTGAAGTACGGCGTTGTCGGTCATAGCGATCCTGGGCAGGCCGGCGCTTATTCCGGCGTAAAAACCGCTATTGTAACGCAGAAAACATCAGGGTGGGATGGGGGCCGCCGTCCGTGACGAACGGCGCGGCGGCGGGTTTTGCGTTACACTGATTCATCAAGCCAGTTGTCAAACGGCGCTTTGGGCATCGCGCCGCTGAGCATATCCACCATTTTCCCGTCGCGGAACAGCATGATGGTCGGGATGCTGCGAATCCGGAAGCGCGCGCTGAGTTCAGGTTCAGCTTCGGTGTTGACCTTGACGAAGCGCACCTTGCCGGCCCGTTCTTCGGCAACGTCTTCGAAAATCGGTGCAAAGTTGAGGCAGGGGCCGCACCACGGCGCCCAAAAGTCGACCACTACCGGCAGGTCATCCTGCAGTAATTTATCCAGGGTCTCTGCGGTGGCGTTAATCACCTCGCCATCGAATAACTCATGGCCGCAGCGGCCGCATTTGGCGCCGTCAGTCAGACGGTCTTGCGGGACGCGGTTGGTGGCGTTACAAGCGGAGCAAACTGTATTCATGGGAACCTCGGGTACGGTAGCTGACATAGCGCGCAAGCGTTGCGGCTATGTTTCGTTAATGCTGTTTATTATCGGCAAAAGCGCGTTATCGAACAAAGAGGTTTGTTCAATGAATGTAATAGCCGGGATCTTATTCGTCCAAGTTGGTGGCTTAGCAGACCGACATCAGGTAATCTTCGCGCCTGCGCGTTGGTGGAGAAGACAATGAACGACTCATTTAGTGGCAAAAACGGCAAAGTTAAAGTGATGTACGTCCGCAATGACGAAGACGGCGGCGACGATCGTAACAACAAACGCCCGGCCGGCAAAGGCCGTCCGGCGGACAAGTCGCGCTCCGGTCGCGGCGCTCAGGATAATAAGGCGCGCGGCGGCGACCGCGGCGGGCGTCGTCCGGCACGTACGGAAGGACGCGGCGGCAATGATTCGCCGTGGAAAACCGTATCGCGCGGCCCGGATGCGGAGCCGGCGTTCGACCACGGCGGCATCAGCGGCAAAAGTTTTATCGACCCGGAACAGCTGCGTCGCCAGCGCGCGGAAGAAACGCGGGTGTATGGCGAGAATGCCTGTCAGGCGCTGTTCGCCAGCCGTCCTGACGCTATTGTGCGCGCCTGGTTCGTGCAGTCGGTGACGCCGCGTTTTCGCGAGGCGCTGCGCTGGATGGCGGCTAACCGTAAGGCTTACCACGTGGTGGATGATGAAGAGCTGGCAAAAGCGTCCGGCACCGAGCACCACGGCGGCGTCTGCTTCCTGATCAAAAAGCGCCAGGGGCTGGATGCGACCACTTACCTGAAGACGGCGCCGGCCAGTGACTGCGTGCTGGCGCTGGAAGCGGTGGGCAACCCGCACAACCTGGGGGCGATCATGCGCTCCTGCGCCCACTTCGGCGTGAACGGCGTGCTGCTGCAGGATCCGGCGCTGCTGGAGTCCGGCGCGGCGGTACGTACCGCAGAAGGCGGCGCGGAGCATATCAAGGCGATCAATGCCGACGACTTCCTGTCGGTGCTGGATAGCTTCCGCCAGGCGGGCTACACCATCGTGACCACCTCCAGCCATAAAGGCGTGGCGTTGGCGCAGGCCAAACTGCCGGCCAAAATGGTGCTGGTGCTGGGTCAGGAGCGCGATGGCCTGAGCGACGGCGCCTGGCAGCAGGGGGACATGAACGTCTCCATCGGCGGCACCGGCAAGGTGGAGAGCCTGAACGTCTCGGTCGCGACCGGTATTCTGCTGGCGGACTGGTGGCGTCAGAATCAGGCATAATGGCCAGATTGCGATAAAAGAAACGGGCGCCTGAGGCGCCCGTTTTTTATGGATGGATCAGTGGGCGCCGTCGCCGCCCCCGCCGCTGGAACTGAACGGTGGTTTGGCGAACCACACCAGCGCCAGCAGAATCAGGAACACCCCGGCCGACAGCCAGAAGATTTCGTTGGCCGAGATAATCAGCCCCTGGGCGGTAATCTGCTGGGCGATATACCCCGAAGCCTGCTGTTGGCTCATTCCCAACTGCTCAAGCTGGTGGTACATCTCCTGCGACTGCGGGTTGTAAGGGTTCACAAACTCCGTCAGCTGCGAATGGTGCAGCGATTCGCGCTGCGTCCACAGCGTGGTGGTGATCGAGGTGCCGATTGAACCGGCCAGAGTACGCACGAAGTTCGACAGGCTCGACGCCGCCGCCATACGCTCCGGCGGCAGGCCGGACAGGGTAATCGTCGTCAGCGGCATAAAGAAGCAGGCGATGGCGAAGCCCTGGACGAACTGCGGCCAGGCGGAGGCGCCGAAGTCCATACCCGGTTCAAAGGTATAGGCGCGCCAGTAGAAGCACACGGCATACATAATAAAGCTGAAGGTCACCAGCCGGCGCATATCCAGCCGGTGGCCGAATTTGCCGATGATCGGCGACAGCAGCACCGGGATCAGGCCGACCGGCGCTGAAGCCAGCCCGGCCCAGGTAGCGGTGTAGCCGTATACCTCCTGCAACAGCTGCGGCAACAGGACGATAGCGCCGAAGTAGAGCATATAGGCCAGGCTGATGCACAGCACGCCGATGGTAAAGTTGCGCGACTTGAACAGCGACAGATCCACCACCGGGTGATCGTCCGTCAGCTCCCAGACCACCAGGAACAGCAGCGCCACCACCGCCACCACCGTCAGGGTGATGATTTCGGTGGAGTTGAACCAGTCCAGCTCTTTCCCCTGATCCAGCATCACCTGCAGCGAACCGATGCCCACCACCAGCAAAATCAATCCGATAGTGTCTATCGGCTTGATCTCGGTTTTGGTTTCACGGCCGCGCAGCGTCGCCAGGGCGGCGAAAATCACAAACGCCCCGATAGGGATGTTGATGAAGAAGATCCAGCCCCAGTGATAGTTGTCGCTGATATAGCCGCCGAGAATCGGGCCGAAAATCGGCGCGACGATCACCGTCATCGACCAGAGCGCCAGCGCCATGGCCCGCTTCGCCGGCGGATAGTTATTCAGCAACAGGCTCTGAGACAGCGGGATCAACGGGCCGGCCACCAGCCCCTGGACCACGCGGAAAAAGATCAGCATGCCCAGACTGTTGGAGATGCCGCACAGCCAGGAAGCGATGGCGAACAGCGCAGTGGACCACAGGAACAGCCGCACTTCGCCGAAGCGCTTCGCCAGCCAGCCGGTAATCGGGATGGAGATGGCGTTCGCCACCCCGAACGAGGTGATAACCCAGGTGCCCTGCGAGTTGGATGACCCGAGGTTACCGGCGATGGTCGGTATCGCAACGTTGGCAATGGTGGAGTCCAGCACCTGCATAAAGGTCGCCATGGCGAGCGCGACCGTCATCCAGGCAAGCTGGGCCCCCTCAAGCGGTTTTTGTGCTGCCAAGGTAGCCTCCCGCTTGCTTAACCGGCGTTAGCATGAATAACATCGGCGATCATCTGGTTCACAGGCGCCAGTTGCAGCGTCAGCGCATCGCTCTGATAGCGCGGCTTGTCGTTGACCACATTGGCCAGCATGCGGCCGTTGAGGTCGCTGGTATCGACGTTCACCAGCGTAGACAGGCCGATGCGCAGCGGATGATCGGCAATCTGCTTGGCGTCCAGTTCAATACGTACCGGCAGGCGCTGTACCACTTTAATCCAGTTGCCGGTGGCGTTCTGCGCCGGCAGCAGGGAGAAGGCGCTGCCGGTGCCCATATCGATACCGACCACTTTGCCGTGATACACCACGTCGTCGCCGTAGACATCGCTGACTACGGTGGCCGGCTGGCCGATGCGCATATTGGCGATCTGCGTTTCTTTAAAGTTGGCGTCAACCCACACGTGGTCGGCCGGCACCACCGCCATCAGCGGCGAACCGGCGGCGATCTGCGCGCCGACCTGTACGCTGCGGCGTGAGACATAGCCGGTGATCGGGCTGATCACTTTGGTGCGCTGCAGCGCCAGCCAGGCGTCGCGCATCTGCGCGGCGGACTGTTGCACGGCCGGCTGCTGTTCCAGCGGCGTATTCAGCACCATCGCCTGATTGGCGTTGTACTGTTGCACGGCCACTTCCAGCGCGGCTTTGGCGCTGGCGACGGCGTCGCGCGCGTGTTGCAGCTCTTCACGGCCGATGGCGTCGACGCTGCCCAGCACCACGCGGCGCTTGAGGTCGTTTTCCGCCTTACTCAGGTCAGATTTGCGCAGGGCGATATTGGCCTGATATTGCTTACTGTTGATAATCAGCTGGTGGGTCTGACGTACGCTGTTGGCCAGCCCTGTTTTCGCCCGCTCGAACGCCTGCTCGGCGTCGGTCGGGTCGAGCGTCAGCAGCACGTCGCCCTGTTTGACGTAATCGGTATTATCGAAATTGATGCGCGTTACGCTGCCGCCGACCTGGGACATGATCTGCACCTGGTTGCCCGCGACGTAGGCATCGTCGGTTTCCTGATGATGACGCAGCACCAGGAACCAATACACTAAATAAGCCACCCCAATAACAATAAAAATCACCGTCAGCAGAAGCAGCCAAAATTTACGCTGTTTCTTTTTACCTGTCGGTTGCTGCGGGGTTTGTGTCTCCGCATTTGTGCTCATGGTTTTCTCCACGTTTTTCCTTGCCGGTTCAGGCGACGACGCACGCCGGCCGCCGTGATACCGCTTTAATTATTTTGGATAGCGTTATTATGCTTTTTTATCCGCGACCGTCGGGGCTTGATAGCCGCCGCCCAGTGCACGAATCAATCCTATCTTCGCCTGCATCATATTGCTGCTGGCGCTGAGTTCAGTCAGCTGCTGCTGGATCAGCTGCGTCTGACTGGATAACAGATCGTCACGCCCGATAATCCCTGCCCGGTAACGCGCGTTGGCGACCTGATAAACTTGCTGCATGGACTGCGAGGCCGAGGAGGCCTGCTGCAACTGCTGGGCGGTGCTTTGCTGAACCGTAATGGCGTCAGCGGTTTCCTGCAGCGCATTGAGGATAGTCTGGTTATAGGATTCTACCGTCTGATCGTAAAGGGCGGACTCTTCGCCCAGCTTGCTGCGCAGCGCGCCGGCGTGGAAGATCGGCAGCGAAATCGCCGGGGCGATATTCCAGGCCTGGCTGGCGGCTTCGAACAGGTTCGGGCTGGTGCCGTTGACGTTGGTGGTGGTCAAACCGGCGAAGGCGGAAATCGACAGGCTCGGATAGAACTCTTTGCGGGCCGCGGCGACGCGCTGGTTATAGGATTCCACCAGCTGACGCTGGGCCGCAATGTCCGGGCGTTTACCCAGCAGGTCGGCGGTCAGCTCGCCTTTCGGCGCCAGCAGCGAGTCGGCCGGCAGTTTCACCGGACGCAAATGCTGCATCGCATTCGGGCCCTGGCCGCTTAGGGCTGCCAGCTGGTGTTTTAACTGCTCGATTTGCGACTGCAGCTGCAGAATCTGCTGCTTGGCCGCATCGGACTGTGCTTTGGTTTGTTGCGGTACGTCAACGCCGGTCATCCCGGCCTGATATTGCTGCTGGCGCAGCTGCGTCAGGCGGTCGTTGTTCGTCACTTCCTGCTGCAGCAGTTTTTCCTGCGCATAATAGTTCTGCAGCAGGTAGTAGGCCGAAGCCACGGAGCTGGTCAGCGTCAGCGCCGCCTGTTCCTGCTCGGCGCGCGCGGCGTCAACCTGCGCCTTGGCGGCGTTTACCTGGTTGCGGTATTTGCCCCACCAGTCAAATTCGTAGGCCAGGTTCAGGCCAAGTGAATTGGAACTGGAGTAAATCGGCTTGTTGGGATAACCCAGGCCGGAGTTGACGTTCTGCGGGGTACGCTGGCGGGTGGTGCCGGCGTTGAGATCCAGGTTCGGGCCGTTGGCGGCGCTGGCTTCGCCCATTACGCTGCGCGCTTCACGCACGCGTGCGGCGGCCTGCTTCAGCGACGGCGAGTTTTGCAGCGCCTGGGTCATCAGGCTATCGAGCTGCGGATCGTTGAGAGCGCGCCACCACTGTGGGCTGATGGCCAGCGAACTGACCTTCGGCTGTGCCAGCTGCAGGTTTTGCGGATCCATCAGGGTAGACTGCGGGGCTATATTATCGGTAGAGGCGCACCCCGCCAGTAGTAAAACGGCGAACAGTGGGGTGAGTCTCCAGTTAAATGGGGATCGCATAAATTTGGTTACCTGAACAGAAATGAAGAATTAGGATAACTGTTCTGAGACTTCCATTTGATCCAGACGTGCCAGCAGTTTACGCGTCAGCTGCTCCAGCTGGCGTTGCTCGTCATCATTGAGTGTGGACCAAAGGAAATGCAGACATTTGTGCTGCGGCGGCAGCAGTTGCGCCAGAAATTCGGTGCCTTTTGGCGTCAAATGCAGATGCAGACAGCGGCGGTCGTTGTCGCTTTCCTTACGTTCAATCCATCCGCGTTTTTCCAGCTCATCGGCGATGCGTGTCGCATTGGTGCGTGAAGAGCCGAGTGCGGAGCTGAGCTCCGAAGGCTGAATGCTGTGGTTTTCCTGCGCATCCAGCGTAATCAGCGCCATAAACAATGTTTCGTTTATCCCTTGGGCTTTCAGCATTTTGTTGCGATTTTCCAGCAGCTTGCTCTGCATATGCATGCACAGCCGCGTCAGCAGAATTTCCTGATAGGGAAAATCCTTCTGACGTTTAGCGCGGAAATTCAACATGTGTTCTATGGGAGTAAACGAGTTTTCCATCATTTAGGGGCCTCATTAATTACGTTTGGTATAGTAACGATAGTGATTAATAATGTAAATCTTCAGCATGGTGAATAATTTAACAATTTGTGTCATTTATTTGCCGTGATTGCGTCATTAATCGCCACATTGCGCATGGTTATGTGAGGGGGCGCACGTCATGGCCACTCTCTCAACCTAAAATAATAAGTATTTTTAAAGTAACGCCAAACGCCAGCGCGCCTATCAGCGTAGCGTAAATAATGCTTTTTGTGCGGTAGAAGCACAGCGCCAGTGCGGCAAAACCGGTTAGCGTCGGCAGCAGCCTGGCGTGGTCGCGCATCACCTCCGGCGTGCTGGAAACCACCAGCAGCGCGCAGATGGAAGCGATGCCGATACTGTCGAGCAGCAGGGCGATTTTGCCGCGCGGCATGCCCGACCGTTGACGTGACGGGGCGAACCGCAAGGGCAGGTAACGGAACAGGTAATTCGCGCCGCCCACCACCAGACCGATAAGCAACACATCAGCATTCATCGACGTTCTCCGCAGGCGTTGGGGATAACAGCGCCGCCAGGCAGCCTGCGCCGATGCCAGCCAGAATGGCCACCGGAATAGAAAAACACAGCAGCCCCAGCAGCGCGCCGGCCAGCGAGGCGGCGATGATCAGGCTTTGCGGGCGGGTGAAAGCGGCCAGCAGGAAGCTGAGGAACAGGGCGGGCAGCATAAAGGAGAGTGAGGCTTCGATAACCGGGAACTGCTCCAGCGGGCCGTTGCCGAACAGGGCGCCTAACGCCGTGCCGGCTACCCAGGAGAGCCATGAACTGAGGGCAATGCCGAGCATCCAGTTCTCGCTCCAGCTGCGGCGGTCACGGATCAGTTTGGCGCTGGCGGCGGCGAAGACTTCGTCGGTCAGGCCGAACGCCCACAGGGCGGTTTTCCCTTTCGACAGGCGGGCATTAATGCGGTGGCGCAGCGCCGGTCCGTAGAGAATATGGCGGATATCCATCGCCATCACCGTCAGCGCGGACACCCACAGCGACATGCCGGCGCTGAGCAGCGCGGTGATCACAAACTGGCTGGCGCCGGCATAGATGATGCAGGAGAAAAACAGGCTTTCCAGCGGCGAGAACCCCAGTTTGACGGCGCTGAGGCCAAAGGCGAACGCCACCGGCAGGTAGCCGATAACGATCGGCAGGCTGTCAAGAATGCCATGGGCGAAGGTAGAACGTACGGCAGAAGGCGTCAGGTTCTCGGAAGCTTGGCTTTGCATGTTGTCGGCGGCACAGAATAGGAGACCAATAGTTTATCTCCAGAACATTACCAGAGAGTGAGTAATGTTTATACCCTGTGCCGCTAATAAATTTCACTGGTTATTGTTTTCTTGCTAATCAGATTTTGACCGCCACTGCGGGTCGTGCCGCTGGCCGCGCCACCAGATTAACAGGCTGATGATGCACAGCGTAATGCCGGCGGCGGCGACACCGTACCAGCCCGCATGTTGGTAGGCAGAGGCCGACAGCAGCGAGCCCAGCGCGCCGCCGATAAAGTAGCTGGTCATATAACCGGCGGTCAGACGGTTGCGCGCGTCGGGCATCACGCGGTAAATCACGCTCTGGTTGGTGACGTGTACCGCCTGCACCGCCAGGTCCAGAATGATGATGCCGATTAATAGTGCCCAGAGTGATTGTTTAGCTAAAGCGATGGGTATCCAGGATAACAGCAGCAGGATCAGCCCGGCGCTGGTGGTGAATCCGGCCCGGCCTTTATCCGTCTGCTGGCCGGCGTGGGAAGCAGCAAGCGCGCCGGCGGCGCCGACCAGGCCGAACAGACCGATGACCCCTTCGGAATAGCCGAACGGCGGGGCGGCCAGCAGAAACGCCATCGAGGTCCACAGCACGCTGAAATTGGCGAAGGAGAGCGCGCCGAGCAGGGCGCGGGTGCGCAGCAGCGGCGTGGTGCCGAACAGTACGAAGATCGATTTCAGCAGCTGCGGGTAATTCAGCCCGCTGTGCTGCTTATAACGCGGCAGCGCGCGCCACAGGATCAGCGCCATGACGACCATCAGCGCGCTGGCCACCCAGTAAATGGTGCGCCAGCCGCCGACGGAGGCCAGCGCCCCGGCGACGGTGCGCGCCAGCAGAATGCCGAGCAGCAGGCCGCTCATAATAATGCCGACGGTTTTGCCGCGTTTTTCCGGATGCGCCAGCGTCGCCGCCAGCGGCACCAGAATTTGCGCCACCACGGAAAACAGCCCGGTGAGCGCGGTGCCGAGGATCATCACCGCCAGCGTGCCGGAGGTGGCGGTGATCAACATGCCGCCGGCGGCCAGCAGTGTCATAAACACGATCAGGCCGCGCCGTTCGAACATATCGCCGAGCGGCACCAGAAACAGCAGCCCGACGGCATAGCCCAACTGGGCGGCGGTGACGATAAAGCCGGCCTGATTAACCGACAGGTTAAACTGCTGGGCAATGGTGTCCAGCAGCGGCTGGGCGTAATAGTTGCTGGCGACGGCCAGGCCGGTCGCCATGGCGATCAGCGCGGTCAGCGCCGGACTGAGTCCCGGGTGTTCTGTTGTGGTTTTCATCGGATTTCAGATAACTGGAAAAAGTGCGCAGAGTATCGGGCAGGAAAGGCGACAAATCCAATGTATAATTTTCATTTTATTTATCTCATTTCACGATAGATGCCATGAACCTGAAACAGATCCGCTATGCGCTGGCGGTGGCGGAGGAGCAGAGTTTTACCCGCGCCGCTCAGCGTTGCCATACCGTCCAGTCAGCCCTTAGCCACCAGATTGCCAAACTGGAGGAGGAACTGGGCTGCGTGCTGTTTGAACGCACCTCGCGCCGGGTGTCGCTGACCTCGGCCGGACGCGCGTTTATCCTGCCGGCACAGCGGCTGCTGTCGGCTCGTCAGACGCTGGTGGATGAAGTGGTGTCGGCCAGCGGCACGCTGTCCGGCACGCTGACCATTGGCACCATCTCAACGCTGAATGCGATAGATCTGACGGAAAAGCTGGCCGCCTTTCATCGCCATCATCCGGCGGTCAATATTCGCCTGTACGTGGGGATCAGCGAGCTGCTGCTGGAAAACGTTCGTCAGCAGCAGACCGACGTGGCGTTTGTCGGCATCTGGCCGGGGGACAAGGATATGCTGCCGGCCTCTCACCGTCTGCTGACCGATGAGCCGCTGGTGGCGCTGGTGTCGCCTCGCCATGCGCTGGCCGGCTGTCGTCAGGTGACGCTGCCGGCGCTGGCGGAAGTTCCGCTGGTGGATTTTTATAGCGGCACCGGCGCCCGGCGGCAGACCGACCGCGCCTTTCAGGCCGCCGGCGTCAGGCGGCACGTCAGCTTTGAAATCGACCATATTGAATGGCTGGAGAATCTGGTGCGCAGCGGCCTGGCGACCGGCATCGTGCCGGTTTCCACCGCCCTGCGTCTGAGCGGACTGGTGGCGGTGCCGATCAAGGATGGCCCGCGCAGACAGGTGTATTGCGCCTGGCATCAGCCGCTGTCCAGGGCGGCGGAGCGCTTTTTACAGTTTAGCGGCCTGGGGCCGGCGGGAGAGTGAGAATCGGCCCTCCCGCAGAGAGAGGGCCGTAGAGGGAGGGATTACTTCTTCGCCGCGGCTTCTTCGGCGGTTTTCACCCAGCCGTCAAAGGTTGCCTGATGGGCCTTGATCCAACCGTTAACGTGGTTTTCGATATCGGATTCAGACGCCTGGCCTTCATGCATACGCAGGTTCTGGGCGTTGATATCGGCGATAGGCAGTTTCATGGTGGCGAACAGCTTGGCGGCTGCCGGGTTCTTCTCTGCCCACTGTTTGTTGGCGGCAATACGCATGGTATTGACCGGGAAGCCATAGTTGGCGCCGTTAGGCAGCTTGGTGTCGACGTTCTTCTGCTCGCCCGGCAGGGATGAGAACGGCACCTGCAGCCAGACCACATCGCGCCCCGGTACCAGTACGTCGCTCACCCAGTATGGCGTCCAGGTGTAGTACAGGATCGGTTTGCCTTCCTTGAAGCGGGTGATGGTGTCGGCGATCATTGCCGCGTAGTTGCCCTGATTGTGCGTGACGGTCTTTTCCAGCCCGTAGGCGCCCAGATGGTGGTTAATCACCGCTTCACAGCCCCAGCCCGGCGTACAGCCGGTCATATCGGCCTTGCCGTCGCCATTGGTGTCGAACAGCTTGGCGATTTTCGGATCTTTCAACTGTTCCACGTTGGTGATGTGATATTTGTCTGCGGTTTTCTTGTCGATCAGGTAGCCCTGTGCGGCGCCGTTGACGTATACCCCTTCGCGGTAGAACTTGGCATCACCGCCGGCGGCCTTGTACTGGTCGGCGTGCAGCGGATCCCAGTTGACGGCGAGGAAGGTGGCGTCGCCGGAGGCGATTGAGGTATAGGCGACGTTGTAGTCGACTTCACGCGGTGGTTTAACGTCGTAGCCCAGTTTTTCCAGCGCCTTGCTGACCAGCAGGGTCTGGAAGGTCTCTTCCGAAATGGTGCTCTGCACCGGTTGTACCGAGATACCTTTTCCTGGCAAATCAGCAGCGGAAGCAACCTGTGAGCCAATCAGTGTGGTAAGGGCGACAGCCCAGATTCCTGTAGTGCGCATAGTCTTTCCTCTGTGTTTGATGTTGTGGCGTTGTGACCCGCCGGAACGCTGCCGGCGGGAAAACCTCTCAGGCTTTTTTCATAAATGGCCGGGCGAGCAGGCCGATGGGACCGTGGACGTACCAGCGATGGGCGCCTTTGCTGCGGCTGTCACGCCCCAGCGACTGGGTGAGACGGTCAAGGATAATGGCCAGAATCACGATGCCGACGCCCCCGACGGCGGCCAGGCCCATGTCGAGCCGGCCGATGCCGCGCAGCACCATCTGTCCCAGACCGCCGACGGCGATCATCGAGGCGATCACCACCATCGACAGCGCCAGCATCAGCGTCTGGTTAACCCCGGCCATAATGGTCGGCATTGCCAGCGGCAGCTGCACCTTGAACAGCAGCTGGCGCGGGCTGGAACCGAAGGATTCAGCCGCTTCGATCAGATCTTCCGGCACCTGTTTGATCCCGAGGATCGTCAGGCGCACGATCGGCGGCAGGGCGAAGATAATGGTCACCACCACGCCCGGCACGTTGCCGATACCGAACAGCATGACGATCGGCACCAGATAGACAAACGCCGGGGTGGTCTGCATGGCGTCGAGCAGCGGCCGGATGATTTTGGCGGCGTGTTTGCTGCGCGCCAGCCAGATGCCGAGCGGCAGGCCGATGACGATACAGAAGAACAGCGCCGTCAGCACCAACGCCAGCGTCACCATCGCCTGTGACCAGGCGCCGATTGCGCCGATGGCGATCAGCGACACCAGCGTGGCGGCGCCCATGCCGAGGCCGGACAGCTGCCAGGCGATCAGCGAGAACACGATAATGGCGATTGGCGCCGGCATCCCCAACAGCAGCTGTTGAAAGCCGCTGAGGATAAAATCAACCGGCACGCGAATGCCCTGAAACAGCGGGCGGAAATGCAGCACCAGCCAGTCGATGCCCTGCGTGACCCAGGAGTCAAACGGCACCCAGGCTTTGTGGAACGGATCGAGCAGGTTGAAGTGCTCCGGCTGGGCCGGCGCGCTGTTCAGCCAGTCTGCGCCGCCCTGGGCAGCCTGCTGTCCGGCATCATGCGCGGCAGGCGGCGGGCTGCTGGACCAGGCGTCCGCGCCACTCCCGGCCGGCGCCTGTGCGGGCGCATCGCCGGCGGAACCGCCGGTTGACCAGGGATCGCTGCCGCCGCCTGCGGGGGCGTCCTGTGCCGGAGCGCCCTGTGTCGGGGCATCCTGCGCCGGCGTGTTTTGCGCCGGGGCGTCAGGTTGTTCAGAGGCGCTTGCCCACGGATCTTGGTTTTTGTCATCACTCATTCGCTGGGCCCTCTTTATCTAAAGCCTGCAGCAGCATGGCTTTGGAGATGATTCCGATATAGGTGTGCTCGTCGTCGATAACCGGTACGGCGCAGGGCGCCTGCGCTACCAGCGAAATCAGTTCGCTGAGCGGCATATCGGCAGCAACCGGCGCCGGGGCTTCCAGCAGTGCGTCATCAAGGCTCAGGTTGGCCTCCAGCGCTTTTTCCAGCGAGTCGATCGACACCACGCCGACAAATTTCTGCCCGCGGTCGAGCACATAGCCATAGCCTCGGTCTTCGTCACGCAGCAGACGCAGCGCCGAACGCGGGCCGAAACCGGGCGCTTTGCGGATCAGGGTGACCGGGCGGCGCTGGGCGATATCCTTCGCGCTGAAAACGTGGCTGATATCGACGCCGCGGAAGAAAGTGCGGACATAGTCGTTGGCCGGGTTGTTGAGGATTTCATCCGGCGTGCCGACCTGAATCACTTCACCGCCCTGCATAATGGCGATGCGATCGCCAATGCGCATAGCTTCATCCAGATCGTGAGAGATAAATACGATGGTGCGCTGATGTTTGGCCTGCAGTTTCACCAGCTCATCCTGCATCTCGGTGCGGATTAACGGATCGAGCGCCGAGAAGGCTTCATCCATCAGTAATATATCCGGGTTATTCGCCATGGCGCGGGCCAGGCCGACGCGCTGGCGCATACCGCCGGATAATTCATCCGGGTAAGAGTGGGCATAATTTTCCAGCCCGACCTGACGCAGCGCCTCCAGCGCTTTTTGCTGCCGTTCCTGCAGCGGAATGCCGGCCAGTTCCATGCCGAACGCCGTATTATTTACTACATTCAGGTGCGGCATCAGCGCAAATGACTGGAATACCATGCTGATTTTATTTCTGCGTACCGTACGCAGCGCAGATTCCGATATTTTCGCAATATCTTCGCCGTCGATGCGTACTTCGCCGCGGGTGGGGGTGATCAGACGATTGAGAAGGCGTACCAGGGTTGACTTCCCGGAGCCGGAAAGCCCCATGATGACGAAGATTTCGCCTTCTTCAATGGCCAGATTGGCATTTTTCACGCCAAGTGAAAGTCCGGTTTTTTCAAACAACTGGTCTTTGCTGAACCCTTTGTCTATCAGCTTAAATGCGCGATCCGGATGTTCACCGAATATTTTATATAGATTCTTAACTTCTATTTTAATTGACATGCAATGTGCTGTTTCCTCTGGTTTATTTCAAACGATAAAAAACTTCCTAATACGAAAATAATAGTGCTTCATACCCTAACACAGTGAGCATTTGAGACAAGTCTCAATGTTATCAGTACGTCGGGCGGCGGTTTACATCAGGCGTTATCTTGGCTATGGTAAAATTGCCGGTGATTTAAAATCATTGGCAAAGATCGCAAAATATTCCACTGAACAATACGGATTTATTGATAAATATCCGTTGCCTGCGGCTGAAATGTCGGATGATATTTTTCAGGATAAACCTTGCCTGCGGGAGGAATATTTTATCGTCCTGGATGACGGCGCAATGGGTAAATTTCAGCGTGGCGGAAATAATAAAAAACCCGGCGGATAGCCGGGTGAAATTCATCAGTATTCAACAACAGACGTCGACATCGAGGGGATATCGCCGGGGCAGTGTAACCGGCGACTGTGACAGTCTGATGTCACGTTACGCCTTACGGTACAAACGTCTGGGATGGCCGATATTGCCGTACACCATTTCGACCCGGACGAACTGCGTACTGACGCAGTATTCCAGGTAGCGGCGCGCGGTGGTTTTGCTGATGCCGGCCTGCTCGACAATATCCTCCACCGCATGGGCGTAATCCGGCCGGCGGATAAACAGCGCCTGCACCAGCTCCAGGGTATTGGGCTCGATGCCCTTGGCGCTCGGCTCAGTGGAAAACTGCTTGGACTGCAGGTTATACAGGGCGTCGACGTTGCTCTGATCGATCACTTTAAACGTACGCTGGGTCTGCACAAACTGCATAAAACGTTCCAGCGAGTTGCGCAGCCGTTTGTACGACAGCGGTTTGATGATGTAATCAAAGGCGCCGTTACGAATGGCCTGGCTGCAGGTGTGCATATCGCTGGCGGCGGTGATGAAGATTACCGAACAGCCGGGATTTTTGACCGCAGGCTCTTCCATCAGCTCGATGCCTTGCCCGTCCGGCAGGAAATTGTCCAGCAGGATTAACCGCGGCCGTTGTGCGCTGACTTTGGCTCGCGCTTCGCTCAGGGTCGCGGCATAGGCGACGACGCGCAGATTAAAATTCTTCTCGATAAACTCTGCATGCAGTGTTGCCAACTGCGGTTCATCTTCGACGATCAAAACGTCCAGTGCTTCAGGTTGCATGCTTCGGGTGCCCGTTTTTTATCAATTCTTGGGGATAAACAGGGAAAAAATGGCGCCGTGCGGCTCATTGTCCGACACTTCTATACTGCCGTGCGCCTGGGCGACATGGCTGGCGACCAAGTGCAGGCCGATGCCGTGATCGCCGTGCCGTTTGGTGGAAACGCCCTGTTCAAACAGCGTCTCGCGTATCTCCGCCGCGATGCCGCCGCCGTGGTCGGCGACCTCAATCACCAACTCATTGCCATTATCATTAATATAGAGTTCTACCGCGTCGTGCGGCGCAGCGCAATGCAGGGTTGCTTCCACCGCGTTATCCAGCAGGTTGCCGATAATCGACATCAGTTCGGTTTCATTCAGCGCGGCCGGTATCTGGCGCAGCTGACAGGCGGGGTCAAAACGCAGTTCCACGCCTTTTTCCCGCGCGCTGGCGTATTTGCCCAGCAGCAGGCCGCACAGCGCCGCCGAACTGAAACGCTGCGAAATAAAGTCGAGGATCTCCTGCGCGCCTTCCGACTGCGCCTCCACGTAGCGTATGGCTTCGTCATAGCGCTGCATATGCAGCAGCCCGGCGAGGGTGGCAGTCCAGTTGAGTTGTTCGTGGCGCATAATGCGCAGGCTGTCGGCGTAGCGTTTCACCTGGCTGAGCTGGCTGCTCAGCGTATTGATGTCGTTTTTATCGCGGAAGCTGATCACCCAGCCCTGCAGGCGATCTTCCTGCATGATGCGCACCCGGTTGGCGATCACCCGGACGTGGTTGAAGCGGCAGACCTCGTCGTGACAATCCTGGGCGAGCTGCGCCGGGCTGAAAAAGTCCGGCTGCGCCTGGATCACCTCGGCGATATCTCGCCCCATCAGACTGCTGGCCGGCTGGCGCAGATCCAGCAGTTCGCGCGCGGCGTGGTTGATGGTGATGATCTTCTGCTGGGGATCGATGGCGATCACCCCTTCATAAATGGCTTCCAGCAGCGCCTTTTGTTGACGCACCAGCAGGGCGATATCCTGCGGCTCCAGCCAGAACATTTGGCGTTTGAGGTTTTTTGACAGCAGCCAGGAGAAAATAAACAGTGCGATCAGCAGCAGAATAATCGAGCCGATAATCTGCGTCAGGGTACGCGCATTTAAATTATCGATATGCGATTTAAGATAGCCGACCGAAACAATGCCGATCACCTGATTATTTTCGTCGACGATCGGTGCTTTACTGCGTAACGATATTCCGATGCCGCCTTTGCGAATGGAAATAATGCTCTTACCTTCCAGCACCTCTTTATTATCGCCGCCGACCATCGCCGTGCCGTAGCGGCCGGGATATTCGGAATGATAAAGGTGGCGAGCATGACGATCGCCGATCACAATATAACTGGCGTCGCTGCTGGCGCGGATTTTTTTCAGCAGGGCGGCAATGGCATGTGCGTCCTGTTGTTGCACCGCCTGCGCCAAAGAGGGAATCAGGGCAATTTCCCGGGCCTGCACCTGCGCCCGCGCGCCCAAATCGCGGTGCAGTTGGGCGTCCAGCTGATAATAGGTATAGGCGCCGATCAGCGTCAGCAACAGGCAGGAGAACGCGACCAGACACAGAAACAGTTTGATTTGAAATGAGAGTTTTCTACGCATGTCGGCCGTGGGTCAGGAAGCGAATTCGGTGGCTTACCCTATCACGAGATGCGTCGTCAGGTGTATTGCGTTCGATCATGTTGTGATCGCCGGCATGGCTTTATACTCGCCGTGGCGAATTCGTCTACACTGTTTATAATTCGATAAAGTTTAAATTAAATTATCTTTAAAACCATTAACGCCACGCCATATTTTACATAACCCGATTAAAAACCATAGAAACCATAACCACCATTAAAAACCCTTTTTATCTTTGAACAGAATCACAGCGAATAATCTGTTGCATTATCTATGATGGCTGAACAAACCAATAAGAGGCCAGATTATGAGCACAACTGATGATTCTTATCTCGTTGCCGGCGATAAAACCGCAGATGTTCCGCTGCGGGAAAAGTGGTGGCGGGTTTTGGATAATTACAAAATAGGCATTATTCCGCTGCCGTTCTTTTTACTGGCCGGCGGACTGATTCTGCTCGACTGTCTGGAAGGCTCGTTGCCCAGCGATATCGTGGTGATGGTGGCGACGCTGGCCTTTTTTGGTTTTGCCTGCGGTGAGTTCGGCAAACGTCTGCCGCTGGTGGGGAAAATGGGGGCGGCGGCGATCTGCGCGACCTTTATCCCCTCTGCGCTGGTGCACTACGGCCTGTTGCCGGACGTGGTGGTGGCGTCGACCACCACATTCTACAAGTCGACCAATATTCTTTATCTCTACATCTGCTGCATTATCGTCGGCAGCATTATGAGCATGAACCGCCAGGTGCTGATCCAGGGCTTCCTGCGTATCTTCGTGCCGATGCTGTGCGGCGAGATCGTCGGCATGCTGGTGGGGATGGGCGTCGGGCTGGCGCTGGGGCTGGAGCCGTTCCAGATCTTCTTCTTCCTGATCCTGCCGATCATGGCCGGCGGCGTCGGCGAAGGGGCGATTCCGCTGTCAATGGGCTATGCGACGATCCTGCATATGGAGCAGGGCGTGGCGCTGGGGCGCATTCTGCCGATCGTCATGCTCGGCAGTCTGACGGCGATCGTGATGGCCGGTCTGTTGAACCAACTGGGCAAACGCTACCCGCATCTCACCGGCGAAGGCAGCCTGATGGCGAGTAAAGCGGGCGGCAGCGAGATGTCGGCGGTCGAAAAAGTCAGCGGCAAGGTGGACGTCAGCACGCTGGCCTGCGGCGCGCTGCTGGCGATTCTGTTGTATATGGTGGGGATGCTGCTGCACCGTATGATTGGCCTGCCGGCGCCGGTCGGCATGCTGTTTGCCGCCGTGGCAGTCAAACTGGCGCATGGCGTGTCGCCGCGTATCCAGGAAGGCTCACAGGTGGTGTATAAATTCTTCCGCACTGCGGTGACGTACCCGATTCTGTTCGCCGTCGGCGTGGCGATTACCCCGTGGCAGGAGCTGGTGGACGCCTTCACCGTGCAGAACCTGATCGTGATTGTCTGCACCGTCGGTGCCCTGGTGGGCACCGGTTTCCTCGTCGGTAAAAAAATCGGTATGCATCCGATCGATGTCGCCATTGTTTCCTGTTGCCAGAGCGGGCAGGGGGGCACCGGCGATGTGGCGATCCTGACGGCGGGCAACCGCATGTCGCTGATGCCGTTCGCCCAGATCGCCACCCGCATCGGCGGCGCGATCAACGTATCCCTTTCTCTACTGGTGTTGTCGCATTTCTTTGCCTGATAGTGTTCCTTAGCAGGTCTTTGCCTTGCCCCGTCCCCACGGGGCTTTTTTTTGGCCGCTTAAAACGCCCAGTCTTCATCTTCGGTGATCATCGCCTTGCCAATCACGTAAGACGACCCCGAACCGGAGAAGAAATCGTGGTTCTCGTCGGCATTGGGTGAGAGCGCCGACAGAATCGCCGGGTTGACCTCCGCCATGGATGCCGGGAACAGCGCCTCGTAACCGAGGTTCATCAACGCTTTGTTGGCGTTGTAGTGCAGGAAGGTTTTCACCTCTTCCGTCCAGCCCACCTCGTCGTACAGTTCCTCAGTGTAGTGCACCTCGTTTTCATACAGATCCTGCAGCAGGTCGAAGGCAAAGCGCTTCACCTGCTGGCGGCGGGCGGCGTCAACCTGCTCCAGCCCTTTTTGGAATTTATAGCCGATGTAGTAGCCATGCACCGCTTCGTCGCGGATGATCAGGCGGATCAGATCGGCGGTATTCGTCAGTTTGGCGCGGCTGGACCAGTACATCGGCAGATAAAAGCCGGAATAGAACAGGAAAGATTCCAGAAACACGCTGGCGACCTTTTTCAACAGCGGATCGTCGCTGCGGTAATGCGCCAGAATGATATCGGCCTTTTTCTGCAGCGCGCGGTTCTCTTCACTCCAGCGGTAGGCCTCGTCGACGTCGCGGGTCTGGCACAGCGTGGAGAAGATCGAGCTGTAGGAACGCGCGTGCACCGCTTCCATAAAGCTGATATTGGAATAGACCGCCTCTTCATGCGGGGTGATAGCATCACCGATCAGCATCGGCGCGCCGACGGTGTTCTGAATGGTGTCCAGCAGCGTCAGGCCGGTGAAAACGCGAATGGTCAGCTGCTGCTCTTTCGCCGTCAGCGTACCCCAGGAGGGGATATCGTTCGACAGCGGCACCTTCTCCGGCAGCCAGAAATTGGTGGTCAGCCGGTTCCATACTTCCAGGTCTTTATCGTCTTCGATTTTATTCCAGTTGATCGCCTGGACTCTCTGCAGTTTCATAACGCTCCTTACAGCGCGCAGGACACGCAGCCCTGAACTTCGGTGCCTTCCAGCGCCATCTGACGCAGGCGGATGTAGTAGATGGTTTTAATGCCCTTGCGCCAGGCGTAGATCTGCGCCCGGTTGATATCGCGGGTAGTGGCGCTGTCGCGGAAGAACAGCGTCAGCGACAGCCCCTGATCGACATGCTGGGTAGCGGCCGCGTAGGTATCAATGATCTTTTCCGGACCAATCTCGTAGGCGTCCTGGTAATACGCCAAATTGTCATTGGTCATATAAGGCGCCGGATAATAGACGCGGCCGATCTTGCCCTCCTTGCGGATCTCGATACGCGAGACGATCGGATGGATGCTTGAGGTGGAGTTGTTGATGTAAGAAATCGAACCGGTTGGCGGCACCGCCTGCAGGTTCTGGTTGTACAAACCGTGCAGCATCACCGACTGGCGCAGCGCCTGCCAGTCCGCCTGTGTCGGGATAGAGACACCGGCGTCGGCAAACAGCGCGTTTACCCGCTCGGTCTGCGGCAGCCACGGAGTATCGATATATTTGGCGAAGTATTCGCCGCTGGCATAGGCCGACTCTTCAAAGCCGCCGAAGCTGCATTTACGCTCGATAGCCAGCTGATTCGAGGCGCGCAGGGCGTGATAGGCGACGCAGTAAAAATAGATATTGGTGAAGTCGATCCCTTCCGGCGAGCCGTAGAAGATACGTTCACGCGCCAGATAGCCGTGCAGGTTCATTTGGCCGAGACCAATGGCGCGCGAGGCGCGGTTACCTTCGGCGACGGAGGGCACGGAACTGATATCGCTCATCTCTGCCACCGCGGTCAGCGCGCGAATGGCGGTTTCCACCGTTTTGCCGAAGTCCGGCGCGTCCATGGTTTTGGCGATGTTCAGCGATCCCAGGTTGCAGGAGATGTCCTTGCCGATCTGCTGATAGCTGAGATCGGCGTTGTAGTGGCTGGCGCGGTTGACCTGCAGGATTTCCGAGCACAGGTTGCTCATATTGATGCGGCCGGCGATCGGATTGGTGCGGTTCACCGTATCTTCAAACATGATATAGGGATAACCAGACTCAAACTGGATTTCCGCCAGTAGCTGGAAGAACTCACGTGCGTTGATACGCGACTTGCGGATGCGCCTGTCGTCCACCATTTCGCGGTACTTTTCGCTGACGCTGAGCTCCGACAGCGGCACGCCGTACACCCGTTCGACGTCATACGGCGAGAACAGGTACATCTCTTCGTTGTTTTTCGCCAGTTCGAAGGTGATGTCCGGGATCACTACGCCGAGGGACAGCGTCTTGATACGGATTTTCTCATCGGCGTTTTCGCGCTTGGTATCGAGGAAGCGCAGAATATCCGGATGGTGGGCGTGCAGATACACCGCGCCGGCCCCCTGTCGGGCGCCCAGCTGATTGGCGTAGGAGAAGGCATCCTCCAGCATCTTCATGATCGGGATCACCCCGGACGACTGGTTTTCGATCCGCTTGATCGGCGCGCCGGCCTCGCGGATATTGCTCAGCAGAAAGGCCACGCCGCCGCCGCGTTTCGACAGCTGCAGCGCCGAGTTCACCGCCCGGCCGATCGACTCCATATTGTCTTCGATCCGCAGCAGGAAGCAGGAAACCAGCTCGCCGCGCTGTTTTTTGCCGCTGTTCAGGAAGGTGGGCGTCGCCGGCTGGAAGCGTCCGGATACCATCTCCTCCACCAGATGCTGCGCCAGCGTGGTATCGCCGGCCGCCAGCGTCAGGGCCACCATACATACCCGGTCCTCATAGCGTTCCAGGTAGCGTTTGCCGTCGAAGGTTTTCAGCGTATAGCCGGTGTAATATTTAAAAGCGCCGAGGAAGGTCGCAAAGCGAAACTTTTTCGCATACGCCTGCTTAAACAGCTGTTTGATAAACGGGAAATCGTACTGCGTCAGCACCTGCGGCTCGTAGTAGCCCTCATCCACCAGATAGCGCAGCTTTTCCGCCAGATTATGGAAAAACACCGTGTTCTGGTTCACGTGCTGCAGAAAATAGTGGCGCGCGGCCTGTTTATCCTGCTCAAACTGGATGCGCCCTTCGGCGTCGTAAAGGTTGAGCATGGCGTTAAGCGCATGGTAGTCCAGCGCGTCGGCGCCGGGTCTGATCAATTCTGTCGTTGCCAAAATGCGGTTACTCCCTGTCGTACGTTTGCAACGTCTTGTGCGGTGCCGAGCAGTTCAAAGCGGTAAAGAAAAGGCACCTGGCATTTGTTGGCGATAATCTCGCCGGCGATGCCATACGCTGCACCGAAGTTGGTGTTGCCGGCGGCGATGACGCCGCGCAGATAAGCGCGATTATGCGGATCGTTGAGAAAGCGGATCACCTGGATCGGCACCGCGCCGGTGGCGCCGCCGCCGCCATAGCTGGGCACGATCAAAATATAGGGGCGATCCACCTGCAGTTTTTCACGGCTGCCGGCGATCGGGATGCGTATCGCCGGCAACGCAAGTTTCTCAACGAACCTGTGTGTGTTCTCCGAACTGCTGGAGAAATAGACCAATGGATTCATCAGAACGACTCACGACGCCGTGGCGTGAATCAGCGCGCCGATCTTGTCGGGGCGAAAGCCCGCCCAGTGATCGTCGCCGGCAACGATCACCGGAACCTGCTGGTAACCTAATGATTTGACATGGTTGAGCGCTTGCTGATCCTGAGTGAGATCGATCACCTGATAAGTAATTCCCTGTTTATCGAATGCGCGATAGGTGGCGTTGCACTGGACACAGTCCGGCTTACTGTAAATAATAATGCTCATGATTCGCATTTACCTTTTGGTCTGAAGGAAAAGCGGTAAAGTCAGAAATCAGAACCTGATGCGGTACTTCTGACGACGTTATCAACTCACACAGTGTCCCTGCGGCTGATGCTTAATATACTAGATATTGATCTTAAATTTATCAACCGCACCATATATGGTGTTTTGTCCTATTTTTGTGCGAGGCCGCGCCGGGGCTGGATCGGCGGAGAAAAATTTTTTTATGCCGTTAAGCAGGGGAGTCAATCAGGAGAAGTTGTGGCCGGTCTGGCGACGATATGAGGATAAAAGTAAGCGGCCCGCAGTTTCCCGCGGGCCAGACGCACATCTGTTTTATCTTTATGACTGCAAGGGGTGTTAACGCCGGTCCGGCAGCGCGTCGGGTGCGATACCCACGTTCTGCCAAGGTCTGTCATGCACATATTCATCAGCACATCTTTACAGTGTAGACCATTTTTCAGCCGCGCGTTGGCAAGTGAAGGAGTCAGCGTCTGTGGGGTTGTACATTTGGTTACTCAAGGAAACCAATCACTCACGGAAAGGCGACAGTGCTTCTTCTAGTATCTGCTGCAACGGCCCGCAGGGGCTTACCGAAGAACATACTGAGGAATGTAATGATGAAAAAATTATTAGCTCTGGCCGTTGCGGCAACGATGGGTCTGTCTTCCGTGGCTTTCGCGGCTGAAACTGCTGCTGCGCCAGCAACCGCTGCGCCAGCGGCGACCACCAGCTCACCGGCTGCCGCGGCGACAAAAGCTCCGGCAAAAACCAGCCATAAGAAAACGCATCACAAAAAAGCCCATAAAAAAGCCGCAGAGCAGAAAGCTCAGGCCGCCAAAGCGAAAAAACACGCTAAAAAAGCCCCGGCGCAAAAAGCGCAGGCGGCGAAAAAGCATCACAAAAAAGCAGGTAAGAAAGCCGCTTGATTAAGCGATCGCCATGCCATGCGTCAAGCGCCTGGCTTATGGCGTCTGATGCCAACACCCGGTTCCCCCGGGTGTTTTTTAGGGCCGCCTGTCATGATAAATCGCTACCTGTTGGCGCTGATCTACAGCGTGATTGCCTTGTGCGGCCTGTTGGTCGCCTGGTGGCTGTTTCTGAACCGTTTTTTGTAACCCTCGTGCCGCCCGTCGACGCCTGATTTACCTTTCAAACATCACGCCATTTTCCCTCTCGCTGCGCCTCAAACAGCGTGTTTGGTTCTGCAGAATGCAACGCTATCCCGCCATAAACCGTGCCTCAAGAATAGTCTGAAACCCCCGTGCTGACGGCGGAAAATTATTGTTTCGGCCAATGATTCCGGTAAGGTCGCACGGCAGTTTGGCATGAGAGGAGAAAGCGATGTATTTACGGCCGGATGAAGTGGCTAAGGTATTGGAGAGTACCGGCTTTAAGTGTGACTCGATGAGCGACCAGGCGTATGGTTACCGCAAGGGCGAGCACTATGTGTACGTGAACCGGGAAGCCCGGATGGGCAGAACCGCGCTGGTGATTCATCCTGAGTTAAAAGAGCGCAGCCGCTATTTCGCCACGCCGGCTTCGCCGATACGCGTCAGCGAACAATACCTTGAATTCCCGTTGGACGTCAGCGGCGACAGTCCGGGCCGGCGTTACGGTATTCCCCACGGTTTCAGCTCGCGTGAAGCGCTGAGCCGCTACCTTTACAGCATGTTTCTGTAATTCCGGCGTAGCGCATTGCACTACACCGGTTATCAGCCGTTGGCCACCGCGTCCAGATTAAAGCGCGCATTATAGGCGCGGCGGAACTGCGCCAGTTCAAACGCGTCCAGATCCAATTCGGCAAAGTAAAACAGTGCGGACTCCGTGTATTCGGCATTCAGCTCCGGCGACAGGCCGGCGCGGATCAGCATATCGCGCCATTGGGCGAGCTGGGTGTCGTCTGCCTCCTTGATAAAGGCGACATAGATAAACAGCAGGTAGGCGGCCCGGTGCATCTCTTCTGTATAGCCGTTATTCAGCATGCGAATAAACGCCTGGCTGTTGCGGCCACCCATTTCCTGCATCATTGACTCAATCAGCATGGGCTTGACCCGTAGCCACTGGGCCAGCGAGTCAACGGCCTTGCGGGTATCGGACGTCAGGATCCGGTAGCCGGCGATGAATACGACGATCAGGGCAGCGATGATAATCCACGTCATGGCGGTATTTTCTATTCAATGATGGCCTGAGGCGCCGGGCTGGCGCCCGTCGTCTTAGTGCTGTTCGCCGCTGAAGTTCCCTGCGGTCTGCTGCTGGTTTTGCAGATGGTGGTTGAACGTGGCGGCGTCTTTTGCCAGCGCGTCCAGATGCGCGCCCAGCATTTTGATCTGTTTTACCAGTGCATGCTGCTGCGGAACGGAAGTGGCGGTGCTCAGTTTACGCGCCAGTTGCTCATTTTGCGCATGCAGCGCGGCCTCACGCCGTTTGGCTTCCTCCAACAGCGCCATTTCACGCTGTTTGGATTCTTCCAGCTGTTGTTGCAGAGCGTCATAGCTTTGTTGCCATTCGCGGTGCTGCTTTTCGAAGCTGGCCTGCAACTCATTCATTGCATTTTGAAACTGGATTTCCAGCTCGCGCATAGTCATGGTCTTCTTCCCTTTGCGGCACTCAGTAGTCTGCCTGCAGTATAACGAAAAGCGCGCGTAAGCTCACCCGTTGCGAACAAAAGCAGACAAACTCCCGGTGCGCATCCGGAACTTGCAACCTGGCCGCAGGGTCTTACAATCAACAAAATTCCCCGCAGTACAAGGAGCCACAGGTCGTTTCCGGTATCAACCCCCAAGTGAGTGGCAGCGAGATGAGCAACGAAGATAAAGGCTTTTTTGAGCAGGCGATGGCGGACGTCATCCCGTTATCCGGGCAGCAGCAAACGCTGTATCTGCAACCGCAGTCCCAGGTCGATAAGCGCGCCCGGCGCGACGCGCTGGCACAGTCAGAGGAAAACCCACTCAGCAGCGATTTTTTGACGATTATTCCCGGTGATACGCCGCTCGAATACAAACGGGAAGGGATTCAGCAGGGCGTGCTGGATAAGCTGCGCAGCGGACGTTACGCGCCACAGGCCAGCCTGCACCTGCTGAGGCGGCCGGTGGAGGCCTGCCGGCAGGAACTGTACCGGTTTATCATGCTGGCGGAAAAAGAGAACCTGCGCTCGCTGCTGATCGTACATGGCCGCGGGCGTGATGATGAGAGCCATGCCAATATTGTGCGCAGCTATGTCGCCAAGTGGCTGGCACAGCTGGAGCAGGTACAAGCATTTTGCCGCGCGCTGCCGCGTGACGGCGGCGAGGGTGCCTGCTATGTGACGCTGCGTAAATCTGCGGCGGCCAAAGCGGATAATTTCGAGCGTCACGCCAAGCGCAGCCGTTAACGTCGCGCGCTCAGGCGGACAGCAGATTGGCGATTTCCAGCAGGTTATTATCCGGATCGCGCAGATACAGCGAGAGGAGGGGGCCAATCGCGCCGGTGCGCTCCACCGGCCCCTCCTCAATGATGACGCCGAGGTCGTCCAGTTCTTCGAGCACCTGGGCGAGCGGGGTCGAGGTAATAAAACACAGGTCGGCCGAGCCGGGCGTGGGGCGGTGCGCTTTTGGTTCAAACTCATGCCCCTGCCGGTGCAGATTGATCTTTTGCTGGCCAAAGCGCAGCGCTTTGCGGTCGCCACGGAAGGTGATGATGTCAAATCCCAGCACCTGCTGATAAAACTGGCAGCTGCGTTCAATGTCCGCCACCGTTAACACCAGGTGGTCCAGCCGTTCTATTTTCATGGCTATCCGCTGTCGTGCAGGGCGGCCGATGGCGCAGAATGCGCTAATCGGCCGCGTGGGTTATTTATCGAACAGTTTATGGTCCAGCGAGTAACGTCCGGCGCCGGTGACCGCCAGCAGCAACAACCCGCCGATAATACTGACGTTTTTAAAGAAGTTAATCTCGTTGCCCATCATTTCCGCCCCGGTCATGTGCCAGAACGGATGGCCGATAAAGGCGGTGCCCAGCACGTACAGGGCGAAAAGCAGCGCGATGGGGCGGGTAAAGATCCCGACAATCAGCGCGATGCCAAACAAAAACTCCACCACCACGGCGATGATCGCCGCCAGATAGGGCATCGGGGCGCCGTAACCTTCCATGGAGGTGACGGTTGCGCCAAAGTTGGTCAGTTTCATCCAGCCGAAAATGATAAACAGGATCATCAGCAATATTCTGGCCAGCAGAATAACGCCGTCTTTTGAACTATCACCCATTGCTAACTCCTTAGCCACTGATAAACGTTATGTTGTGTTGCTGCTTAAAGCGTAGACCATGTTTACCGTTATTCGAGGTATGGTGCGGCCTGAACGTCGGCATAGGCGGAATTATGGCGCGCAGGCGCCGCGGGGGAGGCGGCCTCCCCGAAAATGGCAATATTGAATGAAGGGCAGGAGAAAAACACGGGGGAATTAGCGCGCCTTGTGCGCAGACAGGATGAAAATCATCGGACGCTCTTTTTCTTCATCCAGCGCCGGGTTGTCGCGGATTTGCTGTGCTGAAGGCCCCCATTCATTCAAATAATTGATGATGAAGCCCTGCTGCACCAGCATATTCAGGTAACTGCCCAGCATGCGATGCTGTTTGATCACCCCTTCCGCCAGCCAGTTGGAAATACGTTCCCCTTCATGCTGATAACCGTTGATCGGCCAGGATTTTTGTCCGTCCTCGGCGATCAGCCAGCCCTGCCGCTGCGGCGCGGTGTAAATGGGGTGCTCTGCGGTGAAAATAAACCGGCCGCCGGGGCGCAGCGCCTGAAAGACGCGGCTGAACAGCGCCGGCAGGTCAACGATGTAATGCAGCGTCAGCGAGCTGTAAACCAGATCGGCAGACGCCGCCGGCAGCAGCGTCGTTTCCAGATCCTGCTGCTGATAGCGGATACCGGCGTCATTGGTCATGGATTGCGCTTTCTCGAGCATCTTTTGCGACAGATCGATCCCCAGCACTTCGGCGGCCCCTTGCTCACGGGCGTAGCGGCAGAACCAGCCGTAGCCGCAGCCCAGATCGATGACGTTTTTCCCCTGCAGAGCCGGCAGTATTTCACGGATGCTGGCCCACTCCGGTGCGCCGTCCAGGCCGTGTTGCGAGCGGCTGAGCTGCGCGTAACCGTCAAAGAAGCGTGGGTTGTCGTAGATATTTTGTGACATGGAAACTCCGGTGTCAGATGTGGTGGTGGTAAATCACTCATTCGCCATAGTAGGCGGACGCATGATTGATTTCCAGCGGGGACGGTCACGGGGTGATTGCGCTATCCGGCTGAAATTTATATAACACCCGTTGCGACACTATGACGTTTCACCTACAGACAGGATGGTTTATGCCGTTGTTTTACCGTCATTTTTATAGGGTTTTACTTGTATTACTGGTGGCCATGTGCGCGACGGCACCCGCCGGCGCCCGGCCGGATTTGGATCGCCGGATTGGCGTTACGGTGGCGGAGCGCGGGACGGCTGACTATGCCTTCAGCGACTTTCGCCTGGCCTCGGCGGATGGTGAACGCCACTACCGCATTCGCATCGCCAAGCCGAAACAGGCCGCCCCGGCGGCGGGGTATCCGGTGATTTATTTCCTGGATGGCAACGCCGTGTTGATGCAGCTTAATGCCGGGCTGCTGCAGCGTCTGGCGCAGGCGCCGCATCCGCCGCTGTTGGTGATGCTGTCTTATGATAACGATCTGCGTATTGATGCAGCCGGGCGCGCCTATGATTATACGCCGGCGTTGCCTGCCGGGCAGCGTGGCCACCCGGTGCAGATGGGCCGCTGGCGCAGCGGCGGCGCCGATGCGTTTGCGACGCTGCTAGAGCAGCGCATCAAACCGCAGGTGGCGGCGCGCGTCACCGTGGATCCGCAGCGTCAGACGCTGTGGGGACACTCATACGGCGCACTGTTTGTGCTGCATACGCTGTTCCAGCGTCCGCAGTTGTTCCAGCACTATATTGCGGTGGAGCCTTCGCTGTGGTGGGGGAAAGGGCAAATTCTTAAGGAAGCGAAGGCGTTTGTCCGTCAGCCGCCGGCGTTGAACGCCCGTCTGCAGCTATGGGTGGGACAACAGGCCCCGGAGTCGCAGCCGCATCCGGGCGTGGGCGCGTCGCAGCCGGCCGATGCCGTGCGTCAGCTGTCGCAGCGTCTGGACGCACTGCCGGGGTTGCGGGCCAGCTATCGTCAATGGCCGGCATTGAGCCACGGGGCGATGCTGAATGCCGCTATTGCGCCGGCGTTGGAAGGGGTAGCCTCTGGGCAGTAACCTGAGATATGGCCAATAAAAAGCCCGCAGGCTGCGCTGCGGGCTTTTTTATTCGCGGTCGGAAGACCGGGTGAGGCGGTTAGGCTACGCCCAGGTCGGCCGAAGCGGTGCCGGCGACGCCGTTAACGCTGACATCGGTGTAATGCAGGCTGTTAACCAGAGACTGGTGGTTCTGGTTAGTCAGGTAGATCACGCTGTCTGAATTATCGAGCGTGCCGTTGTCGTTGTTATCGATGATGACATAGCTGGCGTCTTTACTGCCATCGAACGCTACCGAGGCGATACCGACTTTGGAGGTCAGCGAGTTGCTGTTGCCCAGACCCAGGATGCCGCCCAGCAGGCCGACCACGCCGTTAGTCAGGCCGCCAACCAGCGAGCCCAGCAGGCCGTCCATAATATCGGCGGAGCGCAGGCCGTAATCTGCTACCGAGCTGCCGGCAGCGCCGGAGAGGTGAACGCCGGACGTGGTGTCAACGATGCTGTCTTTAGCGCTGTTGAAGTCGGTGATGGTGATACCGGCTTTGGTGGTGCTGCCTTTCAGCTCGTAAGTGTTGTTGCCTGCCCCGCCGGTTACGGTGGTGTTGGCGGCGACGCTGAAGGTATCGTCAGCGCCGGTGCCGGTCACTTTCATCTGATAGCCGTTCAGGCCCAGCGTGTTCAGCAGCGGCGTCAGCAGCGTGGTGGTCACGCTGCTCAGCGGCAGGATGTTCAGCAATTGCACCAGGATACCATCGCCGGTACCGCCGTGTGCGGAATCCAGGTTAATGCCGCCGGTGTTGCTGGAAGCGTCGATGGTGCGTACGTTGCCGTAACCGCTGCCCAGCGTCAGATCCAGGTTATGGTCGCCGGTCACTTTCAGGGTTTGTACCTGGGAGTTGGTGCCCACCAGATCCAGGATGTTACTGAAGTCGCCCTTACCGCCGGAGGCGATATTGACGTTGGTCAGCGAGGTGCCGCCCAGCGCGCTGCTGCTGCTCGACAGGCTCAGGGAGCCGGCGTCGATGTCTTTGGTGCTGGTGGCGTTGAAGTTGATGTCGAACTTGTTGGTGGCGTTCTGACGCAGACCGATGCTCAGGTTACTGTCGGCACCGGCGTTACCGGTGACGCTCAGCGCTGCGGCCGTGCCGCCGCCGGCGTTGATGACTTTCACGTTATCCGCTTTGCCGGACAGTTCAAAACCTTGCGAACCCAGGTTGGTGGCTTTCGCGCCCTGAGTGACGCTGCCGCCGCTGGTGCCTTCCACGGTGGCGGTGCCGTTCAGCAGGCCAAAGTCAAAGGTGTGAGAACCGGTCGCGACCGCTTTACCGTTCAGCGTACCGCCGGATTTGCCCACGTAGCCCGCCAGATCGATTTTCTCAAAATTGCTGAACTTGTCGGCGTTGCTGGTGATGGTGCTGCTGCGGATGCCCAGCACGTTGCTGGTGGTGGCAACGGATTTGGTGAGGAAGTTGGCGGAAAGGGTGTCCGTACCGTCGCCGCCGTTGGCGCTGATCTTGCTGGATACGCTGTTGGCGCCGGTAGTCGCGTTGCCGGCCCAGACCAGCGAGTCATTGCCTTTGCCCAGGTTAAAGGTACCGGAACCATTGGCGATGTTGGCGCTGGCAGAGACGCTGACGGTATCGTTGCCGGAACCGGCGTTCAGAACGACATTGGCGTTGCTCAGCGCGATGTTCACACCGCTGTTGGCGCCGTTATCGGACAGATTGACCGTTGCCGCAGCGCTGCCGTTGATGGTCAGTTCGCTCAGATTGTCGGCGAATTTCAGGTTAACGCTGCCGGCTTTATCCGCGTTGAGCAGCACCTGTTTCAGGATTGCCGTTTCTGCGTTGGTCAACTGGTGGCTGCTGCCGGTGTTTACCGTGCCGCTGGCATTGCCGCCGCCTTCGCTTACGTTCAGGCTGGCTGCGGTTTTATACAGCAGGTTTTCGCCGATGCGCGCTTCGAAGGCATGCTGCTGGGTGATGGTGGTATCGTTGGTTGAGGTGGCGTCGCGCAGATCGCTGATGATGGATTCAATGATGGTCTGCTTATTCGGCAGCGACGTGTAAGCCGCCAGCTGCTCTGCGGTTGCCGCCACGCCGTGCACGATGGTGTACACATGTTGAGCTAACTCGGTGCCGTCGAGCTGGCCGACGGTACGCTGGAACTCAGGGTAGTCCAGCAGCGTTTTGGTCAGATAGTTGATGCTGCTGCCTTTTGCCAGCGCTTTACTCCAGGCTTCCAGCGACAGTGAGAACACGCCGCGGTCGGCAATGCCCAGCGCCAGGGAAACGGCGTCTTCCTGGTGCTCCAGGGACGGCATGGTGGAGGCATCGCGATACAGCAGTTTATCAATGCTGTTTTCGAAGGTCGCCTGCTTGGTCAGGGTGGCGTTGTCGAAACCGTCATAGGTCAGCAGGTTATCGACCAGCGTGGCCAGCGCCTGAGCGGTGGAGCCGGTTCCCAGCAGTTGGGTGATCTGAGCGGATGATGGCGTTTCGCCATAAGCACGAGCATACACCTGCGAGATGATCTGTTCGCTACTTTGGCCTGCGTACAGCTGTTGTCCTTTCGCTGAGTTCAGGAAGTCCGAGGCTAACGCGGCGACCGTTTTCGCTCCGCTTTCCAACTGGTTGGCGTAGTAGTTAAACGCGTCGTTGGTCGTAGTGGCGGACCCCAGAATCGAATAGTAAATAGACGCAGCTTGTTGCTGTGATGGTAATACGGAAGCCATAAGGGCATCACCTCATATCAGTTCAAATGGATACGAATTGTTGTGACATTTGCAACTTTTCGACGTATCTCTCCCCCTGAGATATTGCATGTCCCCAGAACACAAAAGAATCAGCAGGGTGAGTAATAAGCGACAATTGACGCACTGAGGGCATCATTGGCACCCTGTAAAAGAAAGTTCAATGAATGCAAGCTGTCAATGTCGGTTTCAGAATAAGAGAAGTTTTTGCTTGAAAATGGCGCTGACAATAGAAGAGGGAAATTTTGTTTTGGTGAAAAAATAACGGACATAATTAAGAATAATGCCAGAGCAATAAAACAACTGGTAAGATGAGTTGTTTGTGTGACGCTTCTATTGCGGAAATACTTCATCGCTGAGTAAATGCACTCTTATTTATTTGTGATTGTTATTTATTGTATTGTTTTTATTTGGTTTTTTTGTTTTTCCATTAAAAGGGGGCTATAGCATGAATAATATTTATGCAAATATATTTAAATCCGTGATGCTGATATCTTGAACACCCGCTCTCGGCGTGTGGTTATTGGGGGCTATGACTTGGAAAGGATATTGTTGCCTTGTGATTTTCAAGGCAGTGATCCGCGGAATTATATGTCTGCTTTATCCGTATGGCTATTTAATCAATCCTTTTTGTTTCTGGTATATTATAAAAAATCAAGATGGGATTATTCTTAATGCGTTGTTTTGTTGTGCGCGTCCATCTTGGTAAAAATAAGACTGCAAATACGTCTTGTTATCATCCTTGTCGCAACGTGGTCTGGACTGTTTCCAGAAAGAAAAAACCCGCAAAGTATCTTTGCGGGTTGGTGTGATTAGCCTCAGACAATCGGGCTTAACTTGCGGTGTGCCTTAGGCAATAGCCAAATCGGCCGCTGGTGCGTTAGCGACGCCGTTAACGCTCACTTCGGTGTAATGCAGGCTGTCGAGCAGCGACTGATGATCCTGGTTGGTCAGGTAGATCACGCTGTCAGAGCTGTCGAGCGTGCCGTTATCGTTGTTATCGATAATGACATAGCTGGCGTCTTTACCGCCGTCGAATGCGACCGAGGCAATACCGACTTTCGAGGTCAGCGAGTTGCTGCTGCCCAGGCCCAGGATACCGCCCAGTAGACCGACCACGCCGTTGGTCAGGCCGCCAACCAGCGAACCCAGCAGACCATCCATGATATCGGCAGAGCGGGTGCCGTAGTCCGCCACCGAGCTGCCGGCTGCGTCGGAGAGAGTGACGCCGGATGCGCTGTCAATGATGCTGTCTTTGGCGCTGTTGAAGTCGGTGATGGTTACGCCTGCCTGGCTGGTGCTGCCTTTCAGCTCATAGGTATTGCTGCCGGCGCCGCCGGTTACCGTCGTGTTGGCGGCAATGTTGAAGGTGTCATCGGCAGCGGTGCCGGTCACTTTCAACTGGTAGCCGTTCAGACCCAGCGTGTTCAGCAGCGGCGTCAGCAGACCGGTGGTGATGGCGCTCAGCGGCAGAATATTCAGCAACTGCACCAGAATGCCGTCGCCGGTGCCGCCGTGCGCAGAGTCTAAATCAATCCCCGCGGTATTGCTGGAGGCATCGATAGTGCGTACGTTGCTGTAACCACTGCCCAGCGTCAGGTCCAGCTGATGATCGCCGGAAACGTTAAGGGTCTGTACCTGAGAGTTGGTGCCGATCAGCTGCAGAATATTGCTGAAGTCGCCTTGACCGCCCGAAGCAATATTCACCGTACCGAGTGCGGTACCGCCAAGGGTACTGCTGCTGCTGATCAGGCTCAGAGAACCGGCATCGATATTTTGTGCGCCGACGGCATCAAAACTGATATCAAATTTGTTGGTGGCGTTTTGGCGGAAAGCGATTTCCAGGTTGCTGTCGGCACCGGCATTGCCGGTAACGCTCAGGGCTGCGGCCGTACCGCCGGCGGCGTTGATCACTTTGACATTATCCGCTTTGCCGGACAGGGCGAAGCCCTGCGATCCCAGATTGGTGCCCTGAGTGGCCTGAGTGATGCTGCCGCCGTTGGTGCCTTCTACGGTAGCGGTGCCGTTCAGAACGCCAAAGTCGAAGGTGTGGTTACCGGTAGTCACCGCCTGACCGTTCAGCGTGCCGATGGATTTCCCGATGTAACCTGCCAGATCGATCTTCTCAAAATTGCTGAAGTTACTGGTGTTGCTGGTGACGGTGCTGCTGCGGATACCTAGCACATTGCTGGTGGTTGCCACAGACTTGGTGATGAAGTTGGCGGACAGCGTATCCGTGCCGTCGCCGCCGTTGGCGGTGAGGCTGCTGGATACGCTGTTGGCGCCGGTGGTGGCATTGCCGGCCCAGGTCAATGCGTCATTACCTTTGCCTAGGTTGAAGGTACCGGTGCCGCTAGCCACGTTGGCGCTGGAAGAGAGGTTGATGTCTTCATTCCCTGAACCGGCATTTAACGTGATATTGGTATTGTTGACGGCAATGGCGGTGTCGCCGCGTGCGCCGTTGTCAGACAGGTTGACGGTGGCTGCCGCGCTGCCGTTGATGGTCAGGGCGCTGAGGTTATCGGCGAACGTCAGGTCAACCGTTCCTGCCGCGTCGGCTTCCAGCTGTACGGTTTTCAGCACGGCGGTTTCGGCATTGCTCAGTTGGTGGCTGGCCTGCGTATTTACCGTACCGGTCGCGTTGCCGCCGCCATCGGTAACGCTCAGTTTGGCTGCGGTTTTATACAGCAGGTTTTCCCCGATCTGCGCTTCGAAGGCGTGCTGTTGGGTCAGGCTGGCGTCGTCTGTGGCGGTGGAGGTGCGCAGATCGTCGATAATGGCTTCAATAATGCTTTGTTTGTCCGTCAGGGCGCCGTAGGTCGCCAGTTGTTCCGCCGTGGGGGCGACGCCATGCAGCGTGGTGAATACCTGGGTGATCAGTTCACTGCCTTCCAACTGCCCGACGGTGCGTTGGAATTCAGGGTAATCCAATAGTGTTTTGGTCAGGTAGTTAATGCTGGTGCCGTTATCCAGCGCTTTGCTCCAGGCTTCCAGAGACAGGGAGTAAACGCCGCGGTCGGCAACGCTTAAGGCCAGGGATACGGCTTGTTCCCGGAGTTCCAGCGAGGCCAGGTTGTCGGCATCGCGATACAGCAGGTTGTTTATGCTGTCTTCGAAGGTGACCTGCTTAGCCAGCGTGGCATCATCAAAACCCTGATAATTCAGCAGGTCATCAACGAGACCTGCCAGTGCCTGCTCAACCGACCCCCCCTGCAGTAACTGAGTGACCTGCTCTGTTGTTGGCGTTTCGCCATGCACCCGCGCATATACCTGAGAGATGATTTGCTCATTGCTTTGGCCGGCATACAGTTTTTGCCCTGCGGCTGAGTTGATGAACTCGGCGGCCAGGCTTTCTACGGTTTTAGCGCCGCTTTCCAGCTGGATGGCATAGCTATTGAAGGCATCATGCGCCAGCGTGTTTGACCCCAGAATCGAGTAGTAAATGGAAGCAGCTTGTTGCTGTGATGGTAAAGAAGCCATAAGGATGTTACCTCATAAGTTCAAAAGGATACGAAATATTTTGTGACACTTTTAAGCTCGGCACGCAGCTTCCCCAGAGAGGTTAGAAACTTCTCAGAAAATAAATGTCAGATAGGGAGCAACGGGCGATATCGGCACTGCATAAATGCGCCGATTTCACCTGTATAAAAGAAAGTTCAAAGAATAAAAGTTGTCAACGTTTACATTAAGAAATATTTTGTTAACGCCGTGATTGGGTGGTTTTTTCTGGTTTTTACTATTTTAAAATCAGGGTTTATCAGGTTTTTATTGTGTTTTTTATTTGTTGATCAGACTAATGATTTTATGTTTTTGTGCTTTAGTTGTAAGTGTTTTTGTTTTTATCTTATTGATTTTTAATGTTTGATTTATTGTTCTTGATGCGTGGCGGTTGGTTTGTCCTCTTGGTTATTATTCAACTTGTAATTATTTCTTGTTTTTCGCATTAAAATACTATCGTCTCATTTTATTTACGTTGTGCGTACTGTTTTCATTTACAAATTAATATTTTTAATAAAATACGGTGTTTCCCCGGGATTTTTATCTTTACCCTGGTGTTTATATGTCGTGATTAAATAATTTTTCAGGATTACTTTAAATGAAAAATAATCCATTGCCTTATTGGTAATTACGGAAAATCAATATCAGATTAGTCTTATTTTTAAGTGTGCGATTGTCGACTAAAGAAGCGGTGTTTGTTGGCTTACAACAAGTTACGTAGATATAGAATGGATAGTAGGGCCGTATGGGGCATGTGGTGTGTAACATTTACAGGTGGCGTGAGTTAGGGGGAGGTCTTGATAGGTATGAGGCGTGAATGTCGCTGCGTAAGAGGTGTGAATTTACACGGCTATATAGGCATCTCTCTGTAACCGACATGCCAGTTCGCTGACGTTAACGTTCAGACAAAGTACCACATCTTCAGCAAAGCCCTTTTCTGCCAGTTCCAGCGCCGAGGCGCATTCACCCAGTGTTGATAGACCATACGGGCTGTTTTGATGATATGCGGACGTGGCAGCCCTGGCTTCCGGGGACCATGTTTTTTCCGCCAGATAAGAAATAATGCCGCCGGCGGCGACCAAATCTTCAACCGCAGGGCGCAGCGTGCCATTTGGCCACCGTTCACCGCAGGGTATAACCAGGATGCGCCTAAAATGGCGGCAGGCTCTGGCGGTTGCCGCCATGTTTCTGAAGCAACCGCTGAAGACGGCTGCACCGCTATCCTTGGCGCGAAAAGAGATTGCCGAGCCATTGGGCGAGGGGAGAACGAGCCTGGCGCCTTGTTCGATGTCTTTGAGCGAACAAGGTGATAAGGAATAGCCGTTGCTTTTGAGGCGGCGCTCAGTACTTGCAACGATTGCCCCTTTCTCACTGCCATAGGCGATGGCCGACTCGTCTTTCCAGGGATAGGGATAAACCCTGGCGCCGTTATCCACCGCAAGGCTTATACAGGTTGAAAATGACATCACGTCAACGATGATGATGCAATCTGCCGTCTGGCCAAGTTGTTCGACAGCCTCTATCCCCCACTCAAGGCGGACGGAGAACCGTTCTTGCGCATACCAAACCATAGCGGTGTCCTTCTGACTGAATTTATATAGCGTAGCGAAATATCCAAATATAAGAAGTGAACTACTATTGATCCTTTGTCAGATGTTTATGCTGGAACTGTCGCTTATTTTTAGATGAAAATATCGGCAGATTCGGCGTAGGGATTGCCATTAATGTTGGAGTTTAAAGGATGAGCAAGGTAAGTACGCCGGAAATGCGTATCGTCTGGCTGGCGGCGCTAATTCAACTGGTCAATGCGCTGGACTTTATGATGGTGATGCCGCTGGGGCCGGATCTTTCGCGAGAGCTGGGGATTTCACCCACCTATATCGGCTATCTGGGCGGGGGTTATACGCTGGCGGCGGCACTTTCCTCGCTGTTATGTGCGAAGTTTATTGACCGGTTCGATCGTAAGTCTGTCGCGCTGGTGGCGTTATTAGGGCTGTCGGCGGCGACCTGGGCATGCACGCTGGCCTGGAATATGGAAAGTTTGTTTATCACTCGCCTGTTGGCCGGAGTTTGCGCTGGCCCGGCTACGTCGATAGCTTTGGCCATTGTAGTCGATGCGGTGCCACAACAGCAGCGTGGCCGGGCGATGGCTATCGTGATGGGCGCTTTTTCACTGGCGGCAATTGCCGGCGTTCCGTTGGGGCTGGAACTGGCGATGCGCTACGGGTGGAGCGCGCCTTTTTATATCGTCAGCGCTTTGGGCATGTGTGTCTTGGCGGCGGTGTACGCAAAATTGCCGACGATGACGGCGCATCTGCAGCAGCAACAGCCGTCGTTTTCCTTTGTCAAAATGCTGAGGCGTCCGGTGGTGTTGAACGCCTTTGCGGCGATCGGACTGGCGATTTTCAGCACGTTCCTGATCGTGCCTAACGTGGCGACCTATTTCCAATTCAACCTTAGCGTACCGCGCAGCGACATGAGCTATTACTACGTGATGGGCGGTATTTTTAGCCTGTTGGCGATGCAGTTTGGCGGTCGCCTGATTGATAAGCTGGGGGCCATGCGCATGACGCTGATAATGGGGCTGTTGATCCTGCTGGTGGTGTGGGATGGCTTCTTACATACGCCATCGATGCCGCCGATCGTGATTTTCACGCTGTTTATGGCGGTGACCGCGACGCGCACTATTGCCGTGGCGGCGGTAAACAGCCAGGTGCCCGAGCCCTGGGAAAGAGCGGGCTTTATGTCCTTACAAAGCGTTTGCCAGCATATATTCAGCGGCCTGGCGGCGGTCGTATCTTCAATGATATTAACCAACGTGGATGGGCGGTTGGGCAATGTCGACCAGCTGGCCTGGCTGACGATGGTCCTGACGGTGATTCAGCCGCTTTTCCTGTTTATGCTGTTGAAGCGACTGCGTGCGGCGCCGGAGTTGGAGGAAAAGCCGGCTGGTGAATAAAAAGAGAAGGGCGCCGTGGTTTATCCGGAATAATGTTGGAGGCATTAATTATTGTGGGTGCTACGGCGTTGAAGAGTTAATGCATGGAAAATAAAACTGTTGTGGCTCGATATGTTAGGTGTACTACTATTGAAATAGGGGGATGTTATTGGTGATATATTTACCTAGTTTATCATTCCAGACGTTTTTTCGATAGAATTGGCTTTGTGAAGCGTTTTGATATTATTGGTTTAATCGTTAATATAATTAATCTTGGTGTGTAACTTTATCATGACTAACACTGAATATTGCTATCCTACTCTTTCTCAGCTTATCGACTTTGTACGTGATTTTACAGGGAGTCGCCGTGCTTCTATCACTGCGCAGACTTATCTTGAAGAAGATCTAGGCATTACCGGCGATGATGGTGCGGAGCTTTTGGAGGAGGTCGCACAGAGGTTTGGAATAGTCCTGCATACGGACGAAGACGGTTACCGGACTACATTCTCGCTGGGGGAGAACGAATATCTTTTCCATTCCGAAGGGTTTGATCCACTTTGTATCGGCCGGTTAATAGGTTGGCTGCGTAATAAGCCTCGTCCTATCATCCGCGATCTGACTGTAGGGGCGTTACATGATGCACTGGTTGCTGCTCATAGAAAAAGTAGCGGATCTACTACATCGAGTACAGAGTATTAACATTTACCACTTTGGCTAGTTTTATCTTTATAATAGCTTTGAGTTACTCATTGCCATGCCCGAGTTTCAAATTAAAAATAGAATAGCTATCTATCTTTTTCCAGAGTATGACTTTTATGGTTGGATGCTTCCATCGTTGGCATACGTGATTGGCCTTCATTATGTTAGGTGTCTGGGGATTACACCCACTTTTCTCGGCATCCGAACGGATGATCTTGCGATTGAGGACACAAAAAAGCCCGCGAGCTGAGCTTGCGGGCTTTTTCGTCATTATCACCGGGTCTATCTGGTATCACCGGTGACCTATTTGGTGGAGCTGGGGGGATTTGAACCCCCGTCCGAAATTACTACACCGTCGGCACTACATGCTTAGTCCAATCTTTACATTCGCCGGCCAGCTGCGGATGGACACGCTACTGACAAACTAGCCTGATTGGATTTAACGCTTCAGCCCCAGGCAGGACATCCACGCGATCTCTTTTGGGTTTGACCTCTCTTGATCCCCGTCCTAAGAGCGGAGGCTAGGGAGAGAGGGCTCTGAGCAGGTTATTAAGCTGCTAAAGCGTAGTTTTCGTCGTTTGCGACTATTTTTTTGCGGCTTTTTACGAGGCCAACCGCCCCTCGGCATGCTCCTTGGGCTTCGCAAATCCCGTCGAATCCAGAATCAGCCCCAAGTAACTGTCAGGCAGTATATCAGAAGTTTACGCTGCTATGCCAGCGGCTTAACGATTTGCGTTCTTCATGATACGGGCTTTCGCCGTCTGCCATTCGCGATCTTTGATGTTATCGCGCTTGTCGTGCTCTTTTTTACCCTTGGCAACGCCGATCTTCAACTTGCTCCAGGCGTTTTTCCAGTACATGGAAAGGGCGACGACGGTGTAACCGTCACGGTTGACGCGGCCAAGCAGCGAGTCCAGCTCGCGTTTTTTCAGCAGCAGTTTACGGGAGCGTGTTGGGTCGCATACCACATGTGATGAAGCCACGTTCAGTGGCGTGATGGTGGCGCCGAACAGATAGGCTTCACCGTCACGGAACATCACGTAGCTGTCACTGATATTGGCTTTGCCAGCACGCAGCGATTTTACTTCCCACCCTTGCAGAGACAGGCCAGCCTCGAGCTCTTCTTCGATGAAGTACTCGTAGCGGGCGCGTTTGTTCTGCGCAATGGTGGCTGAGCCGGGTTTGTATGCTTTTTTCTTTTTCATAAGGTGCTCATTATACTGGATGCCACAGCGAAAGAAATCCTTTAGCGTTCAACGTCTGCGCAATTTTTTTGCGTTAGCGGGCGTCTGCCCGCGTAGCAGATTTTTTGTCTGACGCCAGATAAATGTTATTATCTGTTCGATTTATGTTGCTCAGGAAATGATATGCCCCAGATTAGTCGATCTGCGCTGGTGCCGTTTAGCGCTGCGCAGATGTACCAGTTGGTTAACGATGTTCACGCCTATCCCGAGTTTTTGCCGGGCTGCACCGGTAGTCGGGTGCTGAATGCGACGGACAGTGAGATGACCGCCGCCGTGGACGTAGCCAAAGCCGGTATCAGCAAAACTTTTACAACGCGTAATACACTGCAGGATAACCATCGTATCAACATGCAACTGGTTGATGGCCCGTTCCGCAAGCTGATGGGCGGCTGGCAGTTTACGCCGCTCAGCCCGGAGGCCTGCAAGGTTGAACTGCATCTGGACTTTGAGTTCACCAACAAACTGATCGAACTGGCGTTCGGTAAGGTGTTTAAAGAGCTGGCCAGCAATATGGTGCAGGCTTTTACCCAGCGCGCCAAAGAGGTTTACAGTGTCTGAGATACGCGTAGAGGTGGTTTATGCGCTGCCGGAACGTCAGTATCTGCGCCAGGTTAAGCTGGCGGCAGGCAGTACGGTCGAACAGGCGGTTATAGCCTCCGGACTGCTGGAACTCCGTAAGGATATCGATTTAGCGACCAACAAGGTCGGCATCTATAGCCGTCCGGCCAAGCCGGGCGATGTGCTGAATGATGGCGACCGGGTGGAGATTTACCGGCCGCTGATTGCCGACCCGAAAGAACTGCGTCGGCAACGCGCGGAGAAAGCAAAAAAATAAGGCGCTATCAGCGCCTTATTTTTTGAACCTCACCTGCCGAGTTGCAGCCTGTGACTGTCATACAAGATTAACCGACTCTTGTATGGGCCGGCGGGCGGCCCGTAATTACTTGCCGGTCAGCGCCGGTTTATTCTGGATATCCGTCAATACACCGGCGCTATCGAAGGTCAGCGTCAGCGTTTGCTGGGTGATCTTCTCGTGGCCAGGCTGTTGGCGGAACACGTAGTACCAGGTTTGCGTGCCAAACGGGTCTTGCAGCATTGGCGTACCCAGAGTGTAGGCGACCTGCTGCTGGGTCATACCTTTGTGGATTTTGCCCACGTCGGCGGCTGTCAGGTAGTTCCCCTGATTGATATCAGGGCGATAAACGATTTTTTCGAAAGTCGAGCAGCCTGCAGTCAGCATCACAAGAACCACAGCGGCAGCAGTCAGCATTTTACAGCGCATAGTAATCATATTCCTTTAGGGCATAGGATGCCGATGATAATAGACCTTGCGGCAGTTGGAAACCTTTATACCCTTCAACTTTCAAGCGGCTGCGGCGATAGCCGTGCATTTTGACTCTGCAGGGCGGGGCATCGCCGCCCCTCAGGCCTGTCGGGCGGTCGGTATGCAGCAAGTTGAAATCGTTCAGGTTTACAGCGCTACATTCAGACCGCGAGAATATGAAAAAGTTGAGTTTTTTACGCCGCCAGCAGCTCTTTTGCGTTAGCCAGCGTATTCCGTGTGACTTCGCTGCCGCCCAGCAGGCGCGCCAGTTCTTGCAGGCGTGCGCGTTTACCCAGCGGCGACATCTGCGTCTCTGTCGCTGTGCCGTCGGTCTGTTTGCTGACGAAGAAGTGCTGATGCCCGCAGCCAGCCACCTGCGGCAGGTGGGTAACGCACATCACCTGGGTGGACTCGCCGAGTTGGCGCAGCAGGCGACCGACGATGGCGGCGGTTGGGCCGCTGATGCCGACGTCTACCTCATCGAAAATCAGCGCCGGCGTTTCCATCTTACGCGCGGTAATCACCTGAATCGCCAGCGCAATACGCGACAGCTCGCCGCCGGAAGCGACCTTCGCCAGCGGCTGCAGCGGCTGGCCGGGGTTGGTGGAAACGCAGAACTCAACGCGGCTTGCCCCCTCAGCGCCCAGATGTTCAGGTTCGAAATGTACGTCGATGCTGAACTGGCCGTGCGGCATTGACAGCGAATGCATGCTGTCGGTGATCAGTTGGGTGAGTTCGGCGGCATAGTGCCGGCGCTGTTGGTGTAGGCGCTCCGCCAGCGCCATCGCCTGCTGATGGTGTTGGGTAACCGCTTCGTTCAGCTGTTGGTGGTCGCTTTCATACTGGGCCAGCAGTTCCTGCTCTTCCAGCAACTGCTGATGCAGGGTCGGCAGCTCTTCCGGCGTGACATGATGTTTGCGCGCCAGCGCTATCTGGCGTGAAATGCGCTGCTCCAGTTCATACAGGCGGTTGGGGTCGAGATCCATGCGTTCGGCATAGTGGCGCAGTTCGTCGCCGGCCTCGCTGATTTGAATCGACGCCTCTTCCAGCATATCCAGCAGGCCGGCAAGTTTGTCATCCATGCCGATAAGCTCCAGCAGCAGGTGTTTGACGCTGTGCAGCTGGCTCAGCATGTTGTGTTCGTCGCTATCGGCCAACAGCTGCAGCGCCTGCTGGCTGAGCGTCAGCAACTGGCCGCTGTTGGCCAGGCGTTTGTATTCCGTATCAATCTGCTCAAACTCGCCGCTTTGCGGCGCGAACTCGTTCAGCTCTTTCAACTGGTACTGCAGCAGTTGCTTACGCGCTTCGCGTTCGATGGATTGCTGCTGATGGTGCGCCAGCTCACGGCAGCTTTGGTGCCAGCGCTGATAGGCCAGGCGCATCTCCGTCATCAGTTCCGCTTCGCCGGCGTAGGCGTCCAGCAGTGATTTTTGGTGTTCCGGTTTCAGCAGCAGCTGATGTGCGTGCTGGCCGTGAATTTGGATCAGGCGCTGGCCCAGCTCGCGCAGCTGCGACAGGGGCACGGAGGTGCCGTTGATAAAGCCGCGTGAGCGGCCGTCGGCGCCAATCACCCGGCGCAACAGGCATTCGTTGCCGTCGTCCAGATGATTTTGCTCCAGCCACTCGCGGGCGGAAGGGGTGTCGGCCAGGGAAAAGCGTGCGCACAGGTCGGCGCGGGAGGCGCCCAGCCGGACCGCGTTGCCGTCGGCACGGCTGCCGAGGCACAGCCCCAGGGCATCAATCGCAATCGACTTACCGGCGCCGGTTTCACCGGTAATCGCCGTCATACCCGGTTGAAAGTCGATCTCCAACTCACGAACGATAGCAAAATTGCTGATGGTTAATTGCGACAGCATGGGAACCTTCCTGTGTATAAACACATAACTGTAATTTCATACAGTATAAACTGGTTTTATATACAGTAAAGTAGCTGAGCAAGATTTTAGAACAATTTTTTAGACCAGCCGAGTTTGGTGCTTAACGTATTGAAATAGCTGTAATCCTTTGGATGAATAAGATTCAGGTGGAAATCACTACGACGAATGAGCACCTCTTCCCCCTCCTGGATAGGCAGGGCGATCTGGCTGTCGCAACTGATCTCCAGATCGCTGCTGACGTGGGAAAACTTCAGCCGAATGGTGCTGTCGCCGTTAATGACCAGCGGGCGGGCGGAGAGGGTATGCGGGAACATCGGCACCAGCGCGATGGCTTCCAGCGACGGCGTCAGTATCGGGCCGCCGGCGGACAGTGAATAGGCGGTAGAACCGGTCGGCGTGGCGATAATCAGGCCGTCGGAGCGCTGGGAAAAAGCAAAGCGGCCATCGATATAGACTTCGAACTCGATCATGTGCGCCACTTTGCCGGGGTGCAGCACCACTTCATTGATGGCGGTGCTGATGCGGTATGGCTGCTGCTCACGCTGGACGATAGCCTCCAGCAGAAAGCGCTGCTCGTTGATGTATTCGCCTTCCAGCACGTCGGCCAACTGCTGCAGGGCATTGTCCGGGTCCAGATCGGTGAGGAAGCCGAGATTGCCGCGGTTGACGCCGATGACTTTAATCTCGTAACGCGCCAGCACCCGCGCCGCGCCGAGCATGTTGCCGTCGCCGCCGACCACCACCGCCAGGTCGGCCTGCTGGCCGATTTCCGCCAGGCTGCCGGTCACCGCTTCTTTCAGCCCCAGATCCTTGGCGATTTGTCGTTCAACCATCACGTTGTAGCCGCGGGCGACCAGCCAGTGGAACAGCATCTCGTGCGTTGCCAGCGCCGACGGGTGACGCGGGTGGCCAACAATGCCAATGCAGTTAAATTTTTTATTCATTGTTGCGTTTTCCCTCACCGGAGCCAGATTATGTCTTACATTGTGACCGGTTGACTTGAAACCCCGGTTTTGATCCCCATAATAAGCCAAGTTGCGGGATTAATGCTAAAACGCGGAGATATTCATGAGTAGTAAAGAACACAAGACGCCAAACGAGCAAGTATCGGAAGAAATGGAACACGCTCAGCACGAGGACGTGCAGCAGGAAGCAGCAGAAGGTGTCGATCTGCGTGACGCACGTATTGCCGAGCTGGAAGCCCAACTGGCGGACGCTCAGCAGCGCGAACGCGAAAGCCAGCTGCGCGCCAAGGCTGAAGTAGAAAATATTCGTCGTCGTACCGAGCAGGATATTGAAAAGGCGCATAAATTCGCCCTGGAGAAATTCTCTTCCGATCTGCTGCCGGTAATCGACAACCTGGAGCGCGGGCTGGAGCTGGCGGACCGTAATAATCCAGAGCTGGCGGCGATGGTCGAAGGTATCGAACTGACGCTGAAATCCTTGCAGGACGTGGTGCGCAAATACGGTATCGAAATCGTAGGCGACGTGAATGTGCCGTTCAATCCGGATGTGCACCAGGCGATGAGCCTGATGGAGTCTGCCGATCATGAACCGAACCAGGTGATGATGGTGATGCAGAAAGGCTATACGCTGAACGGTCGTCTGTTGCGCCCGGCGATGGTGGCAGTTTCCAAATAATCGTTGCCTGTATGATGCAATAGATAAAGAAAGGCACCCTCGGGTGCCTTTTTGCCGTCTGGCTTATTGCTGCGGTAAATGCGGCATCCAGTCGATCGGCGTCAGCCCCTGCTGTTCCAGCAGCTGGTTGGCTTGCGAGAAGTGCCGGCAGCCAAAGAAGCCGCGGTGGGCGGAAAGCGGCGACGGATGCGGCGCTTTCAGCACGTGATGGCGCTGACGGTCAATAAAATTGCCTTTCTTCTGCGCGTGTGAGCCCCACAGCAGGAACACCACGCCTTCGCGGTTTTCATTCAGCGCGGCGATGACCTTATCAGTAAAGGTTTCCCAGCCCAGGTTGGCATGCGAGTGTGCGTTTCCTCTCTCCACCGTCAGCACGGTGTTGAGCAGCAGTACGCCCTGTTCCGCCCAGCTTTGCAGGCAGCCGTGATCGGGGCGCTCGAAGCCCGGAATATCCGTTGCCAGTTCTTTATACATATTTACCAGCGACGGCGGCGCCGGCACGCCGGGAAGCACGGAAAATGAAAGACCGTGCGCCTGATTCGGGCCGTGGTAGGGATCCTGACCGAGGATCACCACCTTGACGTCGGCCAGTTCGGTAAAGCGAAAAGCGTTAAACACGTCTTTCTGCGGCGGGTAAATGGTCTTGCCGGCCTGACGCTCATTGGCAACAAAGGCGAGCGTGTCGACAAAATAGGGTTGCTCTTTCTCCTTGCCAATAACGTCATGCCAGGTGAGGGGAGTGGACATTAACGCTCTCCTTTGTTTTCGTTAATCATTCATCGGGCATAGCTTACCGTTTAGCTTTACGGAGCGAAACCCGCATTTAACATTCCCTGTCGCTCAGCGGCGGTGCAGAGGGTCTTTGCAGGTTTTGTTGAAAATTTACAAAAATAATTGCCGGTGCTGATTGGGTAAATATTGATATAAAACAGAAATTTGCCATTTTGTAGCACGTGGGCTTTGGTTGGAAATTGACCTTAATCAAAGAATTGCCGGGGTCGGGCTGGTATACAGAACAGTAAATGGTTTTACCAAATGACCTAAACCTTGTTCAGGTTATCAATGAAATAAGTTTTTTCGCCCTTGTACGGAGGCAACAACATGATTACCGGTATTCAAATTACCAAAGCAAACAATCAGGCGCTGGTGAACTCTTTCTGGCTGCTGGATAACGAAAAATCAGAAGCACGTTGCGTGTGCGCCAAAGCCGATTATGCCGAAGACCAAGTCGTGCCGGTCAGCGAGCTGGGCACCATCGAGTACCGTGAAGTGCCGATGGAAATGCAGCCGACCGTGCGTGTTGAAGGCGGTCAGCATCTGAACGTTAACGTACTGCGTCGTGAAACGCTGGAAGACGCCGTGAAGCATCCGGAAAAATACCCGCAGCTGACCATCCGCGTTTCCGGCTATGCGGTGCGCTTTAACTCACTGACGCCGGAACAGCAGCGTGACGTGATTACACGTACATTTACCGAAAGCCTGTAATTGTCAGGCGGTTGACTTATCGGGGGAGCCTTGGCTCCCCTTTTTTATGCCCGGAGATCAGAACTTCGAGCGGGATCACATTTTGCCATTACAGGACTGCTCCGACCTGCCGATAGCTAACCTGGCGCTGGTTGTCAGCGCGATGACTGAACTAGCGACAAGGAGTCGGCATGAGCATGTCTTTAAGTTTTACTTCGGTGGCGTTGCCTGCCGTATCTTTGCCTGTGGTTCCCGAGCGGCGTGCGGAGCCGCCCATGCCGGCGGAGCCTGCCGCTGGCGAACGGTTGCCCACGGCGGCGCATCCATCAACGTCGTCACAGAACCGGCAAACGCAGCAACTGCTGCATTCGCTGGTCAATGATGTCGCCGCTGCCGCCTCGTCGGCCAAAACCGGTCTGACGCGCGGGCAAGTGCCGCAACAGGGGGACTACACCCTGGCGCTGCTGGCGAAGGACGTTTACAGCCTGGACGGAAAGGGCGTAGAAAACTTCAGCCGCCTGAGCGATGCGGCATTGCTGAGCGCCGGTATTGAGCCTGCAAGCCTGCATGATACGGCATCGGGTTTTCAGGCGGGCATTTACCATGACGGGCAGCAATATGTGCTGGCCTTTGCCGGCACCAACGACTGGCGGGACTGGTTAAGCAATGTGCGTCAGGCGACGGGATACGATGACGTACAGTACAATCAGGCAGTGTCAGTAGCGAAAAGCGCCAAGGCGGCGTTTGGCGAGCAACTGGTAATTAGCGGGCACTCACTGGGGGGCGGTCTGGCGGCTACCGCCGCATTGGCCACCGGTACGCAGGCGGTCACCTTCAACGCTGCCGGAGTGTCCGATCACACCCTGAATCGCTTTGGTATCGATCCGGCCGCCGCCAGGCAGGATGCGGAAGCCGGCGGTATTCGCCGCTACAGCGAGCAATATGACATGCTGACGTCGACACAGGAGTCGACGTCGCTGATCCCGAACGCCATCGGCCATCAAATCATTTTGGAAAATAATGATACGCTAAATGGTATTGACGACTGGCGGCCGAGCAAGCATCTGGAGCGCAGTCTTGCCGCACATGGTATTGATAAGGTGATTAGCTCAATGATGGAACAGAAACCGTGGGAGACAAAGGCCGATGCCTGACAGATTACGCTGGCCGATATTGCTGATGTTATTGATACCGTTAGCAGTATTGGCGTTGTCGGGAAGGGGCGAGGAGCCGCAGATGAATCAGCAAACGACGCCGTTTAACGGCCAGAGCTGCCAGCCGCTGGCGCTGGCGGTTGCCACTGGTGATACGGCCCGTATCGCGGCACTGGCGACGCCGGAGGCGCTTGGTGAGCGCGGCGATCAGGGTATAACGCTGTTGCAGTGGGCGATTTTACGCCAGCAGCCGGGCAGCGTACAGGCGCTGCTGGATGCCGGCGCCGACGTGGCGGAAACCGGCATGGACGGCAACAGCGCGCTGCATATCGCGGCGATGGTGGAGGATGCCGGCTATCTGACACAGCTGCTGGCGCGGCAGCCGGTGGTTGATGTGCGTAACGCCGCCAGCGGCGCGACGCCGCTGGCGGCTGCGGTGCTGGCCGGCCGTCCGACGCAGGTGCGCCAACTGCTGGATGCGGCTGCCGACAGCCGTCTGGCCGATCGCGTTGGTGATACGCCGCTGCATATTGCCGCCAGAATCAACGCGCCGCAGGTGGCGCTGATGCTGTTGCAAAACGGCGCGGATGCTGCGGCGGTTAACCGGCAGGGGATGACATTTCAGGCTTATTTCGCCCAGACGCCGCGGCATCTGCAGAATGAAGCCATGCGTCAGGCGCGTCAGCAGCTGGATGATTGGCTGCAGGCGCACCGGCTGGCGGCGCGTTATCGCGTATTGTGAGGAGATAAAAAAACCGCCGGAAGGCGGTTTTTCTGTGGCGTTCGTTATTCGCCGTCGGTTGCCGGTGCGCCTTTCGGCTGGCGGCGTTTGCCGATGTTTTTCGCCTCACGATGGCGAACTTTCACCTTGGCTTTATCCTTGCTTTTGGCTTTGTTCTTGTCGGCCGCGCGCTTGGCCAGCACTTTTTTGGATGGCTTGCCGTTGCTCTTTTCACTCGGCACGCGGGTTTTCGGCCGCAGTTCGTCAATCACGCGCGCTTTCAACGGTTCGTTGAGGTAGCGGCCGACTTTGCCCAGCAGCAGGTGATCGTGAGCCTCGACCAGCGAAATCGCGGTGCCTTTGCGGCCGGCGCGGCCGGTGCGGCCGATGCGGTGCAGATAGGTATCGGCGGTGCGCGGCATATCAAAGTTGAACACGTGGGTGATATCCAGAATGTCCAGACCGCGGGCGGCGACGTCGGTGGCGATCAGCACGTTGACGCGGCCGTCCATCATGCGCTTCACCGCTTCGTTGCGTTTGGCCTGCACCATCTCGCCTTCCAGATAGCAGGTGTTGATGCCAGCCTCCCGCAGCCAGGTGGCCAGCTCATGTACACGCTCGCGCTTGCGTACGAAGACCACTGATTTCTGTACATCCGGCTGCTGCAGCAGATTGATCAGCAGGGCGGTTTTATGCTGCACGTCGTCAGCACGGTAGTACCACTGCAGAATTTTTTTACGCTCGCGGCGGGAAGGGTCAGCTTCCACTTCCACCGGTTCGTTCAGGATGCGTTCTGCGAATTCGCGGATGGCTTCGCCTTCCAGCGTGGCGGAAAACAGCAGGGTCTGGTTGCGCCAGCGCGTCTCGGCGGAAATAGTTTCGATATCCTGGGCAAAGCCCATGTCCAGCATGCGGTCGGCTTCATCCAGGATCAGCGTTTCCACCGCGCGGCAGTCGAAGTTCTCTTCTTTAATATATTGCAGCAGGCGGCCGGTAGTGGCGACCACCAGATCCTGGTTTTCGCTGAATACTTCCGCGTGGTTCATATAGGCCACGCCGCCGGTAATAGTGGCAATATCCAGTGAGGTATGGGCCGCCAGCTCACGCGCCTGATCGGCGACCTGCATCGCCAGTTCGCGCGTCGGGGTCAGGATTAATACGCGCGGCGGGCCGGACTTCTTGCGGGGGAAATCCAGCAGGTGCTGCAGCACAGGCAGCAAGAATGCGGCGGTCTTACCGGTGCCGGTCGGCGCCGAACCCAAGACGTCGCGCCCGTCCATTGCCGGTGGGATGGCTTCGGCCTGAATAGCGGTCGGGCGGTCGTAGCCTTTATCACGCAGGGCGTTGATCAGGCGTTCATCGAGATCGAGTTCGGAAAAATTGGTTGCTGTCATGGTCTACCTCTACTTGGGGCGCCGATTATAGACGGGTTGGCCGCCGGGTTCATCCTTTTTCAGGCCGGGACTCTTTTACCACTCCGCAGATTGCCTTATGCTACGCCGGTTTTCCAGCCAGGTGCTCATTGTGGACAGTCAGTCAAAAGCCAATTTCAAACCGCGTCGCGGCGGTTTTACCTTCAAACAGTTTTTTGTCGCTCACGATCGCTGTGCCATGAAAGTCGGCACCGACGGCGTGCTGCTCGGCGCCTGGGCGCCGGTGACGGCGGTCCGGCGGGCGCTGGATATCGGCTGCGGCAGCGGGCTGATTGCGCTGATGCTGGCGCAGCGTACGGCGGATGAGGTGCGGATCGACGCGGTAGAACTGGACGCCGCCGCCGCCGCGCAGGCGCATGACAATGCAGAAGCGTCGCCGTGGGCGTCGCGCATCCGTATATATGAGCAGGATATTCAACAGTTTGCCGGGCAGCGGGCCGCCAGTTACGATCTGATTGTCAGCAACCCGCCGTATTTTGCGCCGGCGGTGGCCTGCCGCGATCGGGCGCGCGATGCGGCGCGCTATACCGAAACGCTGACTCATGACGTACTGCTGGCCTGCGCCGAACGGCTGCTACAGCCCGACGGCACGCTGTGCGTGGTGCTGCCGTATGACATTGGCGAGGCCTTTGCCGCCGATGCGCTGCAGCGCGGCTGGCATCTGGCGCAGCGGGTAAACGTCAGCGACCGGGCGGATACCCCACGGCATCGTATATTGCTGGCGCTGACGCGCACGGTGCAGACGTGTGCGTACAGCGATCTGGCCATCAAGCAGGCGGAGGGTGACTACAGTGCACCGTTCCGTCGCCTGATCACCGATTTTTATCTGTTTTATTGAGCAGGGCGACGGCGCGCCCTGAGCGCCTTACGGCTGCAGAATGGTAGGAAGCGCTTGCGGCAGCGGCTCCGGATAGTCCAGCGTGTAGTGCAGGCCGCGGCTCTCTTTGCGCGCCATAGCGCTGCGCACCATCAGTTCCGCCACCTGCACCAGATTACGCAGCTCCAGCAGGTTATTGGAGATACGGAAATTGGCGTAGTACTCGTCGATTTCCTGCTGCAGCGTGTTGATACGGCGCAGCGCGCGCTCCAGGCGTTTGGTGGTGCGGACGATACCGACGTAGTCCCACATAAACAGCCGCAGTTCGTGCCAGTTATGCTGGATCACCACGCGTTCATCCGAATCATCCACCCGGCTTTCGTCCCACTGCGGCAGCGCCTTGGCCAGCTTGATGGCCGGCAGGCGGCGCATAATATCTTCGGCGGCCGACCAGCCGTACACCAGGCACTCCAGCAGCGAGTTCGAGGCCATGCGGTTGGCGCCGTGCAGACCGGTATAGCTCACCTCGCCGATAGCGTACAGCCCGTCCAGGTCGGTACGACCGTGCTGGTCGACCATCACGCCGCCGCAGGTGTAATGCGCCGCCGGTACGATCGGGATCGGCTGTTTGGTCAGGTCAAAGCCCAGCGTCAGCAGCTTGTCATGGATCATCGGGAAGTGCTGGATGATAAACTCGGCCGGTTTATGGCTGATATCCAGATACATGCAGTCGGCGCCGAGGCGTTTCATTTCATGGTCGATAGCGCGGGCGACAATATCGCGCGGCGCCAGTTCGCCCCGCGGGTCGAAGTCCGGCATAAAGCGGCTGCCGTCCGGGCGCAGCAGATGCGCGCCTTCGCCGCGCAGCGCTTCGGTCAGCAAAAAGTTGCGTGCCTGCGGATGGAACAGGCAGGTGGGGTGAAACTGGTTAAACTCCAGGTTGGCGACGCGGCAGCCGGCGCGCCAGGCCATGGCGATACCGTCGCCGGAGGAGATGTCCGGGTTGGTGGTGTACTGGTACACTTTGGCGGCGCCGCCGGTCGCCAGCACCACGGTTTTGGCGCGGTGCGTCTCCACCCGCTCCAGCTCGCGGTTCCAGACGTAGGCGCCCACCACGCGGCGGGTGCCGGGCAGGCCGACTTTGCTGGAGGTGATAAGGTCGACGGCGTTGCGGCGCTCCATGACGCAAATATTCGGATGTGCGCTTGCTTTCCCCACCAGTGTGGTCTCTACTTCCTTACCGGTGGCGTCTGCGGCGTGCAGAATACGGCGGTGGCTGTGGCCGCCTTCACGCGTCAGGTGATAGCGTTCCTCGCCCTGGGCGTTGGTTTCGGTATCAAACAGCACGCCCTGATCGATGAGCCACTGGACGCAATGGCGCGCATTGCCGGCGATAAACTCGACCGCCTCTTTATCACAAAGCCCCGCGCCGGCAATCAGCGTATCGTCAACGTGCGACGCAATGCTGTCCGTTTCATCAAATACCGCGGCGATGCCGCCCTGGGCATAAAAGGTGGCGCCTTCATTGAGCGGGCCTTTGCTCAGCACGGTCACCTTGCCGTGTTGTGCCAGCCGCAGGGCCAGTGACAGGCCTGCGGCACCGCTGCCGACGATCAGTACATCGCTAACATATTCAGAAGATGGTTGCATAACGTATGATGTGTGCAGAAGAAGAGTGAAAATCATGTTAGCCTAATTGTCCGGGCAAATGCCACGGATAGGGCGACATCAACAGAAAAAACAATGGCCATGTGGAACTTTGATTTCCATATGAACTCCAAGCGAGTGCTTGCTCAGGAAAAATGTATGGCTGGCAGTACAATTTCACGCGTGGAGACAGATTTGGGGAGAATTTACCTCGGATGAGCGAGCAGTTAACGGATCAGGTGCTGGTTGAACGGGTCCAAAAGGGCGATCAGAAGTCGTTTAACTTACTGGTGGTACGCTACCAGCATAAAGTGGCGAGTCTGGTTTCCCGCTATGTGCCGCAGGGCGATGTGCCCGATGTGGTGCAGGAGTCGTTTATTAAAGCCTATCGCGCGCTGGAATCTTTCCGCGGCGACAGCGCTTTTTACACCTGGTTGTATCGAATCGCTGTGAATACAGCAAAGAATTATCTGGTTGCTCAGGGGCGGCGTCCGCCGGCAAGTGATGTGGACGCCAACGACGCTGAAAACTATGAAAGCGCCGGCGCATTGAAAGAAATTTCGAACCCTGAGAACTTAATGTTGTCAGAAGAGTTGAGACAGATAGTTTTCCGTACCATTGAGTCGCTCCCTGAGGATCTGCGTATGGCGATCACCTTGCGGGAGTTGGATGGCCTAAGCTACGAAGAGATAGCCGCCATCATGGATTGCCCGGTCGGGACCGTACGCTCGCGTATTTTCCGCGCTCGGGAAGCTATCGATAATAAAGTTCAGCCGCTGATTCAGCGTTAGCGATGGCGGATACAGGAAGGGTATTTAGGCATGCAGAAAGAAAAACTTTCCGCTCTGATGGATGGTGAGTCGCTCGATAACGAACTGCTGAGCTCTTTGTCGCAGGATCGGGCGCTTCAGCAAAGCTGGCAGAGCTATCACCTGATACGTGACACGCTTCGGGGTGATGTAGGACAAGTAATTCATCTCGATATCGCCGAACGTGTTGCCGCAGCACTAGAGAAAGAGCCTGCTCGTCTGGTTCCTTCGGCGGTGCCTGAATCTCAGCCGCAGCCGGAAACCTGGCAGAAAATGCCGTTCTGGCACAAAGTGCGCCCATGGGCTAGCCAGCTGACTCAGGTCGGGGTTGCCGCCTGCGTTTCTCTGGCGGTGATTGTCGGCGTCCAGCACTATAATCAGCCTGATGCCACGCAGCCGGGTTCTTCGGAAGCGCCGGTGTTCAACACGCTGCCGATTATGGGCCAGCCGTCTCCGGTCAGCCTGGGCGTGCCGGCAGACAGTTTCTCAACCGGCAGCGGTCAACAGCAGCAGGTGCAGGAACAGCGTAAACGTATCAATGCGATGCTGCAGGATTACGAACTGCAGCGCCGCTTGCATTCAAACCAATTGCAACTTGATCAGGGCACGCCGCAGCAGGCCGCCGTTCAGGTTCCGGGCACCCAGTCTTTAGGAATGCAACAGCAGTAATGAAGCAACTTTGGTTCTCCGTTTGTCTATTGACGGGCAGCCTGCTCTACTCAAATATCGCCCCGGCGCAGACCGCGTCCGGGGCGTTGTTGCAACAAATGAGCAGCGCCAGCCGTTCACTCAATTACGAGCTTGCCTATATCAGCATCACCAAGCAGGGGATAGAGTCGTTGCGCTATCGCCATGCTCTGGTGGAGCAGCAGGCGCTCGGTCAGTTACTGCATATGGACGGCCCGCGACGTGAAGTGCTGCAGCGCGGCGACGGCATCAGCTATTTCGAACCGGGTCTGGAGCCGTTTACCCTGTCGGGCGATCATATCGTTGATGCGCTGCCTTCCATTGTGTACGCCGACTTTACCCGTCTGGCGAAATACTATGATTTTATCTCCGTCGGCCGGACGCGTATTTCCGATCGCCCTTGCGAGGTAATCCGCGTGGTGGCGCGCGACGGTTCGCGCTACAGCTATATCGTCTGGATGGATGAAGAGACCAAACTGCCGCTGCGGGTGGATCTGCTTGACCGCAACGGCGAAACGCTGGAGCAGTATCGGGTAATCTCATTTGAGGTGGGAGAAGAGGTGCAAAACGCGCTGAGCGGATTGCTGAAAGCCTCATTGCCGCCGCTGATTTCCCTGCCGGCGATGGACAATGTTAAACTGGGCTGGAACACGGCCTGGTTACCGGCCGGGGTCAGCGAAGTGGCGCGCAATCGTCGCAAGTTGCCGAACGTTTCCGTGCCGGTAGAGACACGGTTATACAGCGACGGCCTGTTCAGTTTCTCGGTCAACGTCAGCCCGGCGGGCAGCGGCGTTGGCACGCAGTTCTATCGCCAAGGGCGACGGACGATTCAGACCGAACTACGCAGCGGCAAAGAGATTACCATCGTCGGCGAACTGCCGCCGTCAACCGCCAAGCGTATTGCTGACGGTATTTCCTTCAGGGGAGCGCCGAAATGATGAAAGAGTGGGCCACGGTCGTGTCGTGGCAACAGGGCGTGGCGCTGTTGCGTTGCGAGCCTAAAGCGGGCTGCGGCAGCTGCAAGGCCCGTTCGGGCTGCGGTGCGCGCGCGCTGAATGAGCTGGTGCCGGAAACCGAGCATCAGCTGCAGGTGCAGATTGAGCAACCGCTGGAACCGGGGCAACGGGTCGAAGTGGGCATCGCCGAAGGCAGCCTGCTGCGCTCGGCGATGCTGGTCTATCTGACACCGCTGCTGGGTATGATGCTTGGCGGCGGCGCGCTGCAGCTGTGGCTGGCGACGGACGGCGCTGCGGCTTTGGGCGCGCTGTTTGGCGGCGTGGGCGCCTTTTTGCTGGCGCGTAAACTGGCTCACCGTCTGGGGGAGCAGGACGCCTACCAACCGGTGGTGTTGCAAATCGGCCTGCCTCCTACCGCGCTGCGCCTGCAGCCGGACTCCCCTCTGTCTGATTAAATGAATGGCCGCGTCATCGCCGGGTTGCGGTAGGCGGGGATGCGGTTGTTAATCATATGCTCCAGCAACGCAATAAACAGATCGGCGCTCAGTAGTGAAAAGTAGCACAGCGCGACCAGCGTCTGGCCCTGTGCGTCGAGCAGGCGGATCACGCCGTGTTGCGGCTGGCTGTCCAGCGTGTGAACCTGCTCAATATCGATACTGCCTTGCGGCGTAACCAGCGTTTTGGCGCTTAGCCGCAGCGTCTGGCCCGGCAGGCGACGCGGTTTGCCGCCGAGCAGCCAGGCGAGCCAGCGGCTTTTGCCGGTAAGGTAGTGAAAAGGCAGATTTTCTCCCTGATATAACGCATTGAGGGCTACCGGGCCGCGCAACAGGATCTGCTGGTTGATGATGGTGTCGCGCAGCGTCCAGGCATGCGACACGTTGCTGTATACCGTACACCAGGGCTGATCGGCGGCAGTACGGAACGCCATGGCCTCACACAGCCCGCCGCACAGCTTGCCAAGCAGTGGCACGCCGCGGGTGCGATAGACATCGCCGATCTTCTCAAACGGAATGAAGCGCTCCTGGTGGTTATGGCTGTTGAACACTCTGACACCGTGTTCATACAGGCGATAGGTCTGCGTGGGACGCAGGAAATGACGCAGCGCCAGCAGGATACACGCCAGTAATATGGTTACCGCACCGGTTTGCAGCAAGGTCAGTATGCCGCGTTCTTCCATATTGCTCATCAGCGGCAGCATTAGCAGCGCGCCGCCGATGGTTAACAGCAGCGCCGCCGCTGCCAGAATGCCCCAGTTGACCTTCGAAAAATCGTGCCGGCTCAGCATCTGCCCTTTATCGATCATATGCACCTTCCAATCAACCTACAGAGATATGCTGGTGAACTCCGGCGGGCTTGCCGATGTAGTGCCCTGATTTCATCATTTTATACGGAGCTCACCCTCTTTCTATCGAGGTGCGGGCGTCAGGTATATGGGTTTTTTCCTAAAGCGTGGAAGTGGATAATTAACTGATATTAAGGTTGTTTTTTTGAGAATTTAAGAGTGGGTTGATTGCACGGCGGTGCATTGTGTATTAAGGGTGGGAGCGGTATGCGTTTTTACCGACCTTTTCCCGTCCGGGCAAAATGTTTTTCCGATTAACATTTGTTTTCATCCACGGCTAGCACCGGCCCCATTAAACAGCGCATAATAGAATGTTTTCGCTGCAGCGATCGCTAGGTTTTCGCTGTTACGGCATGTAGAATGCAGCGATTCAGGCGAAAGACGGCCTAACCCAACTCACTGTCGCTTTAGGTCCATGCGGGTTTCCATAGGCGAGTAATTCAGAAATACCAAGGCAGAAAAACTTTTATAATGAAGCATATACGAAATTTCTCCATTATTGCCCATATTGACCACGGTAAATCGACGCTGTCGGACCGTATTATCCAGATTTGCGGCGGCCTGACCGACCGTGAAATGGCCGCACAGGTGCTGGACTCCATGGATCTGGAGCGCGAACGCGGCATCACCATCAAGGCGCAGAGCGTCACGCTGGATTATAAGGCGCCCGATGGTGAAACCTATCAGCTGAACTTTATCGATACCCCGGGCCACGTCGACTTCTCTTATGAAGTTTCTCGCTCGCTGGCGGCCTGTGAAGGTGCGCTGCTGGTGGTTGACGCCGGGCAGGGCGTAGAAGCGCAGACGCTGGCTAACTGCTATACCGCCATTGAAATGGATCTGGAAGTGGTGCCGGTACTGAACAAAATCGACCTGCCGGCTGCCGATCCGGATCGTGCGGCGCAGGAGATTGAAGATATCGTCGGCATCGACGCTGCCGATGCGGTGCGTTGCTCCGCGAAGACCGGCGTCGGCGTGCCGGACGTGCTGGAGCGTCTGGTGCGCGACATTCCACCGCCGGAGGGCGATCCTGATGCGCCGCTGCAGGCGCTGATCATCGACTCCTGGTTTGATAACTATCTTGGCGTGGTATCGCTGGTGCGGATTAAAAACGGCACCATGCGTAAAGGCGACAAGATCAAGGTCATGAGCACCGGTCAGATTTATAACGCCGATCGCCTGGGGATTTTCACCCCGAAACGCGTCGACCGCGACGTGCTGAACTGCGGCGAGGTAGGCTGGCTGGTCTGTGCGATTAAAGACATTCTGGGCGCCCCGGTGGGCGATACCCTGACCACCGCGCGCCAGCCGGCGGAAAAACCGCTGCCGGGCTTCAAAAAAGTGAAGCCGCAGGTGTATGCCGGCCTGTTCCCAATCAGCTCTGACGATTATGAAGCCTTCCGCGATGCGCTGGGCAAACTGAGCCTGAACGATGCCTCGCTGTTCTATGAGCCGGAAAGTTCCACCGCGCTGGGCTTTGGTTTCCGCTGCGGCTTCCTCGGCCTGTTGCATATGGAGATCATTCAGGAGCGTCTGGAGCGTGAATACGGTCTGGATCTGATCACCACCGCGCCGACGGTTGTCTACGAAGTGGAGACCACCGGCGGTGAAACGGTATATGTCGACAGCCCGTCCAAACTGCCGCCGCTCAACAATATTGGCGAGCTGCGCGAGCCGATCGCCGAATGTCATATGCTGATGCCGCAGGAGTACCTGGGCAACGTGATTACGCTGTGCGTGGAAAAACGCGGCGTGCAGACCAATATGGTGTATCACGGCAATCAGGTGGCGCTGACCTATGAGATTCCGATGGCGGAAGTGGTGCTCGACTTCTTCGACCGCCTGAAGTCCACCTCGCGCGGTTATGCGTCGCTGGACTACAACTTCAAACGCTTCCAGACCTCCGACATGGTGCGCGTCGACGTGCTGATCAACAGCGAGCGCGTGGATGCGCTGGCGCTGATCACCCACCGCGACAACGCGCAATACCGCGGCCGCGAGCTGGTGGAAAAGATGAAAGATCTGATCCCGCGTCAGCAGTTCGATATTGCCATTCAGGCGGCCATCGGCACGCATATCATTGCGCGCTCAACGGTGAAGCAGCTGCGTAAGAACGTTCTGGCCAAGTGCTACGGCGGCGACGTCAGCCGTAAGAAAAAGCTGCTGCAGAAACAGAAAGACGGTAAGAAGCGCATGAAACAGGTCGGCAACGTTGAGCTGCCGCAGGAAGCGTTCCTGGCCATTCTGCACGTGGGTAAAGACGGTAAGTAAGAGCGAAGGCTTGATAACAAGGGAGTTTGCATGGCGAATATGTTTGCCTTGATCCTGGCGATTGCCACGTTGGTGACCGGGATCATCTGGTGCCTGGAGCGCTTTAAGTGGGCGCCGGCTCGCCGGGCGAAAATTGCGGCGGTCAACGAACAGACCGACGGCACGCTGGATGACAAGACGCTGGCGAAAGTCGCCAAGCAGCCGGGCTGGGTGGAAACCGGCGCATCGGTTTTCCCGGTGTTGCTGCTGGTCTTCGTGGTGCGCTCGTTTGTTTACGAGCCGTTCCAGATTCCATCCGGTTCGATGATGCCGACGCTGTTGATCGGCGATTTTATTCTGGTGGAGAAGTACGCTTACGGGATTAAAGATCCGATCACCCAGACCACGCTGATTGAAACCGGCCACCCGAAACGCGGCGATATCGCGGTATTTAAATATCCGCTGAATCCGAAGCTGGATTATATCAAGCGCGTTGTCGGCCTGCCGGGCGATAAGGTCAGCTACGATCCGCTGAACAAGCGCGTTACGGTACAGCCGGCATGTGACAACGGCCAGTCCTGTGATAAGGCGCTGGCGGTCACCTATAATCAGGCGGCGCCGAGCGATTTCGTACAAATGTTCAGCCGCAGCGGCATGGGCGAAGCCAGCAACGGTTTCTACAATGTGCCGCTGAACGACAGCGTGCCGCAAGGCGGTATTCGTCTGCGTGAGCGCAACGAAACGCTGGGCGACGTGACGCATCGGGTGCTGACCGTGCCGGGCACGCAGGATCAGGTTGGCGCCTATTACCAGCAGCCGGGTAATCAGCTGGCCGAGTGGGTAGTGCCGGCCGGTCATTACTTTATGATGGGCGATAACCGCGATAACAGCGCCGACAGCCGTTATTGGGGCTTCGTACCGGAGAAGAACCTGGTGGGTAAAGCGACCGCAATCTGGATGAGCTTTGAAAAACAGGAAGGTGAGTGGCCGACCGGCGTAAGATTAAGCCGTATTGGCGGTATTCACTAATTCCGCATGTCTCCCCGTTCTGCCCGGCGCCGTATTAATTTAGTGCGGCGTGAAGCAGGGCGGGGAGATAAACGCAGCATTCTGTTGCTGCTCGTTGTAGAATACCGGGCGATAAAAGTTGGTTCGATTTAGAGCCACTGCAAACGAAACAGCTTTGGAAAGCAGGTCTGTTCCGTATGCTGTAAAGTTTTTGACGCATTCTTGATCTATTGGTAACTCATGAATCCCATCGTAATTAACAGGCTGCAGCGCAAGCTGGGCTACACTTTTCAACAGCAAGAACTTTTGCTGCAGGCGCTGACTCACCGCAGCGCCAGCAGCAAACATAATGAACGTCTTGAGTTCCTGGGCGACTCTATTTTGAGTTTTGTCATCGCCAATGCGCTCTACCACCGCTTTCCTCGCGTAGACGAGGGCGATATGAGCCGTATGCGCGCCACGCTGGTGCGCGGCAATACGCTGGCGGAGATGGCACGTGAGTTTGACCTGGGCGAATGTTTACGCCTTGGCCCTGGCGAGCTGAAAAGCGGCGGTTTCCGCCGCGAGTCGATTTTGGCGGATACGGTGGAAGCCTTGATTGGCGGCGTCTTCCTGGACAGCGACATTCAGACCGTCGAACGTTTGATTCTTGACTGGTATCGTAGCCGGTTGGATGAAATCAGCCCGGGCGACAAGCAGAAAGACCCAAAAACCCGTTTGCAGGAGTTTCTGCAGGGGCGTCATCTGCCGTTGCCTTCTTATCTGGTGGTGCAGGTTCGCGGTGAAGCGCACGACCAGGAGTTTACCATCCACTGTCAGGTGAGTGGTTTGAGCGAACCGGTGGTAGGCACCGGCTCAAGCCGCCGTAAAGCCGAGCAGGCGGCAGCGGAACAAGCGCTGAAAAAGCTGGAGCTTGAATGAGCGAAGAAACACAATACTGCGGATTTATCGCGATCGTTGGGCGTCCCAACGTGGGCAAATCCACGTTGCTGAACCAACTGCTGGGGCAAAAAGTCTCCATTACCTCGCGTAAGCCGCAGACCACGCGTCACCGCATTATGGGGATCGACACCGAGGGGCCTTATCAGGCGATCTACGTGGATACCCCGGGGCTGCACATCGAAGAAAAGCGCGCCATCAACCGTCTGATGAACCGTGCGGCCAGCAGCTCGATCGGCGATGTGGAGCTGGTGATCTTCGTGGTCGAAGGCACCAACTGGACCGACGACGATGAGATGGTGCTGAACAAACTGCGCAGCCTGAAGTGCCCGGTGTTGCTGGCGATCAACAAGGTCGACAACGTAACTGACAAATCCAAACTGCTGCCGCATATTGCTTTCCTCAGCCAGCAGATGAACTTCCTCGACGTGGTGCCAATCTCCGCCGAGAAAGGGATGAATGTTGACACTATCGCCGGCATTGTGCGCAAACTGCTGCCGGAAGCGGAACACCATTTCCCGGAAGATTACATCACCGATCGTTCGCAGCGTTTTATGGCGTCGGAAATCATCCGTGAAAAACTGATGCGTTTCCTGGGTGAAGAGCTGCCTTATTCGGTGACCGTTGAGATTGAACAGTTCGTCGCCAATGACCGCGGCGGCTATGACGTGCACGGTCTGATCCTGGTTGAGCGCGAAGGCCAGAAGAAAATGGTTATCGGCAACAAGGGCGCGAAGATTAAAACCATCGGTATTGAAGCCCGTCAGGACATGGAACAGATGTTTGAAGCCAAAGTGCATCTGGAACTGTGGGTGAAAGTTAAATCCGGCTGGGCGGACGACGAACGTGCGCTGCGCAGCCTGGGCTATGTTGACGACCTGAAGTAACCGCCGATGGACGGCTGGGAGCGCGCTTTCGTCCTGCATGGGCGACCGTACAGTGAAACCAGCCTGATGCTGGATCTGTTTACCGAAGGCCACGGACGGGTGCGTTTACTGGCCAAAGGCGCGCGTAGCCGCCGTTCCAATTTAAAGGGCTGTCTGCAGCCCTTTACCCCTCTGTTGGTCCGTTGGGGCGGGCGTAGCGAAGTAAAAACGCTGCGCAACGCCGAAGCGGTCTCCCTCGGTTTACCTCTCAGCGGCATGATGCTGTACAGCGGCCTGTACGTTAACGAATTGCTGTCGCGCGTGCTGGAGCAGGAAGCCAACTATTCGGTGCTGTTCTTTGATTATCTGCAGTGTTTGCAGATGCTGGCGGCGGCGGACGGTTCGCCGGAACATGCGCTGCGGCAGTTTGAACTGGCGCTGTTGCATCATCTGGGTTACGGCGTGGATTTTCTGCACTGCGCCGGCAGCGGCGAGGCGGTTGATGACGGCATGACCTACCGCTATCGCGAGGAAAAAGGCTTTATTGCCAGCCTGGTAGTGGATCATTACAGCTTTACCGGCCGCGAACTGCGCGCGCTGGCCGAGCGTCAGTTCCCGGATGCCGATACCCTGCGCGCCGCCAAACGTTTTACCCGTATCGCATTGAAACCCTATCTTGGCGGCAAGCCGCTGAAAAGCCGCGAGCTGTTTCGTCAGTTCGTCCGTAAGCAACCGCATACGCCGGTTGATGACGCCTGACGCCCTTTCTGCTTTTGCCGCTTTCCGCCTGCGTGTAAACTGCGGGAACGAAAATTTCAATCTAAGAGGTTGTCATGGCTGATTTACTGCTCGGCGTTAATATCGATCATATCGCCACCTTGCGTAACGCGCGCGGAACCCAATATCCCGATCCGGTACAGGCGGCATTTACCGCTGAACAGGCCGGTGCAGACGGCATCACGGTTCATCTGCGTGAGGACCGCCGCCACATCACCGATCGCGACGTGCGTATTTTGCGCCAGACCATCCAGACGCGAATGAATCTGGAAATGGCCGTGACCGACGAGATGCTGGACATCGCCTGTGAACTGCAGCCGCACTTCTGCTGCCTGGTGCCGGAAAAGCGTGAGGAAGTGACCACCGAGGGCGGGCTGGACGTTGCTGGCCAGTTGGACAAAATGACGCTGGCGGTTGAGCGTCTGACGCAGGCGGGCATTCAGGTGTCGCTGTTTATCGACCCGGATCATCGCCAGATTGACGCGGCGGTGGCGGTGGGCGCGCCGTACATTGAGATTCACACCGGCGCCTATGCCGAAGCGCAGGGTGAGCTGGCGGTAGAGGCCGAACTGCTGCGCATTGCGCAGGCGGCGCGCTATGCGGCGGAAAAGGGCCTGAAGGTCAATGCCGGCCACGGTCTGACCTACCATAACGTGCAGCCGATTGCCGCGTTGCCGGAAATGCATGAGCTGAATATCGGCCACGCCATTATCGGGCAGGCGGTGATGAGCGGCCTGGCGGACGCGGTTGCCGAGATGAAGCTGCTGATGCGGGAAGCGCGTCGCTAATGGCGGTACTTGGGCTTGGCACCGATATCGTTGAAATTGCACGTATTGAAGCGGTGGTTGAACGCAGCGGCGATCGGCTGGCGCGGCGGGTGCTGAACGCGGCCGAATGGGCGCTCTATCAGCAGCATCAGCAGCCGGTGCGTTTTCTGGCCAAGCGTTTTGCCGTCAAAGAGGCGGCGGCGAAGGCGTTCGGCACCGGTATCCGCAACGGGTTGGCGTTCAATCAGTTTGAAGTGTTTAACGACGGATTGGGCAAGCCGAACATTCGCCTGCATGAGCGGGCGGCGGAGCTGGCGCAGGAAATGGGGGTGACGAACATCCACGTTTCACTGGCCGATGAGCGCCGTTATGCCTGCGCGACGGTGATAATCGAAAGCTGATGACGATACGGACGCCGCAGGGCGCGGCGTCCGTGAATTACAGCCTGTCGGCGTGATGCAGCACCACAAACTTATCCCACAGCTGTTCCTGGCTTTCCGTATGCTGCGGGTCGACCACGATGGTGTTATCAATCGGGCATACCTGCTGACAGGTCGGTGTATCATAATGACCGACGCATTCGGTGCAGCGTTCGGTATCAATCTGGTAAATGTCCGCGCCCATTGAGATAGCCTGATTCGGGCACTCGGGTTCACACATATCGCAGTTGATGCATTTTTTGGTAATCAGCAGAGCCATATTAGTAACAATTCCATCTTACATGCCGGGGGGGGCGCAGAAGCAGTTTCTGCCGCCGCGCACTTTACCATAAAACCACTTTTTAGCCGGTTGTTTTTTGTCCGTTCCAACTGCTTTCATCGACGAGATCAAGCTTATCTTCTGCTGGCGCGGCATAGTGCCTGTTTTTGCCTGCACGGATGGCGTGCCGGGCATTGATATGGCGGTATTTTGAGCGGTACTGTATCCAGGATGGCTTTTAGAGGGGGTTTTATGCATGATAAGACTTTCATGTTCCATGTACGGCGACATACTATCAGTGATTGACATAAATGGAGTTTATTTGTGAAAAATGAATGCTTTAATCCCGGTTATTATCATGAAGACGATCTCAGAGAGTGTGGGTTTAAGTCAGTAGGAACGAATTTTTGAGTTGCAAAGAATTGCACCATTATCGGTATTGAGAATATCTCGATGGAGGACAACGTCAGAATTGACGGATTTTCGACAATATTGCGGCAGGCGATGGTTTTCTTGATATAGGTTCTTATGTCCATATCGGCGGCTATACTGCAGTTTTCGCGGGCGCGGGCATTATTATGCGCGATTGTTGCGGTATATCACAGTCGGTGAAGCTTTATTCAAAAAGTGATGACTATAGCGGCAGGTTTATGACAAACCTTACCGTTCCCGCCGCACTTACGGGCGTCGTTTCCGGAACGATTGTACTTGAACGGCATGTGATTGTGGGGTCTTAATCCATTGTCATGCCGGGGATAACGCTGGCTGAAGGAACGTCGGTTGGCGCCAACTCATTGGTAATGAAAAATACGGAAGAGTGGGGGATGTATTTTGGTTCGCCGGCCAAGAGGATTAAAAGCAGGAAAAGGAATCCATTGGAATTAGAGAAATCATTACGCTAAACACACGGCGGCTTTTTTACGCCTCGGCCTCCCGGCTTGCGTTCTATTTTTCCCATGTCGGGAGATACGCGATAGGGCGATCTATCTGGACGTGATAATGACGAGCGCCGGATTTTTACGCCAGATAGATGACGTTATTAATAACTAGAGTTTATTTAAACCAATTTCCTCATCAACTGTTCGCTATGTTTAATACGTACTCGCGCATGATCCACATCATGTTGGATTAACGCCATAAACAACAGGTCGGTAAGGGCATATTGGGCAGTGCTGGAGGAAATGGCGGCGCTGCGGGTGCTGGGTTCTTCGGCAATGGTGTACAGGCAGTGGTCCGCACGCTGCTGCAGGCTGTTGGGGGAGAAGCAGGTGAGCGCCAGAACCCGTGCGCCGGCCGCTTTGGCTTCGTCGGCGGCCAGATTGATTTCGCGCCGCTCGCCGCTGAAGGAGAGGGCAACCAGCAAGTCTTGCGGATCCAGCGCCTGCACCGCAGCTAACTGCGCATGCATATCGGCTTCGGCCACCGCCATCACGCCGATTTTCAGCAGTTTGTAGGAAAAGTCTTTGGCGACCAGACCCGAGGCGCCAATCCCCATCAGAAACACTCGCCGCGCGCTACGCAGCATAGTCAGAGCCTGATGCAGACGTTCTTCACTGTTAATGTCCAGCGTAGCACGCAATGCCGCCTGTTTTTCCAGCAGCAGTTTTTCACCGACGGTTTTGAGCGTATCGCTGCTGAGGATCCGGTTATGCACGGTCACCACCGGTTCCGGCTGCGCCAGCGTTTCGCTCAGCGCCAGTTTCAGCGCCGGGAAACCTTTATAACCCATCTTCTGTGCAAACTTGACCACGCTGGATTGGCTGACGCCGGCTACCTGAGCCAGCTTTTGCGAACTCAGGTGGCGAGCCTCTTCGGCGTTGTGCAGTAGATAATCCGCCAGTTTGCGATCGTTCTGCGCCAGCGCAGGATACATTTGCCGAATGCGAAGAAGGGTACTCATGCCGTTATTCCTAATAGTGCCAGTGGAGAGATGTTGCCATAACGGCGTGTTGGCGCGCAGTAAAAATTTTTGTGAGCGCGTCGGTATAAACTAGCAAATAGTGCTCGCTTTGTTGAATTAAATATTCAAATATTACCTTGTGTTTTTGAATTAAAAATTCCAGAGGTTACCCCATGAATTTAGGCGCACTAGTATCCGAAACCCGCAATCCAGAGACGATGACGTTGGATGAAATGTCGACGCTGGAGATGGTGACCTGCTTTAACCGTGAAGACCGTAAAGTGCCGCAGGCGATTGCGGCGGTACTACCGGAGATCGCTCAGGCGGTCGATTTGGCAGCGGCGGCGCTGCAGGCAGGTGGCCGCCTGATTTATCTGGGGGCGGGCACCAGCGGTCGCCTTGGCGTGCTGGACGCGTCCGAATGTCCGCCAACCTTCGGCGTGCCGCACGGCGTGGTCGTGGGTCTGATCGCCGGCGGCCCCGGCGCGCTGTTAAAAGCGGTAGAGGGCGCTGAGGATGACGCGGCGTTGGGGGAGCGTGACCTGCAGGGTCTGACGTTAACACCGACTGACATGGTGGTTGGGCTGGCGGCTTCCGGCCGTACGCCGTATGTGATCGGCGCATTGCGCTATGCGCGTCAGCTGGGTTGCCCGACGGCGGCGATCTCCTGCAACCCTGACTCGCCGATTGCCGCGGAAGCGCAGGTGGCGATTTCCCCGCTGGTTGGTCCGGAAGCCTTGACCGGCTCGACCCGCATGAAGTCCGGCACGGCGCAAAAACTGGTGCTGAACATGATCTCAACCGGCGCAATGGTTAAATGGGGCAAGGTGTACCAGAACCTGATGGTGGACGTGAAGGCGACCAACGTGAAGCTGGTGGATCGTGCCTGCCGCATCGTCGTCGAAGCGACCGGCGCCGAACGCAGCCTGGCGGAAACTGCGCTGGCGCAGACCGATTTCGAGGTGAAGCCGGCGATTCTGATGCTGTTGGCCGGCATCAGCGCTGAAGAGGCGCAGCGGCGTTTACAGGCGCATCACGGCTACCTGCGTGCGGCGTTGGCGGATTAATGGCTCATTGAGGTGATCAATGGATAAGACGGCGGCACTGGCCCGGCAGATTTTGGCGGGCGTCGGCGGCGAGGGGAACATCCTCAAGCTGGAAAACTGTATGACGCGGGTGCGTGTCGAGGTCAGCGATGAACAACGGCTTGAGCTGTCCCTGTTACAGCGGCTGGACGGCATCAAGGGGTACATCAAGCAAGGCGGGCAGCACCAGTTTATTGTTGGGCCGGGCGCCGCCGCCAAGGTGGTGGATGAGATGCGCGCCTTGCTGAGTGAGCCGGAGGCGGGCGCCGACGTCGCCGATAAGATTGCCGAAAATAAGGCCGCCGCCAAAGCCAAATACGCCGCGCCGATGAGTGGGGTGCTGAAAAAACTGGCTAATATCTTTATACCGCTGATACCGGCATTTATCGCCTCCGGCCTGATTACCGGTATTATTAATCTCTTGAAGCGGCCGGATATCGCCGGCGATATCGCGCTGAGCTACCCGAATATACTTGGCCTGCTGGCGATCTTCGGCAGCGCGGTGTTCGCCATTATGAATATTCTGGTTGGCGTTAACGCGGCGCGGGTGTTCGGCGGCTCGCAGGCGATGGGCGGGGTGATGGCCGGTATTCTTTCCAGCCCGCAGCTGGCGCAAATTACCCTGTTTGGCGAGGCGCTGCAGCCGGGGCGCGGCGGCGTGATCGCTGTGCTGCTGGTGGTGGCGCTGATGTGCTGGTTGGAAAAGCGCCTGCGCAGGCTGCTGCCGGAATCGGTTGAGCTGATTTTAAATCCGCTGCTGACCACATTGATTACCGCTTCGCTGGCGATTGCGATCCTGCAGCCGTTGGGCGGTTATATTTCCGATGCGATTACCCACGGTGCCAACCTGGCGCTGGACAAGGGCGGTCTGCTGGTTGGTGCGCTGTTGTCCGGTCTGTTTCTGCCGCTGGTGTTGTCCGGGCTGCATCAGGGTTTGGTGCCGATCCACGTTGAACTGGTGCAGGCGCATGGCGCCAATCCGCTGCTGCCGATTTTGGCAATGGCGGGCGTAGGGCAGGTTGGTGCAACCCTTGCCGTACTGCTGAAAACCCGTAATGCGCGATTGAAAAAGGTGATTAAGGGGGCGCTGCCGGTTGGTATTCTGGGCATTGGCGAGCCGCTGATTTTCGGCGTGACGCTGCCGCTGGGTAAACCGTTTATTGGCGCCTGCCTCGGCGGTGCGGTCGGCGGCGCGCTGATCAGCTACTGGAAGGTGGCGACGGTGATTACCTTCGGCCTTTCCGGGGTGCCGTTGGCGTTGACCATCGTCTCGGGCAAGGTGATGTTGTATCTGGCCGGGATGCTGATTACGATTGTAGCAGGGTTCATTTTCACCTGGATCATGGGGTTCAACGATCCTGAGGAGTAGCGTTTGAGTGACCAACCACGCCAGAAGGCCGAAGAGTCGCGCCGCATTGTGTTCTTCGATCTGGACGGCACCTTGCATCAGGAAGATATGTTTGGCAGCTTCTTGCGCTTTTTATTGCGGCATCTGCCGTTGAATCTTGTATTGGTGATCCCCCTGTTGCCGTTAGTGGGGGCGGTGATGTTGGTCGCCGGTCGCGCGGCGCGCTGGCCGATGAGTCTGTTGCTATGGTCGATTACGTTTGGCCATTCGGAAGCGCGATTGCGGACGCTGGAAGCGCGCTTTGTCGCCTACTTCCGCGCCAAGGTGACCGCATTTCCGGTGGTGCAGATGCGTTTGCGCCAGTATCTTGATGCGCATGATGCGCAGGTGTGGTTGATTACCGGCTCGCCGGAAAGACTGGTGGAACAGGTATATCAGGATTCGCTGTTTTTACCGCGTGTGCGGTTGATAGGCAGCAGGATGACCCGCCGCTATGGCGGCTGGGTGCTGGAAATGCGCTGTCTGGGGGCGCAAAAGGTGGTGCAGCTGGAGCAGCGCATCGGCGCACCGTTAAAATTGTACAGCGGCTACAGCGACAGCAAACAGGACAATCCGCTGCTGTTCTTCTGCGAACATCGTTGGCGGGTAAGTAAAGAGGGCGAGCTGCAGCAGTTGGAATAACAAAAAAGGGCAGGATGCGAATCCTGCCCTTTTTGCTGCTTACTTGCCGGCGCGGTTTACATAGCCGCTTTAAAGATGGCGACAATCTGCTCGTGGTTGGCCTGGATCGGGTTGGTGAAGCCGCAGGCGTCTTTCAGCGCGTTAGCCGCCAGCGTATCGAAGTCTTCTTCTTTCACCTGCAGATCGCGCAGCCCGGCCGGGATGCCGACATCCTGCGCCAGCTTGCGGATGGCTGCGATACAGGCCGCGGCGCCCTGACTGTCGTTCAGGTTGCTCACTTCCAGCCCCATCGCAACGGCGACGTCTTTCAGGCGGCCTGCCGCTACGGAGGCGTTGAACTCCTGTACGTGAGGCAGCAGCACCGCATTGCAGACGCCGTGCGGCAGGTTATAGAAGCCGCCCAACTGGTGGGCCATGGCATGCACGTAACCCAGAGAGGCGTTGTTGAACGCCATGCCGGCCAGGAACTGGGCGTAAGCCATATCTTCACGCGCCTGCATATTCTTGCCGTCGTTCACCGCATCGCGCAGCGACGCCATAATCATGGTTACCGCTTTCAGCGCGCAGGCGTCGGTGATCGGGTTGGCGGCACTGGAGACGTAAGCCTCGATGGCGTGCGTCAGCGCATCCATCCCGGTGGCCGCCGTCAGCCCTTTCGGCATGCCGGCCATCAGGTGCGGATCGTTAACGGACAGGATCGGCGTAACGTGCTTGTCGACAATGGCCATTTTGATATGACGGACTTCGTCGGTAATGATGCAGAAGCGGGTCATTTCTGACGCGGTGCCGGCGGTAGTGTTAATCGCCACCATCGGCAGCTGTGGCTTGGCGGAGCGGTCCACGCCTTCATAATCCTTGATATCGCCGCCGTTGGTGGCGACCAGCGCGATGCCTTTGGCGCAGTCGTGCGGAGAGCCGCCGCCAAGAGAGATGACGCAGTCGCACTGATGTTCGCGCAGCAGCGCCAGCCCTTGTTCAACGTTGCTGGTGGTTGGGTTAGGGTGAGTACCGTCGTACACGCAGCTCTGGATATCCTGTGCGGTGAGCAGTTGTTGCACCTGGGCGACCACGCCGATGTCGTTTAGTACCCGGTCGGTGACGATCAACGCATGGCGCAGGCCTTGCTCTTGCATGGTTTTCGCCGCCTCTTCCAGGCAGCCGGAGCCGATCATATTAACGGAAGGAATATAGAATGTTGCAGCAGCCATTGTGCGCTCCTTGAAATCATTGATTTTATGTCTGCTACGTTACTCCGTTCGGGGGAGGTGAGACATGATCTACCACAATGATTTGGCGAATATTCAGCGTATTAGGGGCGTGCGCCGGGGAAAGGCCGTCATTCTGCTGCCCGCAGTTCGGGAGCGAGCGTGCTTTTGCCGGTGACAAAAGAGGAGCGGGAATCGGCTACTGTGTATAATGCCGGCCGCAAAGCGCACGAGGAACGAGATAATGACCGAATATAATGACGATTACTGGATGCGCCAGGCGCTGAAACTGGCCCTGCGTGCGCAGGAAGAAGGCGAGGTGCCGGTGGGGGCGCTGCTGGTGCTGGACAATCAGGTTATCGGCGAGGGCTGGAACCGGCCGATTGGCCGCCACGATCCGACCGCCCATGCGGAAATTATGGCGCTGCGGCAGGGCGGCGCGGTGCTGCAGAACTACCGGCTACTGAATGCGACGTTATACGTGACGCTGGAACCCTGCGTGATGTGTGCAGGCGCGATGGTGCACAGCCGCATACGGCGTCTGGTGTATGGCGCCTCGGACGAAAAGACCGGCGCGGCAGGGTCGCTGGTGGATATTCTGCGACATCCTGGCATGAATCATCAGGTGGAGATCACCGCCGGCGTGCTGGCGGATGAGTGCGCCGCGACGCTGAGCAACTTTTTCCGCCTGCGCCGCGAACAGAAAAAGGCGCTGAAGCTGGCGCAGCGCGCGGCCGGCGCTGCGGATTAATCGAGGTTGAGCGCCAGCTTGGCCGGCACCGCCGGGTAGCTCTGCATCATGGCGGTCTGCTCCTGCCGTTCCCGCGCGGCTTTTTTCTCTTTTTCCTGCAGGTATCCCACCAGGCTGACCTGATAACGGCGGATGTTTTCTACGTAGTTATAGGCTTCCCGGCCGCGCGCATAGCCGTAGGTCAGCTGCGGGTAGTAGCGCTTTTGGCTGAGCATCGGCAGGCGCTGTTTCACATCGACCCAGCTGTCCGGATTGCCGCTTTGCATTTTGGTCAGTTTGCGCGCGTCGAGCATATGCCCCCAGCCGATGTTATAGGCCGCCAGCGCAAACCAGATCCTTTCATCTTCCGGCACCGTTTCCGGTATTTTTGCCATCAGGCGCTGCAGATAGAGTGCGCCGCCCTGAATACTCTCTTCCGGATCGAGACGGTCGTTCACCCCCAGTCCGTCGGCGGTGGCGCGGGTCAGCATCATCAGGCCGCGCACGCCGGTTGGCGACGTCGCCAGCGGGTTCCAGTGCGATTCCTGGTAGGCGATCGCCGCCAGCAGACGCCAGTCAAACGCCGTGGCGTATTTCTGGAACAGCGGCTGGTAGGTGGGCAGCACGGAGTCGATCGCCGACAGGAACGTCTTGGTGTCCACATAGTCGAAGCTGCCGACATGGCCGAGGTATTTCTCTTCCAGGCGCGCCAGCGTGCCGTCTTCCACCATTTGGCTGAAGAAGTCCAGCATGGCGGCATACAGGCTGTCGTCACCGCTGCGTTTCAGGTACCAGGTGACCGGCTCCTCGTCGGCGACGTCGAAGGCCACAGCCAACTGCGGATGGATGCGCTGCAGCAGTGCGATGCTGATCGAGTCGCCGATGGTGTAATCCAGTTTACCGGCGGCCACCTGCTCCAACAGCTCGCGTGAGGTCAGGTCGCTGGAGGATTCCCACTGCAGATCGGGGAACTTATCGTGTTTCAGCTGCTTCAGGGTGCTGACGTGGGCGGAACCGGAGGCCACCGCCAGTTTGCCTTTTATATCGGCGAAGGTTTTCGGCCGCGCGCTGCCCAGCCGGTACACCAATTGCTGGGAAACGGAGTAGTAGGCCGGGCCGGTGCGGGCGCGGCTGAGGCGCTCCTGATTGTAGATCAGGCCGGCGGCCAGCATATCGGCGTCGTTATCGTCCAGATCGTCAAACAGATCGTTGATGTTTTGATGCGGCAAAACGACCAGTTTCACGCCCAGATAATTAGCGAAGCGTTTCGCCAATTCATAGTCCAGGCCGCTCGGGCCTTTGGGGGTCGTGAAATAGGTTAACGGCGAGTTGAGCGTACTGATGCGCAGCTCTCCCCGGGATATGATCTCTTCGAGTTGCCCGCCCTGACCGCTGCGCCAGGGGATGTTCGGCCAGAGCGCGAGAGCCAGAAGCACGGCGATAACGCCGATGAGAATGTAGTTTAGCTTTTGGTGTTTCAAATAGTTATCTCGCGGCGACGCCTGTCTGCACCGGCCGGAAAGCATTTATTAGTATGGGGATATCGACAGTATTCGCGGGCATTTTGCGTAACAAAACGCCAGTGTGCAACTTTATTGACACAATATGACAATCAGACGGCAGAATTAGGAATTATCAAGAATCCCCACGCAAACGGTTTCGTCGGCGGCGCGGATTCTCTATAATGACGCGCGTTTTCCCCTGTTGCGCCCAATGAAGCGCTGAAGTCAGCTGCTTCGAAGACGAGAGAACTTTGATTATGGAAATACTGCGTGGTTCGCCCGCTTTGTCGGCTTTTCGTATTACCAAACTGCTGTCCCGCTGTCAGGACGCACAACTTCCGGTCAGTGATATTTATGCCGAGTACGTCCACTTTGCCGATGTTAGCGCACCGCTAAGTGCCGAAGAACACGCCAAACTTCAGCGCTTGCTCAAGTATGGCCCCTCTCTCGCCGAACATGCCCCCGCAGGGCGCCTGCTGTTGGTGACGCCGCGACCGGGCACGATTTCCCCCTGGTCTTCCAAGGCGACCGATATCGCCCATAACTGCGGTTTAACGCAGGTGGTGCGTCTGGAACGCGGCCTGGCGTTTTACGTCAGCGCGCCGACGCTGAACGAGGCGCAGTGGCAACGGCTGGCCGCGCTGCTGCATGACCGCATGATGGAAACGGTATTTGACGATCTGCAACAGGCACAGCAGCTGTTTGCTCATCATCAGCCGGCCCGTTACCAGACGGTGGACGTGCTGGGTGAAGGGCGCGGCGCGCTGGAGCAGGCCAACCTCAAGCTTGGCCTGGCGCTGGCGCAGGATGAAATTGACTACCTGCTGAATGCCTTTACCGGTTTGGGGCGCAACCCGACGGATATCGAACTGTATATGTTCGCGCAGGCCAACTCTGAGCACTGCCGCCATAAAATTTTCAACGCCGACTGGGTGATTGACGGCGAACAGCAGCCGAAGTCGCTGTTCAAAATGATCAAAAATACCTTTGAGCAGACGCCGGATCACGTGCTGTCGGCCTATAAAGACAACGCCGCGGTGATGGAAGGCTCTCAGGTCGGTCGTTTCTTCGCCGCGCCAGGCAGCGACCAGTATGATTACCATCAGGAAGATGCGCATATCCTGATGAAGGTGGAAACCCACAACCACCCGACCGCCATTTCGCCATGGCCGGGCGCTGCGACCGGCTCCGGTGGCGAGATCCGCGATGAAGGCGCCACCGGGCGCGGGGCGAAGCCGAAGGCCGGCCTGGTCGGCTTCTCGGTATCCAACCTGCGCATCCCGGGCTTTGAACAGCCGTGGGAACAGGATTTTGGCAAGCCGGAACGCATCGTGACCGCGCTGGACATCATGACCGAAGGCCCGCTGGGCGGCGCGGCGTTTAACAATGAGTTCGGCCGTCCGGCGCTGCTGGGCTACTTCCGTACTTATGAAGAGCAGGTTAACAGCCACAACGGCGTTGAACTGCGCGGCTACCACAAGCCGATTATGCTGGCCGGCGGCATCGGCAATATCCGCGCCGACCATGTACAAAAAGGTGAAATCACCGTCGGCGCCAAGCTGGTGGTGCTGGGCGGCCCGGCGATGAATATCGGCCTGGGCGGCGGCGCCGCGTCTTCCATGGCCTCCGGCCAGTCTGACGCCGATCTGGATTTTGCCTCGGTACAGCGCGACAACCCGGAAATGGAGCGTCGCTGTCAGGAAGTGATTGACCGCTGCTGGCAGCTCGGCGCGGAAAACCCGATTCTGTTTATTCACGACGTCGGCGCGGGCGGTCTGTCCAACGCCATGCCGGAGCTGGTCAGCGACGGCGGCCGCGGCGGGCGTTTCGAACTGCGCGACATCCTGAACGATGAGCCGGGCATGAGCCCGCTGGAAGTGTGGTGTAACGAATCGCAGGAGCGCTATGTGCTGGCGGTGGCGCCGGAACAGCTGGCGCAGTTTGACGAAATCTGCCGCCGTGAGCGAGCGCCGTACGCGGTGATCGGTGAGGCGACCGAAGAGCAGCATCTGACGCTTAACGATGCGCATTTCGACAACCAGCCGATCGATATGCCGCTGGACGTGCTGCTGGGCAAAACGCCGAAAATGACGCGCGACGTCACCCGGCTGCAGGCGCAGGGCGAGCCGGTGGCGCGCGAAGCGATTACGCTGGCGGACGCGGTGAAGCGTGTGCTGCACCTGCCGACCGTGGCGGAAAAAACTTTCCTGATCACCATCGGCGACCGTACCGTTACCGGTATGGTGGCGCGCGACCAGATGGTGGGGCCGTGGCAGATTCCGGTGGCCGACTGCGCGGTGACCACCGCCAGCCTCGACAGCTACTACGGTGAAGCAATGTCGATCGGCGAACGCGCGCCGGTGGCGCTGCTGGACTTTGCCGCTTCCGGTCGTCTGGCGGTCGGTGAAGCGCTGACCAATATGGCGGCGACGGAAATCGGTTCGCTCAAGCGCGTGAAGCTGTCCGCCAACTGGATGGCCGCAGCGGGTCACCCGGGCGAAGATGCCGGCCTGTATGAAGCGGTAAAAGCGGTGGGTGAAGAGCTGTGTCCGGCGCTGGGCATCACCATCCCGGTCGGTAAGGATTCGATGTCGATGAAAACCCGCTGGCAGGAAGGTGACGAACAGCGCGAAATGACGTCACCGCTGTCGCTGGTGATCACCGCCTTTGCCCGCGTGGAAGACGTGCGCCACACCGTGACGCCGCAGCTGCGCACCGACAAGGGTGACACTGAACTGCTGCTGATCGACCTCGGCAACGGCCATAATGCGCTGGGCGCTACCGCGCTGGCGCAGGTGTATCGGCAACTGGGCGACAAGCCGGCGGATGTGCGTAATGTCGAACAGTTGGCCGGCTTCTTTAACGCCATGCAGCAGCTGGTGGCCGATCGTGCGCTGCTGGCTTACCACGACCGTTCCGACGGCGGCCTGCTGGTGACGCTGGCGGAAATGGCCTTTGCCGGCCATTGCGGCGTGGAGGCGGATATTCAGGCGCTGGGCGCGGATACGCTGGCGGCGCTGTTCAACGAAGAACTGGGTGCGGTGATTCAGGTCAGCGCCGATCGGATCGAGGCGGTACTGCAGGCGTTTGCCCAACACGGTCTGGTGGACAATGTGCACCGTATCGGCCGCGTGCAGCAGGGCGACCGCTTTGTGATCAAGAGTGGCGAGCAGCCGGTATACAGCGAAAGCCGCAGCACCCTGCGCACCTGGTGGGCGGAAACCACCTGGCAGATGCAGCGCCTGCGCGATAATCCGAGCTGTGCCGATCAGGAACACCAGGCCAAGCAGAATGACAGCGATCCGGGGCTGAACGTCAAGCTGACCTTTGCGCCGGATGACGACATCGCCGCGCCTTATATCGCCAGCGGCGCACGTCCGAAGGTGGCGGTGCTGCGTGAGCAGGGCGTCAACTCGCACGTGGAGATGGCGGCAGCGTTCCACCGCGCCGGTTTTGACGCGGTGGACGTGCATATGAGCGATCTGCTGTCCGGGCGCCGTGACCTGCAGGATTTCCACTCGCTGGTGGCCTGCGGCGGCTTCTCGTACGGCGACGTGCTGGGCGCCGGTGAAGGCTGGGCGAAGTCGATCCTGTTTAACGAGCGGGTGCGTGATGAGTTCACCTCGTTCTTCCATCGTCCGCAGACGCTGGCGCTGGGCGTATGTAACGGCTGCCAGATGTTGTCCAACCTGCGCGATCTGATCCCGGGCGCCGAACACTGGCCGCGTTTTGTACGCAACCTGTCGGACCGTTTTGAAGCGCGCTTTAGCCTGGTGGAAGTCGCGGCCAGCCCGTCGCTGTTTATGCAGGATATGGCCGGCTCGCGGATGCCGATCGCGGTTTCACACGGCGAAGGTCACGTAGAGGTGCGTGACGCGGCCCATCTGGCGGCGCTGGAGAGCCATAACCTGGTGGCGTTGCGCTTTGTGGACAACGCCGGTCAGGTGACGGAGAACTATCCGGCCAACCCGAACGGCTCACCAAACGGCATCACCGCGGTGACCAGCGACAGCGGGCGCGCGACGGTGATGATGCCGCACCCTGAGCGCGTATTCCGCACCGTCAGCAACTCCTGGCATCCGGAAGAGTGGGGCGAAGACAGCCCGTGGATGCGGATGTTCCGCAACGCCCGTCGACAGTTGGGCTAAATCGCGGTGTAAGGCCGGGTCGCGGCAGGCCCGGCCGGTTCAAGACAAGGGAACGGTGACGTTCCCTTTTTTAATATGTTGAATCTACATGTTTTTATAGGGTGTGTCGGTGTTTTGCGACAGCCTTGATTTCTCGTGTCGCCAAAAGGTGACATTTAACTTATTGATTTATAGTGATGAATGCTAAATTCACTTAAGGTGTCGGGTTTTGGCGACGATATGGCGAAGAAAGCAGCACCCGCGAGGTGGTCACGATCGAAGTGGAAATAAGTAATTAAATTTAATATTTATTAAAATCAACGCATTAATAATTTATTGAAAAGTTGGCATGATACGTGCATTATTATTTTCAGTTGCTCATTCACCTTTTTATGACGGCGCCGTCACGCGACGGACAGTTTGCCTCATAAGCCTCCGAATGATGCCAAAGAAATGGTGCCTATCGTCCAACCAAACCGATAATTGCCGCTTACGCGACTTTATCAAGCATCGGGCGACACGTGGAGTGAGGCACCGCCTGTATCCAACTGTGATGAGCTTTTTCATCAATCCCGGATACATTAGGATGCTATTCGTCCTGTTCGATGCCAGCGCTTGTGCTACATCACCCAGGGGACGAGGCCAACGGGCATCCATATCTTCCTTGCGCTGGGGCGTGATGCCCCAACGTCAACTTCTGTGTTTCCTCACCGTCGCTGCGCCCCATTGCCCCCTCACTCCCCCTTAAACGGCATACTCGGTAAAACTTCGCAACCGATTCCGGCGTTCAGGCTTTTCTCTTGCTGAAGACTCGGTTAGCATCAGGGCAGACAAGGGACAATGAGATGATTTCGTTGAAAAGATGGCGTTTATTCCCCCGCTCGCTGCGCCAGCTGGTGCTGATGGCGTTTCTGCTGGTGCTGCTGCCGTTGCTGGTGCTGGCCTATCAGGCTTACCAGAGCCTCGATCATCTCAGTGCGCAGGCGGCTAACATCAACCGGACGACGTTGGTGGATGCGCGCCGCAGCGAGGCGATGACCAGCGTCGCGCTGGAGATGGAACGCAGCTATCGTCAGTACTGTGTGCTGGTCGACCCCACGCTGGGGCGGCTGTACCAGAATCAGCGCAAGCAATATTCGCAAATGCTCGACGCGCATGCTCCGATCCTGCCCGATGAACGCTATTATCAAACATTGCGTCAGCTGTTAACGCAGCTGGCGACTATCCAGTGCCAGAGCAGCGGCCCGGACAAAGATGCTTCGGCCCTGCTCGAATCCTTCTCCAGCTCCAATGCGGAAATGGTGCAGGCGACGCGGGCGGTGGTGTTTTCCCGCGGTCAGCAGCTGCAGCAGGCAATTGCCGAGCGGGGCCAGTATTTCGGCTGGCAGGCGCTGCTGCTGTTTCTGGTCAGCGTGCTGCTGGTGGTGCTGTTTACCCGGATGATTATCGGGCCGGTCAAGGCGATCGAACGGATGATTAACCGGCTGGGCGAGGGGCGGGCGCTCGGTTCCGCCGCGACGTTTAAAGGGCCGCGCGAGCTGCGCTCTTTGGCGCAGCGCATTATCTGGTTGAGCGAGCGTCTGGCCTGGCTGGAGTCGCAGCGCCATGAATTCCTGCGACATATTTCCCATGAGCTGAAAACGCCGCTCGCCAGCATGCGCGAAGGCACCGAGCTGCTGGCGGACGAGGTGGCCGGCCCGCTGACCACCGACCAGAAAGAGGTGGTGACGATTCTCGACCAGAGCAGCCGCCATCTGCAGCAGCTGATTGAGCAACTGCTGGACTATAACCGCAAGCTGGCCGACGGCCCGTCGGAGCATGAGGCGGTCGCGCTGACGGAGATGGTTGAGCAGGTGGTGGCCGCGCACAGCCTGCCGGCCAGAGCCAAGCTGATTCGCACCGATATCGCGCTGGAAGCGAAAAACTGTTGGGCAGAGCCTACGCTATTAATGCGCGTGCTGGATAATCTCTATTCCAATGCGGTGCACTATGGTAAGGAATCCGGTAACATTTGGATTCGCAGCCGTCAGGCTGGGCAGCGGGTGCAGATTGACGTCGCCAACACCGGCACGCCAATTCCCGAAGCCGAACGAGCCATGATTTTCGAGCCTTTTTTCCAGGGTAGTCACCAGCGAAAAGGGGCGGTAAAAGGAAGCGGACTGGGGCTGAGCATCGCCCATGACTGCATCCGCCGGATGCGCGGAGAGCTGCAGTTGGTTGACGTCGACGATGCCGATGTCTGCTTCCGTATTGAATTGCCATTAACCGCCGAGAACGAATAAATAATGTACACATGGTCTAAACGCGCTCGTCTACCGAAGACCGAACCTTCAACGCGCGCGCAGCAACGTGCTTTGCTCGGCAAACGTCCGCTCTCTTTATTGGGAACGCTGTTTTTTGTTCCGCTGTTGCTGGCAGGCTGCGCCGATCGCGCCGTCAGCGGCGGTTTGGGACAGCAGCCTCAAGAGGCGATCCCTGACGCCAAGGTGGTGGATTACCACATCGCGCCTTGCGACACCCTGTGGCAGTTGGACGGTAAAGAAGCGCTGGAGAATTCTCTGTACTGGCTGCGCGCCATGGACTGTGCCGAACGTATCGGATCCACGCAGGCGCGCGTGCAGGTAAGAACGCTGCCGGCCGCCAGTTGGGACGGCGTTTTCAAGCAAAGCATTCTGCTCGGCAGCGCCGAGCCAACCCCGGCGGAGCGGCGTCAGATGCTTGACCGGCTTAACGGCTATCGCCTGGATTTCCCAAGTTCTCTGCGTCCGTTGCTGCAGCTGTGGCGTCAGCAGCAGCAGCAGCAGGTTGCACAGGCTGAAGAGCGCCTGCGCTACCAGCGTCTGCAGGAAAACAGCGACAACCAGGTCGATGCGCTGCGTCAGAGCCAGGCACGGCTGCAAAAACAGCTGCAGGAAACCTCGCGCAAACTGGAGAACCTGACGGATATTGAGCGTCGTCTCTCCTCACGCAAGCAGCTGCAGGGGGAACTGCCGGATAATGGCGCATCACAGGGCAAGGCTGGCAACGGCGCCGTGCGTAATACGGCAGAGGCGGAAAGCCAACCGGCAAGGGGCACCGCGATTCCCGTCGAGCCAGAAGATACTTACGCGCCACCCGAGGCCAATAAGGAGTCCGACGCGCAATGACAGCACGTAAAGCGGCCAATTTACTTCTGGTTGATGACGATCCCAGCCTGCTTAAACTGTTGGGCATGCGTTTGACCAGCGAAGGTTTCCACGTTACGACCGCCGAAAGCGGACATGAAGCGTTACGCCTGCTGGCGCGCGAGCAGATCGATCTGGTGATCAGCGATCTGCGCATGGATGAGATGGACGGCATGGCGCTGTTTGCGGAGATCCAGAAGCGTCAGCCCGGTATGCCGGTAATTATTCTGACCGCGCACGGCTCCATTCCGGACGCCGTGGCGGCGACCCAGCAGGGGGTATTCAGCTTCCTGACCAAACCGGTCGATCGCGATGCGTTATACAAGGCGATTGACGACGCGCTGTCGCTGTCGGCGCCGGCGGGCGATGACAGCTGGCGTGAGGATATCGTCACCCGCAGCCCGGCGATGCTGCGTCTGCTGGAGCAGGCGAATATGGTGGCGCAGTCGGACGTCAGCGTGCTGATTAACGGCCAAAGCGGCACTGGTAAAGAGGTGCTGGCGCAGGCGATCCACCGAGCCAGCCCGCGCGCCAAGAAGGCCTTTATCGCCATTAACTGCGGTGCGCTGCCGGAACAGTTGCTGGAGTCAGAGCTGTTCGGCCATGCCAAAGGCGCCTTTACCGGCGCGGTCAGCAGCCGTGAGGGGCTGTTTCAGGCGGCGGCGGGCGGCACGCTGTTCCTCGATGAAATCGGCGACATGCCGCTGTCGCTGCAGGTTAAGCTTCTGCGCGTGCTGCAGGAGCGCAAGGTGCGGCCGCTGGGCAGCAACCGCGATCTGGATATCGACGTGCGTATCATCTCGGCGACCCACCGCGACCTGCCGAAGGCGATGGCGAAAAACGAATTCCGTGAGGATCTGTACTACCGCCTGAACGTGGTGAACCTGAAGATCCCGGCGCTGAACGAGCGCGCCGAGGATATTCCGCTGCTGGCCAACCACCTGCTGCGCGAATCGGCCAAGCGGCACAAACCCTTTGTACGCAGCTTCTCCACCGATGCGATGAAGCGTCTGATGACCGCCAGCTGGCCGGGCAACGTGCGTCAGCTGGTGAACGTGATCGAACAGTGCGTGGCGCTGACCTCGGCGCCGGTGATCGGCGAGGCGCTGGTCGAACAGGCGCTGGAGGGCGAAAACACCGCGCTGCCGACCTTTGCCGAGGCGCGCAACCAGTTTGAGCTGCATTACCTGCGCAAACTGCTGCAGATTACCAAGGGCAATGTGACACAGGCGGCGCGTATGGCGGGCCGTAACCGCACCGAGTTTTATAAGCTGTTGTCGCGCCACGAACTGGACGCCAACGACTTTAAAGAATGATACTTTCCTGAACCTGCCCGGGCAGGTTCGCAACCCACTAAGCGGGCGTGGATATCCCCCAGCCGACGCGTAAACGGCGCGGTGAAGGGTATACACTCCATGTTTTGTGATGCATGGCAGAGCATAAAGTTATGAGCAGATCACTTTCCATTGCGTTGGCCCAGCTGAATTTGCTGGTGGGCGACATTGAAGGCAACAGCGAACGTATGTTGCAAATCGTGCAGGAGCAGCAGAAGGCGGGAGCCGATCTGGTCATGTTCACCGAACTGGCGCTGTCCGGCTATCCGCCGGAAGATCTCCTGTACCGCGATGATTTTTACCAGCGCTGCGACGTGCAGCTGGGCCGCCTGCAGCAGGCTTCCGGCGAGGTGGCGATTCTGGTTGGCCACCCGTGGCGTGAAGAGGGCAAACTGTATAATGCCCTGTCGCTGTTTGCCGAAGGTAAACTGCAGGCGCGCTACTTCAAGCAGCAACTGCCCAACTACGGCGTGTTTGATGAAAAACGCTACTTCCATGAAGGGGATGCCAGCTGCGTCGTCGAGCTGAAAGGCTACCGTCTGGGGCTGCTGATTTGTGAGGATCTGTGGTTCCCGCAGCCGATCGATACGCTGAAAGCGGCCGGCGCCGAGATCGTACTGTCGATCAACGCGTCGCCGTATAACCGCGAGAAGCCGTATATCCGCAAGACGCTGATGGCCGGCCACTGTCGCCGCACCGATCTGCCGCTGGTGTACCTGAACCAAATCGGCGGCCAGGACGAGCTGATTTTCGACGGCTGCTCGAAGGTGTTCGACGCCGCCGGCAATATGACGCACCGCCTGGCGGCCTTTGCCGAACAGGTCACGCTGCTGCGCTTCAACGAGCTGGAGGTTGAGCCGATGACCGCGCCGGCCGCCGAGCTGCCGCAGCTGGCGCAGATTTACGAGGCGCTGGTGCTGGCGGTGCGCGACTATGTGAATAAGAATGGCTTCCAGGGCGCGGTGCTTGGCCTGTCCGGCGGTATCGACTCGGCGCTGACGCTGGCGATCGCCGTCGATGCGCTCGGCAAAGAAAAAGTGCAGGCGCTGATGATGCCGTTCCGCTATACCGCCGATATCAGCATCGCCGATGCAAAAGAAGAGGCGGAGATTCTGGGGGTGGAATTTGACGTGGTCTCCATCGAGCCGATGTTCGACGCCTTTATGGGGCAGCTGGCGCCGATGTTTGCCGGCACCGAGCGCGACACCACCGAAGAGAACCTGCAGGCGCGCTGCCGCGGCGTGGTGCTGATGGCGCTGTCCAACAAGCGCCGCAGCATCGTGCTCACCACCGGCAACAAGAGCGAGATGGCGGTGGGTTACGCGACGCTGTACGGCGATATGGCCGGCGGTTTCGACGTGCTGAAGGACGTGCCGAAAACGCTGGTGTTCAAACTGTCGGAGTACCGTAACACCGTCTCCTACGTCATCCCGCAGCGGGTGATTGACCGTCCGCCGTCGGCGGAGTTGGCGCCGGATCAGGTCGACCAGGACAGCCTGCCGCCGTATGACATTCTGGATGCTATTCTGGAAGGCTATGTCGAACACGACAAGTCGGTGGCCGATCTGGTGGCGGCCGGCTTTGACGAGGCGGTGGTGCGCAAGGTGATCCGTCTGGTGGATATCAATGAGTATAAACGGCGTCAGGCCGCCGTCGGGCCGCGTATTACCGCCCGTAACTTCGGCAAGGACCGCCGCTATCCGATCACATCCGGCTTTGGCCGCAAAAATTGGTAATTAAGGAATACAAATGAAGAAGATTGACGCGATTATCAAGCCGTTCAAACTGGATGACGTGCGTGAAGCGCTGGCGGAAGTCGGCATCACCGGGATGACGGTCACCGAGGTCAAAGGTTTTGGCCGCCAGAAAGGACATACCGAACTGTACCGCGGCGCGGAGTATATGGTCGACTTTCTGCCGAAGGTGAAGATTGAGATTGTGGTGGCTGATGATATCGTCGACACCTGTGTGGAAACCATTATGCAGACCGCGCAGACCGGCAAGATTGGCGACGGCAAGATCTTCGTTTTCGACGTGGCGCGCGTGGTGCGTATCCGCACCGGCGAGCAGGACGAAGAGGCGATCTAAGCGATGCGCCGGGCAGGGGATTCCTGCCCGGCGGCGAACCTTACAGCACCTTATGCGGGCCGAAGCATTCGTAATGCATGCGTTCGGCGTCGACGCCCATCTCCAGCAGCTGTTTGGCGACAAACTGCATAAAGCCGACCGGGCCGCAGAAGTAGTAATGCATCTGCGGATTCACCAGCGTCGCGCGCAGCGCGCCAAGATCCATCAGACCCTGTGACTGATAGTCACGTCCAGCCACATCATCCTTGCCCGGTTCGCGGTACCAGACGTGACGGCTGAGGTTCGGCATCTCTGCGGCGATAGCCGCCACTTCATCGGCAAAAGCATGCACCTGACCGTTTTCCGCCGCGTGCAGCCAGTGCACCTCAGCCTGATGCCGTTTGGCGTACAGCGTATTGAGCATGCCCAGCATCGGCGTTTGACCAACGCCGGCGGAGATCAGCGCCACCGGCGTGGTCGGCGCCACGTCGAGGAAGAAGTCGCCGTGCGGCGGCGCGATATCGATGACATCGCCTTCCTGTGCTTTCTGATGCAGATAGTTGGATACCAGCCCGCGATCCTCGCGTTTGACCGCAATGCGGTAGTATTCGCCGTTAGGGGCGGCGGTCAGGGAATATTGGCGGATTTCCTGATGTTCCAGGCCATCGTCATTGATATATACCGCCAGATACTGCCCCGGTTTAAAGTCAACCACCTTACCGCCGTCCACCGGCGCCAGAATAAAGCTGCTGATAATGTCGCTCTGCGGCTGTTTCTTCACGATGCGAAAAGCGCGGCGATCGCGCCAGCCGCCGTCGCCGGTGGCGCTCTCCTGATAAATCTGTCCCTCGCGCTGGATAAATACGTCGGCCAGTACGCCGTAGGCTTTGCCCCAGGCATCCAGCACTTCCTGGCCTGGGCTGAACATTTCATCCAGCGTCGCCAGCAGGTGGGTGCCGACAATCTGATACTGCTCAGGCTGGATATTGAAGCTGGTATGTTTTTGCGCGATGCGTTCCACTGCCGGCAACAGCGCCGCCAGGTTTTCCAGATTACCGGCGTAGGCGCAGATGGCGTCGAACAGCGCCTGCCGCTGGTCGCCGTTACGCTGGTTGCTCATGTTGAAAATATCTTTCAGCTCTGGATTGTGGGTAAACATGCGGTCGTAGAAATGGGCGGTCAGTTTGGGGCCGGTCGCCGCCAGCAGAGGAATGGTTGATTGGACGGTGGCGATGGTTTGTTGATCCAGCATGGTCATACTCCTGTATATGTCCGGCCTGCTTCAGGTATCAGGCGGGTCATCAGTTTATCCCCACGGTTTCCCATGTTTTTTGATGGATTGTGGGGCAGCCTTATGGTGAACTTTTAATGTTGTATTTTAAATGCATCTTATAAGTTTCTTAACAGGTTGTAAATACCCGCTTTTTTGTTGCGTATTTGTTAACTGACGATCCGCCTCACAGAACATGAAAAAAGCGCATCGGGCCGATGAGAAAATATCCGTTGAAATACGGGAAGCGTAAATGGATTAAAGCCTTGCGCAGCCTCAAGCCAATCGTTTGCGTAAAAACCTCTGTCAAGGCCTATCCTCAATGGGGGAAAACAGTTTACACTGTGGCCCACAACCCAAAACGGGTGATTTTAAGTTAGCTGATTGAGTCAGGAGATGCCGGATGTTAAAGCGTGAAATGAACATTGCAGATTACGATGCCGAACTGTGGCGCGCAATGGAACAGGAAGTCGTTCGTCAGGAAGAGCACATCGAACTGATTGCCTCTGAAAACTACACCAGCCCGCGCGTGATGCAGGCTCAGGGTTCTCAGTTGACCAACAAATACGCAGAAGGCTATCCGGGCAAGCGTTATTACGGCGGCTGCGAATATGTGGATATCGTCGAGCAACTGGCGATTGACCGCGCGAAGGCGCTGTTCGGTGCCGATTACGCCAACGTACAGCCGCACTCCGGCTCCCAGGCCAACTTCGCGGTGTACACCGCGCTGCTGCAGCCGGGCGACACCATCCTGGGGATGAACCTGGCGCACGGCGGCCACCTGACTCACGGCTCTCCGGTTAATCTGTCCGGCAAACTGTACAACGTGGTGCCTTACGGCATCGACGAACAAGGCCAAATCGACTATGACGACCTGGCCAAACAGGCGCAGGCTCACAAGCCGAAAATGATCATCGGCGGCTTCTCCGCATACTCCGGCGTGGTCGACTGGGCCAAAATGCGTGAAATCGCCGACAGCATCGGCGCTTACCTGTTCGTCGACATGGCGCACGTTGCCGGCCTGATTGCTGCGGGCGTCTACCCGAACCCGGTGCCTCACGCGCACATCGTAACCACCACCACCCACAAAACGCTGGCGGGTCCGCGCGGCGGCCTGATCCTGGCAAAGGGCGGCGACGAAGATCTGTATAAGAAACTGAACTCCGCCGTGTTCCCGGGCGGGCAGGGCGGCCCGCTGATGCACGTGATCGCCGGTAAAGCGGTGGCGCTGAAAGAAGCGATGGAGCCAGAGTTCAAAACCTATCAGCAGCAGGTCGCGAAAAACGCCAAAGCGATGGTGGAAGTGGTGCTGGAGCGCGGCTACAACGTGGTTTCCGGCGGTACGCACAACCACCTGTTCCTGCTGGATCTGGTGGACAAAAACCTGACCGGTAAAGAAGCGGACGCCGCACTGGGCCGCGCCAACATCACCGTCAATAAAAACAGCGTGCCGAACGATCCGAAGAGCCCGTTCGTCACCTCCGGCATCCGTATCGGCACCCCGGCAGTCACCCGCCGCGGCTTCAAGGAAGCGGAAGTGCGCGAGCTGGCCGGCTGGATCTGCGACGTGCTGGATAACATCCATGACGAAGCCGTTATCGAACGCACCAAACAGAAGGTGCTGGATATCTGCGCCCGTCTGCCGGTTTACGCGTAATCCGCGTTTCCGCACCCTGAAAAAACCCGCTGCGGCGGGTTTTTTTGCGTCTGTTACCGGGCAAAGTGTGAGGTGTTTGGCACTATCATCCTATAGGTCGTAAGCGTTATTGCGGGCCGGTGTGAGCTCTGTCAAAGTATCGCCCACACACCGGAGGGAACATGGTTCTGCAATCAACACGTTGGCTGGCGCTCAGCTATTTCACCTACTTCTTTTCTTACGGTATTTATCTCCCGTTCTGGAGCGTTTGGCTCAAGGGCGAAGGGCTGGAGCCTGATGTCATCGGTATTCTACTGGGCGCCGGACTGGTGGCGCGCTTTCTCGGCAGCCTGCTGATTGCCCCTCGGGTGAAAGATCCCGCCAATCTGGTGACGGCGCTGCGCATTTTGGCGCTGCTGACGCTGGCCTTCGCCGTCGGCTTCTGTTTTGGCAACGCCTGGGGCTGGCTGATGCTGGTCATCGCCGGCTTTAACCTGTTCTTTTCACCGCTGGTGCCGCTGACCGACGCGCTGGCCGGCACCTGGCAAAAACAGATTACGCTGGACTACGGCCGGGTGCGGCTGTGGGGATCGCTGGCGTTTGTGATTGGCTCCGCGCTGACCGGCCAACTGGTGGCGGTCTGGGGACACCACGCCGTTTTATATTGTCTGCTTGCCAGCCTGCTGGCGATGTTGCTGGGCATGTTGCTGAAGCCGACGGTGATGCCGCAGGGGGAGGCGCGCGTGCAGAACCAGCCGCAACGCTCGTGGCGCGAGCTGCTGACGGAAGGGCCGGTCTGGCGTTTTCTGCTGTGCGTGACGCTGCTGCAGGGCGCGCATGCCGGTTATTACAGCTTTGCGTCGATTTACTGGCAGGAGTCCGGCTACTCGGCCGCCACTATCGGCTATTTCTGGTCGTTGGGCGTGGTGGCCGAGGTGATCGTTTTCGCCAGCAGCAGCCTCCTGTTCCGGCGCTGGAACGCACGCAATCTGCTGCTGCTGTCGGCCTGCTGCGGCGTGGTGCGTTGGGGGCTGATGGGGGCCACCACCGACTTGGGCTGGCTGCTGCTGGTGCAGATACTGCACTGCGGCACCTTTACCGTCTGCCACCTGGCGGCGATGCGCTTTATCAGCGGACGCAGCGGGCCGGACGTAATTCGGTTGCAGTCGGTCTATTCCGGCCTGGCGATGGGCGGCGGTATCGCGGTGATGACGGTGATTGCCGGCTTCCTGTTTGAACACTGGCAGGGCGGCGTATTCTGGGTGATGGCGGCGATTGTGCTGCCGGCGCTGTTTATCCGGCCGCCGGCGGTCAGCGTCGCGCGTTAAGGGGTTTCCAGCAGGGCGCGCAGGGTCTTGCGTTGCCCGCGCGCCAGCGGCAGTTCGGTGTAGATCAAAGGCGGCTGCGTTGCCTGCGGCGGTGCGGCGTAAGGGGTGATCACCAGCGTGACGTCATGCGGCGCGCCGGAACGCAGAAAGTCGCGCAGCGGCTGATATTTGATATTGAGCGGCAGCAGCGTCAGTTCGCGCAGTTGGTACTCCAACTCTTCTTCCAACTGCGGGTTATCCAGCGTCAGCAGCAGCACCTGTTTTTCCTGCAGGGCGTTGCCCTGCATCAGCCAGGCGCCGAAGCTTATCGCCACCAGGCCGGCCTCCTCGCGCGAAAAATGAATACCATATTCCTGCTCAAACGGCTCCAGCGCCTGCTGCGTGGTGCGCATCAGCCGCGGGTATTTACGCACCACTTCTTCCAGCAGCATATTATCAATACCGATATCAAAGTGGCAGCGCTCTACCGCCGGTGCCAGATGGGCGAACAGATGGGTAATCAGGTCCGCTCTGCTGCTGAAGCTCATGCCGGAAAGCTGCTGGAAATGTTCCACCATGCGTTCGATCGCCGCCATCAGGCGTAAATCTTCATCAGAGTGGTCGCTCTCATAGCTGTGGTTTTTTAACAGGGTGAACATCAGCACCAGAAAGTCTTGTTCATCGGCCTGGGGAGGCAGGCCGGACAGCGCCAGCAGTAGCGGATAGAGTTTGGCGGCGGCCTGTTGCTCCGGTTTTTGATGCAGCCAGGCGCGCTGGGCGTCGGTGAACGACGGGTGGCGCTGTTGGCGGATTTCCCACAGGCAGTAGCAGAGATAGGGCGGCAGGAACAGGCGGATGCGCTCCTCCAGCGGCTGTTTCAGCGTGGCGGCGCAGTTTTCCAACGCCTGCTGCAAGCGGGCCGCCTGGGCGCTGTCGAGGGTCAGCGCCCGGTGCAGCTGCGGGCTGAAGGTGTCTTCAACAAACTGCGGGCAGCAGCGCAGCGCCCGTCGTAGCCAATGGATCAGACAGAGGCGTTGATTCAGCGTGCTCCCGGTCAGTTGGTAGCCCTCTTCGGGGGTTCCCGCGATCTCCAGGTGATGGAATCGCCGGATTTCACTGCTCACCTCGGCGATATCTTGCCGGGTGGTGGGGAGGTCGACGCCGTTGATGTGGCTGATAGTCTCCAGTTTTACCGTGGGCGGCGGAGTAAACAGCAGCAACAGCAGGCGGCAGCGCCGCTGTTGACTGGAGAGCTCAGGCACGGGGGAAGTGTCCAGGCTCATGGGTGTATCCAGCAGGTAACGTTGAAATTATGTTTAAGCATAGCAAACGGTGTTGAGCCGGCGCGGTTCTGGCGCCGGGTTTTGCTTCGGCTTATAACTTTCGTCACAATTCTGGCGTGGTGTGATGCCGGTTTATCAATACATTGTGTTATGTTATAACAAAAGTAAAGGTTGATATGATGAAGCTAAGAGGTTTGCTGGTTGGATTGGCGGCGTGGTATAGCGTGGATGCAGCGGCGCATCCGCACAGTTTCATCGATATGAACACCACCTTTGTGGTGCAGGAACAGCAACTGGTTGGTTTGAGAATGGTGTGGGTGATGGACGAAATGACGTCGGCGGACCTGTTGTACGATGCGCAGAATGCCAAAAACGACTCGGAAACCTGGAAAAAACTGGCGGCGCAGGTGATGGCCAACGTGTTGGGGCAGCACTACTTTACCGATATCTACCGCGACGGCAAACCGGTGAAATATACCAATTTGCCGCCGGAATACCGGCTTTCCCGTCAGGAGCACAAGGCGGTGCTGGAGTTTGTCCTGCCGCTGGCGCATCCGCAGCCGCTGGCGGGGAAACCTTTTAGTATCTCCACCTATGATCCCACCTACTTTGTCGATATGAGCTATCAGGCTTCATCGGCGATCCATCTGCCGGCCGAGATGGCGCAGCAGTGTCGCTTCGAGCTGTTCACGCCCACACCGGACGCCTCGCTGCAGGCGTATGCGCTGTCGCTGGATAAAAACGATTCGCCGGGAGAGGACCTGCAGCTTGGCCAACAATTCGCCCAACGGATTACTTTACAATGTCACTAAACCTCGGCAGCTCGCCGCTTCGTCGCCGTCATTGGGCCGCCAGCCTGTGGCCATTACTGTTGCTGCTGCTGGCGCTGGCGACCGGTGCGCAGCTGGTGTGGCACTATTGGCCGCAAATTATGCTGCAGAGCGTGGCGTGGCAGAAAACGCTGAACCAGCAGCTGGCGTCGCTGTTGCAGCAGGTGAAAGCCGATCCGCAGCGCGCCGGAATCACGCTGATGCTGTTCAGCCTGAGCTACGGCGTGCTGCACGCGCTGGGGCCGGGCCACGGTAAAGTGGTGATCTCGACCTATCTGGCGACGCATCCGACGCGGCTGAAAAGCAGCCTGAAACTGACCTTTGCCGCTTCTTTGCTGCAGGGGTTGGTGGCGGTGGCGTTGGTGGCGCTGCTGCTGGGCGTGCTGCAGCTGTCATCGCGTCAACTGCACCAAAGCAGCTTCTGGCTGGAGCAGGGCAGTTACCTGCTGGTGGTGCTGCTGGGCGCACTGCTGAGCTGGCGGGCGCTGCGCCTTCTGGCCGCCGCGCTGAAGCTGGCGCCGGCGTTGCGTATCCAGCGTCTGCAGCCGCTGGCCGACGATCACGTGCACAGCGCGCATTGCGGCTGCGGACACCGTCATTTACCCAGCGACAGCGAACTGCAGGCCGGCAGCGACTGGCGCACGCGGGCGGCGATTGTTCTGGCGATGGGCATCCGACCCTGTTCCGGCGCGATTCTGGTGCTGCTGTTTTCCAAGGTGCTGGGCGTGTTTGCCTGGGGCGTGGCGTCGGCGCTGGCGATGGCGCTGGGCACATCGCTGACCATTTCGCTGCTGGCGCTGTTTGTGCATTACGGCCGCCGGCTGGCGGAACGCATCAGCGTGTCGCGCGCGTCGGCAAACTGGCAGGCGGTGGCGTGGGGATCGCTGGCGTTGCTTGGCGGGTTGTTGTTGCTGTTTGCCGGGGTATTGCTTTACGCCAGCGCGCAGCCGGAGTTCAGCGGCGGGGTGCGGCCTTTCTCGCGTTAAGGCGGAATAGATACGACAAAGGCGAGGCCTAAGCCTCGCCTTTGTTTGCTGGCGGGTCTGATTAACGCTTCAGCGCTTCGCTCAGTTCTTCACGCATGGTGCCCAGCAGCGCTTTGACGACGCGTGGGTTGCCGGCGACCACATTGCCGGAGCTGAAGGAGTTATGACCGCCGACGAAGTCGGTGACCACGCCGCCGGCTTCACGCACCAGCAGCTCGCCTGCGGCGAAATCCCACGGCTTGAGGCCGATCTCGAAGAAACCGTCAACGCGGCCGGCGGCAACATAGGCCAGATCCAGCGCGGCGGAACCGGTACGGCGGAAGTCGGCGCACTGGGTGAACAGTTTACCGATCAGATTGATGTAAGCCGGCGCGTGCTGTTTCGCCTTGAACGGGAAACCGGTGGCCAGAATGGTGCCGTCGAGGTCTTTGGCGCTGGTGCCGCGCAGACGGTAACCGTTGAGCTGTGCGCCCTGGCCGCGGGTTGCGGTGAACAGTTCGTTGCGCATTGGATCGTAAACCACCGCCACTTCGGTGCGGCCTTTGATGCGCACGGCGATAGAAACGGAGAAGTGTGGGAAGCGTTTGATAAAGTTGGCGGTGCCATCCAGTGGATCGATCACCCATTGTACATCGCGATCTTCGCCAATCAGCTCGCCGCGTTCTTCACTGATGATAGTGTGTTGCGGGTAAGACTTGCGGATGACGTCGATGATCAGATGCTCTGCATCGCGATCGACGTTAGTGACGAAATCGTTACTCCCTTTTTGGCTCGCTTCAACAGCGTCCGGAGTTTCGTAGTTTTTGGCAATCAGGTTACCGGCCTTACGCGCAGCGCGCACGGCGATAGTCAGCATCGGATGCATGGGTATCTTCCACTAGGATGTTAAAGAACAGGAAACGGCGCGGAGTATAGCAGGTGTTCTGTGAAATGCCTAACCTCTTCACGGGTTAAATTGCAGACGGGCGTAACGCGCATGCCATTAATCCCTCTCCTGTGATAGGATGTTGCGATTTCCGACACGCTCAGAGTTTGTATGCTGCACAATATCCGCATTGTTCTGGTTGAAACCTCTCATACCGGCAATATGGGCTCAACGGCCCGGGCCATGAAAACCATGGGTTTAACCAACCTTTATCTGGTCAATCCGCTGGTAAAACCTGATTCTCAGGCCATCGCGCTGGCCGCCGGCGCCAGCGATGTTATCGGCAACGCCACCATTGTTGACACTTTTGACGAAGCGATCGCCGGCTGCGGCCTGGTGGTGGGCACCAGCGCGCGCTCCCGCACCTTGCCCTGGCCGATGCTTGAACCGCGCGAATGCGGCGTGCAGGCGGTGAAAGAGGGCGAGCAGGCGCCGGTAGCGCTGGTGTTTGGCCGTGAACGTGTCGGCCTGACCAACGATGAACTGCAAAAGTGCCATTACCACGTGGCGATCCCGGCCAACCCGGATTACAGCTCGCTGAACCTGGCGATGGCGGTGCAGATCCTGGCCTATGAGGTGCGCGTTGCCTACCTCGACCGCCAGCAGGCGGAAGCGCCGGCGCAGCAGGAAGAAGAAGCTTACCCGCTGGTGGATGACCTTGAGCGTTTCTATCAGCATCTGGAACAGACGCTGCAGCGCAGCGGGTTTATTCGCCCGACGCATCCGGGGCAGGTGATGAGTCGCCTGCGCCGTCTGTTTACCCGCGCCCGCCCGGAAGCGCAGGAGCTGAATATTCTGCGCGGCATGCTGACGTCGATAGATAAGTTGGGCAAATAATTGAAAAATAAGTATTCGTTATGCTTTATTACAAAACGTGCTAATACCTGAGTGAATTACTCGGTTAAATAGTTGACTGAATTACTCGGGAATGTCAGACTTTCCGCCATGTTTGACCAACAGGTAACCATTGACTATGAGACTGACATCCAAAGGCCGTTATGCCGTAACCGCTATGCTTGACGTGGCATTGCACTCCCAGGAAGGGCCCGTACCATTGGCTGATATTTCAGAGCGGCAAGGAATTTCGCTCTCTTATCTGGAGCAATTATTTTCCCGTCTGCGCAAGAACGGTTTGGTAGCCAGCGTGCGCGGCCCGGGTGGCGGTTATCTGCTGGGTAAAGACGCCGGCGAGATTGCCGTCGGCGCGGTGATTACCGCCGTTGATGAGTCGGTCGACGCGACCCGCTGCCAGGGGAAAGAAGGCTGCCAGGGCGGCGATCGCTGCCTGACGCACACCCTGTGGCGCGACCTGAGCGAGCGCATCAGCGGTTTCCTGAACAGTATTACGCTGGCTGAATTGGTCAATAATCAGGAAGTGCTGGATGTTGCCGACCGTCAGAATAATGACACGCGTCGTTCCGCCAACGGCCGCCAGGAAGAGACGATCAACGTTAATCTGCGCGCATAAGCAGCTGACGAATACTTGAGCATTTTGTTTTTGGAAGTGATGTACGGAGCACAAGAGCAATGAAATTACCGATTTATCTGGATTATTCAGCAACGACGCCGGTTGATCCGCGCGTTGCTGAAAAAATGATGCAGTTTTTGACCCTGGACGGCACCTTCGGTAACCCGGCTTCCCGTTCCCACCGTTTCGGTTGGCAGGCAGAGGAAGCGGTGGATATCGCCCGCAATCAGATTGCTGAACTGGTGGGCGCCGATCCGCGTGAAATCGTGTTTACTTCCGGGGCGACCGAATCCGACAACCTGGCGATTAAAGGCGCTGCCAATTTCTATCAGAAAAAAGGCAAGCACATTATCACCAGCAAAACCGAACACAAAGCCGTGCTGGACACCTGCCGTCAGCTGGAGCGCGAAGGGTTTGAAGTCACCTACCTGGCGCCGCAGAGCAACGGCATTATCGACCTCAAAGAGCTTGAGGCGGCGATGCGCGATGACACCATTCTGGTGTCCATCATGCACGTGAACAACGAAATCGGCGTGGTGCAGGATATCGCCACCATCGGCGAAATGTGCCGCGCGCGCGGCATCATCTACCACGTGGACGCGACCCAGAGCGTGGGCAAACTGCCTATCGATCTGAGCCAGCTGAAAGTGGACCTGATGTCCTTCTCCGGTCACAAGATTTACGGGCCTAAAGGCATCGGCGCGCTGTACGTACGCCGTAAGCCGCGCATCCGTATCGAAGCGCAGATCCACGGCGGCGGCCACGAGCGCGGCATGCGTTCCGGCACCCTGCCTGTGCACCAGATCGTCGGCATGGGCGAAGCGTACCGTATCGCCAAAGAAGAGATGGACAGCGAGATGGCGCGCCTGCGCACGCTGCGCGACCGTCTGTGGAACGGCGTGAAGGATATGGAAGAAGTATACCTGAACGGCGACCTGGAGCAGGGCGCGCCGAACATCCTGAACGTCAGCTTCAACTATGTTGAAGGCGAATCGCTGATTATGGCGCTGAAAGACCTGGCCGTCTCCTCCGGTTCTGCCTGTACCTCCGCCAGCCTGGAGCCCTCCTACGTGCTGCGTGCGCTGGGAATGAGCGATGAATTGGCGCACAGTTCGATCCGTTTCTCGCTGGGGCGTTTCACCACCGAAGAAGAGATCGACTACACCATCGAGCTGGTTCGCAAGTCTATCGGCCGTCTGCGCGACCTTTCTCCGCTGTGGGAAATGTTCAAGCAGGGCGTGGATATCAACAGCATCGAATGGGCACATCATTAATTCTCAGGATTCAGGAGCAAGGTCATGGCTTACAGCGAAAAAGTAATCGATCACTACGAAAACCCGCGTAACGTGGGTTCTTTCGACAATGAAGACCCGAGCGTCGGCAGCGGCATGGTCGGCGCACCGGCCTGCGGCGACGTGATGAAGCTGCAGATCAAGGTGAACGACGCCGGCATCATCGAAGATGCGCGTTTCAAAACCTACGGCTGCGGCTCCGCCATCGCCTCCAGTTCGCTGGTGACCGAATGGATGAAGGGCAAGTCGCTGGACCAGGCGGAAGCGATTAAAAACACCCAAATTGCTGAAGAGCTGGAACTGCCGCCGGTAAAAATCCACTGCTCTATCCTGGCGGAAGACGCGATCAAAGCGGCGATTGCTGATTATAAAAGCAAGCACGACGCCAAGTAAGTTCAGTGTAGGGGCGTAGCATGTTGCATGCTGCGCCCGCGTTTATTGGGACGATGTCTGTTGTCCCGGGGCCGGTTCGCTCCCCGACGCCGGTTTGCAAGATGCAGGGGATATTGAGTGTGAGGTTGTTATGTCGATTACTATGAGCGACAGCGCTGCGCAACGCGTTCAGGCGTTCCTGAATAACCGCGGTAAAGGTCTCGGCCTGCGTCTTGGGGTTCGCACCTCCGGCTGTTCCGGGATGGCGTACGTGTTGGAATTTGTTGACGAAGTCAATGACGACGACATGATCTTCGAAGACAAAGGCGTTAAGGTGATCATTGACGGCAAAAGCCTGGTCTACCTTGACGGCACCGAACTTGATTTCGTTAAGGAAGGCCTGAACGAAGGCTTCAAGTTCAACAACCCGAATGTCTCAAGCGAGTGCGGCTGCGGCGAAAGTTTCAACGTCTGATAGCCCGTCGTGTTCCTCCGCAGAGGCTTTGCGGAAGGATGAGATGCCCCCGCACGGCGCGGGGGGACCCGAAACCCTCACGATAACGCCCAGAGCACGCTATGGATTACTTTACTTTATTCGGGCTGCCAGTTCGCTATCCCGTGGACGGCAGCCTGCTTGCATCCCGCTTTCAGGATCTGCAACGTCAATTCCATCCCGATCGTTTTGCCAGCCAGCCGGAACGCGAACGCCTGATGGCGCTGCAGCAGGCGGCGACCATTAACGAAGCCTACCAGACCCTGAAGCACCCGTTAAAACGCGCCGAGTATATGCTATCGTTGCACGGCTTTGATCTGGGTAATGAACAACATACCCTGCGTGATACGGCGTTCCTGATGGAACAGCTGGAGCTGCGTGAAGAGCTTGACGGCATTGAACGCAAAGCGGATGACGCCGCGCTGGCCGCCTTTGGCGAACGCCTCGCCGCCGCCGTCAGACAGCGCAGCGCCCAGATGGTGCAGCAGTTGGACAGCGAACAGTGGACCGACGCCGCCGATACCGTGCGCAAACTGCGCTTTTTGGACAAACTCCAGCAACAGGTTGAACAACTCGAAGAAAAACTGCTGGGTTTTGAGTGATTTTTTTAATTCTGGAAGCTCAACATGGCCTTATTACAAATCAGTGAGCCCGGGTTAAGCGCCGCGCCACATCAGCGCCGTCTGGCGGCCGGCATCGATCTGGGCACCACCAACTCGCTGGTCGCCACGGTGCGCAGCGGGCAGGCTGAAACGCTGCCCGATGCCGAAGGGCGTCATCTGCTGCCGTCGGTGGTGCACTATGGCGAGCAGGCCGTGCAGGTCGGCGCCGCCGCGCGCGCGCAGGCGGCGCAGGATCCGGCCAACACCATCAGCTCGGTCAAACGCATGATGGGCCGCTCCCTGGCTGACGTACAGCAACGCTATCCGAACCTGCCTTACCAATTCCAGGCCAGCGACAACGGCCTGCCGATGATTGCCACCTCCGCCGGGCTGCTTAACCCGGTCAGCGTGTCCGCCGATATCCTCAAGACTCTGTCTGCCCGGGCGCAGCAGGCGCTGGAGGGTGAACTGGACGGCGTGGTGATCACCGTGCCCGCTTATTTTGATGACGCGCAGCGTCAGGGCACCAAAGACGCCGCGCGTCTGGCGGGCCTGCACGTGCTGCGCCTGCTGAACGAACCGACCGCTGCGGCCATCGCCTACGGGCTGGATTCCGGGCAGGAAGGCACCATTGCCGTGTACGACCTGGGCGGCGGTACCTTTGATATCTCTATTTTGCGCCTCAGCCGCGGCGTCTTCGAAGTGCTGGCCACCGGCGGTGACTCCGCACTGGGCGGCGATGACTTCGACCACCTGCTGGCCGACTGGCTGCGCGAGCAGGCCGGCGTGGCCGACCGCAGCGATCACGGCCTGCAGCGTCAGCTGCTGGACGCCGCCATCCAGGCTAAAATCGCGCTGAGCGACGCCGAGTCCGTGACGGTGGACGTTGCCGGCTGGCAGGGTGAGGTCACGCGTGAACAGTTCAACAGCCTGATCGCCACGCTGGTCAAACGCACGCTGATGGCCTGCCGCCGCGCGCTGAAAGACGCCGGCGTCAGCGCGGAAGAGGTGCTGGAAGTGGTGATGGTGGGCGGTTCGACCCGCGTGCCGCTGGTGCGCGAGCAGGTCGGCGCCTTCTTTGGCCGCACGCCGCTGACGTCGATTGACCCCGATAAAGTGGTCGCCATCGGCGCCGCCGTGCAGGCTGACATCCTGGTGGGCAACAAGCCGGACAGCGAAATGCTGCTGCTGGACGTGATCCCGCTGTCGCTGGGGCTGGAAACCATGGGCGGTCTGGTGGAGAAGGTGATTCCGCGCAACACCACCATTCCGGTGGCGCGCGCGCAGGAGTTCACCACCTTTAAAGACGGCCAGAGCGCGATGATGATTCACGTGCTGCAGGGCGAACGCGAACTGGTGCAGGACTGCCGTTCGCTGGCCCGCTTTACGCTGCGCGGCCTGCCGCCGCTGCCGGCGGGCGGGGCGCATATCCGCGTCACCTTCCAGGTGGATGCGGACGGCCTGCTGAGCGTGACCGCGATGGAAAAATCCACCGGCGTTGAGGCGTCGATTCAGGTGAAGCCGTCCTACGGTCTGTCGGATGACGAGATCGCCGGGATGATCAAAGATTCGATGGCCCATGCGCAGAGCGACGTCGGTGCGCGCATGCTGGCAGAGCAGCGGGTGGAAGCCGCACGCGTGCTGGAAAGCCTGCAGGGCGCGCTGGCGAGCGATGCGGCGTTGCTGAGCGAAGAAGAGCGCCAGGCGATCGACGCTGCCATGGCCGCCTTGCAACAGGCGGTACAGGGCGATCGGCCGGCGGCCATTGAAGCCGCAATAAAAACATTAGATGCGACTACGCAAGATTTTGCCGCGCGCCGTATGGATGCCTCCATCCGACGGGCGCTGGCTGGCCATTCTGTGGATGAGGTTTAACCATGCCTAAAGTTGTTTTCCTGCCCCATCAGGACTTATGCCCGGAAGGGGCGGTATTGGACGCGGAACAAGGGGAAACCATCCTCGATGTTGCGCTGCGTAACGGTATCGATATCGAGCACGCCTGTGAAAAATCCTGCGCCTGCACCACCTGCCACTGTATCGTGCGTGAAGGTTTTGACTCGCTGGATGAAAGCTGCGAGCTGGAAGACGATATGCTGGACAAAGCCTGGGGGCTGGAGCCGGAAAGCCGTCTGAGCTGCCAGGCGCGCGTCGCGGACGACGATCTGGTGGTGGAGATGCCGCGCTATACCGTTAACCACGCGCGCGAGCACTAATTGTTAGCCGCCATCCTGAACGGGAGATCATAATGGGACTCAAGTGGACCGACAGCCGCGAGATCGGCGAAGCACTGTACGATGCCTATCCGGACACCGATCCGAAAACCGTGCGTTTTACCGATATGCATCAGTGGATCTGCGAGCTGGAAGAGTTTGATGACGATCCGCAGGCTTCCAACGAGAAAATACTGGAAGCGATTTTGCTGGTCTGGTTAGATGAAGCAGACTAGCGACTAATAGCGTAACGGGCTGCCATGGGCGGCCCGTTTATTTTGTATCCGACCGATAAAAACGTATATACCCTAAATCATTCGAGTGGCGGGAAGGCGGCAAGAGAAGGCATTCCGATGAACTTACACCGGTAAGTGATGCGGGTGACTGAGCGCAGCCAACACACCTGTCACGTGAAATATGACGGGTATAAAGCATATACGGAGTAGGCTATGACGACTGAAACCATGCAGATTACCCTGTCCCACCAGCCCGCAGATGCGCGCTGGGGCGAAAAAGCCCTGCTGAGCACCAACAATGACGGCATCACCATCCATCTGACCGGCGGCGGCAAGCTGGGCGCAATTCAACGCGCGGCGCGTAAAATCGACGGTCAGGGTATCCGTCAGGTCACGCTGGCCGGCGAAGGCTGGGGCCTGGAGCAAAGCTGGGCGTTCTGGCAGGGGTTCCGCGGGCCGAAGGGCACGCGCAGCGTTGAATGGCCGCAGCTGTCCGCCGAGGAGCGCGAGGAACTGGATCGCCGCCTGAAGATCGTTGACTGGGTGCGTGACACCATCAACATGCCGGCGGAAGAGCTGGGGCCAGAGCAGCTGGCAACCCGCGCCGTCGACCTGATGTGTGACGTCGGCTGCGATGCGGTCAGCTACCGCATCATCAAAGGCGAAGATCTGCGCGAGCAGAACTATGCCGGCATTCATACCGTCGGCCGCGGTTCCTCGCGTCCGCCGGTGCTGCTGACGCTGGACTACAACCCGAGCGGCAACCCGGAGGCGCCGGTGTTCGCCTGCCTGGTCGGCAAAGGCATCACTTTTGATACCGGCGGCTACAGTCTGAAGCAAAGCGCCTTTATGGATTCGATGAAGGCCGATATGGGCGGCGCGGCCACGGCGACCGGCGCGCTGGCGCTGGCGGCGGCGCGCGGTCTCGACAAGCGGGTGAAGCTCTACCTGTGCTGCGCGGACAACATGGTCAGCGGCAATGCCTTTAAACTGGGTGATATTATCCGCTATCGCAACGGTAAAACCGTCGAAGTGATGAATACCGACGCCGAAGGGCGCCTGGTGCTGGCCGACGGCCTGATCGACGCCTCCGCCCAGCAGCCGGAACTGATTATCGACTGCGCCACCCTGACCGGCGCGGCGAAAACTGCGCTGGGCAATGACTACCATGCGCTGTTCAGCTTTGACGATGCACTGGCGCAGGAGCTGCTCAGCAGCGCGCAGGAAGAGCACGAGCCGTTCTGGCGTCTGCCGCTGGCCGAGTTCCACCGCAGCCAACTGCCGTCCAACTTCGCCGAGCTGAATAATATCGCCGGCCCGGCCTACAGCGCCGGCGCCAGCACCGCGGCGGCCTTCCTGTCGCACTTTGTTACCCAGTATCAGCAGGGCTGGCTGCATATCGACTGCTCCGCCACCTACCGTAAAGGCGCGGTGGATCAGTGGTCCGCCGGCGCTACCGGGCTGGGCGTGCGCGCCGTTGCCAACCTGCTGCTGAACAAAGCAAAATAAAGCTGAAGAGATCGTTAACAGACCGTAAGGGGGCCAGCGTGCTGGCCCCTTAATGATTGGAGTTGGTCATGAGTTCCCACCACCACGATAATGTCGCCGCTGACGACAATGAACTGGAGCGCCTGCTGAAGCTGGCGGTCAGCGAAGCGGCGCACCGGCCGGCGTTTTTCCGCGAGCTGCTGGAGTCGACCGTCTATATCCTAGGCGACGGCGAGCAGGTGCAGCAGCAGGGCGAAATCGTCCTGAATGCGGATACGCCGGTGAACATTCAGCATTGGGAAAAGCAGGACGGCAGCAGCGTCGTGCCGTTCTTTTCCTCCCTGCGTCTGCTGCAGCAGGCGGTAGAGGACGAACAGCCGTTTATCGCCATGCCGGCGCGGGTACTGTTTGAAATTACCCAGGGCGCTGAACTGTTCCTGAACCCGAAGGCGGAATACGGCAAAGAGTTTTATCCGGAAGAAGTGGCGATGCTGCTGGCGAACGGCGGGGTGAGCAAGCCGGTTGAACACTATATCGATAAAGAATCGCAAATCCTGCTTGGCCAGCCGGAGGTGTATCCGGCGACGATGGTGGATGCGCTGACCACGCTGTTCAGCCAGCGCAAGCCGGTACGCCGGGCATTCCTGGCTCTGATGCATGACCGTGCGCTGGATGAGAAACCCAATCTGCTGGTCGGCGTGGAAGTGGACGGCGATGCGGCGGAGATCGATGCGCTGATTCAGGAAGCGGGCAGCGTCGCCAGCGAAGCGCTGCCGGACGATGAGCCGGTGGACTTCTGCCTGGTATCGGAAAAAGAGCGCGGCGTCAGCCACTACCTGATCGCCCATACCCAGCCGTTCTATCAGCGTCGCTGGGGCAGCTGGCTGCGCAACATCATTCCTTCCACGGATACCACCCAATAGCGGCGCATTGTTGTACGCCGGCGGGGCGTTGGCGGCAAAATCGTCGCCGGCGCTAATATTTTTTTAAAGAAATGTTGGTTTTCCCGTAGGCAAGCGTTAACAGCGCACATATAATTTGCGCCACTTGAACAAGGCCGGCGGATTTTTTCTGAGTCCGGCCCGTATTAGGAAGTTAGACTGAGGCCATTATGACCGTAGAACGTACCTTTTCCATCGTTAAACCAAACTCCGTAGCCAACAACGACATCGGCGCTATCTATGCGCGTTTCGAGCGTGCGGGTTTCAAAATCATCGCCGCTAAAATGCTGAAGCTGAGCCGTGAGCAAGCTGAAGGCTTCTACGCTGAGCACAAAGGCCGTCCATTCTTCGACGGTCTGGTTGAGTTCATGACCTCTGGCCCGATCATGGTGCAGGTTCTGGAAGCAGAAAACGCGATCCAGCGTAACCGCGACATCATGGGTGCAACCAACCCGGACAACGCGCTGGCCGGCACTCTGCGTGCTGACTTCGCGGACAGCTTCACCGCTAACGCGGTGCACGGTTCCGACTCCCCGGAATCCGCTGCGCGTGAAATCGCTTACTTCTTCAACGACAGCGAAATCTGCCCGCGTTGATAGCGTTGGTTTCTACCGACGAGGGGTAATATTCACCGGCTGAAACAATTAAAATGCCCTGAATGCTTTCCCGTCGTGGAAACTCGCTACTAAAATTTGTACAATGCCGCGCCCTGGATGAGTCAACTTGTCCAGGGCGTGTTTTATCCCGACACTGTCCGCCGCCTGAAAGCGACGGCAGGGATAACAACACACTTCGCCCATTCTTGTTCCCGAAAGGGAGCCAGCCATAACGTGTAATAACGAGGCTAAAGATCATTATGTTAGAACCCATCGCGTCCGAGCACACCGTGTCTGAAAATAATTCTATGCAAGATCAATCCGTTAAAACGGAGCAACCGGCTGCCGCCAAAATTAACCTGCTGGATCTGAACCGCCAGCAAATGCGTGAGTTTTTCGCCTCGCTGGGCGAAAAGCCGTTCCGCGCCGACCAGGTCATGAAGTGGATCTATCACTACTGCTGCGATGACTTCGAGCAGATGACCGATATCAACAAGGTGCTGCGCGGCAAACTGCAGCAGATTGCCGAAATTCGCGCGCCGAAAGTGGCCGAAGAGCAACGTTCGAGCGATGGCACCATCAAGTGGGCGATCAAAGTCGGCGACCAGCAGGTTGAAACCGTCTATATCCCGGAGGCCGACCGTGCGACGCTGTGCGTCTCTTCACAGGTAGGCTGCGCCCTGGAGTGTAAATTCTGTTCCACCGCGCAGCAGGGCTTTAACCGCAACCTGCGCGTGTCGGAAATCATCGGCCAGGTGTGGCGCGCGGCGAAAATCATCGGCGCGCAGAAGGTGACCGGCCAGCGTCCGATCACCAACGTGGTGATGATGGGCATGGGCGAGCCGCTGCTCAACCTGACCAACGTGGTGCCGGCGATGGAAATCATGCTCGACGACTTCGGCTTCGGCCTGTCGAAGCGCCGCGTAACGCTGTCGACCTCCGGCGTGGTGCCGGCCCTGGATAAACTGGGCGACATGATCGACGTGGCGCTGGCGATCTCGCTGCACGCGCCGAACGACGCGGTGCGCGATGAAATCGTGCCGATTAACCGCAAATACAATATCGAAGCCTTCCTGGCCGGGGTGCGCCGCTATCTGGCGAAATCCAACGCCAACCAGGGACGGGTGACGGTGGAGTATGTGATGCTGGATCACGTTAACGACAGCACCGACGACGCGCATCAACTGGCGGAAGTGCTGAAGGATACGCCGTGCAAGATCAACCTGATCCCATGGAACCCGTTCCCGGGCGCGCCGTATGGCCGCAGCTCCAACAGCCGGGTCGATCGTTTCTCCAAAGTGTTGATGGAATACGGCTTTACGACTATTGTTCGTAAAACCCGCGGCGATGATATCGACGCGGCCTGCGGGCAGCTGGCGGGCGAGGTCATTGACCGCACCAAGCGCACGCTGAAAAAGAAAATGGCCGGGGAACCTATCAAGGTGCAGACGGTCTGAAATCTATAGGAAGATTTTAGTTATCTAACAGCCTGTTATGTAAGCAGCAATCCCTCAGGCGATCGGGTAACATCGTACAAGGAGTTCAAACGGCATGAAGCTGAAATCCTGGGGATGGCTGTTGACGGCAGGCCTGTTGGCCGGCTGTTCCGGTTCGGTGCCGGATAACCCGGCGGCGGCGCAGACGCGTCTGCAGCTGGGTTTGGCGTATCTGCAGCAGGGCAACCTGGCGGCGGCGCGCAAAAATCTGGCGAAGGCGGCGGCCGCCGCGCCGCAGGATTACCGCACTCAGCTGGGGATGGCGCTGTATCAGCAGCGCATCGGCGCGTCCGATGCTGCGCGGCAGCGTTATCAGCAGGCGCTGAAACTGGCGCCGGGCAATGGTAGCGTATTGAATAATTACGGTGCGTTTCTTTGCAGTTTAGGGCAGTATGTAGAGGCGCAACAGCAGTTTAGCGCCGCGGCGTCAGCCGCTGATTACGGCCAGATCGCCGACAGTCTGGAAAACGCGGGTTACTGTTTTTTACAGGCTGATCAATACGATCGGGCGCGGCCGCTGCTGATGAAGGCGTTAAAGATCGACCCGGATAAAGGCTCGCCGCTGTTGGTTGAGGCTGAAAAGCAATTTGGTGCAGGGAAACGTGCGCAGTCGCAGTTTCTATTGGATGTTTATCAGCACGTTCTGCCGGCCAGCGCCGACAGTTTATGGTTACAGATTCGTTTCGCCGCGTTAGCCGGCCGTCAGGATAGCGTTCAGCGCTATGGAAGGCAGTTAGCGCAAAGTTTTCCACAATCCAAACAGTACCAGCAGTTCTTAGCCGATGAATACTGAAGCCTCCCAAGACAAAACCGTATCCATGACGACAGGCGAGCGCCTGCGTCAGGCCCGAGAGCAGCTCGGGCTGAGTCAGCAGGCCGTTGCGGAACGCCTGTGCCTCAAAATGTCTACCGTACGCGACATCGAAGCGGACAACCTGTCGGACGATCTGGCTTCGACCTTCGTGCGCGGTTATATCCGCTCTTACGCCAAGCTGGTGCATGTGCCGGAGGATGAACTGCTGCCGGCGATGGCCAAGCAGACGCCGGTGAAGATGGCCAAAGTGGCGCCGATGCAAAGTTTTTCATTGGGCAAACGGCGCAAAAAGCGCGACGGCTGGCTGATGAGCTTTACCTGGCTGATCCTGTTTGTGGTGATCGGCCTGACCGGCGCCTGGTGGTGGCAAAATCACAAGGCGCAGCAGGATGAAATTGCCAACATGGCCAACCAGTCATCGGCGCAGCTGTCGCAGCAGAGCGAAGGCCAGTCGGTACCGCTGACGGACAATAATGCCGATACGCAGACGCCGGCGGCGGATGCTGCTCCAACGCCTGCGCCGGCCGACAGTGCGCCGGCAGCGTCCGCACCGGCCGCCAGCGGCAGCGACGCCGCGCAGCAGCCAGCGGTGGTGGCGCCAAGCCAGGCCAGCATGCCGGATGCCGCGCCTGCCGATAACGCCGCGTCGTTGCCGACCGGCGATGCCGCCATGGCCGCGCCGGCGGTCGACCCGAACGCGCTGGTGATGGATTTTTCCGCCGATTGCTGGTTGCAGGTCACCGACGCCAGCGGTAAAACGTTGTTCAGCGGCATGCAGAAAAGCGGCGGTAAGCTGAACCTGACCGGCTCGGCGCCTTACAAGCTGACCATCGGCGCGCCGGCGGCAGTGCAGATTCAATATCAAGGTAAACCGGTAGATTTAAGCCGGTTTGTTAAGTCAAACCGTGTTGCCCGTCTGACCGTTGCCGCGCAGTGATTGCGCGGCTGGCGTCTTGAGTGATGAGCAGCAATGGAGAAGAGTAAGTGATGCATAACCAAGCACCGATTAACCGTCGCAAATCAACACGCATTTACGTCGGCAAGGTGCCCATTGGCGATGGCGCGCCGATTGCGGTGCAGTCCATGACCAATACCCGTACTACCGATGTCGAAGCCACGGTTAACCAGATCAAATCGTTGGAGCGCGTCGGCGTTGATATCGTCCGCGTTTCCGTACCGACCATGGACGCCGCCGAGGCGTTCAAGCAGATCAAGCAGCGGGTCAACGTACCGCTGGTGGCGGATATCCACTTCGATTACCGCATCGCCCTGCAGGTGGCCGAATACGGCGTCGATTGCCTGCGTATCAACCCCGGCAATATCGGCAATGAATCGCGCATTCGCTCAGTGGTTGACTGCGCGCGCGATAAGAACATCCCTATTCGTATCGGCGTCAACGGCGGTTCGCTGGAAAAAGACCTGCAGGAAAAGTACGGCGAACCAACGCCGGAAGCGCTGCTGGAGTCCGCGATGCGCCACGTCGATATTCTCGACCGTCTCAACTTCGACCAGTTCAAGGTCAGCGTGAAAGCCTCCGACGTATTCCTGGCGGTGCAGTCCTATCGCCTGCTGGCCGCGCGCATCGATCAGCCTTTGCACCTGGGGATTACCGAAGCCGGCGGCGCACGCAGCGGGTCGGTGAAGTCGGCCATTGGTCTGGGCCTGCTGCTGTCGGAAGGCATCGGTGATACGCTGCGCATCTCGCTGGCGGCGGATCCGGTGGAAGAGGTGAAGGTCGGCTTCGATATTCTGAAGTCATTGCGTATCCGTTCGCGCGGCATCAACTTTATCGCCTGCCCGACCTGCTCGCGTCAGGAGTTCGACGTGATCGGCACGGTCAATGCGCTGGAGCAGCGCCTGGAAGACATCATCACGCCGATGGACGTATCGATTATCGGCTGCGTGGTCAATGGCCCCGGCGAGGCGCTGGTTTCGACGATGGGCGTGACCGGCGGTCATAAGAAAAGCGGCTTCTACGAAGACGGCGTGCGTCAGAAAGAGCGCTTTGATAACGAACAGATGATTGACCAGCTGGAAGCCAAGATCCGCGCCAAAGCGGCGATGATGGATGAAAGCAACCGCATTACGGTCAACATGCTGGAAAAGTAAGCACTATTGCCGGGCAGGCCTGATGTCTGCCCCCCAGATGAACCCGGGGGCGCTTGCGCATTGAATCACGCAGGCGAAAGTCCCTATAATCGGGTTCATTTTTATATAAAACGAACAGAGAACTCACGTGGCAAAAAACATTCAAGCCATTCGCGGCATGAACGATTACCTGCCGGCAGAAACGGCATTATGGCAGCGTATTGAGGGCACCCTGAAGCAGGTGCTGGGCAGCTATGGTTACAGCGAAATTCGGTTGCCGATTGTAGAGCAGACCCCGTTGTTTAAACGCGCCATCGGTGAAGTGACCGACGTCGTGGAAAAAGAGATGTATACCTTCGACGACCGCAACGGCGAGAGCCTGACGCTGCGTCCTGAAGGTACGGCGGGTTGCGTACGCGCCGGTATCCAACATGGTCTGCTGTACAATCAGGAACAGCGTCTGTGGTATATCGGCCCGATGTTCCGTTATGAACGTCCGCAGAAAGGCCGCTATCGCCAGTTCCATCAGCTGGGCGCCGAAGTATTCGGCCTGCAGGGGCCGGATATCGATGCTGAACTGATCCTGCTGACCGCGCGCTGGTGGAAAGCGCTGGGCATCGCCGAGCACGTCAAGCTGGAGCTGAACTCTATCGGTTCGCTGGAGGCGCGCGCCAACTACCGCGATGCGCTGGTGGCGTTCCTGGAGCAGCACGTCGAGGTGCTGGACGAAGACTGCAAGCGTCGCATGTACAGCAACCCGCTGCGGGTGCTGGATTCGAAGAACCCGGACGTACAGGCGCTGCTGAATGATGCGCCGCGCCTGTCCGAGTATCTGGACGACGAGTCCAGAGCGCATTTCGACGGCCTGTGTGAACTTTTAACCGCCTCCGGCATCCCATATACCGTTAATGAGCGTCTGGTGCGCGGCCTGGATTATTACAACCGCACGGTGTTTGAGTGGGTCACCACCAGCCTGGGCGCGCAGGGTACCGTGTGCGCCGGCGGTCGTTACGACGGTCTGGTCGAGCAACTGGGCGGCCGCGCCACGCCGGCGGTAGGCTTCGCCATGGGGCTGGAGCGTCTGGTGCTGCTGGTGCAGGCGGTGAACCCGGAGTTCCAGCCCGATCCGGCGGTGGATATTTATGTCATCTCCTCCGGTGCGGGGGCGCAGAGCGCGGCGATGCGTCTGGCGGAGCAGGTGCGCGACGCTGCGCCGCAGCTGAAATTAATGACCAACTACGGCGGCGGCAACTTCAAGAAGCAAATTACCCGCGCGGATAAATGGGGCGCTCGCGTGGCGCTGATCCTGGGTGAAGATGAAGTGGCGCAGCAGCAGGTGGTGGTAAAAGACCTGCGTAGTGGTGAACAAGAAACGCTGGCGCAAAGCGAACTCGCGGCGAAGCTGGCTTTGATGTTAGGTTAAGGAGAAGGACACCGTGGAAGTCTATACCACCGAAAACGAACAGGTTGACGCTCTCCGTCGCTTCTTTGCCGAAAACGGCAAGGCGCTGGCGGTCGGCGTGGTGCTTGGCATTGGTGCCCTGGTTGGCTGGCGTATCTGGCAGAGTCATCAGGACTCCAATATGCTGGCTGCCTCCCAGTCTTATCAGCAGACCAGCGAAGCGCTGGCTGCCGGCAAATCGGGCGACGTCGCCGCTGCGGAGCAGTTCATTCAGGCGAATGGCAACAGCTATGGCGTGATGACGGCGATGGAGCTGGCGAAGCATTTCGTTGAACAAAAAGATTTTGCAAAAGCGGAACAGCAACTGGTGTTGGCGCAGGGGAAAGCGAAAGAAGATAACCTGCTGTCAATCGTTAACCTGCGTTTGGCGCGCGTCCAACTGCAGGAAAAAAAGCTGGATGAAGCACTGAAAACGCTGGATGGCGTCAAAGGCGAGGGCTGGGCGGCGATGCAGGCGGACATCCGCGGCGACGTACTGCTGGCGAAAGGCGACGCCAAGGGCGCGCGTGAAGCCTACAGCAAAGGTCTTGAATCCAATCCTTCTCAGGCTCAGCAGGCGCTGCTGCGCATGAAATTGAATAACTTGTCCAGCTAAGGGGAATTCCCAATGCAATTGCGTAAAACACTCTTGGTCGGGCTGGTTTCCGCCGCCCTGCTGAGCGGTTGTTCGCTGTTCAACAGCGAAGAAGACGTGGTCACCATGTCTCCGCTGCCAAAAGTTGAAAATCAGTTTACTCCGAGCAAAACCTGGAGCACCTCAGTCGGCGACGGCATCGGCGAATATTATTCGCACCTGCGTCCGGCCTACCAGGACGGCACCGTGTATGCTGCCGACCGTCATGGCATTGTGAAGGCGCTGGACGCCGAAAGCGGTAAAGAAAAGTGGAAGGCCGATCTGTCTGAGAAAACCGGCTTCTTCTCGAGTAACCGTTCAGCCCTGTTATCCGGCGGCGTGACGGTTGCCGGCTCCAATGCCTATGTGGGCAGCGAGAAGGCGGTGGTTTACGCACTTAACACCTCTGACGGCACGCTGGCCTGGCAGGCCAAGGCCGCCGGTGAAGTGTTGTCCCGTCCGGTGGTGAGCGACGGCATGGTGCTGGTGCATACCAGCAACGGCCAGCTGCAGGCGTTTAATGAGGCCGACGGCGCGGTGAAGTGGACCGTTAACCTGGATATGCCGGCGCTGTCTCTGCGCGGCGAATCCGCTCCGTCCACCGCCTACGGCGCAGCGATTGTCGGCGGTGATAACGGCCGCGTTAACGCCGTGCTGATGCAGCAGGGCCAGCTGATCTGGCAGCAGCGCATTTCCCAGCCGAGCGGCGCCACGGAAATCGACCGTCTGAATGACGTTGACACCACGCCGGTGATTGTTGACGGCGTAGTCTACGCATTGGGGTATAATGGCAACCTGGCGGCGCTGGATCTGCGCTCCGGCCAGATTATGTGGAAGCGCGAGCTGGGTTCGGTGAGCGACTTTATCGTTGATGCCGGCCGTATCTATATGGTTGACCAAAACGACCGCGTGATTGCCCTGAGCACCGAAGGCGGCGTGACCGTCTGGACGCAGAGCGAACTGCTGCACCGTAACCTGACGCCGCCGGCGATGTATAATGGTTATCTGGTGGTTGGCGATTCCGAAGGCTACCTGCACTGGATCAACACCACCGACGGCCGTTTCGTTGCTCAGCAGAAAGTGGACAGCTCCGGCTTCCTGTCTGCGCCGATGGTGGCGGGCGAGAAGCTGGTGGTGCAGGCCAAGGGCGGCGAGGTTTACGCATTTACCCGCTGAGTCCGGCCGCTCAAGCACCGAGACCCGCAGGCCAGGACCTAACCGTCTAGAGGCGCTGCGGGCACAACGGCTCCTGAAACGTTCAGGGGCCGTTTCGTATTTTTATAAGCTGCGCTGCCGGTGTCCATCCGTAGCGTGGTAACGCATTGATAATTAAGTAATAGAGGCTTCAACAATGATACCTGTCGTCGCGCTGGTCGGGCGCCCGAATGTGGGTAAATCCACCTTGTTTAACCGTTTGACACGTACGCGCGATGCGCTGGTGGCGGATTTCCCCGGGCTCACGCGTGACCGCAAGTATGGTCGTGCCGAAGTAGAGGGCAACGAATTTATCATCATCGATACCGGCGGCATCGACGGTACCGAGGATGGCGTCGAAACCCATATGGCCGGCCAGTCGCTGCTGGCGATTGAAGAAGCCGATATCGTGCTGTTTATGGTCGATGCGCGCGCCGGGCTGATGCCTGCCGATCAGGGCATTGCCCAGCATCTGCGCAGCCGTCAGAAGGCAACCTTCCTGGTGGCCAACAAAACTGACGGCATCGACCCGGATATGGCCAGCGCCGATTTCTACGCGCTGGGGCTGGGTGATGTGCATCCTATCGCCGCCTCTCACGGCCGTGGCGTGACGCAGCTGATTGAACACGTGCTGGTGCCGTTTGTGCCGGAAAAAGAGCAGGAAGTCGAGCTCACCGAAGAAGAGGCCAACGCCGCTTACTGGGCGGAGCAGAACGGTGAGCTGGAAGAAGACGGCATCCCGGCGGATGAGGAAGATGACTTCAACCCGCAGGATCTGCCGATCAAACTGGCGATTGTCGGCCGGCCGAACGTTGGCAAATCCACGCTGACCAACCGCATCCTCGGCGAAGAGCGCGTGGTGGTGTACGACATGCCGGGCACCACCCGCGACAGCATCTACATTCCGATGGTGCGCGATGAGCGGGAATATGTGCTGATCGATACCGCCGGCGTGCGTAAGCGCGGCAAGGTAACGGAAACCGTAGAGAAATTCTCGGTGATCAAAACGCTGCAGGCGATCGAAGACGCCAACGTGGTGCTGCTGGTGATCGATGCGCGCGAAGGCATCTCCGATCAGGATCTGTCGCTGCTCGGCTTTATCCTCAACAGCGGGCGCTCGCTGGTGATTGCGGTCAACAAGTGGGACGGCATGAGCGAGGAAGACCGCGATCACGTCAAAGAGATGCTCGACCTGCGTCTGGGCTTCGTTGATTTTGCCCGCGTGCACTTTATTTCCGCACTGCACGGCAGCGGCGTCGGCAACCTGTTCGAGTCGGTGCAGGAAGCCTACGAATGCGCCACGCGCCGCGTTAACACCTCGCTGCTGACCAAGATCATGAACATGGCGGCGGACGACCACCAGCCGCCGTTGGTGCGCGGGCGTCGCGTGAAGCTGAAGTACGCCCACGCCGGTGGTTACAACCCGCCGATCGTGGTGATCCACGGCAACCAGGTGACCGACCTGTCGGATTCCTACAAACGTTATCTGATGAACTACTTCCGCCGCTCGCTGAAGGTGATGGGGACGCCGATCCGTATCCAGTTCAAAGAGGGTGAGAACCCGTTTGCCGGCAAGCGCAATACGCTGACGCCGACCCAGATGCGTAAGCGCAAACGCTTGATGAGCCATCTGAAGAAAGGCAAATAATTCGAGTGACAGGAAGGCGGCAAGGGAAGGCATCCCGATGAGCTTACACAGGTAAGCGATTCGGGTGACTGAGCGCCGCCAACACACCTGAAACTTGGAGTATGACGGGTATAACAGGGCGCGGCGTTGACCGCGCCCTTTTTTATTTGTCCGAAATCGTTTTATTATCTGAGTATTATTATTGCCGCACTTGAGTCTGAAGGAACACCATGTCCTGGGAAACCTGGAATTTTGCATTCAGCGTTACCGTACCGAATTTATTGATGATGTTGCTGGGCGTGTTCCTGCGCTATCGGCGTCTGATGGACGATCGCTTTATCGACGGCACCAGCAAGCTGGTGTTCAACCTGGCGCTGCCTTGCCTGCTGTTTTTCAGCATTGCCACCAACCATCCGCATATCCTGGCTAATCTGCCGCTGGTGATGTACGGCGCGCTGGGCACCGTCGCCACCTTTCTGATGCTGGAGATCGCCGCGCTGTGGCTGGTGAAAGAGCCGCGCGAGCGCGGCGTCTTCGTGCAGGGCGGTTTCCGCGCCAATACCGCCATCGTCGGCCTGGCCTATGCGATGACCGCCTACGGCGATGAGGGCGTGGCGCTGGGGTCGTTGTATCTGACGGTCACCGTGATTTTGTTCAACGTGCTGTCGGTGATCACCCTGACGCGCAGTCTGCAGGGCGGGCCGGACAAGAAAATCAGCCGCCTGTCGCTGCTGCGCGGCATCGTCACCAATCCGCTGATTATCGGCCTGGTGTGCGGGCTGGCGTATGCCCAGACCGGGCTGGGCATTCCGCAGGTGATTGTGCAGACCGGCAGCTATATCTCCGGCCTGTCGCTGCCGCTGGCGCTGCTGTGCACCGGCGCCAGCCTCGACCTGCGGGCGATGTTCCGCTCCTCCAACGTGGCGGCGCTCTCCTCGGCGGCCAAGCTGTTTGTGGTGCCGGTGCTGATGACGATGGGCGGCTGGCTGTGCGGCTTTGAGGGCGCGGCGCTGGGCATTATTTTCCTGTTTTCCGCCACGCCGACCGCCTCCGGCAGCTACGTCATGACGCGGGCAATGGGCGGCAACGCGACGCTGGCGGCCAATATTATCGCCATCACCACCGTCGGCTCTTTCTTCACCACCGCGCTGGGAATTTATTTCTTACGTTCCTGGGGCGCAATCTAACGGGAGAAAACGGATGGACGCACTGTGTCCTGACTGCGGTCAGCCGCTGGCGTGGGAGAAGGGTCACTTTCACTGTCAGGGCTGCCAGCGCGACTACCGACAGCTGGCCGACTGCCCGGAGTGCGGGCAGCCGCTGCAGGAACTGAAGGCCTGCGGCGCGGTAGATTACCTGTGCCAGCACGGCCACGGGTTAATCAGCAAAAAGCGCGTGCGCTTTCGCTATCTGCCGCTGACCTGATACGCCTCCGTACCGGCGGCGTAGCGCGCTATTTATCCACCTGACCGGTCTGCCACAGATCGACCAGCGCCTGCGGCGCTTCGCTTTCCGGGATCAGCAGCACGATTTGGCTGCTGCCCTCCTGGCCGTAGTAATCAATCTGTACGCGAAAATAACGCTGGTCGCCGCGGCCGGGGGAGTCGGGCTGCCCCTCCTCGCGGGCGTAGGGCAGTGACTGATTGAGCAACTGTTCCAGACGTTGGCATTCATCCGGCGAAATATCGGCGACGACGATGCGCCGCAGTCCGGCCAGTTTGGGAATAAAGGCGAAGCCGCCTTCCCGGGCCAGTTCAATCACCGTTATCTGGCTGAACGATGGCAGCGGACGCATTATTCCACCCCCACTTGCCGCCAGGCCGCCTGAACTTTATCCGCCACCTGTTGGCTGAAACGTTGCCCGGCGTGCTTAACGGTCAGCGCGGCAAAGGTGGCGAAGTCGGCATCCTGCGGCAGCGCCTTGTCGCACAGCGTGTCGTACCACACTACGCCGGCCTGTTCCCAGGCATAGCCGCCCAGGGCGCTGGCCGCCAGATAAAACGCGCGGTTAGGAATGCCGGAATTGAGATGGACGCCGCCGTTATCCTCTTTGGTATCAATATAATCCTGCATGCTGGCGGGCTGCGGGTCTTTGCCCAGCAGCGGGTCGTCATAGGCGGTGCCGGGGGCGGACATCGAACGCAGCCCCTTACCGTTGATGCCCTCGGCCAGCAGGCCTTCACCGATCAGCCAGTCGGCCTGCTCGGCGGTCTGCTTCAGGTGGAACTGTTTGACCATCGCGCCAAAGACGTCGGACAGCGACTCATTCAGCGCGCCGGCCTGCTGAAAATAGACCAGCCCGGCTTCGCTTTCGGTAACGCCGTGCGCCAGCTCGTGGCCGACGACGTCGATGGCGATGGTAAAGCGGTTGAAGATTTCGCCGTCGCCGTCGCCAAACACCATCTGCTGGCCATTCCAGAAGGCGTTCTGGTATTCGTGGCCGTAATGTACGCTGCCGGTCAGCACCAGCCCCTGGTTGTCCAGCGAGTTGCGTTTAAAGGCCTGCCAGAAGAAGTCGTAGGTAACGCCGAGGTAGTCGTAAGCTTCGTCCACCGCTACGTCACCGTTGCTGGGTTGTCCCTCTTTGCGCACCGCCTTGCCCGGCAGTTGGGTGCCGTTTTGCGCGTCATAGATATCGCGCTCCACGCTGCCGGCGGCGGCGGTTTGCGTGCCGGCGGCGCGCAGCGGCATATTGCCGAGCAGGCTCTGTACATGGTTCAGGGTATGCTGGGCGCAATCGCGCTGCGGTACGCTGCCGTGTTCGACGATTCGTCGCAGGATATAAGGCGGAATAACGGAACGAGCAAGCAGGTTAGACATGATGACTCTCCTTAGGCTGCCACGCCGGTTAACGCATCAGATGCACTCCGCTTAAGTGTAGTTCACACGTCATACAGCTTGTGGTGGTAAGTGCTCACCGCCGGCGTCGCCTGCTGCGCGTTCAGACGCTTGACCGATTCACGGATCGCCAGCCGCCCCTGCAGCAGCAGGTTGCAGACCGGGGCGTCCGGCCGCAGCATCCGCCGTTGCAGCAGTTGGATGGCTTCCGCGCCCAGTTCGTCGCGCGGCACGTGCAGCGAGGTCAGCGGTACGTCGTGGATTTCCGCCAGGTTGAAACCGTCCATACTCATCACCGACATATCGTTGGGTACGCTGAAGTTGAGCCGTTGCAGGGCGTTAACCGCGCCGACCGCCATATAGTCGCCGCCGGCCAGCACCGCCGTCGGCAATGCGTTGCGGTCACCAAGCTGGCCGATAAAGGTCGCGAGCGCCTGTTCCGCCTCCGCGCTGCCGAAGCCGGAGGTGGTGATCAGCTGCCGGCTTTCATCAAACGGCATGTGCTGCTGCATATACGCCTGGCGAATGCCGGCCAGCCGCAGCTCCATAGTGCGGCGGCGCAGGCACTGTAGGTGCAGAATACGCTGGTGGCCCTGCTGCAGCAGATAGTCGGCGGAAAATTCGCCGATGCGCTGATGGTCGGGGGAGATGCTGTCGAGCCGCATGCTGCGGTCGCTGCAGTTGATCAGCACGCAGGGTTTGTTGAGATCGGCGGCCAGCGCGTGGATATGCTCGTCATCGATGCCGATAATCAGCGCCGCCTGGGTTTGCGGCTCATTCATTTTGGTCAGGAACAGCGCCCCGTCGCTGTGCGTTTCTTCCAGCGCGCAATAGCGGATCCTGACCTCGTGCTGCGCCAGCGCGGCGATAATCCCCTGAATCACCCGGTAGTAAAAAATATCGGTGCGCACGTCAAACGCGCGCTGTGGCGCAAACACCATCACGCTGTTGAGCATCAGGCGCCCGCTGGAAATGGCGTGCAAAATGCCGTTGCGCTGCGCGCACTCCAGCACCTTTTGCCGTGCGGCGCTGCTGGTGTTGGCCTTGCCCGCCAGAACCCGGGAAACCGTACTGATTGACAGGCCGGTTTGGCGGGCAATTTCCTGCACTTTCAGCTTTCCGTTCATTTTGTGATCTCGTTCAAATCGCGTGATGAAAATTTTTTCATAGCGCCGGTTCCGCGTATTTACTGGCGTTGCCGCCTTGTCGCGCCGTGGTTATTTAATGTATGAAAATTTTTGCAAAAAACCACGTTTCTCTGTTCATCGCTGGCCGATAGTCTGATCTGGTTCACCAATTTGCCCGAGTTATCAGGCCAATTTGGCGGTTTTACTGCACCGGATTGTCGTAACAGGGCGAGGTTTGCGCCGCTGTTAATCCCTCCGAATAACACATGTACCCATAAATAAGGCCGAAGCGACAGACGCCGACGCCGCGGAGCAGAGAAGATGAGTGTTGAGATAAACCAGGGAGCCGTGCACGGCGGACGGCGTAAGTTCAAATCGTTACGCTGGTGGATGCTGGCGCTGTTTCTGCTGGGGGTGACGGTCAACTACATTACCCGCAACTCGCTGGGCATTTTGGCGCCGGAGTTGAAAACCAGCCTGAATATGACCACCGAACAGTATTCTTGGGTCGTCGCCGCTTTCCAGCTGGCGTACACCCTGTTCCAGCCGCTGTGCGGCTGGCTGATTGACGTGATCGGCCTGAAAATGGGCTTCCTGATTTGCGCCAGCGTCTGGGCGCTGGTCTGTATGCTGCACGCCGGCGCGGGCAGCTGGCTGCAACTGGCGATCCTGCGTTTCTTTATGGGCGCATCGGAAGCCGCCGCCACGCCGGCCAACGCCAAGGCGATTGCCGACTGGTTCCCGAAAAAAGAGCGGCCGATTGCCGCCGGCTGGGCCGGGGTGGGCTTTTCCGTCGGCGCGATGCTGGCGCCGCCGATTATCGTGGTTGCTCACGTCTCCTTTGGCTGGCAGGGCGCATTTTTGTTCTCCGGCGCGCTGGCGATGGTTTGGGTGCTGCTGTGGTGGCGCTTCTATCATGCGCCGCAGCAGCACCCGAATCTGAGCCAACAGGAGCTGGCGCTGATCGGTGCGGACAATGAGCCAGAACTGGCGCGTCTGCCGTTTTTTAAATCCCTCAAACTGCTGGCCAAAAACAAAAAATTCTACGGCATCGCCATCCCGGCCTTCCTTGCCGAACCGGCCTGGGCGGTCTTCAGCTTCTGGGTGCCGCTGTACCTGGCCAGCGAACGCGGTATGGACCTGAAGCAGATCGCCATGTTCGCCTGGCTGCCGTTCTTGGCGGCGGATATCGGCAGCGTCGCCAGCGGCTACCTCACCACGCTGTACCGTAAATGGTTTGGCTGCACGCGCGTGAACTCGGTGGTCGCCAGCTCGGTGACCGGCGCTTTCCTGATGGTGTCGCTGGCGTTTGTGGCGATCACCAAAGATCCCTATCTGGCGATCCTGCTGATTTCGATCGGCGGTTTCGGCCACCAGGTGATCTCCTGCATGTTGAGCGCTCTGGTGGTGGAGTCGTTCGATAAAAATCAGGTAGCGACGGTCAACGGCATGCGCGGTTCCAGCGCCTGGATCGCCAGCTTCCTGTTCACGCTGCTGATCGGCGCGGTGTCCGATACCGTCGGCTTCGGCCCGCTGTTTGTGGCGATGGGCTTCTTTGACCTGATCGGCGCGCTGTTCCTGATTGCCCTGATTGCCGAGCGCGGCAAGAAAAAAAACCTTAACCCGTAAGATGGATGCCCTATGAAAACGCTAAAGAACTGGAGCCTCGCCGGCCAATATGACGACCGCATCGAACTGCTGGTGGATGATCAGCATCTGTTTTGCCTCTACGTGCTGGAGGAGGATCTGTTCCGCGTGTTGCTGAAACGCAACGGCGAGCTGGCGCTGGACCGCACCTGGAGCATTGCGCCGCAGCAGGACGTGCCGTGGGAAGGGCGCGACCGGCTCAGCGTGGCGGGCTTCAGCCTGCCGGGCTACCGCCTGGAGCAGCATGACGATCGGCTGGTGGTGACCAGCGCCGCGCTGCGGGTGACGGTGCATCAGCCCCTGTGGCTGGAGTGGGAGTATTGCACCGCCGACGGGCAGTGGCGCCCGCTGGCGGCCGACCGGCCGACCAGCGCCTATCTGCTGAACGCGCACGGCGACGGCGTGGCGCACTATCAGCGCCGCTTCGGCGGCGAGCACTATTACGGGCTGGGGGAAAAATCCGGCGATCTGGAGCGCAGCGGCCGCCGTTTTGAGATGCGCAACCTGGACGCCATGGGCTACAACGCGGCCAGCACCGATCCGCTGTATAAGCATATTCCGTTTACCATCACCCGGCGCGAGGACGTCAGCTTCGGCCTGTTTTACGATAACCTGAGCAGCTGCTGGCTGGATCTGGGCAATGAGCTGGACAACTACCATCCGGCCTACCGCCGCTATCAGGCGGAGGCGGGGGATCTGGATTATTATCTGTTCCTCGGGCCGCAGGTGCTGGACGTGACCAAAGCGCTGCTGCGTCTGACCGGGAAAACGCACTTCGGTCCGAAGTGGAGCCTGGGTTACAGCGGCTCCACCATGCACTATACCGACGCGCCGGATGCGCAGCAGCAGCTGCAGCAGTTTATCGCCCTGTGCCGGCAGCATGAGATTCCCTGCGATTCGTTCCAGCTCTCCTCCGGCTATACCTCGATTAATGATAAACGCTACGTGTTCAACTGGAACTACGACAAGGTGCCGAAGCCGAAGGCGCTGAGCGCGGCGTTCCACCAGGCCGGGCTGAAGCTGGCGGCGAATATCAAACCCTGTCTGCTGCAGGACCATCCGCAGTACGCTGCGGTGGCGGAGCAGGGGCTGTTTATCCGCGACTCGCAAAGCGACGCGCCTGAGCGCTCGAGCTTCTGGGATGACGAAGGGTCACACCTCGACTTCACCAATCCGGCGACGGTGCGCTGGTGGCAGCAGGGCGTCACGCAGCAGCTGCTGGAGATGGGCATCGATTCCACCTGGAACGACAACAACGAATACGAAGTGTGGGATGGCGAAGCGCGCTGCCACGGTTTTGGCCGGCCGATCGCCATCAAGCATATCCGCCCGGTGATGCCGTTGCTGATGATGCGCGCCTCGATGGAGGCCCAGCAGCGCTTTGCCCCCGGCCTGCGGCCGTACCTGATTTCCCGCTCCGGCTGCGCCGGCATGCAGCGCTATGTACAGACCTGGAGCGGCGATAACCGCACCAGCTGGCAGACGCTGCGTTACAACATCCGCATGGGGCTGGGGATGAGCCTGTCCGGGCTGTATAACGTCGGTCATGACGTCGGCGGCTTCTCCGGTGATAAGCCGGACGCCGAGCTGCTGGTGCGCTGGGTGCAAAACGGCGTGATGCATCCGCGTTTTACCATTCACTCCTGGAACGACGACGCCACGGTGAACGAGCCCTGGATGTACCCGGCGGCGACGCCGATGATCCGTCAGGCGATCAACCTGCGTTATCAGCTGATGCCGTATCTGTATACGCTGTTGTGGCAGGCCTGCGCCGAGGATGAGCCGATGCTGCGGCCGACATTCCTCGATCACGAGCAGGACAGCCGCGTCTGGTGCGAGAACGACGACTTTATGCTGGGGCGCGATCTGCTGGTGGCCAGCGTGGTGGAGCCGGAGCAGCGTGAGCGTACGGTATATCTGCCGGATAACCAGGCGGGCTGGTACTGCTTCTACAGCGGCCAGTGGTTCAGCGGCGGACAGAGCGTGACGCTGCCGGCGCCGCTGGAGCGTTTGCCGCTGCTGGTGCGGGCCGGCGCCGCCTTGCCGCTTTCGCGCCGTCTGGCACACGTTGACGTGGCGGCGGATGACCAGCGTGAACTTAAACTGTTCCCGCTGCAGCAGGGCGAGCGCTCAGGGCTGCTGTTTGAAGACGACGGTGAGAGCGACGCCTGGCGGCAGGGCGGCGCGCTGTGGCTGCGCTGGCAGATGCAGTGCGACGCAGAGCGTATTGCGCTGACGTTTAGCCATGAAGGGGATTTCCGTCCGGCGTGGCGGCGGCTGGCGGTGACGCTGCCGGCGGCGGAAACGCGCGAGCTGTGGATCAACGGGGAGCGGGCGGGCGGCTATTCGCTGAGCTAAACAAACGGGCGCCGTCATGGCGCCCGCTGAAGACTATTCCGCCGCGCGTTTCTTGCGCGGCTTGCTCACTTTTTTGATGGTTTTCACTTCGCTTTCCAGCCAGCCGTCCTGCAGACGGGTTTTCAGGATTTCGCCCACCTGCGCCTGTTTGGTGGTTTTCAGCACCTCGCCGCGCGGGGTTTGCGTCACGCTGTAGCCGCGCGCCAGCGTTGCCAGCGGGCTGACCGCCTCAAGCTGGCTGCAGGCCACGCCGAAGCGCTGGCGGTAGCCGCTCAGCTGACGTTCCAGCGCCTGCTGCAGCCGGTATTCCTGCTGTTGAATACGCTGCTGACAGCGGTGAATGCGCCCCAGCGGCTGCACCTGATTCAGACGCTGCTGCAGGCGCTCGCTGCGGCGTGACGTCAGACGTAGCTGATGCTGCATGCCTTCTTCCAGCCGGCGCTGCAGTTTGAACAGCAGCGTCTGCTGACGCGCCAGCCGCAGGTGCGGGTGCTGTTGCTGCAGGCGGTGGTGCAGGCGGCTGAACTGCTGCTGACGCTGCGCCAGGTAGTAGTCCATCGCCATTTCCAGCCGCTGCTGCTGCGACTGCAGCTGACGCAGCAGCTCCAGCTGATTGCGGCTGACCAGTTCGGCGGCGGCGGAAGGCGTGGGGGCGCGCAGATCGGCGACGAAATCGGCGATGGTGACGTCGGTTTCATGGCCGACGGCGCTGACCACCGGGATATGGCTGGCGAAAATCGCCCGCGCCACGCGTTCGTCGTTAAAGCTCCACAGATCTTCCAGCGAACCACCGCCGCGGCCGACGATCAGCACGTCGCACTCATCGCGCCGGTTGGCGGTTTCAATCGCCCGGACGATTTGCAGCGGCGCGTCCGCGCCCTGTACCGCGGTGGGGTAGATGACGATCGGCAGCGACGGATCGCGCCGCTGCAGCACCTGCAGAATATCGTGCAGCGCGGCGCCGCTGGCGGAGGTGATCACGCCGAGGCGTTTGGCCGGGCTGGGCAGCGGCTGTTTAAACTGCGGGTCGAACAGCCCTTCGGCCGCCAGCTGCTGCTTCAACTGTTCGAACTGCTGCTGCAGCAGGCCGTCGCCCGCCGGCTGCATGCTTTCGGCGATCAGCTGATAATCGCCGCGCGGCTCATACAGCGTGATGCTGGCGCGCACCAGCACCTGCTGGCCGTTTTGCGGACGGAAATTAACGCGGCGGTTGCTGTTGCGGAACATCGCGCAGCGTACCTGAGCACGGTCGTCTTTCAGCGTGAAATACCAGTGGCCGGAAGCGGGCTGGGAGAAGTTTGAGATCTCGGCGGAGAGCCAAATCTGCCCCATCTCCATTTCCAGGAGTTGTTTAACCGTCTGATTCAGGCGGCTTACGGTAAAAATGGATGGTGCGGTAGGTAGCGACATGTGACCCAGATCAAATTTCAAAACAACCACTTAATTGACTGATACTACATGCCTCAAACAGCTAATCAAGAGTTTTTGTAAGAAAGTGCTGGAGGCAACCGATTCCGCTCTGTATAATGCCGCGGCAATATTTTATCTTTTCCGCATCCACCCTGGTGAGATATTGCCCATGCTACGTATCGCTAAAGAAGCTCTAACGTTTGACGACGTTCTCCTGGTTCCAGCCCACTCCACCGTTCTGCCGAACACCGCAGAATTAGGCACTCAGCTGACCAAAACCATCCGCCTGAATATCCCTATGCTGTCCGCAGCAATGGATACCGTTACCGAATCCGGCCTGGCTATCGCACTGGCGCAGGAAGGCGGCCTCGGCTTCATCCACAAAAACATGTCTATTGAGCGTCAGGCTGAAGAAGTCAGCCGCGTGAAGAAACATGAAAGCGGCGTAGTTACCGACCCGCAGACCGTCACCCCGTCCACCACGCTGAAAGAAGTCAAAGAACTGACCGAACGTAACGGCTTTGCCGGCTACCCGGTGGTGACCGAAGACAACGAACTGGTAGGCATCATCACCGGCCGCGACGTGCGCTTTGTGACCGACCTGAACCAAGCGGTGACCGCGGTCATGACGCCGAAAGATCGTCTGGTGACGGTGAAAGAGGGCGAGGCGCGTGAAGTGGTGCTGCAAAAAATGCACGAGAAGCGCGTTGAGAAAGCGCTGGTGGTTGACGAAAGTTTCCACCTGCTCGGCATGATCACCGTAAAAGATTTCCAGAAAGCAGAACGTAAGCCTAACGCCTGTAAAGATGAGCAGGGTCGCCTGCGCGTTGGCGCGGCGGTCGGCGCCGGCGCCGGCAACGAAGAGCGCATCGACGCGCTGGTCGCGGCAGGCGTTGACGTGCTGCTGATTGACTCCTCCCACGGCCACTCCGAAGGCGTGCTGCAGCGCATCCGTGAAACCCGCGCCAAATACCCGGATCTGCAAATCGTCGGCGGCAACGTCGCGACCGCAGCCGGCGCCAAAGCGCTGGTTGAAGCCGGCGTCAGCGCGGTGAAAGTGGGCATCGGCCCTGGCTCCATCTGTACTACCCGTATCGTGACCGGCGTCGGCGTACCGCAGATTACCGCTATCTCCGATGCGGTTGCAGCGCTGGAAGGCACCGGTATTCCGGTCATCGCCGACGGCGGCATCCGCTTCTCCGGCGATATCGCCAAGGCGATCGCCGCGGGCGCATCCTGCGTGATGGTCGGCTCCATGCTGGCGGGCACCGAAGAATCTCCGGGCGAAATCGAGCTGTATCAGGGCCGTTCGTTCAAGTCCTACCGCGGTATGGGCTCGCTGGGCGCGATGTCCAAAGGCTCTTCTGACCGTTACTTCCAGACCGACAACGCGGCGGACAAACTGGTGCCGGAAGGCATCGAAGGCCGCGTGGCGTACAAAGGCATGCTGAAGGCCATCGTACACCAGCAGATGGGCGGCCTGCGCTCCTGCATGGGCCTGACCGGCTGCGGCACCATCGACGAACTGCGCACCAAGGCGGAATTCGTACGCATCAGCGGCGCCGGCATCCAGGAAAGCCACGTGCACGATGTGACCATCACCAAAGAGTCACCAAACTACCGTATGGGCTAACCCACGGCAGAGATGTTTATGCGTAGCGGCGTGGCATATCACGCCGCTGGCCCCGCAGAGAGCGGGGCCGTCACCACGCGCTTATTGTTGTTTTTTCTCCTTTTGTTGCTGGAATTCGCCTCACATGACACAAAATATTCATAAGCATCGCATTCTTATTCTGGACTTCGGTTCGCAGTACACCCAACTGGTTGCCCGTCGCGTGCGCGAAATCGGCGTTTACTGCGAGCTGTGGGCCTGGGACGTCAGCGAAGAGCAGATCCGCGAATTCAACCCGAGCGGCATCATCCTTTCCGGCGGCCCGGAAAGCACCACCGAACATAACAGCCCGCGCGCGCCGGAATACGTCTTCAACGCCGGCGTACCGGTGCTGGGCGTGTGCTACGGCATGCAGACCATGGCGATGCAGCTGGGCGGCCACGTACAAGGCTCCAACGAGCGTGAGTTCGGCTATGCGCAGGTGGAAGTGACCACCGAAAGCGCACTGATCCGCGACATCGAAGACGCCATCAGCCCGGCAGGCAAACCGCTGCTGGACGTGTGGATGAGCCACGGCGACAAAGTCACCGCCATCCCGTCCGACTTTGTGACCGTTGCCAGCACCGACACCTGCCCGTTCGCCATTATGGCCAACGAAGAAAAACGCTTCTACGGCGTGCAGTTCCACCCGGAAGTGACCCATACCCGTCAGGGCCAGCGCATGCTGGAGCGTTTTGTGCTGGATATCTGCCAGTGTGAAGCGCTGTGGACGCCGGCCACCATCATCGAAGATGCGGTTGAACGCATCCGCGAGCAGGTGGGTGAAGACCACGTGATCCTCGGCCTGTCCGGCGGCGTGGACTCTTCCGTTACCGCGATGCTGCTGCACCGCGCCATTGGCAAGCGCCTGACCTGCGTCTTCGTCGACAACGGCCTGCTGCGCCTGAACGAAGCCAACCAGGTGATGGAAATGTTCGGCGACCACTTCGGCCTGAACATCGTGCACGTGCCGGCGGAAGAGCGCTTCCTGAGCGCGCTGGCGGGCGTGGACGAGCCGGAAGCCAAGCGTAAAATCATCGGCCGCGTGTTCGTGGAAGTGTTTGACGAAGAAGCCTGCAAGCAAGAGCAGGTGAAATGGCTGGCGCAGGGCACCATCTATCCTGACGTGATCGAATCTGCCGCTTCCGCCACCGGTAAAGCGCACGTGATCAAGTCGCACCACAACGTGGGCGGCCTGCCGAAAGAGATGAAGCTGGGCCTGGTCGAGCCGCTGAAAGAGCTGTTCAAAGACGAAGTGCGCAAGATCGGTCTGGAGCTGGGCCTGCCTTACGACATGCTGTACCGTCACCCGTTCCCGGGGCCGGGTCTGGGCGTGCGCGTGCTGGGCGAAGTGAAGAAAGAGTACTGCGACCTGCTGCGCCGTGCCGACGCCATCTTCATCGAAGAGCTGCACAAAGCCGACCTGTACAACAAGGTCAGCCAGGCGTTCACCGTGTTCCTGCCGGTGCGCTCCGTCGGCGTGATGGGCGACGGCCGTAAATACGACTGGGTTGTTTCGCTGCGTGCGGTGGAAACCATCGACTTTATGACCGCGCACTGGGCGCACCTGCCGTATGAGTTCCTCGGCCGCGTTTCCAACCGCATCATCAACGAAGTAGACGGCATCTCCCGCGTGGTGTACGACATCAGCGGCAAGCCGCCGGCGACGATCGAGTGGGAATGATTTAACGTCATAGCCTGCACATAAAGCAGTAAAACATCGACTAAGCCCGCGTAATCGCGGGCTTTTTTTGTTTGCTTTCCGGTAATTTTTGTCTTAGAAACCGGTAATTTTTTATGGTATCGCCGATGGTATTATCAAGGCTCGATGTGATGGAACAACTCGATGCCTGAGTCATTATTTAGCAAAAGGAACTTGTACGATGCCTGTTTTTTCCCGCAGCTGTGTTACCCCGCTAATTGGATATTTTGTTTGTACCGTCAAGTCACTGTCGGCGGACAATGCTGATCCCGTCTCCTTCAATATCTCCCGAGTATCTGGCCCAATAAGGAACGTGCCATGAGTGAAGCGGCACGCGTCGGCGATGCGATTGGCCACTCCCATGCACTGGCGGGGATGATTGGCGGCACGCTGGTCGGCGGTCTGATTGCCGCCGCCGGCGCGGTGGCGGCGGGTGCGCTGTTTGTTGCCGGTCTGGCGGCGTCCTGCGTGGGCGTCGGCGTATTACTGGTGGGCGCCAGCCTGGCGGTGGGCTATCTCACCGGGGAGCTGGCGACCAGGGCGCGCGACGGCATTGCGGAGGCCGGTGCAGGGAGCCTGACGCCGGCCGGGAAAATCCTGACTGGCTCGCCGGATGTGCTCATCAATGGCAAGCCGGCGGCCATCGCTACCGTCAGTCAGGTCGCCTGTGACCAGGACGGCCCCAGCATGCAGATGGCGCAGGGCTCGGACAAGGTGTTTATCAACGGCCAGCCGGCGGCGCGCGTGGGGGATAAAACCAACTGCGACGCCCAGGTGATAGAAGGCTCGCCCAACGTGCGCATCGGCGGCGGCACCGTCGCCACCTTGCCGATAAAACCGGAAGTGCCGGACTGGCTGTATAAAATCTCCGACCTGACGCTGCTGTTTGCCGGTTTGGTAGGCGGCGTCGGCGGGGCGGCCAGCAAGCTGGGGGCGCTCGGGAAAATGCTGAGCAAGGCGCCCGGCATCAATAAACTGGGACGTACGGCCTGCCGGTTTGGCACGCTGATGACCGCCACGACCGCCGCCGGCATTATTGCCCGGCCGATAGATATCATCAGCGGCCAGAAGTTCCTGTCCGGCGACGATGAGCTGGACTTTGTGCTGCCGTCGCGGCTGCCGGTTGAGTGGCAGCGCTACTGGCGCAGCGGTAACCCGGCACAGAGCGTGCTGGGTCGCGGTTGGAGCCTGTTCTGGGAAAGCAGCCTTAAGCGCTACCAGGATGGCCTGGTGTGGCGCGCGCCGTCCGGCGACTACGTCTCCTTCCCGATGGTGCCGCGTGGCCATAAAACCTACTGCGAAGCGGAAAAGTGCTGGCTGATGCACAACAGTGATGGCAGCTGGCAGGTGTTCGACGTCAGCGAACAGGCCTGGCACTACCCGGCGCTGAGTGATGAGCCGAGCCGGCTGCAGATGCTGACTGACCTCACCGGCAACACGATTTCCCTGTTCCACGATGACCATGGCCGGCTGACCGAACTGGTCGACAGCGCCGGCCAGCGGCTGGCGTGCCGCTACCTGACCACCGCCAACGGACTGTCCCGCCTGAGCACGGTGCTGCTGTTTACCCCGGACGGCGAGCTGCCGCTGGTGCACTACGGTTACGATGATGAGGGGCAGCTGATTAGCGTCCGCAACCGCGCCGGCGAAGTCACCCGGCGCTTTGGCTGGCAGGATGGGCTGATGGTCAGTCATCAGGACCACAACGGCCTGCTGAACGAGTACCGCTGGCAGGAGATTGACGGCCTACCGCGCGTGGCGGCCTACCGTAACAGCGCCGGCGAGCAGTTGGCGCTCTATTATGACTTTGCCAACGGCACACGGCGGGCGGTGCGCGACGACGGCGCACGGGCGCTGTGGCAGTTGGACGATGACGACAACGTGGCGCAGTTCACCGACTTTGACAGCAGAAAATCGGCGTTTATCTATGAACGGGGCGAGCTGTGCGGCGTGGTGCTGCCGGGCGGTGCGCAGCGTCAGAGCGAGTGGGACCGGTACGGCCGCCTGCTGAGCGAGACCGACCCGCTGGACCGCACCACCACTTACCAGTATTCCCGCAACAGCGGGCGTCTGTTCTCGGTCACCTACCCGGACGGTAGTCAGGCGTTTCAGCACTGGGACACCCAGGGACGCCCGACGCAGCAGATTGATGCGTTGGGCAATGTCACCCGTTACCACTATCCCGACGAGGAAGAGAGCCTGCCGGCACGCGTCATTGATGCGCTGGGCGGCGAGGTGAAACTGACCTGGAACGCGCAGGGATTGCTGACGCGCTATACCGACTGTTCCGGCAGCGTCACCGCCTACGCCTATGACGCGCTGGGCCAGCTGACGCATCGCACCGACGCGGAAGGCCACCTGACCCGTTACCGCTGGGACCGAGCCGGCCGGCTGCAGACGCTGCTGCATCCCGACGGCAGCGAAGAACGTTTCGACTGGAGCGCGCAGGGCCAGCTGGCCCGACACCAGGACCCGCTCGGCAGTGAGACGCGCTGGCAGTACAACCTGCTGGGACAGCCGGTCAGTGTCACCGACCGCATCCAGCGCACGCGCCGCTATCACTACAACTGCCGCGGCTGGTTGACAAGACTGGAAAATGGCAACGGTGGGGACTACCAGTTCAGCCACGATGCGGTTGGCCGGCTGATGATTGAACGGCGGCCGGATAGCACCGACCGCTATTATCGTTACAGCTCTGCGGGGCAGTTGAGCGAGCTGCGGGAAACCGGGCCGCTCGACCCGCAGGCGCCGCCTGCACAACGCCTGCATCAGTTCCGTTATGACGAAGCCGGCCAACTGACCTGGCGCGCCAACGACAGCGCCGAGTGGCATTATCATTACGATGAGGCCGGGCGCATGAACCGCCTGACGCGTACGCCGACCGCTGCCGGCATCGCGCTGGGTATCGAGCCGGACAGCGTACAGCTGTGCTACGACAGGGCCGGCAACCTGCTGAGCGAGCAGGGCGTTAACGGTGAGCTGCAGTACCAGTGGGATGTCTTGTCCAACCTGCAGGCGTTGACGCTGCCGCAGGGCGACCAACTGCAGTGGCTCCGTTACGGCTCCGGCCATGCCAGCGCCATCAGGTTCAACCAGCAACTGGTGAGCGAGTTCAGCCGCGACCGGCTGCACCGGGAAACCGGTCGTACCCAGGGCGCGCTGCAGCAGCAGCGCCAATACGATGCGCTGGGGCGGCGCAGTGGGCAGAGCAGCGCATTCGGGCGCATCAGCAAACCGGAAGAGGGCGTGCTGTGGCGCACGTTCCGCTATACCGGCCGCGGCGAGCTGGAAGGTGTCAGTGACGCGCTGCGCGGCGAGATTCATTATGGCTACGACGCGGAAGGACGCCTGCTGCAGCACCGCGAGGCGCAGCAGGGCAAGCCCGGCCACCGGCTGCGCTACGACCTGGCGGATAACCTGATTGGTGAGCAGCGCGTCAGCCGAGACCCTGATGCCGAGCTGCCGCCGGCGCCGGTGGTCGATAACCGTCTCGAATACTGGCAGCGGATGTTTTACCGCTATGACGGCTGGGGCAACCTGACCAGCCGGCGCAACGGTATCTATCAACAGCACTACGTCTATGATGCGGACAACCGGCTGATAAAGGCGCACGACCGCGGCCCGCAGGGCGATTTTGAGGCGCAGTATCACTATGACGCGCTGGGGCGCCGCACGCGCAAAACGGTAACCTGCAAGGGGAAAGCGCCGGAAACGACGCGCTTTTTATGGGAGGGCTACCGACTGCTGCAGGCGCAGCGGGACAACGGCACGCGCCGCACCTGGTGCTATGACCCGGCCAATGCCTGGACGCCGCTGGCGGCCCTCGAGCAGGCGGGCGATGGCCAGCAGGCAGATATCTACTGGCTGCACACCGACCTCAACGGCGCACCACTGGAGGTGACCGACGCCGAGGGTAACCTGCGCTGGTCAGGCAACTACGACACCTTCGGCAAACTGCAGGGGCAGACGGTCACCGGCGCCGAACGGCGTAAGGACGCGCTCGTTGACCAACCGTTGCGTTATGCCGGCCAGTACCAGGATGACGAAAGCGGGCTGCATTATAATCTGTTCCGTTACTACGAGCCGGAGGTGGGGCGTTTTACCACACAAGACCCGATAGGGCTGCGCGGTGGGCTGAACCTGTATCAGTATACGCCGAATCCACTCGGATGGATTGACCCGCTGGGTTTGACCAGCTGTGCATTGGCCAAGAGTATGGAAAAGGCGGGTACACCGCGTCCTGCAAATTCAGCTGCGCACCATATCGTCCCGGAAACAGCGAAGGGTGCAAGACCTGCCCGAGACATACTGAAACGGCACGACATTGATATCAATGGCGCAGAAAATGGCGTGTTCCTGCCAAATAGGAACAACACGGACGATTTGCTTGGGATATTGCATAATGGCAAGCATCCGGATAAGTATTTGGATGCAGTGAATCAACATATCTTGGATGCGCATGAATTTGGTGGTAAGCAAGGTGTCTTGGATGAACTGCAGCTAATGCGAGAAACGTTACTTTCAGCGGATAGAAGTGCCAGCTGGTACACGGTGTTGTTATGAAAAAAATATATTTACTAGGATCTGACGTGACTAACTTTTGCTCCTTTATTCAGGATTATCCTGAGGGGGAGGAAAGTATCATGGGGCGAGTGCGAAGCGCTAACTGGAAGCCGTTGAGTAATTACACACCTATCAGGCTAGAGCTACGTAGCAATGATACGGGAAAGCGGAACTACCAGTTTGACTTCAGTAGCGCTTTATCCCCCTTTTTTGTTCTAAGTGAGCATGCTTTGGATGTTTTGAGGGATATTCTACTTCCTCGGGGCGAAGTTTTACCGGTTTCAACTGACAGTAAAAGGAAGGCCTTTTTAGGGTACCACCCTACGAATGTCCTTGCGGGATGTTTTGATCGGGAAAACGCATTATTCCGAGAGGCTGAGGGCAAATTTCTGATTAGAAAACCGGTTCTTAAGGTGGATAACATCACCGATGAGTACCTATTTTCTATTGAAGAAGATATCAGCCGTGTCTTTGTGACGGATGCATTCAAACGCAGAGTGGAAGAGGCTGGGTTACTTGGCTTCGATTTCTCTGTTGAGATCCCCACAACCTGAGGTTGAGGGGGCTGCATAAATTTTCATAATCCAATAAAGACTTCTTTGCTGCCTTTCTGACCATGTCGTAGCACCCTGTGTGGATTCTATCCATGCAGGCGTGCACACCATGAAAATCAGCATATTGCTGACGTTGTTCCCTCTACTGATGCCGGCATCGGTGCTCTGACGACGTACGTTGGCATCAAAAGCGCTCGGTGCTGCTGGCGTAAATCAGCATTAAGCAGCAAGCCATCACCTTCGCGGCCGCCTACAGAACATGATTTTCGCCACCCGGTTGGTGGAGGGAATTATTATCCTGTACTTTCCTGACCGGTTGCTCAATTATGTTATTTCACTCTGTGATTAAGATAATGCTCAAATGTGAACTACCTCTCAAAAAACACGCTTATATATTTAACGTACTAATTGCCATGCAGGGAATTCGTTTTTTCGCTGTAAAACGGCAAGAGGTTAGAAAAATATAGATTTTACTTGATACGTTAAGCTACTGTGGAAGTTGCGAGTGGCTGCAATCAACACGTTGAGGAGGTTGTCTATATAGACCTTTGTCACAAGGCTCACGGAAATAAAAAAACATAACTGATAAATATAAAAACGTAATAGATCCCCGGCTGTAATCTGTGTCAGAAAGTATTCCGCATTCACAAAACAGGCAGGAGATGTGATTAAAATGAGTGGAAACATAATGCAAAGTCGGCACGATGAGTACCATAAACTAACGCGTGGAGAACGCATTGGTTATGGACTGGGTGACTTTGCCCAAAACCTTGTTTTTGGGACAATAGGCGGTTTTCTTGCTCTTCACATGTTGACGGTAAATGCAATCAGCACTGCAGCAGCAGGGTTTATATTTCTTTTTGTCAGGATTATTAATGTATTTTGGGATCCCATGGTGGGGACGTTTGTTGATAAAAGGAGTTCAATGGCCGGGAAATATCGACCTTGGCTTTTAAGGGCAGGTATTCCACTCGTTATTCTCTCCGCTTTGCTTTTTGCGCCTATTCCCGAAGTGAGTGGTTCCGTTCCTTTTGCCTTTGTCGTCTACCTTGCACTGGATCTGCTTTATTCGGTTGTTAATATCCCTTATGGCTCTCTTAATGCCTCACTAACAAGGGATCCAGGCTCTATTGATAAACTGACCAGTACGCGAATGATGCTGGCCAACAGCGCCAATCTTCTTGTCTATACCTTATTTCCAATGTTTGTACAAATGGCCGCTCCCAAAGATCGCAGCATCAAGGATACCGGATTTTTCGGACTTGAGCTTGAGCTGGGGAACTATACCGATCCATCAGCCAGCTACGCGTGGTTTGGCGTTTACTCCGTTTATATGATTGTCGGGGCGGTGGCGCTTTTTCTCTGTTATAAATTAACCAAAGAACGTGTGGTCGCTACAGCGGAACAGTCTGCCAATGTAAAAGCGACAGATTTATTCCTTGAACTCAAAAATAATCGGCCGCTTGTCATTCTTGGCATTTTCTTCATGTTGGCTTTTACATTTATGTTTTTCATGAACACGGTTAATGGTTTTTTCAATCAGTTTGTTGTCGGCCATTCAGAATGGATGGGGGCCGTTGGCCTCGTAGCCTCGATTCCGGGTATTTTATTCCCGGTTTTTTGGCCGAGACTAAAGAAAGTATTTGGCAAAAAAGGGTTCTTCCATCTTTTTCTCGGCATGTTTATTGTCGGTGAGTTTTTGACATACATCTGGTCACTCGATGGTATGCACGATGCGCTCTGGCTTGCTTATATCGCTACATTTATTAAACAGTGGGGTTTAACGTCAGCTACCGGTTTCATGTGGGCGCTTGTCCCTGAGGTTATCGCTTATGGTGAATTGAAATCAGGTAAGCGAAATGCCGCAATTATTAATGCCATTATGGGGCTGTTTTTCAAGATTGGTTTTACTCTCGGCGGCGCCGTTCCGCTTTGGCTGCTGGCCGCTTATGGTTTTAACGAAACAGGCGCGCAACAGGATGCCAATGCGATCGCCGGAATAAATATGACCGCGATTTGGATCCCCATCGCGTTAGCCTTTGTGTCGATGATTATCATTCAGCTATATCCCATCTCAGATAAAAACATCACGGATATCAACCGTCGGCTTGATGAAATACGGATATAGTTATAAACATTTTATAAATATAGAAAATAAACTCTTTGAAAAAGGTAAAGCCCTATGTCACTGATTAAAAACCCTATCTTACCTGGATTCAATGCAGACCCAAGTATTATCCGTGTAGAGGACACTTACTATATCGCAAACTCTACCTTTGAGTGGTTTCCCGGCGTGCGTTTACATGAGTCAAAAGACCTGGAGCACTGGAATCTTCTCCCGAGTCCATTGTCAACAACCGCGCTTTTAGATATGAAAGGGAATCCTTCATCAGGGGGGATTTGGGCCCCGGCTCTCTCTTATGCCGATGAAAAATTCTGGTTGGTTTATACGGATGTGAAAGTCACCGAGGGTGCCTTTAAAGACATGACCAACTACCTGACCACCGCAACCGATATTCGTGGCCCATGGACCGATCCCATCAAACTTAATGGCGTCGGCTTTGATGCTTCACTTTTCCATGACGATGATGGCCGTAAATATTTAGTACAACAAACCTGGGACCATCGCGAGTACCGTCACCCTTTTAATGGCATTACGTTGACCGAGTTTGATGCCAACACGCTGAAACTCAAACCAGAAACGGCGCGCACCATTTATCGCGGCACTGCCGTTGCACTTGTCGAAGGGCCGCATCTCTACAAACTGAACGGATATTATTATCTTTTTGCCGCTCAGGGGGGAACCGTATTTACCCATCAGGAAGTTGTTGCTCGTTCAAAAAATCTGGACGCCGACAGTTTTGCCACCGCGCCAGGGGAGGTGTTCTTAACCAACGTAGATACGCCAGACAGCTACATCCAAAAACAGGGGCACGGCAGTTTGGTATCAACCCCGAAAGGCGAATGGTATTACGCCTCGCTCTGTGCGCGTCCCTGGAATCATGCCGGTGAGTCTGTCTATGATCCCCGTGGTTGGTCAACGCTTGGCAGGGAAACGTCTATCCAAAAAGTTTTTTGGGATGAAGATGGCTGGCCACGTATTGAAGGCGGCCACGGAGGAAAAACGTTTGTCGAAGGGCCAAGCGATGCTATTTACACTCAAAGTGCACCAGATCATAGTCAGCAAGATGAGTTTAATACGGCGACACTCGATCCCAACTGGAATACGCTCCGTGTCCCGTTCACGGAAAAAATGGGTACCACAGGCGATGGCAAACTGACGTTAATTGGGCAGGGCTCTTTAGCGAATACTCATGATCTATCGCTTATTGCCCGGCGCTGGCAGGCATTTTATTTTGATGCGCAAGTTAAAGTTAAATTCGATCCATCTAATTATCAGCAAATGGCGGGATTGACGAATTACTATAACGATCGTCACTGGAGCTTTATTTTTATTACCTGGAATGAAATTAACGGGCCAGTTATCGAAGTCGGGGAGAATAATCGTGGTAAATACATCTCATACTTGAAAGATAATGCGATCAAGATTCCAGCAGATAGCGAATATGTCTGGTTCCGCACCAAGGTGAGAAAGGAAAGTTATACGTATGAGTATAGTTTTGATGGGGTTAACTTCACGGAGATTCCGGTCAAACTAGATGCCGCAATTCTTTCAGACGACTATGTACTGCAAAGTTATGGCGGGTTCTTTACCGGGGCGTTCGTTGGCCTTGCGGTCGTAGACTACTCCGGCTATGCCGCCAGCGCGGAATTTTATAACTTCGAATATCAGGAACTTGGTGATTTATTAATGGCGGATGATACGTATAGCTGGGAGGCCAGTGAGTCACGCTTTAATTAAGGGCTGAAAGTTCTAACCAAGGTAATCAATGCAACATTAGCCAGGGGAACTAAATCTGTCCCTGGCTGATTGTGCGCGCAACCTGTGAATTAATTACGGTGCACGCTCAAGAGCATCCGATAAACACCGTGCAGGCGTGTGGCTTATCGTTATGCTTTACTCACTCCTATCAATATTAATAACTAATTATTCTGACTGGGGAGGACCTTGTTACGCTAATTATTTAACTGTACCTCTACGACATAAAAATAAAATCAACTTGTTTTGGTGGCATTGTTTGTATTCACACCAGGACGGGATGGTTATTTTCTGAAAATATAATGAATTTGAGATAGCCATGAAAACTGTAAATAAAATCCCTTTAGCTATGGCGGCTATCGCCGCGCTGTGCCCGGTTTCCGTACTGGCGCAGGAATTCACTCAGGAACAGATTGACGCCATCGTTGCTAAAGCGGTCGATAAAGCGCTGGCTGAACGGCAGGTGAAAATTGACGCTGCAGCCGATAAAAAGATTGATGTCCTTACCAACCCGCAAACCACCGCGTCCTCACCGGATTCGGCGATTCCATTCGGCCTCAAGTTCAGCGGCTACGCCCGTTATGGCGCCCACTTCCAGAGCGGCGATCAGAAATATGTCGGCGTCGACGGTTCCTATAACGGCGCCTCGGCGATCGGCCGTCTGGGTAACGAAAGCAACGGCGGCGAATTCCAGATCGGCAAAGCTTTCAAAAGCGCCCAAGGGGCGATCTGGGACCTTAACGTGATGTTCGACCACTGGAGCGACGAAGTGAGCCTGAAAAAAGCCTACGTCGGCGTCACTAACGTCCTCGAATCAAACCCGAATGCCTATATCTGGGCTGGCCGCGACTTCCACCAACGTCCGCAGCAGGGGATCAACGACTACTTCTGGATGAACCACGACGGCCAGGGGGCCGGGGTGAAGAACTTTGATATTGGCGGCGTACTGTTTGACGTGGCGGCGGTGTCGCAGGTGGAGTCCTGCAGCCCGGAAGTGATGGCCGATGAGACGAACCCGTCACGCATCACCTGCACGGGCAGCTCCGATACCGGCGATAACGGCCACTACGCGCTGACCACCAAAACCCACGGCATCAAGGCCGGGCCGATCGACGTTGAAGTGTACGCCAACTACGGCTTTGACTCGAAAGCGGTGGATAGCGATGAGCGGCTCGATGCCTGGCAGGGCGGGCTGGTGCTGAGCCACACCAACGACAGCGGGGTGAACAAGCTCATCCTGCGCTACTCCGACAACGCGGATAACAGCGTCTACAACAAAACCGACGACCTGACCACGGTCTACGCCAGCTTCGAGGGCAGCCATAAATTCACCCGGCAGGCGCAGATCGAATATCTGCTGGCCTTCCATGATTACGACAACGGCAAGGACAACACCGACAACCGTAAAAACTACGGCGCCATCGTGCGGCCGATGTATTTCTGGAACGATGTGCACTCCACCTGGTTGGAAGCGGGCTACCAGCGCGTGGATTATGATCGGGGGGGGATAACAAGGGCTGGAAGCTGACGCTGTCACAGAACATCGCCATCGGCATGGGGCCGGAGTTCCGTCCGATGCTGCGCTTCTACGTGACCGGTGGCCAGGTGGATAACCAGCATACCGCCAGCGTCGAGGGCACCAGCAATGAGCGGCTGGATTCGCTGAATATCGGCGGCATGTTTGAGGCGTGGTTCTAAGTTGGGGTGATAACCCCCTCACGCCTTACGAGGAAGAGGGGGCGGTTTTTACTTCAAGCCAACGTACGTTATCCTGACCCAGGGACAGAGGAACCCGTAGAAAAATGAAAAGCACGATGAAGGGTGATCGACTGATTTCGCCAACTAAACAGAAGAGACTTCATCGTGCCATTAACCCGGCAAACCTGACTTCAGGCATTCCCGCAGAAATAACTGCTGCGGTTTTTATCAGCGCACCATCACTGACTGCCGGTTTATCCAGCCCTGTTCGGGCGCTTGTGCAGTAAAGCGTTGCATAGTTGGGCCCCGCGAACACCGGGCAAGTGGTCTGAACACAGGGTGATTCGATCACGCAGTCAATGTTTCCGTCATCCGTGTAACGCACCACTCTGCGACCGCCCCATTCCGCATTCCAGAGAAAACCTTCAGCATCAATGCAAGAGCCATCTGGTGCGCCTGGACCGTTGATTTTTGTGAACACCCGCTGATTTTCCAGTGAAGGGTAATCGCAGCAGAAAATGCAGCCTTGCAGGGAATCCGCGTAGTACATGGTCGCGCCGTCCGGACTGAAACAGATACTGTTTGGGATCGCCACGTCAGGAAGAGCCAGCGTTTCTGTCTCAAGCGTTGTCGCGTTGACTCGGTGAAACCTGCCTACAGGTTGCACTGGCTCTCCTGCGGACATCGTGCTGAAAACAAAGTTGCCCATACGGTCGCAGCGGCCGTCATTGATCCGGGTTCCTGCTACGCCGGGCGTGTCTGTCATTTTGGTGAAATGACCGGTAGTCAGGCTATAGTATCCCAGACAGGATGCCAGCCCCATCAGCAGCGTGTCTTTATCTGCCGTAAGGGCAAATGACCCCAGCGGCTCCGGTAGTGGCCTGCGGTGAATATCACCGCTTTCGAGGTTAAGAGCACACAATTCGCAGCCCTGGATGTCGGTCCAAAACAGGCGATTCGTTTTTTCGCACCAGACTGGACACTCGCCTAGAAGACTCGTGGTGCCGGTTATGGTTTTAAACATATTTGTGTCCTAAGTGGCATGGAGTGCGGTGAACACATCACACGTAAGCTCCTTGAACTTTGCCAGGAATGCGGCGCTTGGGTAAGCGCCAGTCTAAGGCATCGGATTCGTTGGTTCGCGGCAGTCAGCCGGAGAAAAGCGCTGACCATCGGTCACCGAACAGGGCGATGGCCAGGCCAGCCAGCATAATCACCGACCCGCACAGCTTGATAAGAGAAAACGGGCGTTCAACGGACCCCATCAGTCCAAAATGATCGATGGCCAGCGACGAGGTAATCTGCCCGGCGATGGCGAGCCCCAGCAGAGCTGACAACCCGACTCTGGGGGCAAGTATGACATAACTCAGCAGCGCACTGGCGCCAAGCAGGCCGCCCAGCAGGCTCCACCAGGGCTGGGCAGGAATCGCTGTCAACGAAGCGGCTATCCCGCCCTGCATCAATGCAAAGAGGCCAAGGCACAGCGCGCCGGCGGTAAAAGAAAACAGCGCCGCAGCGACAGAATCCCCGCCGATGCCTTTAGCCAACTGACCGTTCAGCGTGGTCTGCAAAGTAATGCCCAGTCCCGCGCCGATGGCCAGCAGATAATAGACTGCACTCATTTCGCACCGCCTATCGGGCCGATTCGAGCGGCAGGAAGGCCTCAGCAAAAATGTCAGGCTGGTAGCCTGCGGCAGCAAACAGATGCTGGCGGGACTCGTCGATCGCCGCACGGAGTCGTTTGCTGTCCACGTCCAAGACTTTGCCGTCGCGTTTAACGACGCGCCCGCCAATCATGACCGTATCAATATTGCTGCGTTCGGCCGCGTGCACCACGGTGCCGAATGCGTTACCTGACGGGTAAAGATTTATGTCTTCAGCGCGGATAAGGATCAGGTCCGCCTGTTTTCCGGGCGTCAGGCTGCCGATTTTGTGCTGCAAACCTGCACAGGCAGCACCGTCTGCGGTGGCGGCTTTCAATAGGTTATGAGCCTGTAGGGTCACCGGATGGTGTTTGTTTCCGCAGCACTGCTGCTGTAGCATGCCCATAACGCGCTGCAGGTAGAATGCCACCCGCATCTCCATAAACATGTCGCCGCTGTAGGACGTTTCGTTATCCACGCTCAGCCCCGGGCTGATGCCGTGACGTAATGCTGACTGCATGGCGAACATGCCGTCCTCGATGCCATAGTGCGCATCTGAGCGCGGGCATACGTTTACCCGTACGCCGGCCTCACGCAGGATTCTCCATCCGGCGTCCGGTAGCGCGGTGCAGTGGTTAAAGATGTTATCGGGTCCCAGCAGTCCTTTCTGGTGCAGTTCTTCCAGTTCATCCGCCATATCTCCGCCGAAAAACTCGGTGATAATCGGCAGGCCCAGTCGTCGGGCTTCCGCCCACAGTTCAGGTTCCAGCTGTGCCATCACGGCCAGCGAGACCAGGCTGTTATCCTCGTTTTTAAAATACTTTTCCTGCAGGCGCTCCAGATTGCCGGGCCAGTGGGCCTTGTCCCACTCCCCGGATACGGGCGCGCCGGAAGCGTGTACGGACCGAATACCGGCGTCAAGCAACGCCTCGACGGCAGCATCGGAGTGTGCGGCGGTGCGGCTGTTGTGCGAATTATCAATAACGGTGGTGATGCCGGCGTCGATGCAGCCCAGAGCGGTAAGCAGGTTGCCGATATACATGTCTGCCGGGCGATAGTATTTGGCAAAAGAGTAGTGCGTTGCGTTGCAGTAGTCTTCAAGCGTTGCGGCATTCGGGTTAAGCCGGCGTAGCTGCCCCTCCCATGAGTGGCGATGGGTATCGACCATTCCCGGCATGGCAATCATGCCGGGGGCGTCGATAACGACGGCATCGCCGGCATCAATGTTTTCATTTATGGCCGTGATGGCGCTGCCTTCGATAAGAATATCGCCGCTAACCAAATTACCTACATCGTCGTCCATGCTGAGAACCGTGGCTCCGCGGATCAGCGTCCGGGGGGCCTGCGAGTCAGCGGTCTGCACTATATTTCGGGTATAATCAGTCATCTTCAGTTCACCTTTTTTAAATGTTGTGACGTAAAAGGTACGTAAAGCGATACTTCCGAAAAAGGCAGCTAAACTGTTTTCATTATTCAGTAATCACGAACAATAATGGGCTTCTGTTGCTTCTTCATTGTGGCTCATGGAAAAAGAATATGGATCGTATCCAGGCAATGCATGTTTTTGTCCGTGTGGCGGAAGCCGGGAGCTTTATTCTCGCGGCGGAAACCCTTTCCCTACCGGCTTCAACGGTAAGCAGCACGATTAAAAATCTTGAAAAACATCTGCAGGTGCGCCTGCTGAACAGAACAACGCGGCGGGTCAGCCTGACGAGCGAAGGCGCACAGTATCTGGCGCAATGTCGGGAAATACTCGCGCTGATTGATCATACGGAGTCCAGCCTGACGGATTCGGCAAAACGGCCGCAGGGACGTTTACGGGTTGATATGCCCGGAGGCATCGCCCATTTCATCGTTATGCCGAATCTGAAAGACTTTTACAGACGCTACCCGGATATCTACCTGATGATAGGCGTCAACGATCGGCAGGTCGATCTCGTTCAGGAGGGGGTGGATTGCGTCATTCGGACAGGAGAGCTGAATGACTCCACGCTCGTTGCGCGCCCGCTCGGCCGGTTTCGCTGGGTGACGTGTGCCTCTCCGGCCTATCTCAGAGAGCACGGTACTCCGCAGACGCCTGGAGAGTTGTCTCAGCATCGGGCCATCCATTATTTTTCAGGCCATACCCGGCGCCCGGGGGAAATGTGTTTTGCCAGCGGCAGTGAAAAAGTGTCGGTTCCGGTCAGTGGCGCTGTTGCCGTTAATGAGACCGGGCTTTACATCAAAATGTGTCTTGAAGGATTTGGGCTGGCGCAACTTGCCGAACGCGTGGTTTCGGAACATTTGCAGGAAGGTCGGCTGATAGAAGTTCTGGTGGACTGGCAGTCTGCGGCCGTACCGGTGACCTTACTTTATCCGCATCAGCGTTTTCTCTCCCCGGCCGTGCGCGCATTTGCTGACTGGATAACCGAGCTTGTCCGCGACGGCCATTCGGCAATTGAGGGCGGATAGTGGGCGTCATCGCATTCAGGCCCATGAACAGTGTGGCCCGCCTAAAGCAGGGAAGGGGATTTACCGCCATCTCCCCCGGGCCGGGGTCACTCGCCTGCGTTAAACACGCTTCTGGCCCACTCAATAAAAATACGCACTTTAGAGGGCAACTGACGATTTTCCGGCCAGGCGATATGTATCGGTATCGGCGTGTTGTGCCAGTCAGGAAACAGCTCGACCATTTGCCCGTTTGATAGATATTCCTCCACCAGAAACCGGTATGTCGTCACTACGCCCAAGCCATTAAGCGCGGCTGTACGCGCGCCCATGGAATCATTCACCGCAAACTGCCACTGCGCGCTGACTCTTTCTGTCTGACCGTCACGATAAAGCTCATTAACCACCATTTGTCCGGTGCGGGGGGAAACAATCTGCACCAGCGTATGCCCCAGAGCCAGGTCGGCAGGATGCACCGGCAGTCCGGCGCGCTCAATATATTGGCGGCTGGCGCAGGTGACCTGCGCCAGTTCCCCTAAAGAGCGGGCAATCAGCGAGTCGTTATACAGCTCACCAATCCGTATGACACAATCAATATTCTGTTCGATCAGATTGACCGTTCGGTTGCCGACGCTGACCTCGATCTGGATATCGGGATAGCGGGCCAGAAAATCGGGCAACGCCGGTATCACCAGGCAATAGGCCAGGGCGTTCGGTATCTCTACGCGTATTTTCCCCCGAGGTTGCATTGCTGACATCTGCACGTTGCTATCCAGAATGTCGAGGCTTTCCAGCAACCGTAACGTCCCCTGATAGTAAATCCGCCCCTGCTCGGTCAGGTTTAACGTACGTGAAGTACGGTTAAGCAGCTTCACGCCCAGCTCATGCTCCAGTGCCTGGATATGCCTGGTGATGGTGGACTTGGGGATATTGAGCCGACCGGCAGCGCTGACAAAAGAGCCGGAATCCACCACCCGGACAAAAGAGCGCATCATTGTAAGCCTATCCAATCTTGTTTACCTCAGCCTATCGTTGCGAAATCCGCAACCATCCATCCCCGCCGCCTATCTTGTTCTCGCGGGATAAACCGGTAAGTATGAAACCTGTTATAGGGTGAACATGAAGGTGAGTAAAGTTATGTCTGTTATTACTACGCATAAAATCGGCCGTGCACGGATAAGCAAAATCCCGGAGCTGGCGTTGGAAAATATACCGGGATCGTTTCTCTATCCGCAATGGCAGGACGAGATCGCGCAAGACGCTGCAAAGGCATTGCCTGACGACTTTTTCTCCGATGGATTTACCTCTCTGGCGCAAAGTACCCATAGCTGGTTATTGCAGGTCGACGGGCTAACCTTGCTGATTGATACGGCGTCCGGTAATGGGAAATCACGACCTCACAACCCGCTGTTCCATCAACTGGATGTGCCGTATCTCGCCCGGCTTCGTGAGGCCGGCGTGGAGCCGGAGCAGGTAGATTATGTCTTTAATACCCACCTGCATGTCGATCATGTTGGCTGGAATACCGTGCTGCGTGAAGGACGCTGGGTACCTACCTTTCCTAACGCACGCTATCTCTTTTCGCAGAAAGAGAGTGTGTTTTATGCAGATCCTCAAAACGTACGGCAGCCGAGCGAATTCGTTTATGAAGACAGCGTCGCCCCGGTTATCGCTGCCGGTGCGGATATGCGTATAAACAGCGATGACGATTTTCCATTGGCAGGCTTCCGGCTCCATTCCACGCCAGGACATAGCTATGACCACCTGTCGTTGAGTTTTACTTCAGAAGGTGAAACGGCCTTTTTCTGGGGAGATGTTATGCATCATCCGCTACAAATAGCGCTCCCTCAGTGGAATTCGGTGTTTTGTGAGTTTCCCGAACGGTCTCTGCATTCGCGCCGCCAAGCGCTGGAATTCGCCGTAGAGACGGGCGCAACCGTATTTACCACCCATTTCCCCGGCGCCTCGGCAGGGAAAATCGAAGCAAATGCTGAAGGCAAATTACGGTGGTTATCGTTATAGATGAGGAGCCAACATGTCTGAGCAGCAAATTTTTAGCGAAAGTTTTTTGATCCCTTCTGATACCCACGGTATTGAATTGAACGTTATCAGAAAATGTCTGGATAAAAACCAGACCTATGATGAATCAAAAACCTTATTGATGGTGCACGGCGCAACGTATTCGTCCGGCAGTCTGTATGATACGCCGGTTGCGGGCGCCTCTTTTATGGATCATCTGGCCTACGCGGGGTTTGATGTGTACGCCGTAGATGTGCGGGGTTACGGCGGTTCAACCCGCCCACAGGCGATGACACAGCCGACACGCTCTGGCCTGCCGCTGGGCCGTACGGAGACCGCGGTGCGTGATTTTACCTGCGCAGCGAACTTTCTGTTGAACACAAGACAACTGAAACAACTTAATATTTTTGGTATGTCCTGGGGAGGCACTATCGCTGCAACCTATACAACGAAAAATAACGAAAAAGTGCGCCGTCTCGGCCTGCTTGCGCCTCAATGGCTCAGCCATAAACCGGTTCCCATTGATTCCGGGGACGCGTTGGGAGCCTGGCGTATCGTTAATATGCATGCGGCGAAGCAGCACTGGCTGAGCGGGGCGCCTGCCGACAAGCGTGATAGCCTGATCCACGCAGGAACCTTTGACGCCTGGGTCGAGCGTACCTTACCTGATGAACCTGACGCAGAATTACGTGCGCATGCCTCATTTAAATCAGGCAATGGCCCTATTCAGGATATACGGGAATATTGGACAGCAAATAAGCCTTACTACGATCCGAAAGATATCGACGTTCCCGTCATTCTGATTCACGGTGAATGGGATATTGATGTGCCCATTGATTTAGCACAAGACTGGTTCCTGAGAGCAACTGGTTCACCAGAAAAAAGATGGGTTGAAATTGGTGAAGCGACGCACATGCTGATATTGGAAAAAAATCGGTTGTCGGCAATACACGCCCTAACGGATTTTATTTCTGCGCCCCGTTTGTGAGCGACGGGGAGAAGGCTTGCCTCCGTCAACTTATTCAGAACAGACAGGAACTCGTTGCCCCCGGCGTGGATTCCATCCGCGCAGGGGGCACACCCTACCATCACAGGGTGCTGACATTATGCCCGCTGCTGAAGCCGGCATCGGAGCGTGCCGCTGCGGCCGTGGAATCAGCCTCTTGTCTCCGCAACGGTCCGAAAGTCAGCGGCGCGACTGCGAGCGATCAGGGCCAGCAGTAGCGCCAGACCCAGCGTCGAGACGATGGCGCCGGTGACGCCCGTATAGCCGATGCCGACGGTACCGATCGTCACGCCGCCCAGCACAGAGCCCAGGGCGATGCCAGAGTTGAAACCCGCGATGTTCAGACCTGCAGCGACGCCGTGGGCGTGCGGCGCATGCCGTTCGGCGATAGTGATAAGGCGGGCCTGCAGGGCCGGTACGGAAGCGAAGCTAAACAGGCCCAGCAAGGCAACCAGTATGCCCATGGCTACGGCCGAGGAGGCAAAGAGCCACATTCCCAGCACGACCAGGGCAATGGCGGAGATAACAATCACGCTGGCGCGGTTGACGCCCATCCGGTCGGTTATTTTGCCGCCGATGACGTTGCCGATGGCCGCCAACACGCCGTAGGCCAGCATAAACAGGCTGACGGTGGCGGCGCTAACCTGCGTCACGTCGGTCAGCAGCGGCGCGATAAAGGTGTAGGCCGTGAACGAACCGGCATAGCCCAGGACGGTGACCAAGGCAGCCAGCAACAGGGTCGGGTGGAAGATAGCCTTCAGGGCCTGCGCAACGGACTCACTACCTGCATGTTCCCCATTTCTGGGTGGCTCCTTCATCCCCAGCAGCAGGCCCAGAAAACCCAAGGCGCCGAATGCGGCAATCGCGCCGAGTACCGGTCGCCAGGTATTTATACCGCCCAGATAAGTACTGATGGGGACGCCGATCGCCATGGCTATCGTGAAGCCGCCGAATACCACCGCGACGGCGCTGCCGGCTTTCTTTGCGCCGACGAGGCGCGCTGCCGTGCTGGAGGCGACCGCGAGGAACAGACCGTGTCCGAGCCCGGCAATAAAGCGCGCAATCAGCATCATCGAGATGCTGGTGGCAAGCGCCGCGGCCAGACTGCCAATGGTGAAGACCAGCATCGTCGTCAGCATGGTCCGCTTGCGGGACCAGTTGGCCGTTAAGGCGGTCAGCACCGGTGCGGCAAAGGTTGCGCCCAGGGCATACCAGGTCACTGCGCGGCCGACGTGTTCGACGCTGACGTTCAGGTTTTGGGCAATAACGTCAGTCAGGCCGATAGGAACGAATTCAGCCAGGCCCAGCGCAAAGGCGCTGAGCGTAAAGATATAGACGATGAGCGGCATGACAATCTCTCTTGATGAATCAGGGTAAACGGCCATTGGCCGCCGTTGGCCAGCAGAGTAGAGAGCGTTGTGAAATATGAGAAATTATTATTTAATCTATCAGTGATAAATATTTTTATGTCTTGGCGTGCCGAGGCCTGACGATGCACCGGCGCGGCTGAAAGGAAGACGATACATGAGTCATCTCGACCATCTGCGCACCTTTATCGAGGCCTACCGGTTACAGTCGTTCTCGCGGGCGGCCGAGTCCCTGGGCATGACGCAGCCTGCGGCATCGCTGCACATTCAGGCGTTGGAAGCCTTTGTCGGTAAACCGCTGTTTGTACGGCGCGCCCGCGGCGTTACCGCAACGGAAGCGGCCGATGAGCTGGCGCGGGCGATCGGTCCGATGATTGATGGGTTGGAAACCAGGATGGCCTCCTACCGCAGCGGCGGCGAACTGGGGGGAACGGTGCATATTGCCGGGCCGTCTGATTTCATCTATTCCAGAATCGCGGCGGGACTGGCCCCGCTGTTGGGACAAGGGTTTCGTATCCGGGTTCATACCGGCAACCGGGAACGTATCTACGCACTGTTAAATAATGCCACGGCCGATCTGGCGATTACCGCCTCGATGCCGGATGAGCGTTCACACGGTTTTGCCCGGCTGTTGACAGAGCGCTTTCTGCTGGTGTCGGCGCCAGAGATGGCTGAACAGCTGGGGCCGCACCCTACTGCAGAACAGTTTGCCGGCCTCCCGCTGATTGCGTTTGACGAGGATCTGCCTCTGATTCGGCCTGTCTGGACCGCGCTGTTTCAATTGGCGCCAACCCTGCAGGCGGCGTTAACCATTCCCGATCTGCGCATCATTCAGGATCTGGTGATTAAAGGGCAGGGCTGGAGCGTGCTGCCTGACTATCAGTGCGTTGATGCGCTGGCATCGGGAACGTTGGTGTCCCTCACCCCGGCTGAAGATGCGCCGACCAACAATCTGTATCTGGTGTGGAATAAGGCATCAATGCGTAATCCGCGCATTGTGCACGTACGTGATTTTATCCTCGGTCTGTTTGGCGGGGGCAATGACTGACCCTTGGCCTACTGCAACGTTGTCCGCTATGAAGCGGCACCAACCTGCACTCTTGCGGGCTTTGTGACCCTGATATTATGCGGTGGCTTTCGTCCCGTAATGTCGTGTTAGCCACCAGAATACCAGCGCCAGCAGGCTGACCGCAGCGCCGAGCAGGCACACGCCCCGCCAGCCGGCGTAGGCGTAGGTCGCCGTGGTGCTGATGGCGCCCAGGCCGCTGCCGAGCGCGTAGAACAGCATGTAAAGGCCGACCAGCCGGCTCTGGGCCTCAGGACGCGCGCGGAAAATCATGCTCTGATTGGTGACGTGCAGCGCCTGTCCCCCCAAATCAAGCAGTACGATGCCGATCATCAGCGCGCCCAGCGACCAGGCCATCAGCGACAGCGGCCACCAGGCCAGCAGCAGTGCCGCCAGCGCCGCCGCGCTGGTGCGTTGGGCATATCCCCGGTCGGCCCAGTGGCCGGCTCGCACGGCAGCCAGCGCGCCAATCGCGCCGACCAGGCCAAAAGCGCCGATGGCGGTGTGCGAGAAGCCGTAAGGCGGCGCGCTCAACGGCAATACCAGCGCGCTCCAGAAGATATTGAACGCGGCAAACATCAGCAGCGCCAGCATGCCGCGCACTTGCAGTACTTTTTCCTCCCGCAGCAGCGTCAGCATTGAGACGATCAGGCTTAGGTAGCGCATCTTGGGCTGCGTGGCCGGAAGGCGTGGCAGCCTTCGCCAAAGCGGCAGCGCGATCGCCAGCATCAGCACGGCGGCGCACAGGTAGACGCCGCGCCAGCCCGCCAGATCGCTGATGCCTCCGGCAAACACCCGCGCCAGCAGCAGGCCGATAAACACGCCGCTTTGCGCCGCCCCCACGACGCGCCCTTGCTCATGCGGTGCAGCGGCGCTTGCGGCATAGGCGATCAACCCCTGCGTCATCGCGGTACCCAGCAGGCCTACGGCGAGCATGCCCGTCAGCAGGGCGGGCGCGGAGCGCGCCAACCCCACCGCGACAAGCGCGGCCGCGAGAGCAAACAGCTGTAGCGTGATAAGGCGGCGGCGATCCAGCCGGTCGCCCAGCGGTACCAGCAATAGCAGGGCCAGGGCGCAGCCGAGCTGCGTGGCGGTGATCACGCCGCCGACGGCCGCATGGCTGATGCCGAAGTCCAGCGCCAGCGCATCAAGCAAAGGCTGCGCGTAATAGACGTTCGCCACGCTCAGCCCGCTGGCGACGGCGAACAGCCACACCAGGCTGCCGGGCATCTTTACCGGATGAGCCTGCATATTGTTTGGGGGGGAGGGTAACGGCGATGCCAGGGAAGTCTTCATATTCCAACGTCCTTTTAGTCTGGTTTCAAAATGAAACTGATTGAATGCTAGGTTATGAAGTTTTAAAATGCAACCAGAATCCGGCCGGATATTGAGGAGATGCCATGCCGCCCCGTAAACCGATGAACGATGAACCCTGCCCGGTAGCGCGCGGCGTCGATCTGATTGGCGACCGCTGGTCGCTGCTGATCGTTCGCGATGCCTTTGATGGCATGCGCCGCTTCGGGGATTTTCAGCGCAGCCTGGGGATGGCGCGCAATATTCTTGCCGACCGGTTACGTAAGCTGGTTGAGGCCGGCGTACTCGAGATGCAGGGCGCGTCAGATGGTTCGGCGTATCAGGAATATGTGCTGACGGACAAGGGGGAGAGCCTGTTTCCCGTGGTGGTGGCGCTACGGCAATGGGGAGAACGGCACCTGTTCGCGCAGGGTGAACGGCATTCGCTGCTCATTGATAAGCGTAGCGGCGAACCGGTGCCTTTTATGGCCCCGATAGCGCAGGACGGCAGCGTGCTGGCGGCAAGCGAGGCCGAGGTGCGCAAGATAAGGTAAAGATGATGCCGGGCGTGTTCAGCCGGCATCAATGGCGGCGGGGCCGCGAAAGGCCCGGCGCCATTCACTGGGGCTGACGCCAAACCGGGTCTTGAAACTTTGCCTGAAAGACACGGGGGACTGAAACCCTGCCTCATCCGCCACGCTTTCAATGCTGTTATTGGTCGTTTCCAGCAGTTCCTGGCTTCGTTGCAGGCGTTCGGCATTGAGCCACTCGCCCAGCGGGATGCCGGTGGCTTTCACAAAGTGGCGCGTCAGCGTGCGTCTGCTCATATTGACAAAGCGGGCCAGCGAGTCGAGATCGTGCGGCTTAGCCAGGTTACGCCGCAGATAATCGATAAGCTCGTTGATTTTGCCGTCGCGGGTATTTACCGGAATGGGGCGTTCAATAAACTGGGCCTGCCCGCCCTCCCGGTATGGAGGGACCACCATTCTTCTGGCGACCCGGTTGGCAATGGCGGTGCCGTAATGGTCGCGGACAATATTGAGGCAGCAATCGATACCGGCCGCCGTACCGGCAGAGGTAATCAGACGTTCATCGGTGGTGTACAGCGAGTTGCTGTCCAGATGAACCTCCGGGAAGCGCTGCGTGAAGTCGCTTTCAAACTCCCAGTGCGTTGCCGCACGGTGCCGATCAAGCAAGCCGCTGTAGGCCAGCACGTAAGTGCCAAGACACAGGCCGACCACTTCAGCGCCGCGCTGCCAGGTGCTGACCAGTTTATCCAGCAGTAACTGAGAGGGTTTTTCATCCGGATCGTGCCAGAAGGGCACGATAACAATATCCGCGCTGTCGAGTCGCTCCAGTCCATGTTCCACATTGATGGACAGGCCAATATCCGACAGGACGACACCCGGCATTTCCGCGCAGATATCCACCTGAAAGAGGTCCGGTTCCGGCATCGCCGTGCCAAACAGAATACAGGGCACCGAAAAATGAAACGGACTGAACCCATTGGTGACAATCACCGCTACCTTCAGCGCAGACATCGTGAACCTCACAGTTGTTGTGACCGATCGTTTTCGACAGGCTGCGGCATATCCGCAGCCTGTCAGCATGATATTTTACCGCAGAATCGGCAGGGTGGCTGAATTAGAACGCCAGGGTTTCGCCATCGGCCGGAATCAGCACCTTATCTTCAATACCGTGTTCAAGCGTATATTCGCGTAACTCCGCGCGGGTCAGCAGGCAGTGGTTAATGGACTCCATATGGGAGGCCACGACGGTTGTTTCAGGCAGTATCTGCAGCGTGCGCAGCGTATCCTCTTTACCCATAATGATCGAACCGTAGTCATTGATAACGGCATCTCCGGTATTCAGCACCACAACATCCGGCTGGAAGCGCTGCAGGCTTCTGACATACGGTTTTACCCAAATGGTATCGCCGGCAATATAAAGCGTTTTTTCATCGTGATGGGTAAATACCAGGCCGCATGCGTCACCCAGCAAATCAGCCATAACGCTATCGGCATACAGATCGTTGCTGCCGTGTTGGCCGTCGGTGGTGAAAATGGTCAGTCCGTCAACGAAGCGGTTTTCGCTTTCAAGCGCCCGGACGTTGAGGAACCCCTGAGAACGGATCAGGGCGGCATCGCTCTCGTTCTGGGTATAAATCAGCATGTCTTTCGGCACTAACTGCTGCGCCGCCTCATCCCAGTGGTCGGTATGGGTATGGGTGATAATCACCGCATCAACGTCCAGCAGTTCTTCAATGGCGACGGGCAAGGCTACCATCGGATTGCGCAGATGCGAGCGCGCGCTGCCGGCAAAGCCGTCCCAGGCATCCTTTTCCGCGAGCATCGGGTCAATCAGGAATTTTTTACCGGCGTATTCCAGCACCAGCGTGGCATTGCGGATTTGAGTCAGTTTCATGTTTGCTCCGGGGGTCATCTTGTTAACAGGTGCGGCCGCCGCGATAGCGTGTTGTTCCGGCAGCGGCTGCGAGGTGTTTTACTTTACGTGGAGGAGATGCCGGAGTGTGATATGTCCACAGGACATAAAGCGATGTAATCGGGTCAATCGGCGTAGCATGATGACAAGAGGGAAGTTTGCCACGGGCTGAATCAATCAGGCTTGGGGTCCAACGTGCTGACCTGCTTTAACCAGCGCGCCACTACCATCAGTTCGGCCTCGCTAAACTGTGCGGATAACAGCGTATTCAACTGTTGCAGCGCGGCGTGCGCCTGCAGGCCGGCGGCTTCCCCGGCGTCTGTCAGCGTCAGGCGCATTTTCCGTGAATCCTGCTCGTCAACCATACGGTCGATCAATCCCGTTGCCTGCATGCGTTTGGATAAACGGGTGATGGCCGCAGGCGCCACCCGCAATGCCGTTGACGCCTCGCCAACGGTTGCCATGCCGGCGGAGCGCAGGAAAAACAGCAGCCCGACCTGGGCGGAACTGATATCTTCCCATGCTTCCGGCCTGGCCTCGATCCAGCGCTGAAGCGCCCTGTGTGCGTGGCCGAGCAGGAAAACGAAGCGCGGCGGTTGTGTTTTACTCATGTTCGCTTCCGGGTAAGGTGATGTTCTCTGACAGCCAGTCACCGACAACAGGCCACAGCGTTTTGGCGCAGCGCTGGCGGAAGAACCCCATATGGCCGATAGCGGCAACGCCGGCGTCGGCAGGTTTGAAACTGCGCCTCTCAATAATGGCATGTTTAAGCGGGGTAATCAGCCGCGTTATCGCCCCCGGATTCGCCCAGGGATCGTCATCAAACCCCAGCACCAGCAGCGGAATATCCACCCGCGCGGCGCGCTGGCCGGCATTCATCGCCGGGTCGTCATAAAAATAACCGGGCAGACTGCTCCAGTAGCTCCATTGCAGCATGACGGGGCCGGGAAGATCTTCTCCGATGCCCAATCGCCGGGCGGGCATATAGCCAAACAGGCGGCATAGCACCGGAGCCAGCAGGCGCAACATGCACCAGACGCGGATTTTTTCCACCGTGGCCTGTATGGTGCGGGTCACGCCGGCGTGCGAGGCGATAAGCACCGCCGCCTGTAACGCGCGCGTTGCGGAGGATAAGACGATGGCGTGGCCGCCGACGCTGTGTCCGACGGCCAGCAGCGGCATGCCGGGAAAGCGCGATGCCGCCCAGTCGGTAACGCGGCCGACATCCTCTTCCATCCAGTCCGCCATAGAAACCTTACACTCGCGGAGGTTGCCACGCGAGCGGCCGGTTCCCCGGTAATCGTAGGTCATAACGTTAAAACCGCGTTCATTCAGGTAGCGGGCAAAATCATAGTAAAACGTCTGCACCACGGCCGTCGCCGGGTGGAGGATAACGACGGCTTTTGCCTGCGCGACTTCCCACAGCGTTGCACTTATCGCTTCAACCGCAGATAGCGGGATAGTGATCTGTTCCATTGCCCGACGCCCATTTTATTTAACGTGTTAAATAAATTAGACCACGCTGATAAAAGCGTCAATTTGCTACGCGCTCTGCCCTGAAGGAAGGTGATGGCTGACGTTTATCCGTATCTTGTCCGGCCAGTGCGTGATGCTAAATCTGTTCGTCCACGAAGATCGCCCATAACTCCTCCACCGCTCTGGACATTCGGGCGGCGGGTCGGAACAGTCTGATGTCAATCGGGAGCCATAATGCGCTCTTCTGTGGTGCCGCGACGGCGATCGTGCCGGCTGCGACGTCCGGTGCCGCCAGGCTTTCCGGCAGCCAGGCAATACCGTCTCCGGCCTTGACCATAGCTAATAACGTTGCCGCCAGATCGGCGGTGAAGGCGGTATCCATGCCACGTCTGGCGCGGTTCACCTGCGAGGTGTTGGAGAGGATCCTGCCCAGACCGGATTCGGCGGAAAACGAGAGAAAGGGAAATTTTTTTCCGCCCTCAGCCTGCCAGAGCGGCTGACGATTGACGGGATCGCACTTTGAATAGGGCTGTAATGTTTCATGCCCGAGTCGGACGCTGAGGTATTTGGTCTGATCGAGGTTGATATGCATGTGAGGGTGGTAGTAACACAGCAGAAACTGCGCGTCGCCTTTGTCAATCATCCGCTCACAGGCGCTGAGCGTATCTGATAACAGGCGGAATGAGCCGAAGCGGGCAATTTTCTCGTTGTTACGCATCAGCGCCGGAAAAAAGGAGAACGACAGTGAGTGCGTCGCGGAGAAAATAACGTCCGGTTTGGCATCACCCGCCGCTTCGATGGCTTCACTACGCAGGGTATAGAGCGCGCGAATCAGCTCCGGAATCTGAGCGACAAAGATCTCCCCGGCGCGCGTCAGGCTGACGCCGCGTCGGTTTCTTTCAAAAAGCGGAGTCCCCAGCCACTCTTCCAGCGAGATAATCCGCCGGCTGAATGCCGGCTGTGTCACATATCGGGAAGCCGCCGCGCGGGAAAAATTGAGTGACTGAGCCAGCGCAACACAGTCTTCAAGCCATGTTAGTTCTAGATGATGCCGATTTTGCATTACAGGCTGCCTCTTTGGCATTAGTTCGCGTTTTATAAACTGCCTATGATGAAACAAGACAGGACACCGAGGTCCGTTAACTCTACGTGAGTGCATTATGCCAATAATAAATTGGCATGAGCTAACACTTTTCGTAGGCGCTCAAGTTTGTTTGCATTTGACGAAAAACTGCCGGAGAGAACATGCGTATTCTAGACGTTGTAGAAATGACCAAGCCCATCGCTTCCCCCATCCGCAACGCGTATATCGATTTCAGCAAAATGACGACCAGCCTGGTTGCCGTCGTGACTGACGTTGAGGTGGACGGACGCCGTGTGGTGGGGTACGGCTTTAACTCTAACGGCCGCTACGGTCAGGGGGGCCTGATCCGTGAGCGTTTCCGCAACCGTATTCTGGAGGCCGAGCCTGAAAGCCTGCTGAACGCACAGGGCGATAACCTGGATCCGCATAAAATCTGGGACGTTATGATGAGCAATGAAAAACCGGGCGGGCACGGTGAACGCTCAGTTGCGGTCGGGACGCTGGATATGGCCATCTGGGATGCCACCGCAAAAATCGCCAACCAACCGCTATTTCGCCTGCTGGCAGAGAGAAAGGGCGTTGCGGCCAATCCACGCGTCTTCGTTTACGCGGCTGGCGGTTACTACTACCCGGGCAAAGACCTGAGCGCCTTGCGTCAGGAGATGCGCGGCTACCTGAACCGCGGCTATAACGTAGTTAAAATGAAAATTGGCGGGGCGTCTCTGGAAGAGGATCGTCGCCGCATTGAAGCTGTTCTCGACGAAATCGGCGCTGAAGCGCGCCTTGCCGTTGACGCTAACGGCCGCTTCAATCTGGAAACCGGTATTGCCTACGCCAAAATGCTGCGTGAATACCCGTTGTTCTGGTATGAAGAAGTGGGCGATCCGCTGGATTATTCCCTGCAGGCGGCGCTGGCAGAGTTCTATCCTGGCCCGATGGCGACCGGTGAAAACCTCTTTTCTCATCAGGATGCGCGTAACCTGCTGCGCTATGGCGGCATGCGTCCGGATCGCGACTATCTGCAGTTTGACTGTGCGCTCTCTTATGGGCTGGTTGAATACCTGCGCACGCTGGACGTACTGGAGCAGTTTGGCTGGTCACCGTCACGCTGCATCCCTCACGGCGGTCACCAGATGTCCCTGAACATCGCGGCAGGTCTCGGCCTGGGCGGTAACGAAAGTTATCCGGATCTGTTCCAGCCCTATGGCGGCTTCCCAGACTCGGTGACGGTCGAAGATGGTCACATTATCATGCCGGAACTACCGGGCATTGGCTTCGAAGGTAAATCTGATCTTATTAAACAAATGCGTGCGCTGGCTGAATAAAAATCCGGTCTGCACATTACTTTGCGCCCCGCTGTATACGGGGCGTAGCGGGAACGGTCAATGAATCGATAACGTTATATGACGCCGGAAGAATATAACACTGCGGTATGGTGATCCCTATTGCCGCAGAAGTTCCTCAATATATGCCGTCTCCGCCAGACATTAATCAATAAAATATTAAACCCAACTGATCGATAAAAAGGAATTTGAATCAGCCTTTCCTCTCCCTACATCTGTGCCAAGCGAGGAAGTTATCATGAGTAATAATGCTCTAAAAGGTAATGCCCTTATCGGGAAAAAACGCTGGACGATAATATTACCCGCCGTTTTTATTATGTATACAATTTCTTTTTTCGATCGGGTCAATATAGGCATGGCGCTGCCCCATATTACGGCGGAAATGAGGCTCAGCGCCGTTGAGGCCGGCTGGCTTGGCGGCGCATTTGCCTGGGGCTATGTGGCTACGCAATTCACCGCAGGCTGGCTGGCCCTGCGCTTTGGCTCCAGAAGAATCATCGGCATCAGCCTGTTTCTGTTCGGCGCCTGCGCCATGCTGACCGGGCTAACGCGCAACTTCAGCGAACTGGTTGCGATCCGCTTTTTCCTCGGGTTGGCCGAAGGCCCTATTCAGGCTGCGACGGCGATGTTTCTGGCGCAATGGTTTATGACGTCGGAGCGCGGGCGTGCTTTTGGCATCTGGAACCTAAGCCTGGGCGCCGGGGCGTTTCTTGCCGGGCCGATTTCGGGCTGGATCCTGGCGCATCATAACTGGCGAATGATGATGGTTATCGAGGGCGCGCCAGCGTGGATTTTCTGCATCATCTGGTTTTATCTGGTGCCGAAGAGTATTCAGGCCGCACGCTGGCTGAGCACCGAAGACAGGGAACAGATACAACAGGAGCTTGCGACAGAGCAGTCGAACTACATAAAGGAAAAATCGGACCCCTGGTGGACAATCCTGAAAATACCGGCGCTGTGGCTGATGCTCATCGGCTATTCGCTACACAGCATGCTGGCGTATGGCTTCACGCTCTGGCTGCCGACGGCTCTCAAAGGTTACGGCATGCTGAGCGAATTCACCGTCGGCTTAATCAGCGGCATGCCGTTCCTGATGACCATGGTCGGTATTTGGTACATCACCAGACGTTCAGATAAGTACAACCAGGAGCGAAGGCTGCATGCGGCCATCCCTACCGTCTTGTGCGGTATTGCCCTGTCGGCGGCAGCCTTTGTCCCGCTTTCTTTTTACTGGATGCAGATTGCCCTGTTCATGTTCGTCGGCCTGACGATGAAGATGCTGGTGCCGCTGGTGTATGTCCGGCTGACAGAGATTCTGCCGACAAAGAAAGCGGTTCCTGCCGTGGCATTTGTCGGCGCATGCAGCAATTTTATCGGGCAGTTTGGCGGGCCGCTGGTCGCCGGATACCTGAAGCATCTGGGCGGCGGCAGCGATATGACGCTGGCGTGGGGCGTTCTCGGCCTGTTCTCCATCATTGGCGGCGTGCTGTTTGCACTGGCGGTGGGGCGTGAAGAGCGCATCTGGGACATCAAACCGGCATTCAGACAGGCTTCACGCCGGCCTATGCCTGCCAGAGAATAGCGCGTTTATATTCCGGTGAAAGTAACGCCCCCTGGTGAGGGGGCGAATCTGTTCGCATGGCAGCATCACGCTCCGACGATGCAGTGCTATACCCCGCCGCACAGGTCGGTAAAACTGCCGGTCACAAACGACGCTTCATCGCTCAGCAGCCAAAGAATGGCATAGGCAACTTCTTCAGGCGTGCCGCCTCGTTGCATCGGAAAGTTTTTGGCAATCCGATCCACCCGCAACGCCTCGCCGCCGTCGGCATGGATATCGGTGTAAATACCGCCCGGACGAACGCAGTTGACCCGGATGCCGTCAGCGGCGACCTCTTTCGACAGGCCGGTGGTAAAGGTGTCAACGGCGCCTTTCGACGCGGCATAATCGACGTATTCGAACGGGGAGCCGCTTTTCGCTGCGCCGGATGAGACGTTGACGATGGCGCCTCCGCGCCCCCCGCGGGAAAGCGACATGCGTTTTATCGCCTCGCGTGAGCAATAAAAGTGGCTCATGACATTGGTCAGCAGCACTTGCCGGAAACGCTCGCCATCCATATCAATCATCGCCATTTTTTGCTTCAGGATGCCGACATTATTGACCAGGTGGGTAATGGTGCCCAGTTGGCGATCGATATCATCAAACATTCTGATGACCTGCTGCTCATCGGCGACATCGGCACGCACGGCGATGCATTTCCCACCCCGGCTTAAAATTTGATCGCGAACGTTAAATGCGGATTTTTCATCGTTTAAATAGTTCAAACAGATCGAATAGCCGCGTTCTGCCGCCAGTAATACTGTCGCTGCGCCAATACCGCGTCCTGACCCCGTCACCAATACGACTTTATCGTTTGTCATAATTCTGTATAGCGCCTTGCATTGAAAATAAAAACAGAGGGTTAATCGCAAATAAAGAAGAAAATGCGACCGTTGTTAATATATAGTCGGCTTTGTTGAATAAATCGAACTTTACCCGCAGCCGGGGCAGATGATGCCCCCCGGCTGCGGCGGGACTTGGCAGATAGCCGGCAAGTTTCAGCTCGCACGGCCGGTGCCGGGTTATTACGCTGAACCAAACCGTTCCCGATAGAAGAAGTGATGCAGGTTCTCAGCGGCCGCTGGCCGCGTTGCTGATCTACTACCTGCAGGACGGCGTCAAACGTTTTAACCAGCTGCGCCGGGATAATCCGACGATCTCACACAAGATGCTGACGCTGGAGCTGCGCAAGCTGGAGGAGACCGGTATTGTGCAACGCACGGAGTTTGAGGGTTACCCACGGCGCGTTGACTATGCGCTGACGCCGGCAGGAGAACGGCTGGTGCCGCTGATTGATGCGCTGGGGCAGTGGTGGGTGGAGATGGATAGCCAAGGTGAAGAAAAAGCGCGGGATGACGACCGAACGGCCGTGTCGGGTTGCGTTTCGTTGGCCATCCGCCAATTAGCGGCATCATCTGATTACGCTGTTTTATTGGCGTAATTAAATGTGTTATATCAACGCTGACATGAAAAGTTTATTATTCGCCTTGCTATTGGCTAATATTTCTTCTACCTCCGGCGCGCGGGTAAATAATACGCTGTCTCGCGATATGTTTTCCTAACAAACATATTGTGCGCTATTTTGTTGTTTTTGTTTTGATACCTATGAGCTTTCACATTAATTTACACTTTCATTAATTATATTTTTGTGGCTTATATGTTGCCGTGGTGTTTTTCTGCTAGGTTTTTTTAACCTCCCAATATTAAGCGTGATAGCCATGGAAAATGACATTTCCCCAGGAGATAGTTGCGCCCTGGTGATGCCGGTTAACGATAAATTAGCCATATTTCGTGAGCGAGGTTTTATCTATTTTTCTGCCTGCGAACTTGGTCTCAGCAATAACGAGGCGGCGGAAGGAACACTGATTTCAACATGGGATAATTTACCTGTTGATGAATATTTACCAGGGAGCAGGCTACGCCGGCGACGTATTTGTAAATTCAGCCTTAGCCCGCAGGGTGAGATTGCGCCGTTACAGGACTGTCATTTTTTTCAAAGTTCACAGGTCAATGGTCTATTAGGCGGTATTAAGCGTCTATATCCGCGCAGTGAAGACAATTTTATTTCTTCATCGGTGCTTCGTCGGTTACTGGCCCACCACCATGCGTTACTGACTCGTTTGGTCGGCGATCGGCGTTGGTTGGTGACGTGCCACCAACTGCGTATCTGTTGTGATGCGCAGCAGGCGGGTCTGGCAGCGCCGGAAGGGCGGCATGCTGACGGGCATGATTATATTTTTCAGCATCTAATTCAACGCCGCAATGTATTAGGCGGCGCCAGTGAAGTGTATGACCGTAACGGCAGGCCGGTGTTGACCCGAGTATTGCAGGGGTTTCTCGACACGTTGCTGCTTGATGACCGCAAGATGCTGCACGATGTGACGCCGCTATATCCTGACGATCCTCACAGGGCGGCATTTCGCGACATGCTGATTATTGATTTTGATCCAATACGCTGAGAGAAATATGGAAACGTCGCTGATTGTACAGTCCGACCCGATGATGAGTGAAGCCGATAGTTTGAGGCAGCGGTTTGCCGCTGCAAAGCGCCGGCGTGAAACGACGCTTTCGCTGACGGCGAACGAAAATGTGTTGTCGGAGAGTGCGCGTTGGGTAGGGCAAAACCGACATTATGACCGTTACTATTTCAACGGCCTGCTTAACGATGACTGCTGCTATGCCGCGCACTATAACGGGATGCAGTTTGAGGCGTTTCCTGAGGTGGTCTGGCTACAGGCAGAGGCTACCGCCGCTGCACAGCGGCTGTTTGACGCCCCTTACATTGAGTATCGCGCACTGTCGGGCGTGCATTGCACGCTGGCGATGATCGCCGCCCTGACTGAACCGGGAGATGGGGTGTGGTCCCTGTCGCCTGTCTGCGGCGGGCACTTTGCCACGGCGGCGCTGGTGGCGCGGCTGGGCCGGCGCGGCGGATTTATCACCCTGACCGACAGCGGCGAGATCGATCTGACGGCGCTGACGCCGATGCTGCGTCAGCCACCGGCCGCCATTATTCTCGACCATGGCCTGACCTGTCAGGGTTTTTCGGTTGCGCCACTGCGCCAATGGCTGGATCGTCACGGCCTCACAGAGGTGCTGATTTTGTATGACGCGTCGCATCCGCTGGGGCTTATCGCCGGTGGTGCGCTGGCCAATCCGTTGGATGACGGCGCCGATATTCTACAGGGCAATACGCATAAATCCTTCCCGGGCCCGCATCGCGCGATCATTGCGACCCGCAGCGCTGCCTTGGCGGCGCGTATTCGCGACGGGTTGGATGCGGGTCTGGTGTCTTCGCCCAATTTACCTTGCTTGCTGCAGCTCTTCGTCACCCTGCGGGAAATGGCGTGTTTTGGTGCCGACTATGCGCGGCAGATGTGTCGCAATGCTCAACTGCTCGGGGCGCAGCTGGCGGATCTGCCGGGATGGACGGTGCTGCCGACACAGACCCATATGTTACTGCTGCAGGGGGATCAGAGCGCAGAGGCGGCCGCCAGCCTTAATGAACTGGGCATCCGGGTAAATAACAAAATGCGCTTTGGGCATCCCTGTTTGCGGTTGGGGCTGCAGGAGGTAACCCGGCTGGGAATCAGCGATGAGCAACTGGGCGCGCTGTCGGAGATACTGCGTCAGGCGTTGCTTAATCCGGCGATTGGCAGGCTGCGCCCGCGGGTACAAGCGCTGGGCATGCAGCTGCGGCAGGTGCATTACAGTTTTGATACCGAGGGGCGATGATGAAGGGCAATGCGTGTTTGATTATCGGCAATGTGCGCGAGGGGGAGTATGAAGGTCTGCTGGCGGATGGCGTTGAGGTACTCCTGCTGGCGGATACCAAACCGACGGCGAAAATCGCTGATGCGGCCCGTCTGCGGCCGGTTGCCCGCTATGATTTCTCTCAGGGCTATGGCGAGGAGCTACGCCGGTTGGTGGCGGCGTTGCATATGGAGTACGCCTTTACCAGCGTGTTGAATTTTCGGGAAAGCTATGTGGCGATTAGCGAACAAATATGCCAGGGGCATCCGGCACTGCAACATTTGCAGCGTTATGTTACCCGCACGCTGGATAAGTTGCAGCAGCGCGCCCGTTTTAATGCCAGCACCAACAGCGATTTACATGTGGTCTCACGCCGCGTCACGATGGAGGCGCTGTTGCAGCAGGCTGATACGCTGATCTGGCCCTGCGTGCTGAAGCCGGCCAGTCTGTACAGCAGCCTGTTCGTCAAATGTTTACACAGTGCGCAGGATCTGGCGCGCTACGCGCTGGAGGAGTGGCCGGAACTGCAGGCGTATGTTGCGGGGAAAAGCCGGGAAACCAGTGAATTACTGCTTGAGGAGTACCTGAGCGGCTCCAACCACTCCATTGACTGCGCCATTACGCCGGACGGCGAGATAACCACCTTTCCGATTGTCGATGTGATCGCCGGCGTGGATATTCAGCGGCCGGATTTCCACCATTTTGCCCGCTATTCGCCTTCTACGCTGCAAAGTCATGAGGAGACGGTGGCGCGTTGCCATCGGCTGGCTCGGGATGCCGTCGCAGCTCTGGGGCTGCGCGGCACTTTTGCGCATGTGGAGTTTATCCTTACCACCGCCGGCCCGCGCATTCTGGAGGTGGGAGCGAGACCGGGGGGCAGCCGTATCTATGTGATTCGCCAAGCCTGGGGCATTGAGATGGATGCGTGCTATCACCGCGCGCTCTCTGGCCAGCCGTTAAACTTACCGGATACGCCAGCGAGCGCTTTTGGCATCGCCACGCCGTTTGCGCGCCACAATATTGTCTGGCAGACGCTGCAGCATGAAGAGCAGATACGCCGGATTGCCGGGTTTCAGCAGTGGTATGCCTGGGTCACGCCGGGAGAGACGATCGGCCCGGTCGGTAACGGTTTCCAGAATTATGTCTACATTGAGTTTCGTCGACCGGACACCGCGGCGTTGCGAGAGTCGCTGCTGCAGGTGGCCCAAATCGACGTATACGGTGAGCGACGGCGCCCGGCGGTGATTGTGGTTGGCGGGCGAGACTCATCGATCAATTGGCCCGGCAGCGAAGAGTTTGATATGACGCTGATTCAGACCCCGGCTCAATTAACCCCTTATCAACGCCAGCATGCAGACGTTTTGCTGACGGAACGGCTGGACGATCTGGCGCATTGGCTGCCTGTATTGCAGGAGCGGCATCGACAGCGCCCCTTTAGCGCAATTGTTTCTTTCAATGAGTTGGGCCTGATGCCGGCGGCGCTGGCCGGTGAGCAACTGGGCATCTGCCATAACCCGCGTCGCAGCGTCGCGCAGAGCCGTGACAAACTGCTGTTTCGGCAGTTGCTTGCCGACGGTCCCTGGGCGCTGCCTGCCAGCCGGGTTCACGATCGCGCACAGGCGCTGGCCTTTGTGCAACGTTATGGTGCGTCCATTATCAAACCGATCGCCGGCTCCGGCAGCCAGGGCATTTATGCGGTAAATACTGAGCAGGATTTACGCGACATTCCGTTTGATGGCAATCAGCAGATTGAGGTTTTTGCCCGCGGTGATGAGTTTAGCGTGGAGACGCTAAGCCTGGATGGGGCGCACCGCATATTGGGCATCACACGAAAATATACCACCGGTGCGCCTCACTATGTGGAAACCGGGCACGATTTTCCGGCGTTGTTGTCGCCAGAGGATGAACGGCGAATCGCCGAGGCGGTGCTGTGGCTGCTGCAGGCATTGGGACACCGCTGGGGCCCTGCGCATACCGAAGTGAAATTGGACGGGCAGCATTTACAGTTTATTGAAACCCAAACGCGTTTTGGCGGCGATCAAATTTGGGAAATGGTCTGGGGCGTGACCGGTATACACCAGGCCGCCGCAACCATTGCGGCGATGGCGAAGGTGACGCTGCCGGCGACGCCCGCCGCGTATCAACGGATGGCGATCCGATTTCCGATCGCGGCGGAAGGGGGCGAACCACCGTCGCCGCTGCCGGCTGGGTGGCTGCTCCGCGCCGGCCTTCAGCCGGAGAAGTTTGGCAGGCCGGTGCGTTGCTCTTCGGAGCGCCACGGCTATTGGCTGTTTGGCTGTCAGGCATCGGACGAAACGGCGTTTCTCGCCGCCTTGGCCGATATGAATGTTAACCCTCAATTCAGCGAGTATTCCGATGAGTGATGTTCTCTACCATATTGAAGGCGAAATGCATGAGGAGTTTCCCGTTATCTCCTTTTCGACCAACGTATATGATAATCCAGCGGATATTTTCGATTCTATCGAACGTCTGGCGCAGTACTTCCAGGCGGTAGAGTTTGAAATTGGCGAAGCCGCAGAGGAGGTCTTCTGGCAGCTGGATAGCGAACAGCGTTTGGCGTTGGCGGCGAAAATTAAGGCGTTTACCACAGATCGTGGCGTGACCTTTACCGTTCATGCGGGCTGGTGGGGGAGACAGTATAACCTGTGTTCGCCGGACGCCGGGGAGCAAGCGCAGGCGATCGCGTGCCTGGACGCCGCCGTGCGTTTTTCTTTGGCGGCGGGGGCGAGCAGCGTGACTTTCCATCCCGGCTACAAGGATAAGTATGACAACACCACCTTGCTGAACTGCCTGATTACGGCGGTGAATCGGTTACAGGAGCAGGTTGACTGTCGCGGTATTGCACTGTGTCTGGAAAATATGGGCGGAGAGCGGCCTAAGTATCCGGTGTTCAGCGTGGAAGAGCATCTGCGTTTTCATCGTGAAACAGGCTGTTATATCACCATCGACGTGACGCACCTGTGCTCGCTGTATCCATACGGCGAGGCGCTGTTCGACGCCATCGCCCGCCTGGCGCCGGTGACGCGTCATCTGCATATTGCTGATTTACGGGGTACGCATCATCAGCATCTGCCGCTGGGGGAAGGGGATTTGCCGTTGAGCGATGTCTTGAACCGTTTTGCGGCCGGCGGCTATCGCGGCGTAGCGGTGGTGGAGGAGTTTATTCCCAAATACAGCACTGCCTTTTATCTTGAGAAGGCGCGCGAATACCAACGACGGCTGGAGTCCATGCGGCATGTCCCTGCATGAACAGCCACTGACGCGCAGCGGCGGCAAGCATGATTTTTTACGGGGTCTGGCAGACGCATCACCCTTTGTGTTCTCGCTGCTGTTGTCATTTACCGTCATTGGTCTGCTGGGGTACCAGCAGGGGCTGAGCGGCATACACTCGGTGATTTTTAGCGGCGCGCTGATGTCGGCGCCGTTACAAATGACCCTGCTGGAAGCGCCGCAGCAGTCGCTCTCGCTGCTCACCGTGCTGCTTTCCGCGCTGAGTATCAACCTGCGTTTTCTGGTGTTTACCCTCAGCCTGCGCAGCAGCCTGCGCGATGGCCCACTGCGTGGCTATATTCCCGCATTATTGGTGATGGCCAACGCCGCCTTTACGCTGATGTCGCTGCGGCGCGAGAGCGCGCCGCTGACGCGGGCCTACTGCAACACCGTCAGTTTTACGCTCTACGCCGCCGCCCTGTGCGGCACCCTGCTGGGCTACCTGTTCGCTTCACTGGCCGATCGCCATCTGGTGGAGCATATATCGGTGATTATCGCGATTTTCATTGCCTCGTCGTTGGGCAAACTGGCGCGCGATTATCATCAGCTGCTGGCGCAGGCTGTGGCGCTGCTGGCCTGTTTCGCCAGCGTATGGCTGTTTGGTGCCATCAATCTGCTGGCGATCCTGGCCATTACGCTGTTGCTGAGTTATCTCTATGACCGATAACCATTATTTTTGGGCCTTCATCCTCTGCTGCGCGCTGATCTCGGCGCTGTGTCGGTTACTGCCGTTATTAATTAACGTCGAGGCGCTGCCTGCGTCGCTGCAGTCGTTTATTGCCCGGTTGGCGAAATACATTTCCGTGGCGCTGCTGGTGAATATTCTTGTGGCCGCGGTGTGGCAACTGGGACAGCAGCAGGGTATGCATTACTCGTGGATCATTCCGGTGGCGTTGGCATGGCTGCTGGGCCTGACTCCGCTGAAGTCGAGCTATGCCTTCCTGATCGCTCTGGTCTGCTGGGGCGGCCTGCTGTGGTGGTGAAGCGCCGGCGCCGTCCGCGGCTGAGGACATTGGATCACGGCTACCAACGCGCCACGGCTTTCCGCCTGACGGGGAGCAGCGTGAGCAGCGCCAGCGCGACAGGGAGCAGCGATCCCCACAATACGGCATTCCAGCCAAACAGATTCAGCAGTGCGCCGGAGGAGAAGGAACCGATGATCATCACGCTAAACACCACGAAATCGTTCAGCGACTGCACCTGGGTTTTCTCTTCCGGACGGTGAAAATCAATGATCTTCGTCGATGCGCCGGTAAAGCCGAAGTTCCAGCCGATGCCCAGCAGGATCAGGGAAAGCCAGTAATGGGCAATATCGGTGCCGCTCAGCCCGGCGACAACGGACAGCCCGGTCAGCATCAGCCCTGCGGCGGCGACGGGCATCGATCCGAAGCGGTTAATCAGCCTGCCGGTAAAGAAACTGGGGCCGAACATGGCAATGACATGCCATTGAATGCCCAGATTGGCCGCCTGCTGAGAGATGCCGTGCATATGCATCGAGAGCGGCGCGGCCGTCATCAGGAAGTTCATGATCATATAAGTGACGGCGCCGCTGAAAACCGTGCGCAGAAAGCCGGGCTGGCGCACAATTTCCCGCAAAGGGCGGCCGCCGCTTTTGGCGGCGGCAACCGGCTCGGCGCTTTTAACCCCTGTCAGCACCCAGGCGGAGAGCGCGGCGACCAGCGCCTGCGCAACAAAGGTAATGGCAAAGGTATGGGATGGCCAGAGATCCATGGTGCCGGTGACCAGCATCGGACCGATAACGCCGGCCGCGACGCCGCCGCCCATCACCAGCGACAGCGCCCGCGCCCGCCGCGCTTTGTCCACGCCATCCGTGGCGGCAAAGCGGAACGACAGCGCCACGGCGGCGTAGGCACCTCCCAGAAAGGCGGCGAGACAGAATAGGGTAAAGGAACCGATAACGACCGCCAGCGCGGCGGCCAGTCCGGTCATCACCCCGGCGCCGGTGCCGGCCATAAAGGCCGCCTTTCGTCCGTATTTGCGAGCTAGCCTGCCAAACGGCAGGATACAGGCCGCCATTCCTAGTACGAACATGGTGATGGGGAAGGTGGCAAGCGAAGCATTAGGCGCGATGGCATGGCCGACAATCGCACCGGTGGCGTAAAACACCACCGAGTTCGCACCGGCCAGCGCCTGGGCAGTCGCCAGGCGCAGGATATTACGCTGCTGGTCTTTGAGCGGCAATGTGCTCTCTGTATGCATAATTAACTATCCTGGTAGATTGCCGGAGCGGCCGGGTACGCACGCGGCCTGCCTTCAGTTTCCATTAAAAAACGGCTTGCTGCACGTGTTATCAGCATGTGCATGCCGGCGTGGTCAGTGGATGACTGCGTCAGCCATACTTCGGCCGGCAGCGAAGTATGGCCGGGTTCTTTGTTCCAGGATGTTTATCCTACGGAAAAAGGAGCCCGTTATGTTTGCTATTGCTATCAAAACCACCGTGTCCGCGCGTTGTCTTGCTGCCTGGTTATTATCGTCGGGAGAGCGACATCATGACGGATTTTGACACCGCCACGCTGCTGCTTAGCGGCGCGGTTTTTCTGCTGGCCGGGCTGGTGAAAGGCGTAACCGGCATGGGGTTACCGACCGTGGCGATGGGGCTGCTGGGCGCGATGATCTCCCCGGTGGCCGCGGCAGGCATGCTGCTGCTGCCCTCATTGGTCACCAATATCTTTCAGCTGGCGGGCGGCGGCAACACGGCGGTGCTGCTGCGCCGGCTGTGGCCGATGCTGCTGATGGTATCGGTTGCCACACTTGGTACCAGCGGCTGGATTGCTGCGGGCGACAGCAGCCGCACGCAGCTGGCGTTGGGCGTAGCGCTGATTATCTACGGGGTGTGGACGCTGGCAGGGCGCATTTACGCCGTCTCCGCCCGTGCTGAAAAATACGGTTCTCCGCTTATCGGTCTGGTTACCGGCATGCTGACCGGCGGAACCGGGGTGTTTGTGATGCCGGCAGTGCCCTGGCTGCAGGCGCTGGGGCTGGAAAAGGATGAGCTGGTGCAGGCGCTGGGCATCTCTTTTACCTGCTCGACCCTGGCACTGGCGGCGGGGTTATGGTGGCACGGAGCCTTTCAGGTCGGATCGTTAAATATGTCGGCGCTGGCGGTGCTGCCTGCAGTAGCAGGATTGTTTGTCGGGCAGAAGCTGCGCCGCGTGATCTCACCGCTGCTGTTCCGCCGCTGTTTTCTGTTTTGCCTGATCGTGCTGGGGGCGGAGATGACGCTGCGTGCGCTCTGAGTACGGCCGCTTTCCTGCGTTTATCCCCGTAGATAGCCCTCCAGACTGCGGGTATCGTCAGGGTTGACCCGGCGCGCCAGTACCGGGTCGAAGAATACGGTGTTGCCTTGCGGATCGCTGAGTTTCAACACGGTATGATTGTTCAGTTCGAACCTGGCGTTAGGCTTTACGCCGGGAATATCCGGGCTGTCGCCCATGGCGATGGACAGCGGCGTATCAATGGTATGCAGCTCAACCTGATGGTGGCCGGCACTTTTCGCCAGCGCCTGAAACAGTTTGTTGATGGAATCTGCGTCGGCCTGTTGTTCGAGCGCGATGTCATAGATATCGCGCTGGCTTTCCGTCGGGTTGAATTTTATTGTCTGGCTGCGCTTGTTTTCGTCCGCCAGCTTCTGCAGCAGGCTCAGGGTGCTTTCTTTGCTATGGGTATGTTTGAATAGCGGGGCAAATGCCCGCTGGATGTGCTGGCCTGCCTCGTGCCGTTTCGTTTCCAGCCCCGGTTCAGGGAAGGTGTTGATGCCCGCCCTCATCAGCGCATCCATAATGCCTCTGCCATACACGGCGGTTTCCTGCGGGTGGCGCTCACGAATGTAGGCGGTTTCGTCGCCGGCGAGGCGGGTGGTGTCCAGGTAGTTTCCCATACTGTCACTGCGAAAAGGATTAACCGTCCGGCCCAGCAACGGATCAAAATAACTGCTATTGCCGTTCTCGTCGCTGATCTTTAACACCGCATGCTCAGTCAGCGGATGCTGCTCGCCAGGCCGATTAGCCGCCGGTACGCTGAGGTTGCCGGCGACGGAAAAGGCATGCGTCTGCGCCTTGAAGCCCGCCGCCTGCGCCATCACCAGATAGAAACGGCAGGCCGCCTTAGCATCGCCGCGTTTTTCCTGCATGGCGGCCAGCATATTGCCCGGGAATGTCGGATCGAATCGAAAAGCCGCGGTTTTTTTATCTTCCGCATGGAGTTTGTGCAGCAGCTCTGCGGCGTTTTTTTCCTGACCCGTCACGTTGTTAAACAAGGGTGCCATATTGCGCTGAAAGGTCTGGCCCATTCTTGTCGCGCTGGCGGCATCGTGTGGGCAGGCGGCGCTGCCTTCCCGCATCAGCCCGTCAAACAGCTTGCGGCCAAACGCCTCCCGGGCGGCGGCCACTGCCGGATCCGGTCGTTCCAACGCTTCTATCGGGTCGTTATCTTCGGCTATTTCCGAGTGTGAAGCAGGAGCCGTACCGGCCGGGTGCCGGAGCGCGGCGTGGTTTGCCATTATCTCTGCTTGCTGCGGCGGCGATGGCGCGTGCGCCGCCGAAGGTGCTGACGTTTTTACTGTCGCCGCAGGTGTATCAACATGCGCTGCCGGCGGCGTGTTCCCTTGCGAAGATGGCGGCGTTGCCTTGGCGTCTGTCGGCCGCTGCGGTTCCGCGCCGCTTGCCGGCACAGGGTGGCTGACGCAGGCGGGGTCCTGCGTACCGAGCTGGTGCACAATCTCATCCACCACAATATTCAGCAGTTCGATCAGCGGCCCGCGCGGATGGTTTTTGCCCTGCAGGCTTTCATGCTGCGGTAATCCGGTCAGCCCTTCGAGTAGCGCCTGGAGCAGGGCGCGCCGTTTACTTAACGGCTGCTGCCCTTGTTCGGTGGTATAGCCGGGTGGTTTGCCGTTTAACACCTCAAGCAGTCGCTTCAGTCCCAGCGTCTTGGCGGATGACTGATGCGCCGGCGTGGTTGAGGCCGCCAGCGGATCGATCTGCCAGTGAGGGGGATGGGCGCCGAATCTGACCTCGTCGCGATAGGCATGATTAAACGCAGCGCGGAAGGTGGCGCTGTGGGCGTAAGCCTCCTGCAGGCCGCTGGTTACCGTATGATGCAGTGCACGCAGCGTGCTATTGCCCTGTTTGGCGGCGGAGAGAAGCATCTCCGACAGTTCGCCGGGACGGAACTTGTGCGTGACGTCGTTGAGTTTGGCCGAGAATGCGTGGCGCAACGGACTCGGCTGGGTAAATTGCCGCATCAGCGCCGGGGAGTGTGCACTCAGCAACCGGTCGTGCGCGCGTCCCGCCATCTGGGACAAGCTGGCTAAGCCATGGCGCTGGTGGTGCAAACTCTGACTGATACCTCTTGCCGCTGCGCCAAGCAGCGCAGGATTAAACCCGACCATCAATTACCTCCGTTCGCTCCGTCAACGCTTCATCATTGCTATCACAGTGAGTAATCATTGTGCGGGGAGGGTTCCCTCAATGGCGCATCTTTATAACTGGTTGCTTGATCATTCCGGTATCGAAGTGACTGAATTTACCGCTAGGCGGTGTTCTATCAGGCGTTGTTGTGTGAAGGACATTAGCTATCTGGCGGTGCTGTGCAGCAGGTAATAGGCTTCGTCACCTTCGCCTCCCTGGCTGATAATGCGCCAGCCGTGCCGCTGATAAAACATCAAAGCCGGTTCGTTCCTGACCAGACATTTCAACGCGCCGGTGGTGCGGAAGGTGGATTCTGCCTGTTTTAGCAGGGTACTGCCTACGCCGCGAGTTTGTTGAGCGGGGTCGACATACAGGTTATGGATAAAATCTTCGGCCCGGTGAATGGAAACAAAACCCAGCGGTATGCCGTTTTCTTCGGCTACCCAGATCTCTTCTCCCAGCGTAGCGCGATCGAAATCTCTCGGTTGGTAATTGGCGGTGTCCCGCCAGTGAAAGGCGATTTTACGCGCGGCCAAATATAAGCGGCGCAGAAAGGGGCGATCGGATTCTTGATATGGCCGTATTTTCATCATGCTCCCTTGGTGACGGACGCGCGGTGATCCTGCGGTGTGGCACCTGAGTATGTCGGAATACCATGCCGTTGGCGAGAGATAAGAAAAAAGAGCAAATAGATTATTTGCTCTTGAATACGGACACGTTACCGGGCGGCGAGCAAAGCGTCGCCGGCCCGGTAGAAAGTGACGACGTTACTTGGTGTAACGACCTTCCCAGAAACCACGGACAAGGTTAAATACGCCGTCGGTGAAGATTTTGCCTACGCCTTTGGCCGCGTTGGTAAAGCTGGCGAGGATGGATTCAGCACCTTTGGAGATGGAACCAACAACACCGCCTAAGAGTCCACCGAGGATACTGTCGAGACCGGCACCACCTGATACTTCATTGACTTCAACGTTAGATAATTCTCTCATGGTTTATCCTTAAATATTAAATGAGGTAGATAAAAGAGCGGGAAAATTATGATTGCGGCTTGGCAGGCGCGCACTCATTCAACTCAACAGGTTTGCTGGACGAGGTGACGTTGCCAAACTTGTCAACGCAGCCCACGGTCCGATAGCAAGTCACTCCTGAGGTGGATGGGGATAGGCTATGGCTGACTTTACAGCCCCACGCGCCACCAATAACATTCGTTGCTTTGCCTTGCGTTAATTTCTGCATAATTATTAATTATCCTTGTTGGTTACTCTACGGATGACTCAACGCTATCCGAGTTGGGCCATTAAGACTTAGCGGTTTCGGCTGGTGCTTCCGGAGCAGGCTTACTTGGGCGGAAAGCATTGATGAGGGAATCCAGGAAGCCCATGCCCAGACCAACAGCGGTGCCGATAGAGTTGGCGATATTACCGACGATATTGCCAGCGATGCCGGTCAGGGTATTAACGCCTGCGTTGATGATATCGCTGATAATACCACCGAAAAAGCCGCCTGAAACTGCTTCAACTTCAACGTTAGATAATTCTCTCATGACAAATTCCTTTTTTATTAAAAATAAAAGAGTATGGGGTTAAATAAAATGGTGACACCTTGGTATGGAAAGCCAAGGTGTTATTTAATATTACCCTCTTTTCTTATCTTATAAATACTGTTTGCAGAATTTCGTTCGTTTTAAGGATAATTCTTGCTGGCTTGAAATAGGCCGTCTGGCTTTATCCTAAATTCACCGTATTTATATTTTTATGGGTGATAATTGAAATTTTATTTTCTGAGTTTTTAATGTTTCCGGCCGCAGGACGCCATGCATAAATCATAAACATGACGATGAAAGATTTGAATCCCGCCGGGTGCGGAGTATGATGTGGCCGCAGTCGCTATCCCTGCGGGATGCGCTGTCTGAGACTCGGGGTGCCCTTCATGTATGTGAAGGCTGAGAAATACCCGTATTACCTGATCTGGATAATACCAGCGTAGGGAAGTCTTGGCGTCCTGACCGGCGCCCGCCTTCTTTAACGCCGGTTGGGAGAACTATGATCGCTCGACCTGATGAATTGCCCGGCGCAACGGCCGCGGCCAGCTTACAGCTGCTTAAACAACATTCCCCGCTGATTCACTGCCTGACCAACGACGTGGTGCAAACGCTGACGGCCAACGTTTTGCTGGCGCTGGGCGCTTCGCCGGCGATGGTGATTGAACCGTCCGAAGCGACGCAGTTCAGCCGCCTGGCCGATGGCGTGCTGATCAATATCGGCACGCTGACCGCCGCCCGCGCGGAATCGATGCTGGCGGCGGTGGAGGCGGCCAATCAGGCCGCGACGCCGTGGGTGCTGGACCCGGTGGCGGTCGGCGGACTGACCTTTCGTACCGAGTTTGCCAACCGGCTGCTGACGCTGCAGCCGGCGGCCATTCGCGGCAACGCGTCGGAAATTATGGCGCTGAGCGGGCTGCAGGCTTCGGGGCGCGGCGTCGACAGCACGGCGGACTCTCTGGCCGCGCTGCCGGCGGCGCAACAGCTGGCGCAGCGCAGCGGTGCGATTGTCGCGGTCACCGGCGCCACCGACTACATTACTGACGGGCAGCGCAGCTGGGCGGTCGGCGGCGGCGATCCGCTGATGACGCGGGTGGTGGGCACCGGCTGTGCCTTATCGGCGGTGGTGGCGGCGTTTTGCAGCCTGCCGGGCGAGCGGCTGGACCACGTCGCCGCCGCCTGCCGGGTGATGGCGCACTGCGGCGCGGCGGCCAGCAAACAGGCCGGCGGCCCCGGCAGCTTTACCCCCGCATTTCTCGACGCGCTGTACCGCTGGCAGGGAGATGAATAATCATGAAACGCATCAATGCATTGACCATCGCCGGTACCGATCCGAGCGGCGGCGCCGGCATTCAGGCGGATCTGAAAGCCTTCTCGGCGCTCGGCGCCTATGGCGCCAGCGTGATCACCGCGCTGGTGGCGCAAAACACGCGCGGCGTGCAGTCGGTGTACCAGATTGAGCCGACGTTCGTTGCCGCGCAGCTGGATTCCGTGCTGAGCGACGTGCGCATCGACAGCGTAAAAATCGGTATGCTGGCCAATGCCGACATCGTGCAGGCGGTGGCCGAGCGCTTGCGGCATTATCAGCCGCCGTTTGTGGTGCTGGATACGGTGATGCTGGCGAAAAGCGGCGATCCGCTGCTGGCGCCGGAGGCGGTGGCGTCGATCCGGCGTGAACTGTTGCCGCAGGTGTCGCTGATTACGCCTAACCTGCCGGAAGCGGCGGCGCTGCTGGCGTGTCCGCCGGCGGATAATGAGCAGCAGATGCGCGAGCAGGGACGGGCGCTGCTGGCAATGGGTTGCCAGGCGGTGCTGATGAAGGGCGGCCATCTCAGTGAAGAGGAAAGCCCGGACTGGCTGTTCAGCCGCGGTACGGAGCAGCGCTTCAGCGCGCCTCGTGTCGCCACGCGCCATACGCACGGCACCGGCTGCACCCTGTCTGCGGCGCTGGCCGCCCTGCGTCCGCGTTATGACGACTGGCCGCAGACGGTGGCGGCGGCGAAGGATTACCTGCAGCGCGCGCTGCAGCAGGCGGACAGCCTGGAAGTCGGCCAGGGCATCGGCCCGGTGCACCATTTCCATGCCTGGTGGTGAGCCAACTTTTTCGCGCGGCGATGGTCTGAGTAGATGCAATGTCTTTGTCTATTTTCGGAGGGAGAATCACCATGACAGGAATGCATAAACGTCGTTATATGCTGCTGGGCGCGTTGCTGGCCGTCAGCGCCGGCAGCTTTGCCCAGCAGGTGGTGACCACGGCGGATCTGGTTCAGCAGCCGGGTTATCAGAGCAGCTGGCAGCAGATGATGAAAGGTCAGGCCCGGCTGCCGGGCTGGGCGCGTAAGGGCAGCGGCACTTCGACGCCGGCGGAGACGATCGGCTGGCAGGGGCAGCAGTATCAGGTTGGCAATATCTGTAAGCCTCACGATTGCGGCAATAACTTTTTGATCGTCGCCTTCAAGGCGGACAAGTCGCAGGCCTGGGGCGTGCGGGTTGAGGTGGAAGACCGGCCGGAAGCGGTGGCGCACCCCAAAAAGTACGCCAAATATCAGTGGCTCGGCAAGCCGGACAGCAATATGCAGGCGCTGCTGCGTCAGCAGTTTGAAAACAGCCCGGACTGGAAGTAAACCGATGTTTGCAGGGACGGGCGCGCCCGTCCCTGATGGTCAGCCGATGCCGGCCTGATGCAGGTCGTGCAGGTTCAGCGCGCCGACCAGTTCCCCCTCAACGTTGACCACCGGCGCGGCGCTGATATGCTGCTCGTGCAGCGCCTCCAGCGCTTCTCCCGCGCGCCACTGTTCCGGCAGGCGATAGCCGGGGCGGGTAATCGCCGGGCTGAGCGGATCCTCCAGCTTGTGGCCCTGCACCAGCCAGCGGCGCAGATCGCCGTCGGTGAAGACGCCCACCACTTTTTGCTGCTCGTCGCACACCGCCACCAGTCCCAGGCCGGTGCGGCTCAGCTCCAGCATCGCCGCCATCACGTCGGCGCTTTCCTGCACCTTCGGCAGACGATCGCCGGTGCGCATCAGGTGATGCACGCGGTTAAGCAGACGCGCGCCGAGGCTGCCGCCCGGGTGTGAACGGGCGAAGTCTTCGGCGTTGAAGCCGCGCTGACGCATCAGCGCCATCGCCAGCGCATCGCCGATCATCAGAGTGTTGACCGCGCTGGAGGTCGGCGCCAGCCCCATCGGGCAGGCTTCGCGCTCGACGCTGATATCCAGCACGCAGGCGGCACCCTGCGCCAGCGGTGAGGCGGTGCCGCCGGTAATGGCGATCACCGGGATCCGGCTCTCGGCCAGCAGCGGCAGGATCAGGTCCAGCTCTTTGGCGCGGCCGGAGTATGAAATAAAGATCATCACGTCGTCCGGGCCGATCATGCCGAGATCGCCGTGCAGCGCTTCCGCCGGATGCAGGAAGAAGGCGGGCGTCCCGGTGCTGGCCAGCGAGGCGGCGATTTTCTTGCCGATATGGCCGGATTTGCCGATGCCGGAAATCACCGCCTTGCCGCGGCAGCTCAGCAGCAGCTCGCAGGCGCGGACAAAGTTGTCGTCCAGCCGCGCCAGCAGGCGCTGCGCTTCGGCCAGTTCAATCTCCAGCGTTTCGCGGGCGAAGGTGAGCAGGGTGCTCGCGTTATCCATCAGTCTCTCCTGCGGAATGAATCAAGGCGGAAATATAGTGTTATTTACCGGATGAAACACGCGACACGCCGGTTTTTTTTAAACGGATCACAGTTTGAGAAATCAGCCGGGAAGGCGTGCGGACGAGAAGCCGGGTGAAAAGCCCGGCTTCTGCGGCGGCGTCAGGCGATGGTGACGCTGCTGTCGAGATAGGTATCCTGCACGGCGTTAATCAGCGCCACGCCGTCCTTCATCGATTTTTTGAAGGCCTTACGCCCCAGAATCAGCCCCATGCCGCCGGCGCGTTTGTTGATCACTGCGGTGCGCACCGATTCCTGCAGATCGTTTTCCCCGGCGGCGCCGCCGGAGTTAATCAGGCCGGCGCGTCCCATATAGCAGTTGGCCAGCTGATAACGCACCAGATCGATCGGGTGATCGCTGGTCAGTTTGTCGTATACCCGGTCGTCGGTGTAGCCGAAGTTCACGGCGCGGTAGCCGCCGTTGTTTTCCGCCATTTTCTGTTTGACGATATCGGCGCCGATGGTGGCGGCGATATGGTTGGCCTGGCCGGTGAGATCGGCGCTGGAGTGGTAGTCGACGCCGTCTTTCTTGAATGCCGGGTTACGCAGATAGGCCCACAGCACGGTAACCATGCCCAGTTCGTGCGCGCGCTCGAAGGCGGCGGAAATCTCTTCAATCTGGCGGCGCGACTGCTCGGAACCGAAATAGATGGTGGCGCCGACCGCCACCGCGCCCATATCGAACGCCTGCTCAACGCTGGCGTACAGGGTCTGGTCGTACTGGGTCGGGTAGCTGAGGGTTTCGTTGTGGTTCAGTTTGACCAGGAACGGGATTTTGTGCGCATAGCGACGTGATACCGCCGCCAGCACGCCGTAGGTGGAGGCGACGCAGTTGCAGCCGGCTTCGAGCGCCAGTTCGACGATGTTTTTCGGGTCAAAATAGAGCGGGTTGGCGGCGAACGAGGCGCCGGCCGAGTGCTCAATGCCCTGGTCCACCGGCAGAATGGACAGATAGCCGGTGCCGGCCAACCGGCCGTGGTTGAACAGGGTCTGCATCGAGCGCAGCACGCTGTTGGGGCGGTTATTATCGATCATCACCCGATCGACAAAATCGTCGCCGGGCAGGTACAGATTCTCTGCGGGGATGGTGGTACAGCGGTGTTGCAACAGGTCTTCCGCTTCCTTACCTAACAACTGCGCAATATCAGTCATGGTGAACTCCCGTTAAAGCTAATCCCTAGGCCGGAAAGTCATACTGATGGTCACCGGCGTCGCGAAAAGCGGTGATTGAAGCCGTAAGCACGATACTACTGAAGTTGCATCGTCAGGGAGAAACAATAGATGCGATTGCGGGGAAATGCCATTTACGTCGTGTAAAGCGGCGGGGGCGGGCGCCCCCGAGTTATTCGACCTCGAACCAGCTGCTGTTTTGCAGGGCGATCGGCGTGATGGAGTAAATCATCTCCTGCAGATGGTCGTGAACGGCCCGCTCGGCGGCGTCCGGGTCGTGCGCCTTCAGCGCGTCGAAAATGCGGTAGTGCTGTTGGATCAGCGTTTCCGGCGGCGAGACTTCACTCAGGCTGAGAAAACGCACCCGGTCCATGGTGGCCTTGATGGTTTCGATGGTTTCCCAGGCCAGCGGACAGTTGGCGATCTGCGTCAGCAGGCGGTGGAACTCATCGTCCAGCAGCAGGAATTCCCGTATTTGCTGGCCGTTGGCCGCCAGCGCCTGACGCTGCAGGTTATGCTTCAGCAGCGCCAGCTGCGGCGGGGTAATGCCGGTGGCGGCCCGGCGGACGATGGCGCACTCCACCGCCTGGCGGATAAAACGGCCGTCCGCGACGCGTTTGGCGGAAATTTTCATCACGAAGGTGCCGCGCTGCGGCAGTATCTGCACCAGCCCCGCCTCGGCCAGTTTGATAAAGGCCTCACGCACCGGCTGGCGCGACACGCTGAAACGGCTGGAAATCTCCTTTTCCGACAGCAGGGTCCCCGGCGCAATAGTGCAGTCGACGATATCCTGCCGTAAAAAGCGGTAGATTTGCTGATTCACCGGTAATGTGTTGGTAAGGCTATAATTTTCAGACATGGCGCGATTGGTTATCTGGCAATGATTCAAATGCCACCATACTAGCAGATTATTGTTCAATGGCGGGGGGATAAATCCCCTCGCCAAGAGCGGCCATCAGTGGTGCCAGTCCTGATACTCCTGCTGTCGCCGCTGCGGGGCGGTTTCCGGCATCAGCCACAGGCCGACGGCGGAAATCACCCCCAGCACGATCATATAGCCCGCCAGACCGTAATAGTGGCCGCCGGTCATCTGCAGGATTTTCACCGCCAGCAGGCCGAGAATACCGCTGCCGACCAGCGAGCCGATCTGCCAGATCAGCGCGATGCCGCTGCAGCGCACGCGGGTCGGGAACAGTTCCGGGAAGTACGACGCCTGCGGGGCGTAACACATGCTGTGGCCAAGGGTCAGCACCACGATCATCGCCAGCTGGGTCAGCCAGAAGTTATCAGCGTTCAGCAGCATAAAGAACGGTACGATGCAGACCACCTGCAGCAGCGCGCCGGCGATGTAGACCGGTTTGCGCCCCAGCCGGTCGGAAAGGTGCCCCATCAGCGGGATGGCGAAAATCTCCAGCACCACCGCCACGATCATCGTCTCCAGCAGAATGCTTTCGCTCAGCTGGTTGGCCTTGCCGTAGGCCAGCACGATCACCGTGAACATGGCGAACGCGCAGGCTTCGATCAGTTTGGCGCACACGCCTTTGCCGATCAGGCCCGGATAGGCGCGCGCCACTTCCACCACCGGCCGGCTTTCCACCGCCTTGGTGGCGCGGATCTGGGCAAACACCGGCGACTCGTCGATCTTCAGGCGGATAAACAGCCCGACGATCACCAGCAGCAGGCTGAGCAGGAACGGAATGCGCCAGCCCCATTCGAGCATCTGCGCCGGCGACAGCAGGGCGGTCAGCAGGGCGAACAGGGCGGAGGGCAGTAAAAAGCCGGCCGGCGCGCCGATCTGCACCCAGCTGGCGTAGAAACCACGCCGGCGGGGAGGCGCGTATTCGGCGGTCATCAGTACCGCGCCGGCCTGTTCGCCGCCGACGCCGAAGCCCTGCAGCACGCGGATCAGGATCAGGGCGATCGGCGCCCAGATGCCGATCTTGTCGTAGGTGGGCAGCAGGCCGATGCAGAAGGTGCCGAGGCCGACGATCAGAATGGTGATCACCAGCGCCTTTTTGCGGCCGACTTTATCGCCGATATGGCCGAAGACAATGCCGCCCAGCGGGCGCGCCAGAAAGCCGACCGCGTAGGTGGCGAAGGCCGCCAGCGTGCCGACCAGCGGATCGGCGCTGGGGAAGAACAGCTGGCCGAAAAACAGCACCGCCGCGGTGCCGTAGGCGAAAAAGTCGTAGTATTCCGCCGCCGTGCCGATGGCGGAGGCGCTGGCGACGCGCTTTAACAGCGGCTGATGGTCGCCGGCGTCGGCGTCGTGCGTGGTGGTGGTCATCAGGTGCTCCGGAAGGGTAGGGTCAGTGGGCTGACGGCGTTGCGGGCGTTGCCGCCCGCGCCGTTCTGTTTAGGGTTTTAAGGTTTGCGGCTGCGCCAGCGGACGCGGCGCACGCACAACCAGCAGCACCAGCAGCGCGCCGAGCGCGGCGATGCCGCCGGCCAGGATAAAGGCGCTGTCGAACTTGCCGGTATGCTGCACGATGTAGCCGGTAACCACCGGGCCGACAATACCGGATACGCTGCCGACCAGGTGAATAAAGCCGCTGGCGCCGCCGACGCGGGATTTATGCACCACGTCCTGAATAATCGCCCAGTAGATCGCGCCGGTGATATACAGGAAGAAGATGGATACCGACATCAGCAGCACCGCCGGCATCACGCTGCTGACGGTGCCCGCCAGCGCTACGCACGCGGCGGCGGCCAGCAGGCTGACCACCAACACAATCTTGCGCGACAGCAGCAGTTTGCCGGTGATGTTGAAAATCTTATCGGAAATATAGCCGCCGAGCGCCAGGCCGACAAAACCGACGATCCACGGGATCACCGTCGTCAGGCTCATCTCTTTGATGTTCAGGTTGTGCGCCTGTACCAGATAGGCGGGGAACCAGCTGAGGAAGAAGAACAGGATGTAGTTGTAACAGAAGAAGGCGAAGGCGGTCGCCAGAATGATCGGCTGTTTCAGGTAGTAGCCCAGCCCGTGCGCGCTGCCGCTGAGCGCCTCTTCCGGGTGGTGGCCTTCGGCCTTCTGCGCATTGACCAGCGCCCGCTCTTCCTCGCTGACGCGCTTGCTTTTCTCCGGGTTGTCCGCCGCGATAAAGAACCAGACCAGCATCCAGACGATGCCGACCGAACAGATAATCATAAAGGCCGGTCGCCAGCCGAACGCCAGCGCCAGATAGCCGACGATCGGCCCCGCCACTGCGCCGCCAAGCGGCGAGCCGGCGCTGAGCAGCCCCATGGCGGTGGCCGCCTGTTTCTTCGGGAACCAGCCGTTGATCATTTTGTTGGCGGAGGCGCAGATCGGGCCTTCCGCCATGCCGAACAGCACGCGCAGGATCAGCATGGAGTAAAAGCCGCTGGCGAGCGCGGTCATGCCGCAGAAGATCGACCACAGCCCCACCGCCAGCCCCATCACCAGCGTCGGACCGAACCGGTCCACCGCCAGGCCGCCGATAAAGTTGAAGATCGCGTAGCCGAAGAAGAAGCTGCCGAAGATGATGCCGAACTGTTCGGCGTTGAGCAGCAGATCCTGTTCGATCATCGGCACGGTGATCGACAGCGCCACCCGATCGAGATAGTTGATCATGTAGACCAGGAACAGCAGGAATACGAGGGTCCAGCGTAAGTTCTTAACCATGGCAAACACTCCACTTGGTGTCGTTTTAATCGTGTGCGTTGTTGTCCATTTCGGTGTGTCAGGCATTATCAGCCGAACTGCAGCAGTACCTTGCAGCAGGTCTGGCGATCGTGTTCAAACAGATGCAGCGCCGCTTCAACGTCGTCCGCCGCCACGCTGTGGGTAATCAGCCGTTCCGGTGCGATCAGTCCCTCGGCCATCCAGTCAATCACCTGAGGGAAGCGGGCGCTGTTGAGGCGTGAGGAGAAAATCGACAGCTCCTTACTGGTGATGCTCTGTTGGTTGATCACGCACGGCTCGGCGGAAAAGCCCATGATGCCGATGCGCGCCGCCGGCGATGCCAGCTGAATGGCCTGCGGCAGAATATCGGGGTGGCAGGCGGCGTCGATAATCAGCGTCGGGCGGATATCGCGCTGCGCCAGCGCTTCCGGCAGCGACGTCTGCTGGTTATTGACCACCTCATCGGCGCCGTTGGCGAACGCCATTTCCAGCCGCGCGGCGATACGGTCGGCGACGATCACCTGCCGTACGCCGTACACGCCTTTCAGCACCTGGATCGCCGTCAGCCCCATCGGCCCCGCGCCGTAGATCAGCGCCACGTCGCGTGCGGTCGGCTGCAGGTGGGCGGTGATATTGGCGGCGATGGTGAACGGCTCCACCATTGCCGCCTGCCGATCGCTGAGCGCATCGGGGATGCGGTAGGCGTTGGCGGCCGGCACGCAGCTAAAATCGCTGAAGCCGCCGTCGCGGTGGACGCCGATCACCTGCAGCTGGTGGCAGACGTTCGGTCGGCCGACCGAGCAGGGGTAGCAGTGGCCGCAGCTGACCACCGGGTCGACGGCCACGCGCTCGCCGAGCCGGGCGGCGTCGACGTTTGCGCCGACGGCGTCAATCACGCCGCAGAACTCGTGGCCGATCACCCGCGGATAGCGGGCGAACGGGTTATGGCCGTGGTAGATATGCACGTCGGAACCACAGATGCCGGCGAGTTTGACCTTGACCCGCACTTCGTCGGCGGTGGGTTCCGGCAGCGGGCGTTGGGCTATCGTCAGCTGGCCCGGCTGTTCAATCACTACGCTTTTCATGCTGATATTCTCCGTTACCAGTTCCACAGGGTGCCGTCTTCCAGGCGCGCGACCGGCAGATAGGCCGGGTCGTAGGGGTATTTGGCCGCCAGCTTTTCGTCGAACTCGATGCCAATGCCCGGCTTGTCACCCGGATGCATATAGCCGTTATCGAAGGTCCAACTGTGGGGGAACACCTCCAGCATCTGTTCCGAATAGCCCATATACTCCTGCACACCGAAGTTCGGCACCCACAGGTCGAAGTGCAGCGCTGCCGCCATGCAGACCGGCGACAGATCGGAAGGGCCGTGCGAGCCGGTGCGCACCTGATACAGCGAGGCGAAATCGGCGATGCGCCGCATACCGGTGATGCCGCCGGCGTGGGTGAGCGTGGTGCGGATATAGTCGATCAGCTGCTCTTCGATCAGTTGCTTGCAGTCCCAGATGCTGTTGAACACTTCGCCGACGGCGATCGGCGTGACGGTGTGCTGGCGGATCAGGCGGAAACAGGCCTGGTTTTCCGCCGGCGTCGGGTCTTCCATCCAGAACAGGCGGTAAGGTTCGACGCTTTTACCGAAGCGGGCGGCCTCGATAGGCGTCAGCCGGTGGTGCATATCGTGCAGCAGATGCTGGTCGAAACCGAACCTGTCGCGCACCGCCTCAAACAGCTTCGGGGTGAAGTCGAGGTATTTCTCCGTCGACCACAGCTGCTCTTCCGGCCAGTGGCCTTTGGTCGCCGGCTCATAGGCCTGGCCTTTGCCTTTCGCCATGCCGTAGGTGGTTTTCATCCCCGGCACGCCGCACTGCACGCGGATCGCCTTAAAGCCCATTTCCTGGTGGCGGGCGTAATCGTCCAGTACCTCGTCGATGCTGTGGCCGGTGGTGTGGCAATAGACCATCACGCCGCTGCGCGAAGCGCCGCCAAGCAGCTGGTACAGCGGCATATTGGCCGCCTTGGCCTTGATATCCCACAGCGCCATATCAATGGCGGAAATGGCGGACATGGTCACCGGGCCGCGTCGCCAGTAGGCGCCCTTGTAAAAGAACTGCCAGATATCTTCGATCCGGTGCGCATCGCGGCCGATCAGCTGCGGACACAGGTGGTCGCGCAGGTAGGAGGCGACCGACAGTTCGCGGCCGTTGAGCGTGGCGTCACCCAGCCCGGTAATCCCTTCGTCGGTGGTGATTTTCAGGGTGACGAAATTCCTGCCGGGGCAGGTGACAAACACTTCTGCATTGATAATTTTCATCGCGTGCGCTTTCCGTTGTTCAGGCTGTATGATGGGCGAACATATGTCATGACCCAACTACCATACAAGTATGATTTGCGCATTTTGCGGGCGGCGATCACATTTCGACCGTGTTAAGACGGACGGGGAAAAGGGAAAGAGGGCGACGTAAATCGCCCTTCAGACGGTGAGGCGGGGGAGTTAACCGAGCAGTTGGCAGTTAGGCGGCAGGCGGCACAAAATGGCGTTCGGCAGCACCTCAATGCGGAAATGTTTGCCCTTCAGCGGTTCGCCGTCGAGGTTAAACGTCATCTCGTGCGGCGCGTCGATCTCCAGCCAGGGCAGCGCGGCGCTGACGATATTCTTGTTGTCGTCTTCATTAAACAGGCTGGCGACCAGGGCCGGAAGCAGTTCGCCGGCGATCAGCAACCGCAGCTGCAGCAGGCCGTCGTTGATCAGCGCATCCGGGCACAGCTGCTGGCCGCCGCCGGCCTGCTTGCCGTTACCGATGCCGATCACCAGCGCTTCGCCGCGCCAGGCGAAATCCGGCCCGCGGATTTCACAGCGGTCGGCCTTCAGGCTCTCCATGCGCAGCAGGCCGTGAATAAAGTAGGAGACGCCGCCCAGCGCCGCCTTGAGCCTTTCCGGCGTTTCGGTGGTGATACGCGTGCCGAAGCCGCCGGTGGCCATATTGATAAAGTAGCGTTCACCGTTGACGCAGGCCAGGTCGATCGGCACCGCACGGCCTTTAATCGCCAGATTCAGCGCCTGTTCCGGCACCAGCGGAATATTACAGGCGGTGGCAAAGTCGTTGGCGGTGCCGAGCGGCAGGATGCCCAGCACCGGGCGCTGCTCGGCCGGTATCAGCGCCAGCGCGGCGGCCACTTCGTTGATGGTGCCGTCGCCGCCGCCGGCGATCAGCGTGCCGACGCCGAGCTGCTGCGCTTCTTCTACGTAGCGGGCGGCATCGCCGCCCTCCCAGGTAACGCGCACGTGCAGAATGTCGCCGGCCGCCCGCAGCTTTTGCACCGCAGCGCGCACCAGCTCATCGCCGGCGCCTTTACCGTTAATGATAAGTAATGTTGGCGCGTGTTGACCCATGTCTGTTGTCCTGCCTTGCTAAAATCCGTTGGTTATCAACGATAGACCACTGGCAATGTGGAAGCCATAAGAATATTCAGTTAAGGATATCGCATAGTGAAACGCATTTTCCGGCTTTATCGTGCGTCGCTGGGATATTGTTTTTTTGTTGTAGTGAAAAGTGTTGGGAATATATTAATTAAAATCGCTGTTATATATATTTATATTGGACGAGGAATTTCCTGTAAATATATAAGATGAATTAATGGGGAACGGTATTAACCGGTGTCGGGGAGTGAAAAAGAAAAAGCCAGCCCAAGGGAGATTGGGCTGGCCAAGGAGGTGGTTCCTAGTATTGCTATGCAAATATTCTCGTTCTTTATTTTAGCGGTCTGATAGTAACGACTTTTCCCGCAGATTGGTGTGATCCAATTCTAATATTTGCACTTCTCTATGTTTTATTTCTGTGAACTCCCCTCATATTTAGGATTTTTCCCGTAAATTGAGGGGAGATTACCATTCAAATCTCGTGTGCGGCGCGTGTTATTTTTCCGCCGCGCCGTTGGCCTGCGGTAAATTACGAATCAGCAGGGCGTAGCTGAGGTCGACGTCCTGCGGGATCGGCAAATACACCAGATGGCCGTTGCCCGGCGCCACCGTTATCGCCTCATCTTTTTTATTGCGCATGCTGTCCAGCGTAAACTGGATGTTGCCGCCCGGCGTCATCAGCTCCACGCTGTCGCCGCAGGAGAATTTGTTTTTTACATCCACCTCGGCCCAGCCGTCACGGCGTACGCCGGTGAACTCGCCGACGAACTGCTGCCGCTCGGAAACGGAAGAGCCGTAGTCGTAGTTCTGATGCGCGTCGTGGGTGTGGCGGCGCAGGAAACCTTCGGTATAGCCGCGGTGCGCCAGGCCTTCCAGCGTGGTGAGCAGGCTGGCGTCGAACGGTTTGCCGGCGGCGGCATCATCGATGGCGCGGCGGTAGACCTGCGCGGTGCGGGCGCAGTAGTAGAAGGACTTGGTACGGCCTTCGATTTTCAGTGAATGCACGCCGAGCTGCGTCAGGCGCTCCACGTGCTGAATGGCGCGCAGATCCTTGGAGTTCATGATGTAGGTGCCGTGTTCGTCTTCGAACGCGCTCATATATTCGCCCGGCTTCTGCGCTTCGGACAGCATAAAGACCTTATCGGTCGGCGCGCCGATGCCGAGCGTCGGCTCAACGGTTTGCACCGCGATCGGTTCATGCAGGTGCACGATGTTGCCGGCGTCGTCTTCTTTGCCTTCCTCGGCCTTGTACTGCCAGCGGCAGGCGTTGGTGCAGGTGCCCTGATTCGGATCGCGTTTGTTGATATAGCCGGACAGCAGGCAGCGGCCGGAGTAGGCCATGCACAGGGCGCCGTGTACGAAGATTTCCAGCTCCATCTCCGGCACCTGGCTGCGGATCTCAGCGATCTCCTCCAGCGACAGTTCACGGGACAAGATGACGCGCGTCAGCCCCATCTGATGCCAGAACTTCACCGTGGCCCAGTTCACCGCATTGGCCTGCACCGACAGGTGGATCGCCATCTGCGGGAAGGCTTCGCGCACCAGCATAATCAGGCCTGGGTCGGACATGATCAGCGCGTCCGGCCCCATATCCACCACCGGCTTCAGGTCGCGCAGAAAGGTCTTCAGCTTGGCGTTGTGCGGCGCGATATTGACCACCACATAGAATTTTTTGCCCAGCGCGTGGGCTTCGTTGATGCCCTGCGCCAGGTTCTCGTGATTGAATTCGTTGTTGCGTACCCGCAGGCTGTAGCGCGGCTGGCCGGCGTAAACCGCATCGGCGCCGTAGGCGAAGGCGTAACGCATGTTCTTCAGCGTGCCGGCCGGGGAGAGGAGTTCCGGTGTAAACATAGTGATTCTCAGTCTGATTTCAAGTCAGCGTCGCGCCACCTGATGGCGCGGCGAAAGCGAGGAATTGTAGCGGCAGCGCGCGCGGAAATCAGCAAGTAACCGGAGTTTCTTAGTGGGAATTGATTTATATCATAGTGAGACGCGCAGCGCGGACGCTGCGCGGGGGAAATTAGCCGGCGCTGAGGTCGCGCACATCGGTGGTCGGGCCATTTTTGATCACCGACTGGATGCCGTTTTTCGCGGCGCTGTCTGAGCTGTACATCTGGCTGGTGCCGATTACCTGATGGTTTTTGGCCTTCAGCACAAAGTAGGGCTTGCCGCTGCTGCTGACTTTGCTTTCATACTGCGCTTCGTGCGGGGAGTTGGTCTGCACCGAGGCGATGCCGTTTTCCGCCGACGCCTTGCTGGTATACATTTCGCTGGAAAGAATGATCTCGCCGTTGCTGGCTTTTAACGTGAAGTGAAACTGTCCGTTGCTGCCGGATTTTTTTAGTTCATAGTGGCCGTTTGCCATGGGTCCTTCTCCTGTAGGTTCAGACATACGATGAGCCGCCGTCTTTCAGCGGTTGCAAGCGCGCCGCTGAAATATGCTGCTACTAAGTGTAGCCAATGCCTTGAATTTCGGAGCGTTGAAATCGCGTAAAAGGCGCAGTGCGGCGACAAAAGCCTGCCGCAGCGGGGATCACAGACCGTTGACCAGACGGCAGGGTTCGGCTTCCCAGCGGTAGCCGACGCCGTAGACGGAGCGGATAAACGCCTTGTCGCCGTCGAGCAGCTCCAGCTTGCGGCGCAGATTTTTAATGTGGCTGTCGATGGTGCGGTCGGTCACCACCCGGTAATCATCGTAGAGATTGTTCAGCAGCTGCTCGCGCGAGAACACATTGCCCGGCTGGCTGGCCAGGGTTTTCAGCAGGCGGAACTCCGCCGGCGTCAGATCCAGTATCTGGCCCTGATAGCTGGCCTGAAAGCGCGGTTCGTCGATATGCAGCAGCGCATCTTCCTGTCCCTGCGCATCGCCGGGGCGGTAACAGCGCCGCAGAATGGTTTTGACCCGCGCCACCACTTCCCGCGGGCTGTACGGCTTACAGATATAGTCGTCCGCGCCGATTTCCAGCCCCAGCAGACGATCGATCTCTTCAATTTTCGCCGTCACCATCATGATGGGAATATCGCTGAAACGTCGCAGTTCGCGGCAGACCGTCAGGCCGTCGCTGCCCGGCAGCATCAAATCCAGCAGAATCAGCGCCGGCGGCTGTTGCTGCACCGCCGGCACCACGTCGCTGCCGTTGGTCAGCCAGCGGGTGGCGTAGCCGGCGGCCTGCAGATAATCCACCAGCAGCTGGCCCAGTTTGGGTTCATCTTCCACGATCATGATCTGTAACGGTTGATTGAGCGTTTCCATCAGGATGCCTTGTTCTTCACTGGGGAGCTGGGATAGGGGAATTCTAGCGCAATGCGCACCCCGCCCAAAGGCGAGTGCTGCGCGTAAATACGCCCGCCGTGGGCTTCGGCGATATTCTGGCAGATTGACAGCCCAAGCCCGGAGCCGCCGCTGGCGCGGTTGCGCGAACCTTCGGTACGGTAAAAGCGCTCCAGGATGCGCGGCAATTGGTCGTCATGCACGCCGGGAGCGCTGTCCTGCCAGTACAGCAGCAGGCCGCCGGGCTTCACCTCGGCGCCGATCTCCAGCGTGCCGCCGGCGTCGGTATAGCGCAGGCTGTTTTCCAGCAGATTGTTAAACAGCTGGTGGAGACGATCCGGGTCGCCGAACAGCGGCGCGCGCTCCGGCAGGCGGGTGACGATGTCCAGCCCCTTGGCGTGGAAGCGCTCGCGGAAGGCGGCGACCGACACCTGCAGCAGATGGACGCAGTCTACCGGCGATTTGCGGTAGGCCAGCGCGCCGAGGTCGGACAGCGACAGCTGGTGCAAATCATCCACCAGCTTGGTCAGCGTGGCGACTTCTGCCTGCAGCGAGCCGATTGAATCCGGCGTCGGCTGGCGCACGCCGTCCTGCAGCGCCTCCAGTTCGCCGCGCAGCACCGCCAGCGGGGTGCGCAGCTCATGGGAGACGTCGGCCATAAATGCCCGGCGCATGCGTTCGTTTTTTTCCAGCGAGGTGGCGAGCTGGTTAAAGTCCTGCGCCAGACGTCCCAGCTCATCCTGGCTGCTGACCGCGACGCGGGCGCTGAAATCGCCGGCCGCCAGCCGGTGGGTGCCGGCCACCAGGCGTTTGACCGGCGCCAGCAGGCCGCGAGACATCAGCAGGGTGGCGGCGGCGGCCAGCAGCGCCGACAGTGCGGCAATCAGCCAACTGGTGCGTTTTTGCTGGCGGTCGAAGTTGATGTCGGCGTTACGCGTCAGCCGTTCCGGTGGCGTGGCGATCACCCAGCCGACGATCTGGTTGTTATAGCGGATCGGTTGCCGGGTGCCCTCTTTGGGGAGCGGGCCGGAGTGGCCCACCAGACGCCGGAACCGGCTGTCGACCACCCAGAACTGCGTACGCCAGCCCTTCGGCGGCAGGTTATGGCTGCTGTCGCTGCTCTGCTCAAATGAACGCATAATCTGATACACCACCCGATCGTTGTTGCGCAGAAACGCCCAGTTGCCGTGGCGGCTGTACTGATCTTCCAGCGCATCGCTCAGCATGGCGATGCGCTGCTCGTTGCTGTGCTTGATGTAGTCGATAAAACCGCGTTCGAAGCTGAGGCGCACGCCCCAGTGCATGGTGAGCAGCACCAGCATACAGGTGGCGAAGATGGCCAAAAACAGCTTGCCGGTAATGCCTATTTTCATTCAGTCCTCATTGCGTTTGTCTGGTGCGTTGCTCTGGGTTTGCGGCGGTGCGCTACTCCGGCAGCGGCTGCAGCTTTTTACCGCGCCGCAGGCGCGTCTGCAGACGGTCGAAATAGAGATAGACCACCGGCGTGGTGTACAGCGTCAGCAACTGGCTCATCAACAGCCCGCCGGCGATGGTGATCCCCAGCGGCTGACGCAGCTCTGCGCCGTCGCCGCTGGTCAGCACCAGCGGCAGCGCGCCGAACAGCGCCGCCAGCGTGGTCATCATGATCGGCCGAAAGCGCAGCAGGCTGGCCTGGAAAATCGCCTCGCGCGCGCTGATGCCGCCGCGGCGCTGCGCGTCGAGCGCAAAGTCGACCATCATGATGGCGTTCTTTTTCACGATGCCGATCAGCAGCATGATACCGATCAGCGCAATCAGGCTAAAGGCCGCGCCGAACAGCTCCAGCGCCAGCAGCGCGCCGACCCCGGCGGAGGGCAGGGTGGAGAGAATGGTCAGCGGGTGAATATAGCTTTCATACAGCACGCCGAGCACGATATACACCGTGGCGATCGCCGCCAGAATCAGGAACAGCTGCGAGCGCAGCGTCTCCTGATACACCTGCGCGGTGCCGGCAAAGGCGCCGCGCACCGTCGGCGGCACGCTGAGCGCGGTCATGGTGCGCTCGATGGCTGCGGTAGCGTCGGACAGGCTGCCGCCGTCCGGCAGGTTGAACGAAATGGTCGACGCCGCCGTCAGCCCCTGATGGTTCACCGACAGCGGCGCGTTGGCCGGCCGCCAGCTGGCGAAGTAGGAGAGCGGAATAGCTTTCCCTTCGTTATTGATGACGAACATCTTTTCCAGTGCGCTGACGTCCTGGGTATACGGCGGCGCCACTTCCATCACTACCTTGTACTGATTGAGCGGCTGATAGATGGTTGAGATCTGGCGCTGGCCGAAGGCGTTATTCAGCAGGTTATTGGCGTCGCTGACGGAAATGCCGAGGCGCGCCATGGTTTCGCGGTCGTAGACCAGATCCAGCTCGGAGCCTTTGTCCTGCTGATCGGAGTTAACGTCCGTCAGCGCCGGCAGTTTCGCCAGCGCGTCGCGGATCTTCGGCTCCCATTCGCGCAGCGCGCCGAGGTCGTCCGCCAGCAGCGTGTACTGGTAGCTGGCGTTGGCCTGACGGCCGCCGGCGCGGATATCCTGCACCGCCATCAGGAACAGGTTGGCACCCGGCTCTTTCGCCAGTTTGCCGCGCAGGCGGGCGATCACCTGCTGGGCGCTGCTGCTGCGTTCAGACAGCGGCTTCAGCGAGATAAACATTGAACCGGAGTTGGTGCGCGACCCGCCGGTAAAGCCGGTGACGTTATCCACGTCCGGGTCTTCCCGCACGATTTTCATAAAGTCTTCCAGCTTACTGCGCATTGCCTGGAAGGAGATGCTCTGGTCCGCCTGAATAAAGCCCATCAGCCGGCCGGTGTCCTGCTCCGGGAAGAAGGTCTTCGGGATGCTGACGTACAGCCAGACGTTGAGGGCGATGGTGGCGAGAAACAGCGCCAGCACCCAGCGCGCATGGCCCAGCACCCAGTTGAGCGAGCGGCCGTAGCCCTGCTGCAGCGCGTTAAGCAGCCGGCCGAAACCGCGGGTGCGGCGCTGGGCGCGCGCCGGCTGATGGCGCAGCAGATAGGCGCACATCATCGGCGTCAGCGTCAGCGAGATAATCAGCGACAGGCCGATGGAGACCGACAGCGTGACGGCGAACTCGCGGAACAGCCTGCCGGGCAGCCCCTCCATCAGCAGCAGCGGAATAAACACCGCCACCAGCGAGACGCTCATCGACAGCACGGTAAAGCCGACCTCGCGCACCCCCTGCAGCGCGGCGTTGATCGGTTTGACGCCGGCTTCAACGTGGCGCGAGATATTCTCCAGCACCACGATGGCGTCATCCACCACAAAGCCGGTGGCGATGGTCAGCGCCATCAGCGACAGGTTGTTCAGGCTGAAACCGCACAGGTACATGGCGGCGAAGGTGCCGATCAGCGACACCGGCACCGCCACCGCCGGGATCAGCGTGGCGCGGCCGGAGCGCAGGAAGATAAATACCACCAGAATCACCAGCGCGATGGCGATCGCCAGCGACTGCTCCACCTCCGCCAGCGAGGCGCGGATGGTCGGCGAGCGATCCTGCGCGATATTCAACTGGATTGACGCCGGGATATTCTCCTGCAGGTCCGGCAGCTCGGCGCGGATGCGGTCGATAGTGGCGATAATATTGGCGTCCGGCGCGCGGCTGACGGTCATAATGATCGCCGGTTTGGCGTTGGTCATGCCGGCGTTGCGCACGTTCTGCACCGAATCTTTCACCTCGGCTACGTCGCCGAGGCGCACCGCCGAACCGTTGTTGTAATGAATGATCAGCGGCTGATAGTCGGCGGCGGTTTTCAGCTCATCGTTGGTCTGCAGCTGCCAGCGCTGCTGCAGATTTTCCAGCGCGCCCTGCGGTTTGCGCACGTTGGCGCTGCTGATGGCCTGGCGCACGCTGTCGAGCGATACGCCCTGATTAAACAGCGCGCCGGGGTTGAGCTCCACCCGCACCGCCGGCAGCGAGCTGCCGCCCACCGATACGTCGCCGACCCCTTCGGTCTGGGCGATGCGCTGCGCCAGCTGGGTGGAGGCGAAATCATACAGCTGCCCCTGACTGTAGGTGTCGGAGGTCAGCGTCAGGATCATGATCGGCGCGTCGGACGGGTTGACCTTGCGGTAGCTGGGGCGGCTCGGCATGCCGCTGGGCAGCAGGCTCTGCGCCGCGTTAATCGCCGCCTGCACGTCGCGCGCCGCGCCGTTGATATCGCGATCCAGATCGAACTGCAAAATCACGCGGCTGCTGCCGAGTGAGCTCATCGAGGTCATTTCATTGACCCCGGCGATGCGTCCCAGCGCGCGCTCCAGCGGCGTTGCCACCGACGAGGCCATGGTTTCCGGCGAGGCGCCGGGCAGCGAGGCGCTGACCACGATCACCGGGAAATCCACCTGCGGCAGCGGTGATACCGGCAGCAGGCGAAAGCCCATCACGCCGGCAATGGCGATCGCCAGCGTCAGCAGCGTGGTGGCTACCGGGCGGTGGATAAATAGCGCAAAGAATCTCACGGCAGCTCCTGCGCGTCCGGCCGGCGGCGGGTGTTGCGCGCCAGTTTGTCAAACAGCAGATAAATCACCGGCGTGGTGAACAGCGTCAGGATCTGGCTCATGATCAGGCCGCCCACCATACAGACCCCCAGCGGCTGGCGCAGCTCCGCGCCGACGCCGGTGCTGAGCATCAACGGCAGCGCGCCGAGCAGCGCCGCCAGCGTGGTCATCAGGATCGGCCGAAAGCGCAGCAGACAGGCCTGATAAATGGCGTCGTACGGCGTCATGCCCTGTTCGCGCTCCGCCGCCAGCGCAAAGTCGATCATCATGATGGCGTTTTTCTTCACGATGCCGATCAGCAAGATGATGCCGATGATGGCGATCACGTCCAGATCGTTGCCCGCCATCATCAGCGCCAGCAGCGCGCCGACGCCGGCTGTCGGCAGCGTCGACAGAATGGTCACCGGGTGGATAAAGCTTTCATACAGCACGCCGAGCACGATATACATCGCCACGACCGCCGCCAGAATCAGCCACAGCGTGCTGCCGAGCGCCGCCTGGAACGCCAGCGTCGCGCCCTGGAAGCGGGTGCTGATATCCTTCGGCAGGTTGAGGCGTTCCTCCGCCTGGGTAATCGCGTCCACCGCCTCGCCGAGCGAGTAGCCGTCGTTAACGTTGAACGACACCGTCGCCGACGGGAACTGATCGAGATGGTTGATCGACAGCGGGCCGAAGCGTTCTTCAACCTTGGCGATGCTGCGCAGCGGCACCATGGCGCCGTCGCTGCCTGCGAGGCGGATATCATCCAGCGCTGCCAGGCCGGGGGTCTGGCTGACGTCATGCTCCAGCACGACGCGGTATTGGTTGGCCTGGGTATAGATGGTGGAGATCAGCCGCTGGCCGAAGGCGTTATACAGCGCGTTATCGACATCGCTCATGCTGACGCCGAGGCGCGTGGCCGAGTCGCGGTCGACGTTGACGTAGGCCACCAGTCCGCGGTCGAGCCAGTCGCTGGTGACGTCGGCCAGCTGCGGCGCCTGCTTCAGTTCACTCATCAACTGCGGCACCCACAGGCTCAGCTCATCCAGCGACATCGCCTGCAGCGTGACCTGATACTGGGTGCGGCTCACCTGGGTATCGATGGTCAGATCCTGCACCGGCTGCAGATAGAGCTTCACCCCGGGAATGTTGGCCGTTTGCTGCTGCAGACGGCTGATGATCGCCGGAATACGTTCGCTGCGTTCGCTGAGCGGCTTCAGGTTGATCTGCAGCCGGCCGCTGTTGAGCGTGGCGTTGCTGCCGTCGATGCCGACGAAGGAGGTCAGGCTTTCGACCGCCGGATCTTTCAGTATTTGCGCGGCGACCTGCTGCTGACGCTCGGCCATATTGCTGAAGGAGACGCTCTGCGGCGCTTCCAGCGTGCCCTGAATAATGCCGTTGTCCTGTACCGGGAAGAAGCCTTTCGGGATCAGCAGGTACAGCAGCACCGTCAGCGCCAGCGTGGCGAACGCCACGCCCAGCGTCAGCCACGGGTGATTAAGCACGCTTTTCAGCCACACGCCGTAGCGGGCGATCACCCGCTCGAAAAAGCGTTCGCTGGCGGCGGAAAAGCGGTTCTGTTTACGCAGCGATTCGTGGCTCAGCATGCGCACGCACATCATCGGCGTCAGCGTCAGCGACACCACGGCGGAGATCAGAATCGCCACCGCCAGCGTGACGGCGAACTCGCGGAACAGGCGACCGACGATATCGCCCATAAACAGCAGCGGAATCAGCACCGCCACCAGCGAGAAGGTGAGGGAGATAATGGTAAAGCCGATCTCGCCGGCGCCTTTCAGCGCGGCGTCCAGCGGCTTTTCGCCCTTTTCGATATAGCGCGAGATATTCTCGATCACCACGATAGCGTCATCGACCACAAAACCGGTGGCGATGGTCAGCGCCATCAGCGTCAGGTTGTTGACGGAAAAGCCGAGGAAATACATGGCGGCGAAGGTGCCGACCAGCGACAGCGGCACCGCCACGCTGGGAATAATGGTGGCCGGCACGTTGCGCAGGAAGACGTAAATCACCATCACCACCAGGGCGATCGCCAGCAACAGCTCGGACTGCACGTCGCTGACCGAGGCGCGGATGGTGGTGGTGCGGTCGGTCAGCACTTTCACATCCACCGATTTCGGCAGGCTTTTCACCAGCGTCGGCAGCATCTCGCGGATGCTGTCGGCGGTGGTGATGACGTTAACCCCCGGCTGGCGCTGAATATTCAGCACGATCGCCTGATCTTTATTGGCCCAGGCCGCCAGTTTGGTGTTCTCGGCGCCCTGTTCGACGGTGGCGATATCCCGCAGACGGATCGCCGCACCGTCTTTGTAGGCGACAATCAGCTGGCGGTAATCGTCGGCGGACTTCATCTGGTCGTTGGCCGACAGCGTTACCGAGCGGGTGGGGCCGTCCAGGCTGCCCTTGGCGGAGTTGACGTTGGCGTTGCTGATGGCGCTGCGCACCGTTTCGCTGTCCAGCCCGTAGGCCGCCACCGCCGCGGCGTTCAGCCTGACGCGCACCGCCGGGCGCTGCCCGCCGGACAGCGTCACCAGTCCGACGCCGGTGACCTGCGAGATTTTCTGTGCGACGCGGGTTTCCACCATATCTTCCACCTGCGTCATCGGCATGGCGCTGGAGGTGACCGCCAGCGTCATAATCGGCGGGTCGGCCGGGTTGACCTTGCTGTAAATCGGCGGGTAGGGCAGATCGTTCGGCAGCAGGTTGGTGGCCGAGTTGATGGCCGCCTGCACTTCCTGCTCGGCGACGTCCAGCGGCAGTTCGAGCTGGAACTGCAGCGTCACCACCGACGCGCCGCCGGAGCTTTGCGACGACATCTGTTTCAGCCCGGACATCTGGCCGAACTGCCGTTCCAGCGGCGCGGTGATAGCCGAGGTCACCACGTCAGGGCTGGCGCCGGGGTACAGCGTCACTACCTGAATGGTGGGGTAATCCACTTCCGGCAGGGCGGACACCGGCAGCGCGCGGTAGCCGATAATGCCCGCCAGCAGGATGGCCACCATCAGCAGTGTGGTGGCGACCGGACGCAGGATAAACAGGCGGGACGGCCCGCCGTTAGCCTTATGCGGCGTCGGCTGCATCAGGATTTCCCCTGCACTTGCGGCTGGCGGCGCGGCGTGGCTGCTGCCGGCGTCTCCTGCGGCGTCAGCACCTCGACCTGAATGCCATCGGTCAGACGGTCGATGCCGTCGGTGACCACCCGGTCACCGGCGCTCAGGCCGGCGCTGATCACCACCTGTTGGCTGTCCTGCACGCCGGTGGTGACGCGGTGTTTACTGACGGTATTGTCATCCCCCAGCGTCCAGACGAAGTTGCCCTCGTTATCCATCTGCAGCGCCGCCGTCGGGATCACTACCGCGTTGTGCAGGGTATCCACTTTCAGGCGCGCGTTGACAAACTGGTTGGGGAACAGCTCATCGTCCTGATTGCTAAAGCGCGCTTTGAGCTTGATGGTGCCGGTGGCGGTATCGATCTGGTTATCCAGGCTCAGCAGGCTGCCGGTCGCCAGCCGCTGTGAGTTGGTGCGGTCCCAGGCTTCGACCGCCACCGCACCGGCCTTCTGCGCCTTAAGCAGATCGGCGATATTGCCTTCCGGCAGGGTAAACACCACGTCGATCGGCCGGGTCTGGGTGATCATCACCAGCGGCGTGCTGCTGCCGCTGGTGATGTAGTTGCCGACGTCGACCTGCTTCAGCCCGACGCGGCCGTCAATCGGCGCGGTGATGCGGCTGTAGGTGATTTGCAGTTTGGCGCTGTCTACCGCGCCCCGATCGGCCTTGATCGCTCCTTCGGTCTGGCGCACCAGCGCCCGCTGCGCGTCCAGATCCTGGCGAGAGATCAGATTGGTTTTCACCAGTTGCTGATAGCGCGCCAAATCCTGTCTGGCGTTGGCCAGCGTCGCCTGGTCCTTCGCCAGCTGGCCTTCGGCCTGCGTCAGCTGCACCTGGAACGGACGCGGGTCAATCTCCGCCAGCAGATCGCCGGCCTTGACCTGTTGCCCTTCGGTAAAGTGAATGGCCATCAGCTGCCCGTCGACCCGGCTGGTGACGGTGACGGTATTCGCCGCGCTGGCGGTGCCCAGACCGGACAGATAGCGCGGCACGGTCTGCTGCATGGCGGTTGCCGCCTGTACCGGCGACATCGGCATCTTGCGCCGTCCGCCATTATTCGCCTGTTTGCCCGCCGCCTGGCGGGCGGACGGCAGCGGTTCGACGGGTGCGGCGGCGAAAAAATGTCGCCAAATCAACACGGCGGCGATAACCAACAGCGCGAGAACGACAAGGCGCAGGATCAAGGGGCGGCGTTGAGGTTTTGCATTCATGACGATGAAAATACTCCAAAGGCGGGCAACAAGCCGAAAGGCCAACTTCTTATAGGATACTAGTTTACCGGCCGTTACCGGGATAAAAATGGAGGAAAAATGGAGGAATCGTCAGTTTTCCATGAAGAGAAAGAGGGTTTACCGATAAGCGTCGCGTTTTTGGCGTTTGATTATATTTCAGGCTAATAATAATTACTCAAACCATTTGGCTGATAGAGGATGAGATGAGCAAGCGTGAATTGGGACGTAGCGGGATCAGGGTGCCGAAACTGACGTTTGGCGGCAATGTGTTCGGCTGGACGGCGGATCGGGCGACGTCTTTCAGCCTGCTGGACGCGCTGGTGGACAACCAACTGAATTTTATCGATACCGCCGATGTGTATTCCTACTGGGCGCCGGGCAATCAGGGCGGCGAGTCGGAAACGGTGATCGGCGAATGGCTGAAACAGAGCGGCAAGCGCGATCGGGTGATTATCGCCACCAAAGTGGGGAAAATGAACGATGCAGCCGGCAAACCGCAGCTGTCGGCCGGCTATATCCGCCAGGCGGTGGAGAATTCGCTGCGCCGTCTGCAGACGGACTATATCGATTTATACCAATCTCATGACGACGACCGCGACACCCCGCTGGCGGAAACCCTGACGACCTTTGACGCGTTGATCAAAGAGGGCAAGGTACGGGCGATCGGCGCATCCAACTATCAGGCCGATCGGCTGGAAGAGGCGCTGCGGGTCAGCGAGCAGCACGGGCTGGCGCGCTATGAAACCCTGCAGCCGGAATATAACCTCTATGCCCGGCAAGGCTATGAACAGGCGCTGGAAGGGGTTGCCGTCAGGCACGGGCTGGGGGTGATCAATTTCTGGGCGCTGGCCAGCGGTTTTCTTACCGGCAAGTACCGCAGCGCCGACGATATCGGCAAGAGTCAGCGTGGCGACACCATCGTGGCGCGCTATTTGAACGCGCGCGGTCTGCGCATTCTGGAGGCGCTGGATAGCGTGGCGCAGCGACATGCGATGACGCCGGCTCAGGTCTCGCTGGCCTGGCTGATGGCGCGGCCGAGCATTACCTCGCCGATTGCCAGCGCCACCTCGCTGGCCCAGTTGGACGAGTTGGTCGGCGCTACGCGGCTGTCGCTGAACGCGGAGGATATCCGCCAGCTGGATCAGGCCAGCGCGGAATAAGGCTTGGGCGTCAGTCAGCCTGCTCCCGCCACTGCTGCCGGTTCAGCCGGTACACCACATGGCGGCGCAGGCGGTGGCCCGGCGGCAGGCGCGGATGCTCAAAATACTCGTCAGCGCAGCGCATGCCGATGCGTTCCATCACCCGGCGTGAGGGATGGTTGACGGCGGCGGTAAACGACACCACCTCCGGCAGTTGCAGCTGTGAAAACGCATGGTTCAGCGCTGCCCGTGCGGCCTCGCTGGCGTAGCCGTGGCCCCAGTGGGCGGCGGCCAGCCGCCAGCCGATCTCCACGCAGGGAGCCAGCGGCAGATCGTCGCCGACCTGGGCCAGGCCGACAAAACCGATAAAGGGAACATGGCCCGGCAGTTCGACGGCCCATAATCCCCAACCGTGCTGCTGCATAAACTGGCGGATCGCGGCGGCCTGCGTTTCGCTGGCGGCGGCGGACAGCGGGGCGGGGAAGTAACGCATCACCTGCGGATCGGCGTTCAGCGCGGCGAAAGCGGCCAGATCGCTGTCTTGCCAGGCGCGCAGGCGTAAACGTCCGGTATTCAGCGTAGCGATAGGCATGGTGTCCACCTCGTTCTGTAACGGGGCGCGACCTTGGCGTCGCGCCCGATGCCCCGTGGCGGGGTTAACGGAACAGCGTCTGCGCCCAGCGCGCCAGCCCGGCGGTGACCGAGCCGAAGTCATTGCCGCCGACGATCGGAATGCCGGGCAGCTGCTGTTGCAGCGCCGCGCGCAGCAGCGGCGAGCGGGCGCTGCCGCCGGTCAGGTAGATCACGTCCGGCTGCGTCTGGCTGGTGGCCAGCGCGGCGGTGACCTGCTCCTGGATGCGCTGCAGCGGCTGGGAAATGGCATCCGCCAGCTGTCCCTGACTGATGCGTTCAGCCAGCTCCGGCTGGACAAACGCCAGCGGTACGCGGGTGGTTTCCTCGCCGGAGAGGGCGATTTTACTCTCTTCCGCCGCGCGCACCAGCCGGTAGCTCAGACGTTGCCGATACACCTGCAGCAGGCGCCGTACTTTTTCCGGCTCCGCCGCGTCGCGAATCAGGTCGTTCAGCAGTCTGGCATTGGCGCTGCTGTAAAATTCATTCTGCGCCGGCACGTCGTTGGTGGCGACCGCGTTCCAGTACGGCAGCGCCGGCAGGGCGATGCCTTTTGCGGTTTCACCGCCCATGCCGAACAGCGGCATCAGTTGCTTGAACGCCAGCATGATATCGAGGTCGTTGCCGCCGACGCGGCAGCCGCTGTGGCCGATCAGGCTCTGTTGGCGATCGGCGCTGTCGCGCCACTGCGGCCCCATCAAAAGCACCGAGCAGTCGGTGGTGCCGCCGCCGATATCGACCACCAGCACAGTTTTCTCTTCCTGCAGCGTGGCTTCGAAATCCAGCCCGGCGGCCACCGGCTCAAACTGGAATTCGATCTGCTTAAATCCGGCGCGCTGGGCGGCGCGCAGCAGAATGCCCTGCGCCTGGCTGTTGGCCTCTTCGCCGCCGGTGCCCTGGAAGTTGATCGGCCGGCCGATCACCGTCTGCTCGATCTGCTGTTGCAGCACGCCTTCCGCCTGGCGCTTGATATGGAACATCATCGCGCAGACCAGGTCTTCAAACAGCGCGATTTGCTGCGACTTCAGCCCGTTGGCGCCGAGGAATGATTTCGGCGAGCGGACGAAGTACACCTCTTCCGGGTCTTCAACATAGTTCGCCAGCGCCTGCAGACCAAAGTGCAGGCTGTCGGCGTTGACCGGAATATCCTCTTCGCGGTTGTAGCTGACGGCGCGCCGCAGCAGCTGCTGGTTTTCCTCGCTGCCGGTCGGCACCTGCCAGTGGCGGTGCAGACATTCGCTGACCGCTTCGCGGCTCGGCGCGCACAGCATCGACGGCAGATACGGTTCATTGTTTTCCAACGCCAGCAGCTCCGGGCCGTTTTCCCGCATCACCGCAACGGAACAGTTGGCCGTTCCGTAGTCGAATCCTATAAACATTTTCTATCCCCATGCCAATGAAGGGGGGCGACTTTACCCGAGAGCGGGCGTCTGGGCAATGCAGCGCGTGCCGGACGGCGAAAATTTTAGCGGCGGCGTTAAGGAGATGCTTAACTAAGCCTATCTTGATGTCCGAATTCCGCACGTCAGCCCGCAGTCTGAGCGCCATAATGATGAAAAAACCGACACCGAGCGTTGCCATGAGTGAACACCAGGCGTTATATGCCGCGCTGCGCGCGCGGGATCGCAAATTTGACGGCCGTTTCTTTGTCGGCGTGTCGTCGACCGGCATCTACTGCCGGCCGGTGTGCAGCGCCCGCACGCCGAAAAGCGAGAACTGCAGCTTCTACCCCAGCGCCGCCGCCGCCGAACAGGCGGGCTTTCGCCCCTGCCTGAAGTGCCGGCCGGAACTGGCGCCGGGCCTGGCGCTGATTGACCTGGGCAACCGCTATGCGCAGGTGGCGGTGCAGCTGATTGAACAGGGCTACCTGTCCGAACACGGCTGTGAGGCGCTGGCGGCGCGGCTGGGGATTTCCGACCGCCATCTGCGGCGTATCTTCGCCGAACAGTTCGGCGCTTCGCCCATCGATTATGCGCAGTCGCACCGGCTGCTGCAGGCCAAGCGCCTGCTGGCGGATACCGATATGCCGCTCAGCGAGGTGGCGTTCGCCGCGGGATTTGGCAGCCTGCGGCGCTTTAATGAACTGTTTAAACAGCGCTACCGGCTGAGCCCGTCGGCGCTGCGTGAAAGCAGCGGCCGGCAGGCGCGCGCCGCCGCCAGCGGGCTGGTGTTTCATCTGGGCTATCGCCCGCCGTACGACTGGCCGCGCATGCTGAATTTTTTACAGGCGCGTGCGGTCAGCGGCGTAGAGAGCGTGCAGGACGGGCGTTATTACCGCTCCATCGCGGTGACGCTCGGCGGCGAGACGTATCAGGGCTGGGTCAGCGTGCAGCCGGAAACGGCGCGCGATCGGGTGCGGGTGGAGATTGCGCCTTCGCTGAGCCGGGTGACGACCGACGTGCTGCGGCGCGTGCGCCAGCTGTTCGATCTGGATGCGGCGCCGGACGTCATCGCCGCCGCGCTGGGGCCGCTGGTGACCGACCCCGGTCTGCGCCTGCCCGGCTGTGTCAACAGCTTCGAACAGGCGACGCGCGCGGTGCTGGGGCAACTGGTCAGCGTGAAGATGGCCGCAGTGTTCGCCGGGCGAATGGCGGAGCGTTGGGGAACACCGCTGGCGCAGCCGCACGCCGGTATCACCCATGAGTTTCCGCAGGCCGGGCAGATTGCCGCGCTGCAGCCGGAGATGCTGAGGCCGCTCGGTATTCAGCTCAAGCGCGGCGCGGCGCTGATCGCGTTGGCGCGCGCGCTGGAAGCAGGACGGCTGGCGCTGGATAATGTGCTGGATATTGAGCAGGGCATCAAGGCGCTGACCGCGCTGCCGGGCATCGGCGACTGGACGGCGAGCTATATTGCGATGCGCGCCTGGTCATGGCCGGACGTATTTCTGAGCGGCGATTACCTGATTAAACAGCGCTTTCCCGGCATGACGCCGCGCCAGATTGAGCGCTATGCCGAACGCTGGCGGCCGTGGCGCTCTTACGCCACTTTGCATCTGTGGCATCACGACGGCTGGCAGCCTGAGCGATAGAAATACGGGCCGGCGCAGGCCAGCCCGGAAGGTCAAAGCAGGAACAGGCTGGCCAGGCCGAGGAAGATGAAAAAGCCGCCGGTATCGGTCAGGGCGGTGATCAGCACGCTGGAGCCGACCGCCGGGTCGCGGCCCATCTTCAGCATTACCATCGGGATCACTACGCCCATCAACGCAGCGACCAGCAGGTTGAGGATCATGGCCAGCGTCATCACGCCGCCCAGCGCCCAGTCGTCGTACAGCAAATAGGTGACCATGCCCATAATGCCGCCCCACACCAGGCCGTTGATGATCGCAACGCCCAGCTCTCTGAGCAGCAGACGGGAAATATTGCCTTCTTCAATCTGGTGCAGCGCCAGCGCGCGGACGATCATGGTGATGGTCTGGTTGCCGGTATTGCCGCCGATGCCGGCGACGATCGGCATCAGCGCGGCCAGCGCCACCAGCTGCGAGATGGTGTGCTCAAACAGGCCGATCACCCGCGAGGCGATAAAGGCGGTGCACAGGTTGATGGCCAGCCAGGCCCAGCGGGTTTTCACCGCCTTGCCGACCGGCGCGAACACGTCCTCTTCCGGGCTTAAGCCCCCCATGCGGCGCAGGTTGCTTTCGCTCTCTTCATTGACCACGTCGACGATCTCTTCGATGGTCAGACGCCCCATCAGTTTGCCCTGCGCGTCGATCACCGGGGCGCTGATCAGGTCATAACGTTCAAACGCGCCGGCCGCCGCTTCGGCCTTGTCTTCCGGCTGGAAGCTGGTGGGGTCGCTGTCCATCACGCTGGCGACCTGCGTTTGCGGATCGTTCAGCAGCACCGCCGTCAGCGGCAGTTCGCCAAGCAGGGTGTTTTTGCGGTCGGTGACAAAGATTTTATCGGTGGCGTCCGGGATGGTTTTACGCTGGCGCAAAAAGCGGTGCACCGCGCCCAGCGTAACATCGGGCCGCACCGTGACCAGCTCGAAGTCCATCATCCAGCCGACGGTCTCTTTGCCGTAGTGCATCATCTCGCGCACCTGCGCGCGCTGCCCCGGTTCCAGCGAGGTCAGCAGGCGGCCCATCAGGTTACGCGGCAGGAACTGCGCCAGATAGGCCTGTTCATCGATATCCAGCGTTTTGATCGCCTTGAGCAGGTCTTTATCGCTCATCTCTTCGATCAGGCTGTCCCACACCGGTTCAGCGACTTCCACCAGCGTTTGGCCGCGGCGCGGCGGATCCACCAGCCGCCACAGCGCCAGACGCTCATCCTGCGGCAGCGCTTCCAGCAGGTCGGCGAGGTCGGCGGCGTGCATCTCTTCCACCAGCGCGTGAATTTCGGCGGTCTGGTCCATCAGCGCCTGGCGGCTGAGCTGCTGCTCTTCGTCCGGCCGGCCGAGAATGCCGTCGACCAGCGCTTTGTTGTTCAGTAACAGGGACAGGATATGCTGACGGTGTTCAGCCACCTTTTTGACATTATGTGTTGCGGCAGACATGGTATTCCTTAACGCTTGGCACGCAGAGCTCCTGAGTCATAACTTGTACAAGATAGAACATCGCAGAGTATGGCGTCATTTTTATGATAGGGACGATACGCAGCCAGGAATGGGTAAAGCGTCTGTGGACAGACGGCTTACCCATTCGGCGGCACGCGGGCAGGCCCACGCGGTTACTGCGTTTCAGAGGCGTTGTCCCGTGGTGAATTAAGCGGTTGACGGATGTGCTGTTCCTGAGCGGAAAGCTGTTTTTCCTGATGGTGGGGAATGGCGGCGATAGCGGTATACAGCAAACGGCCTATCAAAATGATAAAGCTTACCAGCAGCACGATTTTGGTCATTTGTCCGGTGGTTCTTTTACGCATAGTTTGTCCGCAGGTATCGGTTCCTTATGGCGCAGCCTGTGGCCAGGCCTGTTATTTCCCCTTGGGTGTGGTAATTTTAGTGGCGGTCGGCAAAACTTGTCCATGTATTTCACCGGAGCGGAAAACTATCCTGCCGTTGGTTTAATTTTGGTTTGACTTTCTCCGGTAGTGCGGAGCGCTGTTTTTATCGCATCAATGTTATGATTCTTTTTAACCGACATTGATCTATTAATTGATATAAATCAATTTTTAACCCGCCGTTGCGCATAGAATTCGTGACCAGCTGTAAATTTGCTGATTTTTTCATCACTATTACCCTGGCCATCGGAGATGAGCGGACGCCGCTTACTGACAGGCCGCCAAAGTCTGGATGATAAATAGCTTCGCGCGTCGGCGAAGATACTCACTTCATAATGGTTAAATTGAAACTCTGGAATAATTTACGCCACCATTGGTGGGGCCAGCCCTTAATCTGGAGCCTGGTGTTTATCCCGCTGGCCGGCTGGCTGTCTCCGCGCATTATGTTGCCGGAAGGGAAGGTGTACCTGGTTTATCTGCCGCTGGCGGTATGTATTTCGCTATTGATGGTGTACGACTGGATGGCGATTCCCGGTATTGCCGTCGCCATCATGATCCGCTACAGCGCTCGGCTGGGGCCGGAAATCGGCGCTATCATGACGCTGCTGTATCTGTTCTGCCTTGGCGTCTGCTGGCTGGGCTACCGCTGCCAGACGCAGCGTAACTGGTGCGCCCGCATTAATTTTCTGGGGTTTACGCCACCGCGGCTTATCTGGCTGCTGGCGTTTCCGCCGCTGCTGTTTATCCTCAGCCTGCAGCTGATGATTGGCATGGGGCTGCTGCCGGATGAGATGGGCATGGTGTTCGGCAGAGCCAATCTGATGCATACGCTGGTGAATTTTCATGCGCTGCTGATCGCCGGCCTTTCTTCCACGCCGCTGTTTTATTTTGTATTGCGCATGCTGAATAATCCGCGCTTTATGCGGACGCTGCGGTGCCGTTTCCGCCTGGAAGTCGCACCGGGGGTGAAAGCCAGAGAGACCTTGCTCTGGCTGTTGCTGCTGGCCGGTATGGTGTTTGCGCTGTGCTACCCCACCGGCGTCGGGAAGAAGGAGTTCTGGATCGACTACAGCCTGACGCTGCTGCTGCCGCTGATGCTGTATGGCGCCGTGCGTTTCGGTTATCACCTTAACTGCATCGCCTGGTCGATTGCGCTGCTGGCGCTGTTTTTCAACTATCGCAGCTATGTGCGGGTGGATGGCCGCCTGCACGATCTGGCCGTGGTCTCCTCGATGATGCTGGTGTTCACCCTCAGCGTGTTTCTGCTGTCGGCGATCAATTCCCGCCAGCTGGCGCTGTTCGCCAAAATGAAGCGCGCTTCGCTGCAGGATCCGATGGTCGGTCTGCCTAACCTGCGCGCCCTGAAGCGGGATTTGGCGCAGGCACCGCGTTCCACGCTGTGTTTTCTGCGTATTGCCGAGCTGGACTTGCTGAGCCGCCATTACGGCATGCAGCTGCGTATCCGCTTCAAACAGCACCTGGCCAGCACCCTGCGTAAAGTGATGGCGGCGGACGAAGACGTGTATCAACTGCCGGGCTACGATCTGGTGCTGCGGCTGAACGGTTATGATGACGAGGCCAAGGTGGCGGCGGTGCACGCCACGCTGGAGAATTTCCGCCTGGTCTGGAACGGGCTGCCGATCCACCCGCCGCTGGGCGTCAGTTACTGCGGCATCGCCGGGGAGGTGGAGCACCTGCATCTGCTGCTGGGGGAACTGAGCTCGCTGGCTGAGCTTTCGCTGAGCAGCGGCGAACCGGAGAGTATCCGCAACGATCATCAGGACGTGCAGAACGAGGTGAAGCACAAGGTGCGTTTGCTGCACCGGGTACAGCGGGCGCTGGACAGCGATGGCTTTATCCTGATGGCGCAGCCGATACACGGCGTGCGCGGTGACCGCTACCATGAGATCCTGCTGCGCCTGCCCGATGACAAAGGTGGTACGCTGCCGCCGAACGAGTTTTTGCCGGTGGTGCATGAATTCGGCCTGGCGTATCAGCTGGATCTATGGGTGCTGAACAATACGCTAATGTTTATGGACCGCCACCGCGATACGTTGCCGAGCGCGCGCTTTGCGGTGAATATTTCGCCGCCGACGCTGTGCCGCCCGACGCTGAGTCGCGACGTACGGCAGGCGTTGCAGCAGTATGCGATTGAGCCGTATCAGCTGATTCTGGAAATCACCGAATCGCACCTGATGCAGGATATTCACTATGCGGCCACCACCCTGCGTGAGCTGCGCGAACTGGGCTGCCGCATTGCGATTGACGATTTCGGCACCGGCTATGCCAGCTATAACCGCCTGCGGATGTTGGAAGTGGATACGCTGAAGATCGACGGCAGCTTCGTGCGTGATATGCTGAACGACCCGGTGGATCACCTGATTATTGCGTCTATCTGCAAGGTAGCGCTAATGAAGCGGTTACATATCGTGGCGGAATATGTCGAAAGCGAAGAGCAGCAGATGGCGCTGCGGGCGTTGGGAGTCGATTATATGCAAGGCTACCATATTGGCCGGCCGGTACCGCTGACGTCGCTGGTGAACGACGCGCAGGCCGAACCGTCGTGACGGCATGCGGCCTCCCGCGCGTGCGGAGGGCCGCAGAGTACGGCGTCAGGCGAGGCGCTGCTCGTCCTGCTGCGTATCTTCTTCCTCAATTATCAGCTTCCAGCCGACAACATCTTTCCAGTACTCCTGCTCGCGCTCCAGATCCAGCTGCACCAGCGTATTCTGCATCAGGTAGCCGGCCGGGAAGCGCAGCGTCCAGTGATTGTCATCGGTGGACAGGCGCAGGGTTTCCGGTGTGGTGGTGGACTGACGCTGATTGTTCAGCAGCGCACTCAGGCGCAATAGCTGTATCAGCGGCAGATAGTGCTTTTTCTTGAATAGATTCAGGCGCGGCAGCTCTTCCAACTTGATGGCTTTACGGTGGAAACGCACCAGCGCCGCCAGCAGCAACTGCTGTTCCTGATTAAAGCCCGGCAGGTTGGTGTTTTGCAGGATATAGGCGGAATGCCGGTGCATGGCGCTGTGGTTGATGCTCAGCCCGACCTCGTGCAGCATGGCGGCCCATTTCAGCAGCGCTTCCAGCTGCGGGTTGACCAGCTTGGTGTTTTGCGCCATCCATTGGGCGTACAGCAGCTCGGTGGTTGCCAGTACCCGGCTGGCCTGGTCGCGATCGATATTGTAGTGCTCGGCCAGGCTTTTGGCTGTACGGCTGCGAATATCCTGATGGCGGAAGCGGCCCTCCATCTCATACAGCACGCCTTCGCGCAGCGCACCGTCGGACAGGCGTAAATCGCGGATTGCCAGCGCGTCGAACACGCCGCATAAAATGGCCAGCCCCGGTACAAATACCGCCTGACGCTCCTCCGACAGTCCCGGCAGGCTGAGAGCGCTGAAGTTCTTGAACTGCAGCACCTGTTCGCTCAGCATCTCCAGCCGTTCGAGGGTGATCAGGCCGTCTTTTTCTCCCATCGCGACCAGCACTTCATGCGCCGCCTTGATCGAGCCGGAGGCGCCCAGCGCGTATTGCCAGCCCTGGATGCGGTATTGCCAGGCCAGGGTTTCCAGTTTTTGCGCCGCCGCCAGCCGGGCGCGGCGGAAGTTGGCGCGGTTGATTTCACCGTCAGGGAAAAAGAGGTGGGCGAAGCTGACGCAGCCCATGCGGCGGCTTTCCGCCAGCAGCGGTTCGAAATCTTCGCCGATCACCAGTTCCGTTGATCCGCCGCCGATGTCGATGACCAGCTTGCGGCCCTTTTCCGGCTGGGTGTGCTCCACGCCCATAAAGATCAGGCGCGCCTCTTCCTGCCCGGAGATAATTTCGATCGGGTAGGGGATCACGTCGGCGGCGCGCTTCAGGAAGGCTTCGGCATTCACCGCCTGACGCAGCGTATGCGTACCGACGATGGTGACGTTTTCCGCCGGGAAGCCCTGCAGCCGTTCAGCAAACAGGGCCAGGCAGGCCAGACCGCGTTCTATCGCTTCTTCACTGAGCACATTATTGGCATCCAGGCCATCGGCAAGGTGTACCCGCTGTTTTAAGCGGCCCAATACCTGCAGGGCGCCGTTGACGACGCGGGCAATAACCATATGGAAGCTGTTCGAGCCCAGATCGATGGCGGCGATTTCCAATGGTTTATGAGTAGCAGTGCTGTTTAGCGGCATAGTTACTGGCCTAATTTCCTGGTTGTTCCAGAGCTTTTAAATAATCGTAAATGGCAATTTGCGAACGGACCTTACGGCGGTTGCCGCGCGGCACGTACTGGTTGCTCAGCTCTTTATCAATATAACGGGCTTTGACGGTGTCGCTGAATTGGATCGCCAGAATATCCAGCACGCGCTGTTTCAGCGCCGGATCCAGCAGCGGCGCCGCCACTTCGATACGATAATCTATATTGCGGGTCATCCAGTCGGCGGACGACAGATAGACCTTGGTGTCACCTTGATTTTCGAAAACGTAAACGCGGTCATGCTCCAGATAGCGATCAACAATGCTGATGGCCTGAATATTGTCGCTGATCCCCGGCAGATTAGGAATCAGCGAACACATGCCGCGCACCAGCAGGCGTACCTTTACGCCGGCGCCGGAAGCGGTATATAACCGATCCACCAGCCCTTTATCCACCAGATTATTCAATTTCAGCGTAATGCCGGCCGGTTTGCCCGCCAGCGCGCTGGCGATCTCATGGTCGATCAGATCGTACAGCATGCGGCGCGAGTTCTGCGGCGACACCATCAGGTAGTCGAAATGCACCGGACGGTAGGGGTTTTCAATAAAGTTGAATACCCGGCGCACTTCGTTGGTGATGCGCGCATCGGCGGTCAGCAGAGAGTAGTCGGTGTAAACGCGCGCGGTTTTTTCGTTGAAGTTGCCGGTGCCGATATGGGCATAGCGCACAATGGCGTCGCCTTCGCGGCGCGAAATCAGAAACAGCTTGGCGTGAATTTTCAGACCGGGGGCGGAGAAGATCACGTGCACGCCGGCTTCCGTCAGGCGTTTGGCCCAGTGAATGTTGGCCTCTTCGTCAAAGCGCGCCTGCAGCTCGACCACCACCGTCACTTTCTTGCCGTTATGCGCCGCATGGATCATCGATTCGATAATGCGTGAATCTTTCGCTACGCGGTAAATATTGATTTTTATTGCCAGAACGCTGGGGTCGAACGACGCCTGCCGCAGCCATTCCAGCACGTGCTCGAAGGTGTGGTACGGATAGTACAGCAGCACGTCTTTTTCCCGGATGGCGTCAAAGCCGTTGCGGAACTTGTCGAACCAGGTATGACGCAGGCGCGGCAGCGGCCGGTTGACCAGGTTGCTTTTGCCGACGTTGGGGAAGCCGATAAAGTCCTTGAAGTTGTGGTAGCGGCCGCCGGCGATCACCGAGTCGTAGTTGGAGATGCCCAGCTTTTCGCGCAGCAGCTCCACCATTTTGTTCGGCATATCGCGCTGGTACACAAAGCGCACCGGCTCGGCGGTCAGGCGCTGTTTCAGGCTGGAAGACATCAGTTCCAGCAGGCTGGACTCCATTTCCGTCACCAGATCGTATTCCGCATCGCGCGTCATCTTCATTGAATAGGCGTTGAGCGCGTCGTAGTCGAAGAAGCCCTTAAAAATATCATCCAGGCAGTAGCGCAGAATATTGTCCAGCAGGATCATCGGTTTGCGCCGGCGCGGTGCCTCCGGCGGCAGATTGACGAAGCGTGGCACCTTATCAGACGGAATCTCCAGCAGCGCATAGTCGATATGGGTACCGCGGATGATCTCCACCGCCAGATAGGTGTAGTCGTCCTTCAGAAACTGCACCAGATTGGTGTCGTGATTGATCAGGATCGGCGTAATGTGCTGGCGCAGATGCTGCTTGAAGTACTGGCGCAGCCAGATTTGCTGGTTCTCGGAGACCTGACGCTCATTGATCAGAAAGATTTGATTGCGCGCCATCTCCAGCAGCAAATCGTTATACAGGGTGTCGAACTCTTGGTCGGTTTTTAACACCTTGGCCTGAATTTTCTTCAGTAAATGACGTGATGAGCCGGCGGAGCCCTGTTCTTCGCTGATCAGTATCCGACGTTTCAGATCGGCAAAGCGGACTTGGTAAAACTCGTCGAGGTTATTGGAGTAAATACCCAGAAAGCGCATGCGTTCAATCAGGGGATTGCTCTTATCTGCGGCTTCCTGCAACACGCGTTCATTAAAGGATAACCAGCTTAGTTCTTTCTCGATGTAGAGCTTTTCCTGACCCATTATTACTCCGGTTAAATCATGGGAAAAATCGAATGGCATTCCCCTATGCCGGCCCAGACTGCCTGCCGTGCAGGCGGGTGAGAGGTGCCGTAGCCCGTTGCTCATGCTGCCTGGATGCCGCTCTAATGTCCTACAACATTATTGCGAGAGATTGACAGTAATGTCCAACAGATCTGCCGGCCGGCGGCGGTAAACTTTGTCATGCAAACGACATTAATCTGACATAAGATGCCCGGTTATCTTTTGGCGTAAGCCGGACCAGCAATAAAGACAGAGGCAGATGGTACAGACAACGGCAAATCAACTTCCCCGCGATCGGCGGCGCGCGCGCATCGATCGTGGCGTACGGGCCATGGTGACCGTCAGTGGCCTGCTGGTGCTGATGATGCTGATGTTAATCTTCGTCTACCTGCTGTTCGCCGTATTGCCGCTGTTTAAGCCGGCCTCCGTCGACGCGTCGCCGGCGCTGACGCTGAACCACGCCTCGCCGGCCATGGCGCTCGGGATGGATGTGCAGCAACGGGTGGGCTATCGCATTGACCGGCAGGGGGAAGGGCGGTTTTACCGGCTGACGGCGCGGCAGGGGCAAGCGGCCGGCACGCTGCTGGCCAGCCAACGCCTGCTGCCGGCGCCGACGCTGCTGGCTCAGGCGGTAGGGACGCGCGACCTGTTTGCACTGGCGCAGGCCGACGGGCGTTTTATTATTGTGCAGGCGGATTTCGCCGCCGCGCCGCAGGAAAAACCACAGTGGACTTTACCGCTGGGCGCACAGCCGCAGGCCCTGCAGCCGCACGCAGGAGCGCTGACGCAGCTGGCACTGGCGCCGGCGCGCGAGGCCGGCGAGTATCTGGTGGCGGCGGTGACCGAGCGGCGACAGTTGCTGTTTGCCCGCGTTGCCGCGCAGCGGCCGGCGACGGTAAGTCGTGTCGCGCTGGATGCTGACGTCCAGCAACTGGTACTGGCGCCGGATGGCCGCCAGCTCTATCTGCTGAGCGGCAACCGGCTGGCGCGCTATCAAATTGACGGGACGCAGCTGCGGCTGCAGGAAACGCAAACGCTGGGTGAACAGACGCCTTACCGTCTGACGGCGCTGCCGGGCGGCAGCGCGCTGATTGTGCATGCCGCCGACGGCACGCTGCAAGAGTGGTTCGACGTGGAGAAAAACCAGCGCTGGCGCCTGACCTCGGCGCAGCAGTTCGCGCCACAGCCGGCTGCGGACGCTACGGTGATTACCGAACCGTTCCGTCGGGTGTTCGCCACCGTGCAGCCGGACGGTGCGTTTGCGCTCTACGCCAGCATTCAGTCCCGGCCTTTGCTGAGCACCCGGCTGGCCGCCGGCGTGCAACAGGCGGCGTTTGCGCCGCGCGGCGACGGCCTATTGCTGGAGACCGCGCAAGGTTGGCAGCGCTATCGCCTGAATAATGATTACCCTGACGTTACCTGGCGCGCGCTGTGGCAGAAGGTCTGGTACGAGAACTATCCGCAGCCGGCGCTGGTCTGGCAGTCCACCTCCGGGGAAGACAGCTATCAGGCCAAGTTCAGCCTGGCGCCGGTGATTTTCGGCACCCTGAAGGCCGCCGGCTACGCCATGCTGTTTGCCATTCCGCTGGCGCTGGGCGGCGCTGTCTATACGGCCTGCTTTATGTCACCGGCGCTGCGGCGGCTGGTGAAACCGGCGATCGAAGTGATGGGGGCGTTGCCGACGGTGGTCATCGGACTGGTGGCGGGCATCTGGTTGGCGCCGGTTATCGAGCGTCATTTACTGGCGATACTGGCGTTGCCGCTGTTGCTGGCCGGCGCGGTGATGGTGTGCGGTATTGCGCAGCAGCGTTGGTGGCCGGGGCGGCTGCGTCCGGGCGGTGATTTACTGTTGCTGTTGCCGGTGATGACGCTGACCGTCTGGCTGGCGATGGCCCTCGGCCCCTGGCTGGAGACGCTGCTGTTCGGCCAGCCGATGCACGTCTGGCTGGGCGATGACTTTGACCAGCGCAATGCGCTGGTGGTCGGCGTGGCGATGGGCTTTGCACTGGTGCCGGTGATTTTCTCTCTGGCGGAGGATGCGCTGTTCAGCGTGCCGGCCGTGCTTACCCAAGGCTCGCTGGCGCTGGGCGCCACGCCGTGGCAGACGGTAGCGCGGGTGACGCTGCCTGCCGCCAGCGCCGGCATTTTTTCGGCGCTGATGATCGGCTTCGGCCGGGCGGTGGGGGAAACCATGATCGTACTGATGGCTACCGGCAATACGCCGATTATCGACGGCAGCCTGTTTCAGGGGCTGCGCGCGCTGGCGGCGAATATCGCTATTGAAATGCCGGAGGCGGTGTTCGCCAGCAGTCACTATCGGGTGCTGTTCCTGACCGCGCTGGTGCTGTTCGTATTTACCTTTATCGTTAACACGCTGGCCGAGGCGATTCGTCAGCGCCTGCGAGAGCGCTATAGCCAGAATCAGGAGGCGCCATGAGATCCTGGCTAAAGTCGGGTTCCCCTTGGGTATGGCTGACCGCCGGTTCGGTCAGCGTCAGCCTGCTGGCGCTGCTCGGTATTTTGCTGCTGCTGGCGGGTCAGGGGATGCGCTATTTTTGGCCCAGCCCGGTGTACCAGTTTGAGCTGAACCAGGCGGCGGCCGGCCCGGTAACGCTGATTGGCGAGCTGTATCAGCAGCAGACGATTTCACGCCAGCAACTGCAGGAGGCGGGCGTGACGCCACCGGGAGAGGCGACGCAGGTCACCCGTTATCTGATCAAGGTCGGCAACCGCGAAAGCGAGGGGCAGGATTTCCGTACGCTGCTGGCCAGCGATGTTCGCCGCCAGAGCGCGCCGCGCGATCTGATGGTGCTGGAGCGCAACAGCAACGGCACTGCCTATGGATTTCTGGCCGGCCTGCTGGAGGACGGACAGCCGCTGACCGGGCGCGATCTGAATCAGGCGTTGCAGCAGCGCCTGCCGCAAATAGCGGCGTTGTCGCGCCAGGCGCATGATATTCAGATTCATGAGATGGCGCGGATTAATGAGCAGTTCGCGGCGCTTAATCTGCGTGAGAAAAAGCTCCGGCGTGACAACCGGTTTGATGCCCGCGCCCAGGCGCAGATGAAAGCCGAGCGTCTGGAACTGCAGCGCCAGTACCACCAGTTGGCGGACCGGCTGGACGGACTGAACCGCGATCGTCAGCGCGATGCGCTGTTGCTGCGGGATATGCGCGGCCAGATACATACCATTCCCCTGAGTCAGATACGCGATGCCTGGTATCCCAATGCGATGAGCCTGGGCCAGAAAGCGGCGCACTGGGGCGAACAGGTGAAGAAGTTTCTGAGCGACAGCCCGCGTGAGGCCAATACCGAGGGCGGCGTTTTCCCGGCAATTTTCGGCACCGTGCTGATGGTGGTGCTGATGTCGGTGGTGGTGATGCCGTTCGGGGTGATTGCCGCCGTTTATTTGCATGAATATGCCGGTAAAAACCTGCTGACGCGGCTGATCCGCATTGCGGTGGTCAATCTGGCCGGGGTACCGTCGATCGTCTACGGCGTATTTGGCCTGGGATTTTTCGTCTATCTGGTCGGCGGCAGTATCGATCGGCTGTTTTATGCCGAATCTCTGCCTAACCCGACCTTCGGCACGCCCGGCGTGCTGTGGGCCGCGCTGACGCTGGCGCTGTTGACGCTGCCGGTGGTGATTGTCTCGACCGAAGAGGGGCTGTCGCGCATACCGGCCTCGCTGCGTCAGGGCTCGCTGGCGCTGGGCGCCAGCCGGGCGGAAACCCTGTGGCGCATTGTGCTGCCGATGGCGGCGCCGGCCATGATGACCGGCCTGATTTTGGCGATTGCACGTGCGGCGGGTGAGACCGCGCCGCTGATGCTGGTCGGCGTGGTGAAGTCAGCGCCGGTGCTGCCGGTGGACAATATTTTTCCGTATTTACATCTGGAGCGTAAATTTATGCATCTGAGCTTCCAGATTTACGATATGGCGTTCCAAAGTCCCAGCGTCGAAGCGGCCAGGCCGCTGGTGTTCGCCACCGCTTTCCTGCTGGTGGCGATCGTCGTCGGGTTGAACCTGGCGGCGATGGGGATCCGCCATTCGCTCCGGGAGCGTTACCGGGTATGGGAGCAGTAACTGTGATAATGAGTTTGTGGAGCGCTTCATGGGATTAAAAACGCCGGGCAGTTTGCCCAGGCTGGATGTGCAGCAACTGGGTGACCAGGATACGGCGCTGGCGGCCGACGGGCTGCAGCTGTTTTACGGCGACAAACAGGTGCTGCATGATATTTCGCTGCGTATTCCGAAGCACCGGGTCACGGCGCTGATCGGCCCCTCCGGCTGCGGAAAATCCACGCTGCTGCGCTGCTTTAACCGCATGAACGATCTGGCGGACAACTGCCGTATTGACGGCGAGCTGCAGCTGAACGGCGAGCTGATTTCCGGCGCGGAGATTGACGTGGCGGCGCTGCGGCGGCGGGTGGGGATGGTGTTCCAACGTCCTAATCCGTTCCCGAAATCCATTTACGAAAACGTGGTGTACGGCCTGCGCCTGCAGGGCGTTCGCGAGCGGCGGGTGCTGGATGAGGCGGTGGAGCGTTCGCTGCGCGCGGCGGCGCTGTGGCATGAGGTGAAGGATCGGCTGCGGGAAAACGCCCTGCGGCTGTCCAGCGGCCAGCAACAGCGGCTGGTGATTGCCCGCGCCATCGCCATTGAGCCGGAGGTGCTGCTGCTCGATGAGCCGACGTCGGCGCTGGATCCGATCTCCACCCTGACCATTGAAGAGCTTATTTCGACGCTGAAACAGCGCTACACGGTGGTGCTGGTGACGCACAATATGCAGCAGGCGGCGCGCGTTTCGGACTATACGGCGTTTATCCACCAGGGACGCCTGGTGGAATATAACGATACCGACGCCATTTTTACCTCGCCCCGTCAGCGGCGCACGGAGGATTACATCACGGGCCGCTATGGCTGAGGCTATTTGGCCTGCTGTGGTTCCTGCAGCTGCGGGGCCGCATCGGCAGGGGCGGGACGCGCCGGTTTCAGCGCCGTGACCTTGCCGGCGCCGGCGACCGTTTGCGGCATCAGCTGAGACTGTCCGACAAACACGCCGCCTTTCTCAATGGAAAACTCATCGGTAAAAATATCGCCGCGCATATGGCCTTTCGGCTGAATGGTCAGGCTGTCGGCGTGGCAACTGCCCTCGACGGAGCCGTTGATCATAATATGTTGGGCGTGGATTTCACCTTTCACATGGCCGGTCGGTTCGATGCGAACCTGGTGGGAGCTGGTCAGGCTGCCTTCAATCACGCCTTCGACAATAATGTTGCCCTGACCTTCAATGGTGCCGGTCAGCTGGGTGCCCTGCGAGACAAAAGTGTCCTTGATGGCCTTGACCGGTTTGGTGCTTTCCATCAGTTCCGGTAATGGCGGCGGCGCGGGAGCAGCTTTGACCGGCTCTTTCACTTCATGGAGCGAGGACTTGTCGTCATCCGTTTTTCTAGTGCGCTTCTCTGTGGGATTTTTCTTGGATTTATTAAATATCTGCATGGGGTCCTTCCTGTATATGCTATATATTGCTTGAAAAATAAGTAATGAACAGAATACGGCAATCGCCACCACTATCGGATTTATCTCGTTATTTAAAAGAGTATCCCAAGATAACCAGATAATGATTAGCAGTGCCCATAAAATCCAGACATACCAAAGTATATTGTATTTTCGCATCTTTCCTGATTAAGATAATCCATTCTTAAGTAACGTTTATTAATAATCGGCAACGAAGAACTGTAATATCGATGTTGTCATTATAATTGATGACGGTCAATAATGAATAACGCCTGATGCCAGCGGATTATTCACGAATCTGACGGCTGTTATTATGTCTGGTGATTTATTGCCGAAATCTATTTACATTAAATTTAGATTATCGGCAATGTTTACATTTTATTTAGCTAATTTTTCACTCTTGGGCGCAGCTTTGAACTTTGCCAGGTATTGCGGCTGGAAAATGCACATGCGCAATACGGTGCGGTATTCGCCGTTAACGAAGAATTCGTTAATCAGTTCCCCCTCCACTTCAAAACCCAGTTTGCTGTAGATATGGATCGCTTTGGGGTTTTCTTTGTCGACAATCAGGTACAGCTTATACAGGTTCAGAACGGAGAAGCCGTAGTCCATCGCCAGTTTGGCGGCGGTGCTGGCGTAGCCTTTACCCTGATGCGTCGGGTCGATAATAATCTGGAACTCCGCCCGACGGTGAATATGGTCGATCTCCACCAGCTCGACCAGGCCGACCTTCGCCCCTTCGTGCTCAATGATAAAGCGACGTTCGCTCTGATCGTGGATATGTTTATCGTACAGGTCGGACAGTTCGACAAAGGCTTCATAAGGCTCTTCGAACCAGTAGCGCATGACGCTGGCGTTATTGTCCATCTGATGGACAAAGGTTAAATCATCCCGCTCCAGTGGGCGTAAGCGGACGCTGGCGGAACCAGGCATGTGTATTCTCCTATGTGACTGACATACGGGGAAGTATAGCGTTGAGTCGGCCAGAAGAGGTAAAAAAAACGGCGCCGGAGGACGCCGTTGAGGATTGGTTTAGAAAGTACGCTCAGTCGGCGGCGTGCCCCTGTTCGGGCAGGCGTTCGCCGTCCAGCCAGGCGGCGTTGTCGCGCATCGCCAGACGGCCATCGACGAACCAGCCGACCACCAGCGGATAGAGGGTATGCTCCTGCACCTGTACCCGCTCAACCACCTCATCTTCTTCGTCGCCGGGGAAGATCGGCACTTTGGCCTGCAGAATAACCGGCCCGCCGTCGAGCTGCTCGGTGACGAAGTGCACCGAAGTGCCGTGCTCGTCATCGCCGTTGTCGATCGCCTGGCGATGGGTATGCAGACCCGGATATTTCGGCAGCAGAGAAGGGTGGATATTCAGCATCCGGCCGGCATAGCGCTGGACGAACGGCGCGCTGAGAATGCGCATATAGCCGGCCAGCACCACCAGATCCGGCTGGTACTGGTCGATGGCGTCCGCCAGCGCGTCGTCAAACGCCTGGCGGTCGGCAAAGGCTTTGGCATCCAGCGCGTGGGCGGCAATGCCTGCCGCCTCGGCGCGTTGCAGACCATAGGCCTGCGCCTTGTTGCTGAATACTGCGACGATCTCGGCGGCGATCCGCCCCTGCTGGCAGGCGTCGATCAGCGCCTGGAGATTACTCCCCTGGCCGGAGATCAACACCACAATCTTTTTCATCACTGAATGACCACTTGCTGTTCGTCGGAAGATGCAGTGAGTTTACCGATTTTCCAGGCTTTTTCACCTGCCGCGTTCAGCAGGGCGATGGCGGCCTCTACTTCGCTTTCCGGCAGGGCAATCAGCATCCCGACGCCGCAGTTAAAGGTGCGGTACATTTCGTGACGGCTGACGTTACCCGCCTGCTGCAGCCAGTTGAACACCGCCGGCCACTGCCAGCTGGATTCATCGATCACCGCCTGCATGCCTTCCGGCAGTACGCGCGGGATATTTTCCCAGAAGCCGCCGCCGGTCAGGTGGGCGATGGCGTGCACCTCGCGGTTGGCGATCAGTTCCAGTACCGATTTCACGTAGATTTTAGTCGGCGCCAGCAGGTGGTCGGCCAGCGGTTTGCCGTCCAGCTGAGTGGTGGTCGGGTCGGTATTGCTGACCTCGAGGATTTTACGCACCAGCGAGTAGCCGTTGGAGTGCGGGCCGGAAGCGCCCAGCGCGATCAGCGCGTCGCCGGCCTGCACCTTGCTGCCGTCGATGATTTCAGACTTTTCGACCACGCCGACGCAGAAGCCGGCCACGTCATAGTCGTCGCCGTGGTACATGCCCGGCATTTCAGCGGTTTCGCCGCCTACCAGCGCGCAGCCGGACTGTTTACAGCCTTCGGCGATGCCGGTTATGACGCTGGCGGCGGTGTCGACGTCCAGCTTGCCGGTGGCGTAGTAATCCAGGAAGAACAGCGGCTCTGCGCCCTGTACCACCAGGTCGTTGACGCACATGGCCACCAGATCGATGCCGATGGTGTCGTGACGCTTCAGATCCATGGCCAGACGCAGTTTGGTGCCCACGCCGTCAGTGCCGGAAACCAGCACCGGTTCGCGGTATTTCTGCGGCAACGCGCACAGCGCGCCAAAACCGCCCAACCCTCCCATCACTTCCGGGCGACGGGTCTGTTTTACTACACCTTTGATACGGTCTACCAATGCATTGCCAGCATCGATATCGACACCTGCGTCTTTATAGCTGAGAGAGGTTTTGTCGGTCACTGCGCGATCCCCACGACGGTTTGCGGATTGAAAAACGGGGCTTCCGGCCTTTGCTTCCGGAACCCGGCGCGGCAATTCTAACAGTGCAGGCAAACGTTTGCGAGCGGCTTGTGAGGCCGATCTACATTTTCATCCCCTATACTGATAATCATACTTTTGTTGATCCCGATCGGGCCATTGTGGGTGGCGCAGCGGGAAAAAGGCGGTATAATCCCGCGATTTTTTTGGCCGTCAACCACCTTAATAGGAGAAAAATGATGAAGATCGTTGAGGTGAAACACCCGCTGGTAAAACACAAGCTTGGCCTGATGCGCGATCACGAAATCAGCACCAAACGCTTTCGTGAGCTGGCTTCTGAAGTGGGGAGTTTGTTGACCTATGAAGCGACCGCCGATCTGGCTACCGAGACGGTCACGATTGAAGGCTGGTGCGGGCCGGTTGAAGTTGAACAGATTAAAGGGAAAAAAATTACCGTAGTGCCGATCCTGCGTGCCGGTCTCGGCATGATGGAAGGGGTACTGGAGCACGTGCCTAGCGCGCGCATCAGCGTGGTCGGCGTTTATCGCGACGAAGAAACCCTGGAGCCGGTGCCGTATTTCCAGAAGCTGGTGTCCAATATTGAAGAGCGCATGGCGCTGGTGGTTGACCCGATGCTGGCGACCGGCGGCTCGATGATCGCCACGATCGATCTGTTGAAGAAGGCCGGCTGCAGTAGCATTAAGGTGCTGGTATTGGTGGCGGCGCCGGAAGGGATCAAAGCGCTGGAAAAAGCGCACCCTGACGTTGAGCTGTATACCGCGTCCATCGATCAGTGCCTGAATGAGCACGGTTACATCGTGCCGGGGCTGGGTGATGCCGGCGACAAGATATTTGGTACCAAATAAGATAATTAGCCGACTTAACGAGTCGGCTTTTTTTTGGCTTACAACTTATAAAATCAATAAGCACGAGGAAAAACACCCATGACCCGTCGCGCCATTGGCGTCAGCGAGCGCCCGCCGCTGCTGCAGACCATTCCGCTCAGCCTTCAGCATCTGTTCGCCATGTTTGGCGCCACCGTGCTGGTGCCGATCCTGTTCAAGATTAACCCGGCCACGGTGCTGCTGTTTAACGGCGTCGGCACGTTGCTGTATCTGTTTATCTGTAAAGGCAAGATTCCGGCCTATCTGGGATCCAGCTTTGCCTTTATTTCACCGGTGCTGCTGCTGTTGCCGCTGGGTTATGAACTGGCGCTCGGCGGCTTTATCGTCTGCGGCCTGCTGTTTTGTCTGGTGGCGCTGATCGTCAAGAAAGCCGGCACCGGCTGGCTCGACGTGATGTTCCCGCCGGCGGCGATGGGGGCGATTGTTGCGGTTATCGGTCTTGAACTGGCGGGTGTGGCGGCCAATATGGCAGGGCTGCTGCCGGCGGACGGCGCAGCAGCGGACGGCACCACCATCACCATTTCGCTGGTGACGCTGGGTGTCACCATTCTCGGTTCGGTGCTGTTCCGTGGATTTTTGGCGATTATCCCGATTCTGATCGGCGTGCTGGCGGGGTATGCGCTGTCGTTCTTTATGGGCGTGGTCGATCTGACGCCGATTCGCGAAGCGCACTGGTTTGCGCTGCCAACCTTCTATACGCCGCGTTTTGAGTGGTTCGCTATTTTCACCATTCTGCCGGCGGCGCTGGTGGTGATCGCCGAACACGTCGGGCATCTGGTGGTGACCGCCAATATTGTTAAAAAGGATCTGATCCGCGAGCCGGGCCTGCATCGTTCGATGTTCGCCAACGGTATTTCCACGGTGATTTCCGGCTTATTCGGCTCGACGCCGAATACGACCTACGGTGAGAACATCGGCGTGATGGCGATTACCAAGGTTTACAGCACCTGGGTGATCGGCGGCGCGGCGATTCTGGCGATTTTGCTCTCCTGCGTCGGCAAGCTGGCGGCGGCGATCCAGGCGGTGCCTGTGCCGGTGATGGGCGGCGTCTCACTGCTGCTGTACGGCGTGATCGGCGCGTCGGGCATCCGCGTACTGATTGACTCGAAGGTGGATTACAACAAGGCGCAGAACCTGATCCTGACCGCAGTGATCCTGATTATCGGCGTCAGCGGCGCCAAGGTGCATATCGGCGCGGCGGAACTGAAGGGCATGGCGCTGGCGACCATCGTCGGCATCGCTCTGAGCCTGCTGTTCAAGCTGATTAGCCTGCTGCGCAAAGAAGAAGAGGTGATTGACGCCGACGAGGGGTTGGAGCAGAAATAGTGCGGGGCGTCCGCACCGGGCAGTCAGGGATGACGCGGGCTCATCCCTGAGGTTTACGGCGCGCTGGCGCGCCGTAATGTGAGGATTACTGATTTGCGGGCTGTGGCTGTTCCGCCGGTGCGTCGGCAGCTTCGGCCTGTTTTTGCGCCTCTTGCTGTTTATTATCGATGCTCTGCTGAATTTCCGAGGTTTTCGCCTTCGCCTCTTCGGTGAGCTGGTTCGCGCCGCTGATGGCGTCATTTTTGATCGTTTTCGCCTGTTCAACCAGGTGCTGACTCTGCTGGTCTGCTTGCTGTTTAATGGCTTCCGCCTTGGCCTGGGCATCGTTAGTGATGGCTTCGGCCTGTTTGCCGGCGTCGTTTTTCAGCGAGGAGGCCTGATCTTTCAGCTGATCGGCCTGCTCTGCTGCGGCCTGTTTGAGCTCTTGTGCCTTGGCTTTGGCGCTGTCGGTCAACTGCTCGGCCTTTTTGTCCGCGGCGTCTTTCATCTGTTCTGCGCTGTCCTTGGCTTTATCCAGGTTGTTGTCAACCTTGGAGGCGTCATCACAGCCCGCCAGCGCCAAACCGATCAGTGAAGCCAGTAAAATTTTATTCCATGATTTCATCGTTTAAATCCTTGTGATAAGCCGTTGTGATGGTAGTGCGGTTTTGCATTTTTATACTAGGACAGCTTATCCGAAAAGTGCAAGCCGCCCGGATGGAACGGCGATTGTTGCAGCATGTTGCCTACTATTACGGCATAAGATCCTACTGGTTCAACAGTGTGCGTTTTCTATGTTAAACTGACGCCGTTTTCCTGCCAGTTTTGGTTGAGGTGCTTCTGAATACGCCGGCACAGCTTTCACTGCCACTTTATCTTCCCGATGATGAAACGTTCGCCAGTTTTTATCCGGGGGAGAATCCGTCCCTATTAGCTGCGATCCAGTCTGCCGTTCGTCAGGAACACGGCAGCTATATCTATTTCTGGTCGCGCGAAGGCGGCGGACGCAGCCATCTGCTGCATGCGGCCTGCGCTGAGCTTTCACAGCGCGGGGAAGCTGCGGGCTATGTGCCGCTCGACAAGCGCGCCTATTTCGTGCCGGAAGTGCTGGACGGTATGGAGCAGCTGGCGCTGGTCTGCATCGACAACATCGAATGCATCGCCGGCGACGAAGAGTGGGAAATGGCGATCTTCAATCTCTATAACCGCATTCTGGAAACCGGGCGCACCCGGCTGTTTATTACCGGCGACCGTCCGCCGCGCCAGCTGAACCTGCAGCTGCCGGATCTGGCGTCGCGTCTGGATTGGGGGCAGATCTATAAACTGCAGCCGCTGTCGGATGATGAGAAATTGCAGGCCCTGCAGCTGCGCGCCAAACTGCGCGGCTTTGAGCTACCGGAAGACGTGGGCCGTTTCCTGCTGAAGCGGCTGGATCGCGAGATGCGCACGCTGTTTATGACGCTGGATCAGCTCGATCGCGCGTCGATCACCGCCCAGCGTAAGCTGACCATTCCGTTCGTCAAAGAGATCCTCAGTCTATAGCGGGGCCGTGCGCCGGCCCCGCATCCCTTACAGAATGTCCAGCACCTGCTCCGGCGGCCGGCCGATGCGCGCCTGCTTGCCTTTAACCACGATCGGACGTTCGATCAGTTTCGGGTTTTCCACCATTGCCTGCAGCAGTTGCTGTTCGCTCAGGCTGTCATCCGCCAGATTAAGCGATTTGTAGAGATCTTCCTTCTTACGCATCAGCTCGCGGGCGGAGCTGAACCCCAGCTGTTGCAGCAGCGTGGTTAACTGCGTGACCGAGGGCGGGGTCTCCAGATACAGCACCACGTCGGGCTGGACGCCGTGCTGCTCCAGCAGGGCCAGCGTTTCACGGCTTTTGGAGCAGCGCGGGTTGTGGTAAATGGTGACGTTTTTCATCTGTTTCTTCCTTAAAAATCAGCTGCGCTGGTATTGACGGAAACGTTGCTGCAGCTGACGGAGTTGATCGATACGCGCATCATAGCGCGCCTGTTTCAGGCTGCCGAGTTTTTGCAGGGCGCTGGCGTTGCTCAGCAGGCCGATAGCCTGATCGAGACGCCCGCCCAGCGCCAGACTTTCGGCGCGGGCGGACAGCTCTTCATCTCGCAGCCCCTGTGCCGCGCTGGCCTGCGCCAGCAGATCCCAGCCGTTGGGATCGTCGGGGTGGGCGAAGGTATAGCGGTTGAGAATTTTCGACGCCTGCGCCGGCTGGTTGCCTTCGACATAGGCGTTAGCCAGGTTAAGCTGCAGCACCGGATTGTTGCTCTGCGCCGCGTTGGCGGCCTGCAGACGGGCAATCGCCTGGGCGGCGCGCTTTTGCCCCAGATCGATATCGGTCATCAGATCCAGGAACCACACGTTGTCGCGCTCTTTGTCCAGCAGCGGCTGGATCAGCCGGCGTGCGGCATCGTACTTTTTCGCTTCGTAGAACAGGATGGCGCGGCCGTACTTGGCGGCGGTCTGCTGGCGGACATTGCCTTTTTCGTAGGCGCCGAGCACGTCCTCCGTCAGGCCGTAGCCGGTGGAACTGTACATGCCGAGTGCGCGCACCTTGGCCATATAGTAGTCCTGAGTGGACTGGGTAATGCGCCGCGCCATCTGGTTGGCGCGGTTGCGGGCGTCGGAAAGGCGGCTGTCCGGCAGCGGGTGCGTCAGCAGCATTTCCGGCGGTTTAGAGGCATAGCGCGACTGATCGGCCAGTTTCTGCAGGAAGTTAGGCATCGCTTCCGGATCGAAACCGGCGCGCTGCAGCACCTGAATGCCGATGCGGTCGGCTTCCTGCTCGTTGGATTGGGTAAAGCTGATCATCCCCTGCTGGGTGCCGGCCATGGTGCCGCTCAGCGCCGCCATGCCCATGGTCGGGTTGGCCATCGCCAGCAAAATGGAGCCCAGCGCGCCGACCCAGGTCAGCGGGGCGTTGCGCTGTTGGTCTTCCATCGCGCGCGCCAGGTGGCGCTGCGTGACGTGCGAAATTTCGTGCGCCAGCACCGAGGCGAGCTGGCTCTCATTGTCGGTTTCACGGAATAGCGCCGTGTGCAGCACCACGTTGCCGCCGAAGAAGGCGAAGGCGTTGATTTCGTCGTTGCGCACCAGGAAGAAATGGAACGGCGTACGCACCGAATAGGCGTTGGCCACCAGCCGGTTGCCCAACTGGTTGATGTAGGTGCTTAACAGCGGGTCATTGACCAGCGGCGCGCTGGCGCGCAGCTGGCGGACGTAAAAGTCGCCCATCGCCATTTCCTGACCGATGCTCAGCGTGCCGCCGGCGGTGGTGCCCATATCCGGCAACTGGTCCTGATTGGCCGCCATGGCGGGGGCTATGGCGCTCGCGTTGAGCGTGCCGAGCAGCAGCAGGGCGATCGCTTGTTTGGTCAACCGGGTGGTCATAGTCAGGGGTATCCCTCGTCATATCGTATTAACTAGGACGTTTATCGGGCGCAAGAGTTCTGCTGCTCGCGCACAGAGTTCTTCTTCCGTGGCGAACTCTCCAGTACAATCAGCGCGCAAGTGAGCCAACTCACAAAAATGGCGGCAGAGCGCGCGGCGCTGACCCATCACATCATAGACAGCCGCAGGCCGTAATGAAACCTTTGCCCGAGGAATTCCGGGCTAAGATTGTGTTACAACAAGAACTCTGTTTTCCCGCTGCGTTGCCAAGGAACGGCAGCCAACGATTCCTCTGTTATGGACCCAAGGAGCAATCTCTGATGTTGGAGATGTTATTACAGTGGTACCGACGTCGTTTCACCGACCCGCAGGCGATCGCCCTGCTGGTGATACTGGTCGCCGGATTCTGCATCCTCTATTTTCTGCATGGCATCCTGACGCCGCTGCTGGTGGCGATCGTGCTGGCTTATCTGCTGGAGTGGCCGACCGCGCGTCTGCAGCGTATCGGCTGCTCCCGCAGCTGGGCGGCGAGCATTATGCTGCTGGTGTTCGCCGGCATCGCCATGCTGCTGGTGTTTGTGGTGGCGCCGACCGCCTGGCAGCAGGGCATGAACCTGATGACCGACCTGCCGGGCATGGTAAATCAGTTCTACAATTTTGCCGCGACGCTGCCGAAGCGCTACCCGGCGCTGGTGGACGCCGGCATCATCGATATGATGGCGGAGAACCTGCGCAGCCGCCTGTCCGGCGTCGGCGAGTCGGTGGTCAAGTTCTCGCTGGCGTCGCTGGTGGGGCTGCTGACGCTGGCGATCTATCTGATTCTGGTGCCGATGATGATGTTCTTCCTGCTGAAGGACAAAGAGCAGCTGCTGAACGGCGTGCGCCGCATTCTGCCGCGCGATCGCGGGCTGGCCGGCCAGGTGTGGGCGGAGATGAATCAGCAGATCACCAACTATATCCGCGGCAAGGTGCTGGAGATGGTGATCGTCGGCGTGGCGACCTATCTGGTGTTTCTGGTGCTGGGCATGCGCTACTCGCTGCTGCTGGCGGTTCTGGTTGGTTTCTCGGTGCTGATCCCCTATATAGGCGCGGTGCTGGTCACCATTCCGGTGGTGGTGGTGGCGATGTTCCAATGGGGTGTCGGCGCGGATTTCTGGACGCTGATTATCGCCTATCTGGTGGTGCAGGGGCTGGACGGCAACCTGCTGGTGCCGATTTTGTTCTCGGAGGCGGTCAACCTGCACCCGCTGCTGATTATTCTGGCGGTGATCATTTTCGGCGGGCTGTGGGGGTTCTGGGGCGTGTTCTTCGCCATCCCGCTGGCTACCCTGGTAAAAGCGGTGATCCACGCCTGGCCGGATGAAATGCTGGTCGAGCGCGACAGCGAATAATCTTGCCCCTCGTTACGCCCGGCCCGGCTATCTCGGACCGTCAGACGACGTTGCCATAAAGCAAAGGCCCCGGAAACCGGGGCCTTTGGCGTTATCAGGGCGGTGAGGCTCAGTGCGCCTGCAGATACTCCAGCACGATATCGTGGTGGTTGGTGGTCTTAAAGCTGTCGAACACTTTCTCCACCTTGCCGTCCGCGCCGATCAGGAAGCTGATACGGTGGATGCCGTCATAGGTTTTACCCATAAAGGTTTTCTCACCCCACACGCCGAACTGCTCGGCAACCTGATGGTTTTCATCAGACAGCAGCGTAAAGTTCAGCAGCTCTTTCTCGGCAAAGCGGGACAGCTTCTCCGGCTTGTCGGTGCTGATGCCCAGCACTTCAACGCCGACCTGCTTCAGCTGATCCATATTGTCGCGCAGACCGCAGGCCTGCACGGTACAACCGGGCGTCATGGCCTTCGGGTAGAAATAAACCAAAACCTTCTGTCCCTGGAAGTCGGCCAAACTAATTTCCTCACCGTCCTGGTCAGGCAAACTAAATTTCGGCGCTGTATCACCGGCTTTCAATGGGCTCATCACTACTCTCCATCTCTCTCATCATGCTGTGGATAGTTCACGACGTTAATACTGCCTTGCGCATTCAATTCTGTACATAGGCGATGGAAGGCTTGCTCAATATTTAACGCATCCGCCTTGCCGGGGCTGTGCGCGGTAATCTGAATATACAGCTGCGGCGGCCGATCGCCTTCGGCGGGCTGGGTGCGCGACACCAGCTCGGCGATATTCATCTGGCTGGAGTCGAACAGATCGGTAAAGCGTTCGATGATATGCGGCGAGTCCTGTACCTCCACCTGCACCCAGACCGTGGCCGGCATCGGCGGGCGTTCGTGCGAATTTGTGCGTTTCATCACAATCAGCAGCTCAAGCTCGGCCCCTTTCTGCGGCAGGGTCGACTCGATCAGCGTAATGGCGTTCCAACTGCCGGACAGCAGCATAATAAAGGTGAATTCTTCGCCCAACATGGCCAGACGGCTATCTTCGATATTGCACCCGCAGCTACTGACGTGGCGGGTGATGGTGTTGACGATACCGGGTCGGTCGGCGCCGAGAGCGGTAATCACCAGATAGTGTTCAGCGGACTGTGGCGACATGGGGCTTCCTGTTGTGCTCAATGGAATACGCGTGCCGGCGGATACAACGCCGCGTATTTTGGGTATACCATGGTAAACATAAAAAAAACCGCCTGCCAAGCGCTTACAACGCCGTTGTTTGCTTGCTTTTGGTTAGACGCACCGTGTGTTCCTAATTTATAACGCAGACTATGTTTTTTGCCCGTGCTCGCAGCCCTGCGCAAATAATCACCTGGTTTTCCCATGCTAAATATTTTGTCGCATTGCGTGATGCGAACCTGAGTTGAATTTTATGGCCGGTATGGCAACCGCTATGGGGGAGGATACGTATCTGACTATATTGATTGACGTCGGTTGTCAAACATTCAGACCAAATATGGCCGCATGCTGGCTGGTAAAAAAGAAGTGATAAGATTAACTTATCATAATGAAACTACATCGATGTAGCCAACAGTACACCCATCAAAGCAGAGATAAAATAGGGTATGAGACTGATTTTTCTATCATTTTAGAACATGTCCCCGGATGACTTTCCTAGGATACTTAGTCCTTCGATGGCTCATTATGAGCTGGACCGCGATTACCTGTTTGGCGGGGCTGCCGGGATGTCTATATGCAGCCAGTATCGCGTTGTCCGTAATACCCAGTCGGGCATCGGTGTCACGGGATATAAAGAAGACACTACCATGAAGCGTATCGTATTCGATGACCTCAATCATGGTGAGTTGGTGGCGATTGGTGAAGGGGGCGGCACTTGGTCGCCGTCTAAACAGGTCTTCTACGTTGATGAGGAGGGGCGGTTACGACGTTATCCTGGTAGTTATCTGCCGATTCTATATCCCGTTGAACGGGTGATATCGCGCTATGAGACGATGGTGAAACGCTATGGTCATCGTGCCAGACCAACGATCTTGCCACCGAATCAGAATATGACCCGTAAGCCGCCGCTGCAGCAGGCTATAGCAACAGCGGCCGCAGCCGTTGTCGCTACAGCGAAAGCAATGCGGCCGATGACCAAGGCGGAACGTTGGCAAGAGCGGCAGTCCCTGATTGCGCGAGGAAATCGCAGTATTTACCCGGACGCACGTATCGCTGCGCAACGGCTGGCTCAGAACAACGTGGCGGTAGAAAAAGCGAAGTTAGCCGAGAATGTTTATAAGACGACAAATCCCTTGGTGGAAACTCCTGGTGTGCCTGAGGGATGGAAAGATATTAGCAACGATGATATTGCATTAGACAAAATTGGATTGAGCAAAGATATGCTCTATGACGATGAGGGTTCCCCTGGTTTTTTAGCCCGTGTCTACCAGCCGGACGAAAATGTATTTGGTAAGGCAATGAATCCGACAGTGGTATTTAGGGGGTCACGCGCACCAGAGTTTCCTGAAGGAATAGGTAATGCTACAAAAAATGTATTACTCAAAAGAGATTTATCAGGGATTAAAAATGTCAATGACTGGGATAATAATGGCTCGCAAGGTTTGGGATTTTATTCAGACTATTACCAAAAAGCAGTAAATATAGGTAAGGGAATTAAAGGGGATGTCGATATTTCGGGGCATTCCCTTGGTGGCGGCATGGCATCAGCAGCATCGATTGCCAGCGGAAAATCAGCTTGGACATTTAATGCAGCGGGATTGAACTCCGGCACAGTAGAAAAATATGGCGGCACAGCCGTAGGCAGTGAAAAAAACATACAAGCATACCGTGTTGAAGGTGAACTTTTAACAAAAGTACAAGAGGTTGATTTGTGGGAAGATGCGAAAAGTGTTTACTTCTATCCTCAAGCCGTAGTGCTTAAGGAAGAGGTATCCATGCTGGCGCCTGATGCCGTGGGTGTCAAACATACTCTACCGGGCGGTACGGGCTCATTATTGGACAAGCATGGTATCGATCAGGCAATAAACTGCATCGAGTCTGAAAAAGACGATGATATAGCGATCATTCGGGGGAGAATATGAAAAAAATCATTATCGCTATCACATTGTTATGCTCGATATTCATTATTCAGGGGTGTAAGGAAGATATGGATTTACAACCGCAGGATTATTTTGAGGGTACACAGTTGGAAATCGCTAAAACTATTTATGATGGTGATGAGCGGAGACTCGACAAAGTGTTGCCGACAGTGAGTGAAGATGACCTGAATCGTCCGGCTAAGGCTGAAATAACGTTGCTCTTTTGGGCAATAAATAACGCAATTTATGATAATGCTACACCAGAAAGACTCCAGATTATCACAGACCTAATTAAGGCTGGAGCGGATCCATTACAACCCAGACCTGCGGGAAAAAGCAGTCCGGTTGAATTTGTTATGAAAGCTAACAAAGGGGTCTGGATTCAAGCCATGCTGGAGGCTGGTTTATCGCCTAATGCAAGAGATAAAGTAAATAATCAACCCATTATATTTAAAAGTTTACAAGCACCTAATACGGAAACATTAAAAACACTGATTAAATATGGTGCTGACGTTAACATCAAAGGACGCATGAATAGAACTCCGCTAATAAATTCATTATATAACAGCAAGATAGAGCATATTGAGGTGTTATTGGATAATGGTGCGGATCCATCAATGAAAGATAATTTTGGTGATAGCTTTTCTTCATTGATTTCGGCAGAGATAGAAAAAGGCGATAAGGCTAATACGTATATAAAGGAACTTATAAAAATAAAAGAAAAAATGGATGCTAACCATTAATTCATTCTTTTTATGGACAGGCCGCGATAATTCTCCAGTAGAAAAAAAGAACTGGGGGAGAATCCCGCCCGCTCGTATCTATTACGCGTCAGGCATGATGGTAAAATCAACGTGATGAAGTGAGTATCTGCCGGTCCACGTTCTCGACGTGTGGTACACGTTTTGCCTCCGGCAAGCGATCGGTATGAGGCTTTTTTGACCCCGCTTGCATACAAAATCAGTCTGGCGTGCTGTTGCTTCAGTCTGTTCCGGGAGGGATTACCCAACCCAAAGAGTCTGGCACCAACAAGATCCGTCCAGTCAGGGGGCGCGGAGAGGGCGTGTTAACGCCGCTTATGAGCACGTTGCGCTTGACGATTATGTGTAATTGAACTGCTGCGGTTGTAGTTAAACGCTGATACAATTCGGTGATGCTATGGGTATGTTTTCTCACGGCGTGGTCAATTTTTGGGCGATGATTTTTATTTTCGTATTTAAGTCATGGTGTTGTATTGACAAAAAAAAGAACCATGGGTGACTTGTTTGTGGAGGGGACGGCCAATGTTTACGGGAAGTATAGTTGCGCTGGTTACGCCGATGGACGACGCGGGCGCCGTCGATCGTGCGAGCCTAAAAAAACTGATTGATTACCATGTTGCCGCCGGGACGTCGGCTATTGTTTCCGTCGGGACGACTGGCGAGTCGGCAACGCTTGCCCATGATGAGCATGTGGACGTGGTCCTGCAGACGCTGGAACTGGCCGACGGCCGCATTCCGGTGATCGCCGGCACCGGCGCCAACGCCACCGCCGAGGCGATTGCCCTGACCCAGCGTTTCAACGGCAGCGGTGTGGCAGGCTGCCTGACGGTGACGCCTTATTACAACAAACCGACGCAGGAAGGGCTGTTCCAGCACTTCAAGGCGATTGCCGACAGCACCGATCTGCCGCAAATCCTGTATAACGTACCGTCTCGTACCGGCTGCGATATGCTGCCGGCGACCGTGGCGCGGCTGGCCAAAATTAAAAATATTGTCGCAATTAAAGAGGCGACGGGGAACTTAAGCCGCGTTAGTCAGATCCAACTGCTGGTTGATGATGAAGATTTCATTCTGCTGAGCGGCGACGACGCCAGCGGTCTGGACTTTATGCAACTGGGCGGTAAAGGGGTAATATCCGTGACGGCCAACATCGCCGCGCGTGACATGGCGCAGCTTTGCCAGCTGGCCGCGCAGGGCGATTTCGCCGCCGCGCGCCGTTTGAACCAGCGCCTGATGCCGCTGCATCAGGACCTGTTTGTCGAAGCGAACCCGATTCCGGTGAAGTGGGCCTGTAAGGCGCTTGGCCTGATTGCCAACGACACCATGCGTCTGCCGATGACGCCGCTGGCTGAGGCCGCCCGCCCGATTGTTGAGCGTGCGCTGAAAAGCGCCGGTTTGCTTGAACCCTGAGTGCGTGATGCCGCGGTAAAACGCTGCGGCCGAGGGTGCACGGGATGAAACTCTTAAAGGAAATTTGATGGCTTATTCATTGCAAAAGTCGACGGTGGCAAAAGTTGTCGGCATCTCCCTGGTGATGATGCTGGCGGCCTGTTCCAGCGATCAGCGTTACAAACGTCAGGTTAGCGGCGACGAGGCTTATCTCGACTCGGCACCGCTCAAAGCGCTGAACGCGCCTGCCGGCATGATTCTGCCGGTGCAAAATGGCAACTACGATGTACCGCAGACCGCCGCCAAAGGCCAGGTCGGCAAGCAGCTGGACATTCGTCCGCCGGTGCAGCCTCTGGCCCTGCTGAGCGGTTCACGCGCGCAGTACGCCGGCGACAGCGGCACGCTGCTGCTGGAGAACAGCCCGCAGAACCAGAATCTGTGGTCGCGCGTGGTCAGCCAACTGCAGGCGAAAAACATCAGCATCGCTTCCCGTCAGGACGCCGCTCAGACGTTGACCACCGACTGGGTGAAGTGGAACCGCCTGGATGAAGACAACCAGTACGAAGGCCGCTATCAGATCAGCGTGCAGCAGCAGGGTTACCAGCAGGCGCTGGTGGTGAAAAGCGTCGGCCTGCAGCAGCAGGGGAAAACCGAACAGGTTACCGACCCGTCTGACGTGCAACGCTATAACGGCATGATGATGAACACCCTGGTGGAAGGGCTGGACAAGCAGGACAACCTGGCCAACGCCCAGACCGCCAATCGAGCAGGCGCGCTGGACGTACAGAGCGGCGCTGACGATACCGGTCTGCCGGTGCTGATCGTGCGCGCGCCGTACACCGTGGTGTGGGACCGTCTGCCGCCGGCGCTGGAAAAAGTCGGCATGAGCGTGGGCGACCGCAGCCGTCCGCAGGGCACCGTGGCCGTGACCTACAAATCCCTGAGCAGCAGCGACTGGGATGCGCTGGGCGTGAAGGATCCAGAGCTGACCGAAGGCGATTACAAGCTGCAGGTCGGGGATCTGAACAACCGCACCAGCCTGCAGTTTATTGCTACCAAAGGGAAACCGCTGACCCAGTCGCAGAACGACGCGCTGGTATCGGTATTCCAGTCTGCGTTTAGTCAAACCAGCGCAAAATAATCAAAAAGGGGCTACGGCCCCTTTTTGTTTTGTTGATACGGTATCGTTTGCGTCGTAGTTTTGGCACAATAGAAGCCCGTGCGTTGAGGCATTTTTTTAGAACTATTCTTTATTGGAGTAAGTAAGATGCAAAAGCTAGCTGAGTTGTATCGCGGCAAGGCAAAAACGGTCTACACCACTGAAAATCCGGATCTGTTGGTGCTGGAATTCCGTAACGATACGTCAGCACTGGATGGTCAGCGCATTGAGCAATTCGATCGCAAAGGGATGGTGAACAACAAGTTCAACCACTTTATCATGAGCAAGCTGGAAGAAGCCGGCATCCCGACGCAGATGGAACGCCTGCTGTCGGATAATGAAGTGCTGGTGAAAAAGCTGGATATGGTGCCGGTCGAATGCGTTATCCGCAACCGCGCCGCCGGCTCGCTGGTGAAGCGCCTGGGCATTGAAGAAGGCCTGGAGCTGAGCCCGCCGCTGTTCGACCTGTTCCTGAAAAACGATGCGATGCACGACCCGATGGTCAATGAATCCTATTGCGAAACCTTCGGCTGGGTCGGCAAAGAGCACCTGGCGCGCATGCGCGAGCTGAGCTACCGCGCCAACGAGGTACTGAGCAAGCTGTTTGACGACGCCGGCCTGATCCTGGTGGACTTCAAGCTGGAGTTCGGCCTGTTCAACGGCGAAGTGGTGCTGGGCGACGAGTTCTCGCCGGACGGCAGCCGCCTGTGGGACAAAAACACTCTGGATAAAATGGATAAAGATCGCTTCCGCCAGAGCCTGGGCGGCCTGATCGAAGCCTATGAAGAAGTGGCGCGCCGCATCGGCGTAACGCTGGATTAATTACGCGCGCTAACGGGACGCGATAAGCGCGTCCCGTCATTTCAGCGCCATTTCCGGAAAAATTCTGCATTTCCCCCCGCGGCAAACCTTTATACTGTAGTCACTGGCAGGACAGGCGAAACCGAACTCGCTATTGCGGGCGGCCGCCTAATTACCTACGATTATTAAAAAATTCATCTGGAGTTTACTTATGCGTTGGCAAGGGCGTCGGGAAAGTGACAATGTTGAGGATCGTCGCGGGCAATCTTCAGGCCAGGGCGGCGGCGGTTTCCGTCCGCCGATCCGCGGCAAGGGCGGCATTGTGCTGCTGGTGGTGGTGCTGGTCGCCGGTTATTACGGTATTGACCTGTCGCCGCTGCTGACCGGCGGCGATGTGACGCCGCAAACGCAGCAGCAGAGCGCCAACATCAGCCCGAAAGATGATGAGCTGGCGAAGTTCACCTCGGTGGTGCTGGCTTCTACCGAAGATAACTGGAAAGAAGTGTTCCAGCGGATGGGCAAAACCTACGAACCGCCGAAGCTGGTGATGTACCGCGGCGTGACGTCTACCCGCTGCGGCACCGGCCAGTCGGCGATGGGGCCGTTTTACTGCCCGGGCGACAGAGCTGTGTATATCGACCTGTCGTTCTATCAGGATATGAAAGATAAGCTGGGCGCCGGCGGCGACTTCGCCCAGGCGTATGTGGTGGCGCATGAAGTGGGCCACCACGTGCAGAACCTGCTGGGCATTGAGCCGAAGGTGCGGCAGATGCAGCAGGGCGCCAGCCAGACCGAGGTTAACCGCCTGTCGGTGAAAATGGAGCTGCAGGCTGACTGCTTCGCCGGCGTGTGGGGCAAGTACGCCGAGAAACAGCAGATGCTGGAAGAGGGCGATCTGCAGGCGGCGCTGAATGCGGCGCAGGCGATCGGCGATGACCGTCTGCAGCAGCAGAGCCAGGGGCGCGTAGTACCGGACAGCTTCACTCACGGCACTTCCGAACAGCGTTACACCTGGTTTAAACAGGGCTTCGACAGCGGCGATCCGAACAGCTGCAACACCTTCGCCAGCCGTTGAGCACGCCGTTTTTAATATTGACCGACATGCCGGCGCAAACGCGCCGGCATTTTTTATCTCCGGGCTGAACACTTATGTTACCGACTATGCAACAGCGTATGCAGCGGCAGGGCATCCGCCGGCTGTTGGTATTAAGCGGCGATGCCGACTGGTGTCGCCAGCAGGCACAACGGCTGATGGCCACCATGCCCGGTGACTGGCCATGGTGCGGCGGTGAGGCGCCGCACGGCGCACAGGCGCTGAACCACGGCGAAGTGCGCACTATGCTGGGGCAGGAGCGGCTGCATGCGGTATTTGACGCCGGCGACGGGCTGGACGTCGAGGCGCTGGCCCAACTGGCCGGCGCACTGCGCGCCGGCAGTTGGCTGCTGTTGCTGACGCCGCCGTGGCAAAGCTGGCCGCAGCGCGCGGATGCCGACAGCCTGCGCTGGAGCGACAGCCCGCAGCCCATCGCCACGCCGAATTTTATCGCGCACTTACAGCAGCGACTGACGGCGGACGCCGAAGTGAGCATCTGGCGGCAGGGCCAGCCGTTGCAACTGGCGCCGCTGCCGGCAAGGCCGGACTGGCAGGCGCCGAACGGCGAACCCACCGCTGAACAACAGGCTTTGTTGACGCGGCTGCTGGCGAGCGAGCGCGGCATCTGGGTGCTGACCGCGCCGCGTGGCCGGGGTAAATCGACGCTGGCGGGCATGCTGGTGCAGCGTTCGGCGCAGAGCTGTTGGATCACCGGCCCCAGCCGTGCGGCCACCGAGGTCGCCAGCCAGTGGGCGCAGGGAAACGCGCAGTTCTGGGCGCCGGACGCGCTGCTGGCGCACTGTCGGCAGCCGGGAAGCTCAGTTGCCGACTGGCTGCTGGTTGACGAGGCGGCGGCGATCCCCGCGCCGCTGTTGCAACAGCTGATTGCCTATTTCCCTCGGGTTCTGCTGACCACCACGGTGCAGGGCTATGAAGGCACCGGCCGAGGTTTTCTGCTGAAATTTTGCGCCTCTCTGCCGCAGTGGCAGGGGCTGAGTCTGCAACAGCCGATGCGCTGGGCGGCCGGTGACGCGCTGGAGCGGATTATTGATGACGCACTGCTGTTTAACGAACTGCAGCCCTGGCAGACGGCCGGCCAGACGATCGGCTATCGTCGGCTGACGCAGCCGCAGCTGTGTGGCGATGACGCGCTGCTGCAGCGCTTTTACGCCTTGCTCACCAGCGCCCATTACCGCACCTCGCCGCTTGATCTGCGGCGGCTGATGGATGCGCCGGGTATGCAGTTTGCCGTCGCCGTGCAGGCGGACGGCGAAGTGGCGGGCGCGCTGTGGCTGACGGAAGAGGGCGGGTTGCCCGCGGCGCTGGCTCACGAGGTGTGGGCCGGACGGCGGCGTCCGCGCGGCAGTCTGGTGGCGCAGTCGCTGGCGGCGCACGGCGGCCAGTGGTGGGCGCCGACCCTGCGGTCGCGCCGTATTACCCGCGTGGCGGTGCTGCCGGCGCTGCGCCGGCAGGGCATTGCCCGCCGGCTGATTGAGCAGCAGCGCCGGCAGGCGCAGGGGCTGGATTACCTGTCCGTCAGCTTTGGCTACACCGAGCCGCTGTGGCGCTTCTGGCAGAGCTGCGGCTTTGAGTTGGCGCGCATCGGCAGCCGGCCGGAGGCCAGCAGCGGCTGCTACAGCGTGATGGCGCTGTTGCCGCTCAGCGAGCAGGGCGAAATGCTGTGCCAGGCGGCGCGTAAGCACCTGGCGCGCGACTGGCGCTGGCTGCAGCAGCGCATTGCGCTGACGCTGGCAATCCCCGGCGACGATGGCGATCCGCAGCTCAATGAAGATGACTGGCGTGAGCTGGCGGGCTTTGCCTTTGCCCACCGACCGCTGGAGGCCAGCCTTGGCGCGCTGCAGCGTCTGCTGCTGCACAGCACGTTGCCGTTGCCGGCGTTGCGCGCGCACTTACAGCAGCAGCTGTCCGTGGAGCAGTGCGTGACGCAGTGCCGTGTGAACGGCCAGAAGGCGTTGCTGCGCCAGTGGCGGCAGGAAGCCGCTCAGGCGTTGGCGCAGATGGATGAACAGCACTGTCGCCGCTGGCGTGAGTGGAGCGCCGCCCGGCCATAAATAAACAGGGCGCCGTATGGGCGCCCTGAGATTATTTCTTTTTCGGCCAGTCGTCTTCGTCGTCCCACTGTGCGTTGTTATCACGGTGTGGCGGCAGTTCGGGCTTATCGGCCAGGTACTTTTTGACGTCGACGCGGCGCAATTCCTTAATGCCGCTGATGACCATCCCGACCAGTACCAGGAGGATTACCCACCAGTAATCTGCTAACCAATGCATATTTACACCTTTCCTTCAGCGCGTATAAAACGCGAAAAAATCGCCGGCAAATGCTGTGCCAGCCATTCGCTACCGGCCACGTCCTTATCCTGCCAGGCTGCCAGCAGCAGCGCCGGCGTCAGCAGATGCTCCGCCTGCTGCGCCAGCGGGCGATAGCTCAGGTGCCAGGGTTCAACCGCCACGCCGTCGCCGTCTTCGGTAAACGGGCGATAAAAGCCGAACTCGGCCATATGCGCCGTCAGCCACCGGTTGAGCGGCGCGAAGTAGCCGCCTTCCTCATACTCCCACGGCTCCAGCTGCAGTTTCTGGCCTGCCGGCAGCAGCGTGGGATCGTAGATATCCAAATCGCTGCCCCAGTGGTGGCGGCTGGCGCCCGGCAGCGCCGACCAGCGCAGAATCGCGGTGCAGCGTTCTTCCGCCGACAGCGGCCCGATATCCATCGGGCGGCTCTCTTTGTCTAATACTGGCCGCTCGCCGCAGAATTTGCCATTCCAGATCGCCAACTGCCGGTCGAAATCGCGGAAGGTGCTGGCGGGCTGCAGGTCAAAACCTGCCTGTGCGGCAGCCTGCTGCATGGCGAGAAAGGCCTGCACCGCCTGCGGCTGCAGGCGGTGGTTGCCGACCAGCGGCACCAGATGTTCGGTTGAACGTCCGGTTAGCATTTCCGGGGTGATCATGCGATCAGTTGCTCCATAATGCGTTGATACATCCGGCTGAGCTGCTGCAGATCGGCGGCGTTCACGCATTCGTTGATTTTATGGATAGTGGCGTTGACCGGCCCCAGTTCCACCACCTGCGCGCCCATCTGGGCGATAAAGCGCCCGTCGGAGGTGCCGCCGGTGGTCAGCAGCTGCGGCGTCAGCTCAGTATAATACTCAACGGCGTTAACCACCGCATCCACCAGCGCGCCGCGCGGGGTGAGGAACGGCTGGCCGGAAAGACGCCATTCGATACTGTAGTTTAGCTGATGGCGCTCCAACAGCTCTTCGACCCGCTGTTTGATGATGGCGTCGGTCAGTTCGGTGCTGAAGCGGAAATTAAACTGGACAAACAGTTCACCGGGGATGACGTTATTGCTGCCGGTGCCGGCCTGGATATTGGCGATCTGCATGCTGGTCGGCGGGAAATAGTCGTTGCCGCGATCCCATTCGATGCTTACCAGTTCATTCAGCGCCGGCATGGCGCGGTGCACCGGGTTATCCGCCAGGTGCGGATAGGCGACGTGGCCCTGTACGCCGTGGATACGCAGGTTGGCGGTGATGGAGCCGCGGCGGCCGTTTTTCACCACGTCGCCGACGCGGTCGGTGCTGGACGGTTCGCCGACCAGGCAGTAGTCCAGCCGCTCGTTGCGCGCCATCAGCGTCTCGACCACTTTCACCGTACCGTGGGTGGCGCTGGCCTCTTCATCGGAGGTGATGAGAAACGCCAGCCGTCCCCGATGGTTGGGGTTGGCGGCGACGAAGCGTTCTGCCGCGACCACCATCGCCGCCAGTGAGCCTTTCATATCGGCCGCGCCGCGGCCGTACAGCATGCCGCCGCGGATGGTCGGTTCAAACGGCGGGTTGTCCCAGTGGCTTTCATCGCCGCTCGGCACCACGTCGGTATGGCCGGCGAACGCCAGCGTCTCGCCTTCGCCGCGCCAGGCCCAAAAATTCTGCGTATCTTCGAAATCCATCTGCTCGACGGTAAAGCCGATAGCCGTCAGGCGCTCAATCAGCATCGCCTGGCAGCCTTCATCGTGCGGGCTGAGGGAAGGGCGGCGGATTAACTGTTGCGCCAGATCGATCACGGGGCAAATCATGCGGTTACCTCGGCAATAAATTGTTGGTAGTTCTCAGCTTTGAAGCCCAGCAGCGCATGGCCGTTGCCGTCGTCCAGCAGCGGACGCTTGATGATGGCCGGCTGCGCCAGCATCAGGGCGATGGCCGCCTCGGCGTTGTCGCAGGCGTTGCGCTGCGCTTCATCCAGCTTGCGCCAGGTGGTGCCGCGGGTGTTCAGCAGCGGTTGCCAGCCCAGCTGCTCGACAAAGCCGCGCAGCTGCTGTTCGCTCAGCCCGTCCGCGCGATAGTCGTGAAATTGGTACGCCACGCCCTGTTCTTCCAGCCAGCGGCGTGCTTTTTTAATGGTGTCGCAGTTTTTGATGCCGTACATGGTCAACGTCATGGTGTTGTGCCCTTTTTTGCCACGAAATACCGGAATTCCCGGTGAAAAAACCGCCGTCGGCGGTAAAACGAAAATTAGCGTTCAGCATGCCGAAAAAAGGCGGTGAGTTCCACCGTGCAATGCTCTGAAAGGCAGAGAAAACGTGAAAAAATCGCCGTGGGCGCCGGCTGCTAAAATTTTGCTAATTCTGCCGGCGGAGCGATTAAAAAGATGAATAAAGCGGCTTAGCGCACATAGCCATTATCCTGCAGCCGGCTGAGCGCCGCGCCTTCGGCAAACACCATGCCGGTGGTCAGATCGTGGAAGCCGTATTTTTTATAGAAAGCCAGCTTATCGGGAACGGCGTAGATAAATATTTTACCGAGCGGCGCCAGGTCTTCCATGATGCGATCCATCAGCTGCCGGCCGTAGCCGCGGCCCTGAAAATCCGGGTGAATCGCCACGTCGGCCAGATAGGCCACCGAAATGCGGTCGCTGATGGCGTGGGCGGTGGCGATCAGCTCGCCGTCCAGGTAGCCCCAGTAGCAAAACGCGTTGTTGTGGTAGATCTGCTCGGTCAGCTGCGGGTCGCGTTTGCCCAGCCCGGCGGCTTCCAGCAGGGCCGCCAGACGCGTCCAGTCAACGCGATAGCGTAGTTGATCGGTGACGATTTCCATGGATGCTCCTTAATGTGCGGTAACGGTGTTGCTGTTGTTCAGTATGCACACAGGAAAATAAAACGGCAGCGAAAACCGCTGCCGTTTTGTCAGGGATTAACCGTTATCGTGCTCCGCCGGCGGCAGTATGTTTTGCCGGCCGGGGAAGCGGCGGCGCACCAGCACGAAGAACAGCGGCACAAAGTAAATCGCCAGCAGGGTGGCGGAGATCATCCCGCCCATCACCCCGGTGCCGACCGCATGCTGGCTGCTGGAGCCGGCGCCCTGGCTGGTGGCCATCGGCAGCACGCCGAAGATAAAGGCCAGCGAGGTCATCAGAATCGGACGCAGGCGCATGCGCGCGGCCTCCAGCGTGGCGGCGGTCAGCTCTTTGCCCTGCTGATGCAGCTCATTGGCGAATTCGACAATCAGAATCGCGTTCTTGGCGGACAGCCCGATAATCGTCAGCAGACCGACCTGGAAATAAACGTCGTTCTCCAGCCCGCGCAGCCAGGTGGCGGCCACGGCGCCGATCACCCCCAGCGGCACCACCAGCATCACGGAGAACGGAATCGACCAGCTTTCATACAGCGCCGCCAGGCACAGGAACACCACCAGCAGCGAGATGGCGTACAGCGCCGGCGCCTGCGCGCCGGACAGGCGTTCCTGATAGGACATGGCGGTCCATTCCAGGCCGAAGCCGTTCGGCAGCTGTTTGACCAGCCGCTCCATTTCATCCATCGCGGTGCCGCTGCTGATGCCGTCGGCGGCTTCGCCGACGATTTCTACCGACGCGCTGCCGTTATAGCGTTCCAGGCGCGGCGAACCGTATTCCCAGCGGCTGGTGGCGAAGGCCGAGAAGGGCACCATGCCGCCGCTGCTGTTGCGGACATACCATTTGTTGATGTCTTCCGGCAGCATGCGGAATTTCGCAGCGGCCTGTACATACACTCTTTTCACCCGGCCGCGGTCAACGAAGTCATTGACGTAGGTGGAGCCCCAGGCGGTGGAGAGCGTATTGTTGATATCATCTACGTTAACCCCCAGCGCCTGCGCCTTACGCTGGTCGATGTCAATCTGCAACTGCGGGCTGTCGTCCAGGCCGTTGTGACGCTCGCGCGACAGCAGCGGGCTTTCCGCCGTCAGCTGCAGCAGCTGGTCGCGGGCGGCCATCAGCTTGACGTGCCCGAGGCCGCCGTGATCTTCCAGCTGCATATCAAAGCCGGATGAGCTGCCCATGCCGCTAATAGCCGGCGGACTGCTGGCGATCACCCGCGCTTCTTTGATGTTTTTGAAGGCTTCGCCGGCGCGGGTGATGATATCGAAGGCCGATTCGCCGGCGCCGCGCTGCTCCCAGTCTTTCAGGCGCACAAACAGCCGCGCCACGTTCTGGCCGTTGCCGCCGGGGCCGGCGCCGATGATGGCGAACACCGACAGCACGTCGTTTTTCTCCGCCGTCAGCAGGTGTTTTTCCACTTTCTCCACTACTTTGCTGGTCTGTTGCTGGGTAGAGCCGGTCGGCAGCTGGACCTGCACGGTGAAGACGCCGCGGTCCTCCAGCGGCAGGAAGGAGGTCGGCAGTTTGATAAACAGCAGCGCCAGGCCGCCAAGCAGCAGCAGATAAATCAGCAGGTAACGCACGCCGTGGTGCAGCACGCGCGCCACGCCGCGCTCATAGCGCATCGTATTGCGGTTGAACATACGGTTAAACCAGCCGAAGAAACCGCGTTTGCCATGATGATGCCCTTTGGCGATCGGTTTGAGCATCGTGGCGCACAGCGCCGGGGTCAGGATCATCGCCACCAGCACCGACAGCACCATGGAAGAGACGATGGTGATGGAGAATTGGCGGTAGATGGCGCCGGTGGTGCCGCCGAAGAACGCCATCGGGATAAATACCGCCGACAGCACCAGCGCGATGCCGACCAGCGCACTCTGAATTTGCCCCATCGATTTGCGCGTGGCCTCGCGCGGCGGCAGGCCTTCTTCGCTCATCACGCGCTCGACGTTCTCCACCACCACGATGGCGTCATCCACCAGCAGGCCGATCGCCAGCACCATGGCGAACATGGTGAGGGTGTTGATGCTGAAGCCGAAGGCGGAGAGGATGGCAAAGGTGCCGAGCAGCACCACCGGCACGGCGATGGTCGGGATCAGCGTCGCGCGGAAGTTCTGCATAAACAGATACATCACCAGGAACACCAGCAGCACCGCTTCCAGCAGGGTTTTCACCACGTCTTTGATCGAGGCTTTGACGAACGGAGTGGTTTCGTAGGCGACCTTGGCCTCCAGCCCGCGCGGGAAATACTGCGACAGTTCGTCGATTTTGGCTTTTACCAGTTCGTCGGTTTGTAGTTCGTTGGCGCCGGAGGCGAGTTTGATATTCATCCCTGCCGCCGGCATGCCGTTGTAGCGGCTGAGGTAGTCGTAATTTTCGCCGCCTAACTCAATGGTGGCGACGTTGCCGAGGGTGACCAGCGAACCGTCCTGATTGACGCGCAGGGTGATATCGCGGAACTGCTGCGGCGTCTGCAACTGCGACTGGGCGTTGATGGTGGCGTTCAGCGCCTGCTTATCGACCGACGGCGTGCCGCCGACCTGGCCGACGGCCACCTGAGCATTCTGCGATTGGATGGCGTTGACCACGTCGGTGGTGGTCAGGGCGTAGCTGTTCAGCTTGTCGGGATCGAGCCAGATGCGCATGGCGTACTGCGAGCCGTACACGTCCATACTGCCGACGCCGTTGATGCGGCTGAGCGGATCCTGCAGGTTGGAGACGATATAGTCGGCGATGTCCTGTTTATCCATGCTGCCGTCGGTGGAGACGAAGGCCACCATCATCAACGTGGTGTCGCCGGATTTGGAGACCGTCACCCCCTGCTGCTGCACCGCCTGCGGCAGCCGCTTGACCGCGGCCTGCAGTTGATTCTGCACCTGCTGCATCGCCTCGTTGGGGTCAGTGCCGGCCTCAAAGGTCAGGGTTACCGTGGCGCGCCCGGTGTTGGTGCTCTGCGACGACATATACATCATATTGTCGAGGCCGGTCATATTCTGTTCGATAATTTGGGTGACGGTATTTTCCAGCGTCTGGGCGGAGGCACCGGGATAATTCGCACTGATGCGCACGTTAGGCGGCGCCAGGTTAGGATACTGTTCCACCGGCAATGAATAAATCGCCAAGGCGCCCGTGAGGCAAAGAATAATTGCCAGCACCCAGGCGAAAATCGGGCGATCAATAAAAAAATTGGCCATGCAGCGCGAACCTCGTTATGACTTGTTCTATCTTTATTACGCACCAACGTTGCGTTTTTCAGAGCCTGGGAAGGATCCCGAGGCTATTGCACTTTACTCGGGATGGGCAGGGAAAGCGTGGAGAAAAAAAGGAGATAGTGTAAAAAACGGTAGTTAGCGAGCGTTCTGCACCGGAGCGCAGGTCCGCAGGCTGTCTGAGGCCGGATGCGGAAAAATTCCCCCGACGCTGGAGCAACCCATGGAATTAAACCCGGTATTCGCCCGCCGCTTGTATTTATGCTGGCTGATCAGCCACAGCGAGCGTCCCAATGTCCCCAAACTGATGGAACTGACCGGCTGGCCGCGCCGCACGCTGCAGGACGTGCTGAAAGCCTTGCCCGGGCTGGGCGTAGAGCTGCAGTTTGTGCAGCAGGGCGTGCGCAATAACGATGGTTATTATCAGTTGGAAAGCTGGGGACCGTTGAATAAAAGCTGGGTCCATCAGCACCATCAGACCCTGCTTGACGCTATCGCCTGATGGGCTGCGGCCCGCATAATTACTGGCTTTTGTGTTCCAGATACATCACCGTGGCGGCGACGCGCGAGCGGACATCCAGCTTGCGTAGCATATTGCGGATATGCACCTTCACCGTTTCTTCGGAAATATGCAGCTGCGCCGCCACCTCCTTGTTTGACATGCCGCGCGCCACTTCCTGCAGTACGTCCAGTTCGCGCTCGGTCAGTTCGGCGAAAGGGTTGTGCTGCTCGCTGCGGGAGGCGAGGTAGCCGGCGATCGCCTCGCTGATCACATTGTTGCCTTCCGCCGCCGCGCGGATATCTTCCAGCAGTTGTTCCGGCTCGCTGTCTTTGAGCAGGTAGCCGTCTGCGCCGGCGTCGATCAGGGCGTACACGTCGCTGCGCGCGTCCGAAACGGTCAGCACCACGATGCGCGCATCGACGCCGTCGTCACGCAGCGCCTTCAGCGTATCCAGCCCGGAAAGCCCTTTCATGTTCAAATCCAGCAGAATGATGTCCGGCTGTTTTTGTGCCGCCAGCGCAATGGCTTCGTTGCCATTGCTGGCTTCGGCGATGGTGCTGAACTGCGGATCCAGCCCCAGCAGCTGCTTGATGCCGCGCCGCATCAGCGGATGGTCATCGACAATCATTACCTTATAATTTTGCATCACCATGAAATGGCTCCCTGTCAGGTATCAAGCCGAGCCACTATGAGTATCGGCACGATGGGGCTGAATCTTATAAAAATAGAAGTTTTTGGCGCCTGGCGCGCCGTTTTACCGTCAGGCGGTGAATTATGCCGGAAAAGACAAGCTGACTTCCGTACCGCTCTGTTGACCACGGGCAATGCGTAATGTTCCGCCAAGGCGGGCGGCGCGCTCGTTCATGATATTCAGCCCGTAATGGCCTTCCGGCTCATCCAGGCTGGCAATGCCGCAGCCGTTGTCGGTAATGGTGATTTGGTTATCGCCGCCTGCGGTTTTGCCGCAGCGGATGACGATATCCTGCGCATCGGCGTGTTTAACCGCGTTGAGCACCGCTTCGCGCACGATCTGCAGCGCGTGCACCTGTTGCTGCGCATTCAGCGCCTGCGAAGGCAGCTCACAGTGTAACTGAATCCGCGCCTGGGTTAGAACTTTTAATGGCGCCAGCAGCTGCTGCAGCGCGGTGTTTAGGTCGGCGTCCTGAATGCTCAGACGGAACGTGGCCAGCAGTTCGCGCAGCTGACGGTTGGCGTCGGCCAGCGCCCGATCGAAGTCGTCGATAATCGTCTGCGCCTGCGGCGGGCCGTCGGCCAGCGTGCGTTTCAGCAGCGTCATCTGAATACGCAAAAACGCCAGCGCCTGCGCCAGCGAGTCGTGCAGTTCGCGGGCGATGGTGGCGCGCTCCTCCATCAGCAAAAACTGCATATGCTGCTTTTGCGTACGGTTGAAGTAGAGGCCGCGGCCGAGCATGTTCGCCACGCTTTGCATCAGATGCGGGTTGGCCGCCTGCTGCCGGGGCTGCCAGCAGAGTTGCCCCAGCGGCTGCTGTTCCTGCGTGATGGTCAGCCGCTGCCAGTCTGCGCCTTCCTGCGGGGCGCCGCTGCTGAGCTGCCAGGGGCTCTGCCCGTCCTGGACGTTGAGCTGCAGACACCGCAGCTGTTCACTCTGGCGCACGATATGCAGCACTTTTTCAAAGGCGTGGCGATCGATCTGGCCGCTGCTCAGCGCCTGTGAACAGCCGTACATCACCTCCAGCGTTTTATTGGCCTGCTGCAGACGTTCGGTTTTTTCCTGCACCTTGTGCTCCAGTGAGCGATACAGGCGGGAGAGTTCGTCGGACATGGCGGTGAACGCCTGTGACAGCACGCCCAGTTCGTTCGGCAGCGTGACGTCCAGCGGCGTGTAGTTGAAGTCGCGGCGTTGGATCTGCTGGCTGGCGTCCACCAATTGCCTGAGCGGCGCCACCACCTGCTTGCGCATCAGACGGATACAGAACAGTACCAGCGCGATAATGGTGATATAGCCGAGCACGCTGAAGGCGGCGACGATCGCCAGCTTGATTTCCGAATAGCGCTGCAGCGCCAGCACGAAGTGGTCGATCTGGTTGACGTAATTGACCACGCTGGCCTGATAGGCCCGTGCGCGGCCGGCGCGGATATGCTGCTCCAGCGGTTGCCAGGCCTGCTGCAGCGCCTGGTATTTATCGCGCACGTCGGCCGGCACGTAAAAACGGCTGAGCTTTTGCAGCGCCGGCGCCTGCAGCGATTGACGGTAGTGGCGCAGGTGCTGCGGCAGCGCCGCGTTGTTTTGCGTCAGGTCATACGCCAGGCGGTAGCTCTGCATGCGCAGCGAACCGGCGATATTCACCGCTTCGGCGTCGCGCAGGCTGTCGGCGACGGTGGTCAGCGCCAGACCGGTGGACAGCACCGACAGGGCGACGATGGCGATTAAGGCTTTGGCCAGACTGCGGGTGACGGAGCGTTTAACAAGCAAACACGGATCCTTTTCGGCTAAGCGCGGTGGGCTTTATTGAAATAAATAGATTTTATTTATATTAAAGCCTATGTATTAGCCAAGTCGATAAAAAGCCCTGCGGTGCCGGATGGTTCCCCACGATCGGATGCGTTTTCGCGCTTATCAGGGACTGCAGGCATCAGCGCCACCCCCTTCGGTATTATCCGAACGCGCCTACGTGAACAGCCCGCCAGGCGGTTGATAAACAATATTCCGCACTTATTTGACCTGGCGCAACGAACCCCGCTGTTTACCCCTTTCGGGTGATTATAACCCCCTATGATTAGCCCTATTTTTACTCTGCCAAAAAACACAGTAATTATAAGGATAAACAGCATGGCCGAATTGTCGCGGCGCAAACTGCTCAGCGGACAATGGCGTCGTCCCTCCAGCGTACAGCGTCCGCCCTGGGCGCATGAGGAAGCTCTGTTTATCGCCGGCTGCAGCCGCTGTCACGCCTGTGTTGACGCCTGTGAAACCGGCGTGCTGATCGCCGGTGGCGGCGGTTATCCGGAAATCGATTTTTCCCGTGCGGCATGCAGTTTTTGTCGCCGCTGCGTCAGCGCCTGTGAAGCGGACGTCTTTGACGCGACGGCGGAGAGGCCATGGCGGCTGCAGCCGAGTGTCTCGATGCGCTGCCTGGCGCTGCAGGGCGTGGAGTGCCGCAGCTGTCAGGACAGTTGCGATAGCAGGGCTATCCGCTTCCGGCCGCGCCTGGGCGGTATTGCGCAGCCCGTGCTGACGGCGGCGGCCTGCAGCGGCTGCGGCAGTTGTGTCGCGCCTTGTCCGACCAGCGCCCTCGCGCTCACCCGGAGTGAAAACAATGAATAACGAATGGCACGTCAGCGGCCTGCTGGTGCAGGCCCGCCCGGAGTCTTTTCAACGGTTGGTTCCCGCGCTGCTGGCGATCCCGGACACCGAAATACCGGCGCAGGATCGCGAACAGGGCAAGCTGGCGGTGGTGATGCAGGCGGCGCACTCGCGTGCGCTGCTGGAAAAAATTGAGTCGGCGCGCAATCTGGAAGGCGTGCTGGCGGTGTCGCTGGTTTATCACCAGCAGGATGAGCAAGGTGAGGTAATGCCATGAAACTCAGTCGTCGAGACTTCATGAAAGCCAATGCCGCTGCGGCAGCCGCCGCAGCGGCCGGGTTGACCATTCCGACGGTGGCGCAGGCGGTGGTCGGCGGTTCGGAAGAGATTAAATGGGATAAAGCGCCTTGCCGTTTCTGCGGTACGGGCTGTGGGGTGCTGGTCGGCACGCAAAACGGTCGCATCGTCGCCTCACAGGGCGATCCGGATGCGCCGGTCAACCGCGGTCTAAACTGCATCAAAGGCTACTTCCTGCCCAAAATCATGTACGGCAAAGATCGCCTGACGCAGCCGCTGCTGCGCATGAAGAACGGTCAGTACGATAAACAGGGCGAGTTTACGCCGGTCAGCTGGGATCGCGCCTTCGATGTCATGGCGGAGAAGTTCAAAGACGCGCTGCGGGAAAAAGGGCCGGATGCGGTGGGGATGTTCGGCTCCGGCCAGTGGACCATCTGGGAAGGCTACGCCGCCGCCAAACTGTTCAAGGCGGGGCTGCGCACCAACAACCTCGACCCGAACGCGCGCCACTGCATGGCCTCCGCCGTGGTGGGCTTTATGCGCACCTTCGGCATGGATGAGCCGATGGGCTGCTACGACGATATCGAGCAGGCCGACGCCTTTGTGCTGTGGGGCTCCAATATGGCGGAGATGCACCCGATTCTGTGGTCGCGCATTACTAACCGCCGCCTGAGCAGCGAGCAGGTTAACGTCTCGGTGCTCTCTACCTTCGAACACCGTAGCTTCGAGCTGGCGGATAACGCCATGGTGTTCACGCCGCAGACCGATCTGGCGATCATGAACTACATCGCCAACTACATTATTCAACACGACGCCGTCGACCACGACTTCCTGGCGCGGCACGTCAATATCCGCCAGGGGGCGACCGACATCGGCTACGGCCTGCGTCCGACGCACCCGCTGGAAAAAGCCGCCAAAAACCCGGGCAGCGACGCGTCGGAGCCGATGAGCTTTGAGGCGTTCAAGGCGTTTGTCGCCGATTATACGTTGGAGAAAACCACCGCGCTGAGCGGCGTGCCGCAGGATCAACTGGAAGCGCTGGCGAAGCTGTATGCCGATCCGAACGTTAAGGTGGTCTCCTACTGGACGATGGGCTTTAACCAGCATACGCGCGGCGTATGGGCCAATAACCTGTGTTACAACCTGCACCTGCTGACCGGCAAGATCGCCAAGCCGGGCTGCGGGCCATTCTCCCTGACCGGCCAGCCTTCCGCCTGCGGCACCGCCCGCGAGGTCGGCACTTTTGCCCACCGTCTGCCGGCCGATATGGTGGTGACCAACGACGCGCACCGCAAGATTGCTGAAGAGAAATGGCGGCTGCCGGCCGGCACCATTCCGGCCAAAGTGGGGTTGCACGCGGTGGCGCAGGACCGGGCGCTGAAAGACGGCACGCTCAATGCCTATTGGGTGATGTGCAATAACAACATGCAGGCCGGGCCGAACATTAATGAAGAGCGGATGCCGGGCTGGCGCGATGCGCGCAACTTTGTGGTGGTGTCCGATCCGTATCCGACGGTCAGCGCGCTGGCGGCAGACCTGATTTTGCCGACCGCGATGTGGGTCGAGAAAGAGGGCGCCTACGGCAACGCCGAGCGGCGCACACAGTTCTGGCGTCAGCAGGTACGCGCGCCGGGCGAGGCCAAATCTGACCTGTGGCAGCTGGTGGAGTTCTCCAGGCGCTTCAAGGTGGAAGAAGTCTGGCCGGAGACGCTGCTGGCGCAAAGCCCGCAGCTGCGCGGTAAAACGCTGTACGACGTGCTGTACGCCAACGGCAGCGTCGATCGGTTCAAACTGGATGAGATCCCGGACGATCAGCTGAACGACGAGGCGCGTGCCTGCGGTTTTTATATTCAGAAAGGGCTGTTTGAAGAGTACGCCGGCTTCGGCCGCGGCCACGGCCACGATCTGGCGGCGTTCGATATGTATCACCAGGCGCGCGGTCTGCGCTGGCCGGTGGTTGACGGTAAGGAAACCCTGTGGCGTTACCGCGAAGGCACGGACCCTTACGTGAAAGCGGGCGAGTCGGTGCGTTTCTACGGCAAACCGGACGGTAAGGCGGTGATCTTCGCGCTGCCGTACGAGCCGGCGGCGGAAAGCCCGGACGAAGAATACGATCTGTGGCTGTCGACCGGCCGCGTGCTGGAGCACTGGCATACCGGTTCAATGACCCGCCGCGTGCCGGAGCTGCACCGCGCCTTCCCGGAGGCGGTGCTGTTTATTCACCCGCTGGATGCCAAGCGTCGCAATCTGCGGCGCGGCGACAAGGTTAAAGTGCTGTCGCGCCGTGGTGAAGTGGTGAGCATGGTGGAAACCCGCGGGCGCAACCGGCCGCCGCAAGGGCTGGTGTATATGCCGTTCTTCGATGCGGCGCAGCTGGTGAATAACCTGACGCTGGACGCCACCGATCCGTTATCCAAAGAAACCGACTTCAAGAAGTGCGCGGTCAAGCTGGAGAAGGTGTAAGGGCTGCCTATGAGCCGGCAACGAGACAAGGCCCCGGCACGCCGCCGCTTCCTGCGGGATGCGGCGCGCAGCGCCGCCGGGCTGGCAGGGATCGCGGCGCTGCTGGGGTTGCAGCAGCATCAGTCGCAGGCGCGCGACGGTCTGGCGTTGCGTCCGCCGGGAGCGCTGGCGGAAGGGGATTTTGTTAACGCCTGCATCCGCTGCGGTCAGTGCGTACAGGCCTGCCCGTATCAGACGCTGAAGCTGGCGACCTTGCTGTCGCCGTTGGCGGCGGGCACGCCGTATTTTGTCGCGCGCGACGTGCCCTGCGAGATGTGTGAGGACATTCCCTGCGTTGTGGCCTGCCCGAGCGGTGCGCTCGATCCCCAACTGAGCGATATCGACCAGGCGCGGATGGGGCTGGCGGTGCTGCTGGATCATGAGAACTGCCTTAACTGGCAGGGGCTGCGCTGCGATGTCTGCTACCGCGTCTGCCCGCAGATTGACGCCGCCATCACGCTGGAGCTGCAGCGCAACCCGCGTACCGGCAAGCATGCGCTGTTTTTACCCACGGTGCACAGCGAGGCCTGTACCGGCTGCGGCAAGTGTGAGCAGGCCTGCGTGCTGGAGGAAGCGGCGATTAAAGTGCTGCCGCTGTCGCTGGCGCGCGGCCAGCTGGGCGGTCATTACCGCTGGGGCTGGCAGGAGAAACAGCGCGCCGGTCAGGCGCTGGTGCCGGAAGGCGGACAGTTGCCGGCGCACGGCGTCGGGGAGGGGAAATAATGGCGAATCCGGTTGCTCAGGCCGGCCGCGATGCGCGTCTGCGTCACGGCTGGTGGCGCAGTCACCGCTTTTTGATCCTGCGGCGCTGCAGTCAGCTGTTGATTTTACTGACGTTTCTGTCCGGCCCGCTGTGGGGCGTGTGGATCCTGCGCGGCAACTACAGCGCCAGCTTGCTGCTTGACACTGTGCCGCTCACCGATCCGCTGATGATGCTGGAAAGTCTGCTGGCCGGGCAGTGGCCGGCCTGGCTGGCCTGGGTCGGCGCGGCGGTGGTGCTGACGTACGGGTTGATCGGCAACCGGGTGTTCTGCGGCTGGGTATGCCCGCTGAATCCGCTGACCGATCTGGCGGCCTGGCTGCGGCGACGGCTGGGGCTGCGCCAGTCCGCCACGCTGTCGCGCCGGCTGCGCTACGGCATTTTGCTGATGGTGCTGGCGGGCAGCGCGCTCAGCGGCAGCCTGCTGTGGGAGTGGGTCAACCCGGTGGCGCTCACCGGACGCGGCCTGATTCACGGTGTCGCCGGCGATGCCGCCGGTTGGCTGTGCGGGTTGGCGGCGGCGTTTGGTGCCGGCATCTGGCTGCTGCTGGCGCTGTTTCTGTTCGACCTGCTGGTGGTGGAGCACGGCTGGTGCGGCCACCTGTGTCCGGTCGGCGCGATGTACGGCGTGATTGGCAGCCAGGGGGTGATGCAGGTCAGCGCGCAGCGGCGGGAGCAATGCACCCGCTGTATGGACTGTTTTCACGTCTGTCCTGAGGCGCAGATACTGCGCGAACCGCTGTTGTCGCCTGACGCCCCGCCGCAGGTGGCCAGCGATGCCTGCATTGCTTGCGGGCGCTGCATCGATGTCTGTGCGGAAAACGTATTCACAATAACAAGCAAATTTCATTCTTCGGGAGCCAAAAAATGAAAAGCACCGTACTGAAAAAGCGCGGGGCCCTGTGGGCGGCGCTGATGTCTCTGGCCGTGGCAGGTTTCGCCTTTGCCGCCACCGATGTCGATCTCAGTCAGTCGCCGGAGGTATCCGCCACCGCCGAAGGGCAGATCAAAATGCCCAAGCAGCAAGAGCGCATGGCGCTGAACTACGTCAATCAGCCGCCGATGATCCCGCACAGCATCGACGGCTACCAGGTGAGTAAAAACACCAATCGCTGCCTGCAGTGTCACGGCGTTGAGCACTACCGCACCACCGGCGCGCCGCGTATCAGCCCGACGCACTTTATCGACAGCGACGGCAGGGTGCGCGGCGACGTCGCGCCGCGTCGCTATTTCTGTCTGCAGTGCCACGTACCGCAAACCGACGCGGCGCCGATTGTCGGCAATAATTTTGAGCCGTTGCCAGGCTTTGGCAAATAACCGGAGGAACTATGGCCGAACGTAATACTGATAAAAAACCGGGGCCGATCCGCCGTTTGTGGCAATGGTGGCGCAGGTCAAGCCGGCTGGCGCTGGGCACCTTGCTGTTGCTGGGGTTTGTCGCCGGGATCCTGTTCTGGGGCGGTTTCAACACCGGGATGGAGGTGGCGAACACCGAGCAGTTCTGCATCAGCTGCCATGAAATGCGTGAAAACGTGTACGAAGAGTATATGGAGACCGTGCACTACAACAACCGCAGCGGGGTGCGCGCCACCTGCCCGGATTGTCACGTGCCGCATGAGTGGGGGCCGAAAATGCTGCGTAAGCTGAAGGCCAGTAAAGAGTTGTATGCTAAAATATTCGGCCTGATTGACACGCCGCAGAAATTTGAAAGCCACCGTCTGGCGATGGCCAGTAACGAATGGGCGCGTATGAAAGCCAATAATTCGCAGGAGTGCCGTAACTGCCATAACTTCGAATATATGGATTTCACCGCGCAAAAAACCGTGGCGGCCAAAATGCATGATAAGGCGATAGGCGAAGGGAAAACCTGTATCGACTGCCATAAAGGCATTGCCCATAAATTGCCGGATATGCGCGATGTGCCTAACGGTTTCTGACGGCTTTATCGTGCTGAACCCCGCGTAAGCGGGGTTTTTTATTAGGCGTTTTTTGCTACCGTAGCGGCGTGAAATTTTGCAGCAATGAAAAAGTGACAAAAGAAGGGTGTATGTCCGCAATAATAGGGAATGTAAAAAAAGAACTGTTAGCCGACAGTTGGTCGGTACTTAATAAATATACTTTTGACTTACAGCGCAAGAACGGCGGCGTCGTACAGCAGGTGCGGGAAGTGTATGACCGCGGTAACGGCGCGACGATACTGTTATACAACCGGGAGAAGGGCAGCGTGGTGCTGATTAATCAGTTCCGTATGCCAACCTACGTCAACGGCAATGAGAGCGGCATGCTGCTGGAAGCCTGCGCCGGCCTGCTGGAGGGCGATGCGCCGGAATACTGCGTGCGTCGTGAGGCGATGGAAGAGACCGGTTTTCAGGTGGATAAGGCGCAAAAGGTGTTTGAGGCCTATATGTCGCCGGGCGGCGTGACCGAAATCGTCCATTTCTTTATCGCTGAATATCGGGACGAACAGCGTCGTACGGTCGGGGGCGGCATTGAGGATGAAGATATTGAGGTGGTCGAGCTGCCGTTTAGCGACGCCATCGCCATGATCGCCGACGGCCGCATCAAGGACGGTAAGACCATTATGCTGCTGCAGTATCTGCAGTTGCATAATCTGATGTAAGGCACGTTTTCCGGTAACGAAAAGGCCCCTTTCGGGGCCTCAGCGTGCTGACAAAGTTAGTTATTAGGGAGAGCGTGGCGATCGACTTTGTCATCAACCTCAGGCGCCGCAAGGGCGCCTTTATTGATGGCTGCTAGCCGCCGCTTACTTCAGCAGTGCCTGAGCCTGCGCCACCACGTTCTCCACGGTGAAGCCGAACTCCTTGAACAGTTGGTCCGCCGGCGCCGACTCACCGAAGGTGGTCATGCCCACCACCGCGCCGTTCAGCCCGGTGTATTTCAGCCAGTAGTCCGCAATGCCCGCTTCAATCGCCACCCGCGCCGTGACCGCCGCCGGCAGCACCGACTCGCGGTAGGCCGCATCCTGCTTGTCGAACGCGTCGGTCGACGGCATCGACACCACGCGCGCCTTGCGGCCCGCCGCCGTCAGCTGACCCGCCGCCTCGACCGCCAGCTCCACTTCCGAGCCGGTGGCAATCAGGATAACGTCCGGCGTGCCGTCGCAGTCCTGCAGCACGTAGGCGCCGCGATACACGTTCGCCAGCTGCTCCGCCGTACGCGGCTGCTGCGCCAGGTTCTGACGCGAGAAAATCAGCGCCGTCGGGCCGTCGTTGCGCTCGATGGCGTACTGCCAGGCAATCGCCGACTCCACCTGGTCGCACGGACGCCAGGTGCTCATGTTCGGCGTTACCCGCAGGCTGGCCAGCTGCTCCACCGGCTGGTGGGTCGGGCCGTCTTCGCCCAGACCGATGGAGTCGTGGGTGTAGACGAACACGTTGCGCAGCTTCATCAGCGCCGCCATGCGCACCGCGTTACGCGCGTATTCCACAAACATCAGGAAGGTCGCCGAGTACGGCAGGAAGCCGCCGTGCAGCGCGATGCCGTTGGTGATAGCGGTCATGCCGAACTCGCGCACGCCGTAGTGGATGTAGTTGCCCGTCGGGTCTTCGTTCAGCGCTTTGGAGCCGGACCACATGGTCAGGTTGCTCGGCGCCAGGTCGGCGGAGCCGCCGAGGAATTCCGGCAGCAGTTTGCCGTAGGCTTCCAGCGCGTTCTGCGACGCCTTGCGGCTGGCGATGTTGGCCGGGTTGGCCTGCAGCTGCTCGACGTAGGCCTTGGCCTGCGCCTGCCAGTCGGCCGGCAGCTCGCCGCTCATGCGGCGGGTGAACTCGGCGGCCAGCTCCGGGAAGGCGGCGGCGTAGGCGGCAAACTTGTCGTTCCAGGCCGCTTCGCGCGCCTGACCGGCTTCCTTGGCGTCCCACTGGGCATAGATGTCCTGCGGGATTTCAAACGGCGGGTAGTGCCAGCCCAGCTGCTCGCGGGTGGCGGCCACTTCGGCGTCGCCCAGCGGCGCGCCGTGGGAGTCGTGGGTGCCGGCCTTGTTCGGCGAGCCGAAGCCGATAACGGTCTTGCACATCAGCAGGGACGGCTTGTCGGTAACCTTGCGGGCTTCCTCAATCGCCGCCTTGATGGCGTCGGCGTCGTGGCCGTCCACGCCGCGCACCACGTGCCAGCCGTAGGCTTCGAAACGCTTGGCGGTGTCGTCGGTGAACCAGCCGTCGACGTGGCCGTCGATGGAGATGCCGTTGTCATCGTAGAAGGCGGTCAGCTTGCCGAGCTTGAGGGTGCCGGCCAGGGAGCAGACTTCGTGTGAGATGCCTTCCATCATGCAGCCGTCGCCCATAAAGGCGTAGGTGTTGTGGTCGACGATGTCATGGCCCGGGCGGTTGAACTGCGCGGCCAGGGTGCGTTCGGCGATGGCGAAACCGACGGCGTTGGCGATGCCCTGCCCGAGCGGGCCGGTGGTGGTCTCGACGCCCGGGGTGTAGCCGTATTCAGGGTGTCCCGGGGTTTTGGAATGCAGCTGACGGAAGTTTTCCAGCTCGCGCATCGGCAGATCGTAGCCGGTGAGGTGCAGGAGGCTGTAAATCAACATGGAGCCATGGCCGTTGGAGAGGACGAAGCGGTCACGGTCGGCCCAGTGCGGGTTGGTCGGGTTGTGGCTGAGGTAGTCGCGCCACAGGACTTCGGCGATATCGGCCATGCCCATAGGGGCGCCCGGGTGACCGGATTTTGCTTTTTGTACGGCGTCCATGCTGAGTGCGCGGATGGCGTTGGCTAATTCTTTGCGTGAAGACATAGTAAAGCTCCGGGTAATTACAGTTCAGCGGCCAGCATGTCTTCCAGCTTTTGCTGGTCAACGGCGAACAGGCGGATGCCTTCGGCCAGTTTTTCTACCGCCATCGCGTCCTGATTATGCAACCAGCGGAATTCTGCTTCGGCCAGCGGCGCCGGCTGATGGAAACCTTCGGTAGACGGCGTCAGTTTGCGCTCAACCGGCTGTTCGCTTTGCTTCAGCTGTTCCAGCAGGTTTGGCGCGATCGTCAGGCGGTCGCAGCCGGCCAGCGCCAGGATCTGCTCAACCTTACGGAAGCTGGCGCCCATGATCACGGTCTGATAGCGGTGCTGTTTATAGTATTCATAGATGTCACGCACGGACTTCACGCCAGGATCCTGCTCGACATCGTACTCGGCGCTCGGCTGTTTTGCCTGATACCAGTCGTAGATACGGCCGACGAACGGTGAGATCAGATACACGCCTGCTTCGGCGCAGGCGCGGGCCTGGGCGAAGGAGAACAGCAGCGTCAGGTTGGTGTTGATGCCTTCTTTTTCCAGCTCTTCCGCCGCTTTGATGCCTTCCCAGGTGGAAGCCAGTTTGATCAGGATGCGTGATTTGTCGATCCCTTGTTCCTGATACATGGCGATCAACTTGCGCGCCTTGGCTACGCACATGCCGCGGTCGAAGGAGAGGCGGGCGTCCACTTCGGTGGAGATGCGGCCCGGCACGCTTTTCAGAATTTCGACGCCGATATTGACCGCCAGTTTGTCACAGGCGTTGATCAGCTGGGTTTCTTTATTGCCGCCCTGTTGGCGCGCGTAGGCCAGCGCCTCGGTAATCAGCGCTTTATATTGCGGCAGCGCGGCGGCTTTCAGGATCAGTGAAGGGTTGGTGGTTGCATCTTCCGGTTCGAACTGGCGGATGGACTCAATGTCGCCGCTGTCGGCAACCACTACGGTCAACTGCTTGAGTGCGTCTAATTGGTTCATGTATAGCTCCTTGATTTACCCTTCATCTCTAAGGGGGCAATAGCGCAGAACCACGCTTTTGCGCCATCAGGTTAAACGTCTATTTAATAGGGTGAACACACTGCATCATAGGTGTGCCAAATAAAATGCGCTTTTTCTGATTGTTGCGATGGATAAGAACAATGGATCCCGAATAAACGCAGGCAGGGCGCATGTTGGTGCGCACCTGCCTCTGACCGGAAAGCGGTTTCAGCGTGGTTGGAGCGCCTGTTCGTAATGGCTGATTTTCGCCACTTTGGGCGCCGAACCGCCGCCTTCAAACTCGGAAGCCAGCCAGGCGTCGACAATGGTTTTCGCCAGCTCGGCACCGATCACCCGCGCGCCCAGCGTAATGATCTGGGCGTCATTGCTCTTGCGCGCCCGCTGTGCCGAATAGGTATCGTGGCACTGGGCGGCGCGTATCCCCGGCACCTTATTGGCGACGATACTCATGCCAATGCCGGTGCCGCATAACAGAATACCACGTTGGTGCTGCTCATTCCTGATGGCCTGCGCCACCTGAAAGGCGATATCGGGGTAGATCCCGCTATCGTCGCCGCGATCGCGGGTGTAATCGGTCACGGCGATATCGCGTTGCTGCAGATAGGCAACGATCACATTTTTCAGTTCAATGGCGGCATCATCGGCGCCGATGGCAATAGGCAACATAACGATCTCCTGGTTGGTAGCGGAAAGGCTGACGATCCTTACTGGTACGTCTGTTGTTTAAGATATCGACAATATTACAAATGTTCAATGTATGTTCTTTTGTTTTGTTTGCTTTGAGTGTGAATGGGTTATTTTAAGTGATTAAGATCACGTAATTGATGCTTTAAGGCGCTTCAGTGGCTTTGGTAGGCGAGTTTTTGAACGTAATCACAGTTTGAACAGTTCATGGTGGGCAAATCAGCCGGCTGAGTTTAGTGTTCATTTGTTCTTATTTTGTATTAATGTTCATAATAATGACCCAGCCAGAGGACAAAACTATGTGTCAGACCTGTGTAACAGCGGCAAAAATGGCGGACGGCATCCCAGAAACCATGAAGGCGATCGTTGCCTACGCGCCCAAGGATTACCGTCTGGAAGAGGTAGCAGTGCCGAAGATCGGCCCGAAAGAGATCCTGGTGAAGATCGAGGCCTGCGGCATCTGCGCCGGCGATATCAAGGCGTTTGAAGGAGCGCCGAGCTTCTGGGGCGATGAGACGCAGCCGGCCTATATCAAGGCGCCGATGATCCCGGGCCATGAATTTATCGGCCACGTGGTCGGTTACGGCGAGGGCGTGGAAGGATTTGATATCGGCGATCGGGTGATCTCGGAACAGATCGTGCCCTGCTGGCAGTGCCGTTTCTGCAACCGCGGCCAGTACTGGATGTGTGAAAAACACGATCTGTACGGCTTCCAGAAGAACGTCAACGGCGGCATGGCCGAGTACATGAAGTTCACCAAAGAGGCGATTAACTACCACGTGCCGGCGGATCTGCCGATTGAAAAAGCCATTCTGATCGAACCTTACGCCTGCTCGTTCCATGCGGTGCAGCGCGCCAATATCAAACTGGGGGACGTGGTGGTGCTGGCCGGGGCCGGCACGCTGGGGCTGGGGATGATCGGCGCGATCAAAAAATCCGGGCCGTCGAAGCTGATCGTGCTCGATCTGTCGGACGAGCGGCTGGCGCTGGCGAAGACCTTCGGCGCGGATCTGACGCTCAACCCTACCCGCGACGACGTACCGGCGGCAGTCAAGCAGCTGACCGACGGCTACGGCTGCGATATCTACATTGAAGCCACCGGTGCGCAGAAGTCGGTGGAGCAGGGGCTGACGCTGATCCGCAAGCTCGGTACTTTTGTGGAGTTCTCGGTATTCAAGGATCCGGTGACCGTCGACTGGAGCATCATCAGCGACCGCAAAGAGCTGGACGTGCTCGGCTCACACCTTGGCCCGTACTGCTATCCGCTGGTGATTGAAGGCATTCACAACGGCGATTTGCCGACCGAAGGCGTGGTGACCCACACCCTGCCGCTGGAGCAGTTCGCCGAAGGTTTCGAGCTGATGAAGCGCGGCATAGGGTCGATCAAAGTGGTGCTTAATCCAAATCTGTAAACCTGCGCCATTCCTCGGGTGCAGGCCTGCCTGCGCCTCCACAATGACATGTGTTGGGGTGTTCTATGTTGCACGGACTGATTCATCGCATTGGTCTTTCACCGAAACTGCTGCTGGGCTATGCCGGCGTGCTGGTGTTTATGATGGGGGAAGGGCTGGAGCAGGGCTGGCTGTCGCCCTATCTGATCGGCAAGGGGCTGAGCATTCAGGAGTCGGCGCTGCTGTTCAGCGTGTATGGCTTTGCCGCCGCCATCGCCGCCTGGTTCTCCGGCGTGCTGGCGGAAATCTTCACCGCCCGTCGGGTCATGCTGGCCGGCCTGCTGCTGTTTCTGTTTGGCTCGGTGTGTTTTCTGGTGTTTGGCCTGCCCAGCAACAATCTGACGATTATGGTGCCGACCTACGCCCTGCGCGGGCTGGGCTATCCGCTGTTTGCCTACGGTTTTCTGGTGTGGGTGGCCTATGAGGCGCCGCCGGAAAGGCTGGGCTCCGCCGTCGGCATTTTCTGGTTCGTATACAGCGGCGGGCTGAGCGTGCTGGGCGTACTGTATTCCAGCATCATGCTGCCGTATCTCGGCGAGATACATACTTTGTGGAGCGCGCTGATCTTTGTGGTGCTGGGGGCGGCGATCGCGCTGTTGCTGAACCGTGGAACGCCTGATGGGCAAAGCGCCAATAAAGAGAAGGCGTCGCTCAGCTATGTGCTGAAGGGCATCACCATCGCCTTTGAGAATCCGAAGATTGGTCTGGGCGGCATCGTACGCACCATCAATACCTCGGCGGCTTACGGTTTTGTGGTGTTTATGCCGATGTACATGATGGATATGGGCTTTACCCGCACCCACTGGCTGCAGATGTACGCCGCGCTGTGGACGGTGAATATCATTTTCAACCTGATTTTCGGCGTAATCAGCGACGGCCTGGGCTGGCGTAACGTAGTGATGTGGTTCGGCTGTGTCGGCTGTGCGATCACCACGCTGATGTTCTATTACGCCCCGCAGTTCTTCGGCGCCAATTACCTGGTTACCGTGGCCGCCGCCGGTCTGTTCGGCGCCTGTCTGGCCGCCTTTGTACCGCTGTCGGCGATTATGCCGTCGCTGGCGCCGGAGAATAAAGGCGCCGCCATGTCGATTTTAAACCTCGGCGCCGGTCTGAGCACCTTTGTCGGGCCGGCGGTGGTGGGGCTGTTTATCGGCAGCCTCGGCGCGGTCGGGGTGATCTGGATCTTCACCGGTCTGTATCTGTTCAGCGGCGTGCTGATGAAATTCGTCACGCTGCCGAAAGAAGCGCCCGGCGATAGCAAAGACGCCAACCCCAGTTTGGCGAAAATATCCTGATGCACGTGATATTCACCGTTTAGGGAGAGAAAGATGAACAATCAGCAACAAACAGGCGAAGGCGCGCCGGCTTTGCAGGGCAAGGTGGCGCTGATCACCGGCGGCGGCGCCGGCATCGGCTACGCGATAGCCGAACAGTATGTGCAACACGGCGCGCGCGTGGTGCTGCTGGACCGTGCCCCCGACGTGACGGAAACGGCGCAGCGTCTCGACGCCGAGCGTGCGCTGGGCGTGGTTGCCGACGTAACCGAACAGGCATCGGTGGAGCAGGCGGTGGCCCAGAGCCTGGCGCATTTCGGCCGGCTGGACGTGCTGGTCAACAGCGCCGGCATTGTGGCGCTGAACCCGGCGGAGGCGGTGACGGAGGCGGAGTGGGACGCCACGCTGGCGGTGAACCTGAAAGGGGTCTTCCTCACCAGCCAGGCGGCCGGCCGGCATTTTATCCGTCAGCGCAGCGGCAGCATTATCAACCTGGCTTCACAGGCGGGCGTGGTGGCGCTGCCCAATCATCTGGCCTATTGCGCCAGCAAGGCCGGGGTGATTGGCCTGACGCAGGTGTTGGCGCTGGAGTGGGGGCCGCACAACGTGCGGGTGAACGCCATTTCGCCCACTGTGGTGCTGACCGAACTGGGACGCAAGGCGTGGTCCGGCGAGCCGGCGCGACAGATGCTCGACAAAATTCCGCTGCGGCGCTTTGCCGAGCCGCAGGATATCGCCGCCGGCGCGCTGTTTTTGGCCGGTGACGGCGCATCAATGATTAACGGCGCGAATCTGGTGATCGACGGCGGATACACCATTCAGTAATTCATCTTCAGGCGAGAGAGGCAGCAATGAACAGAATTATCAACGATCCCGATCATGTGGTGGAAGATGCGATTCAGGGCTATCTGCAGGCGCATCCCGACTATTTCACCCCGACCGATAACGCCCGGGTGCTGAAGTACCCTGCCGCGCCGGTCAGCGGCAAGGTGGGCATCGTCACCGGCGGCGGCTCCGGCCATGAACCGGCGTTTCTGGGCTATGTGGGCAAAAATATGCTGGATGCGGTGGCGATTGGTGAAATTTTTTCATCGCCGACCGCCGGCGCGTTTCTCGACGCGTTTAAAGCCGCCGACGGCGGCGCCGGGGTGGCCTGTCTGTACGGCAACTATGCCGGCGATAACATGAACGTCAAAATGGCGATGAAAAAGGCCGCCGCCGCCGGGATTGCGGTGAAAACCGTGGTGGCGAATGACGACGTGGCTTCGGCGCCGGCCAGTGAAATCGACAAGCGCCGCGGCGTGGCCGGGGAAATCATGATGTGGAAAGTCGGCGCCGCCGCCGCCGCCAAAGGCTATGACCTGGACGGCGTGATCGGCGCGGCGCAAAAGGCGATCGACAGCTGCCGTTCGATTGGCGTGGGGCTGAGCTCCTGCACCATTCCGGCGGTGGGCAAGCCCAATTTCCATATTGACGACGGTAAAATGGAGATCGGCATCGGCCACCACGGGGAGCCGGGCATTGAGGTGTCGCCGATCCAGCCGGCGTCGGAGATGGCGGCGACCATGCTGGATTTCATCCTCGGCGATATGCCGTTGGCGCAGGGCGATGAGGTGGCGGTGCTGGTTTCCGGGCTGGGGGCCACGCCGGTGATGGAACTGTATATCTATTATGGCGAAATCGCCCGGCGGCTGGCGGCGCGCGGCATCAATGTGCACCGTCGCTATGTCGGCAACTATTTCACCTCGCTGGAGATGATGGGCGTGACGCTGACAATCATGAAGCTGGATGATGAACTGAAAACCCTTATCGATATGCCGAGCCAGTCGCTGGGCTTGACCCAGGTGGAGTGAAGTGATGACAGAACAGATTTCAACGCAGTACGGTAATGAGATGGTGGAAGGGCTGGTGGCGGTGATCGTCAGCCACCGTGACGTCCTGAGTGAGATCGACGGCGCGATCGGCGACGGCGACCACGGCATCAACATGGCCAAGGGATTTACCTTGTGCGGTGAGGCGATGAAAGGCAAGACGCTGTCGCTGGCGCAGGCGTTCGATACGCTGTCCGATGCGCTGATGGAGGGCATCGGCGGTTCAATGGGGCCGCTGTACGGCAGCCTGTTTATGGGCATGGCGGACAGCGTGCGCGACAAGGCGCAGCTGGATGCGCCGGCGTTTCTCGCCATGCTGCAGCAGGGGCTGAGCGAGCTGCAGGACATCAGCAGCGCCGGCGTCGGTGATAAATGCCTGATGGATACGCTGATCCCGGCGCTGGCGGCGTTCGAGCAGGCGCTGCAGCGCGGCGACGACTTTTCCGGCGCGCTGGCGCAGATGAAGCAGGCGGCGGCGGACGGGCGCGATTCCACCCGCGATCTGGTGGCGAAAATCGGCCGTGCCAGCCGGCTGGGCGAGAGGTCGCGCGGCGTGCTGGATGCGGGGGCGGTCTCGTGCTGCCTGCTGCTGACCACGCTGGCGGAGGCGACGGAGCGGCGTTTGCAGACCGTTGCCGCCTGAGCCGGCGGAGTTGCTGCGGCGTTTCGGCGCCGCCTTGATGCAACGTCAATTATTTAGGGTATATACTGGCGACAGTGAAGTTTTATCGCACAATGGGTTCAGAGCCTCTGAACCCATTGCCGTCGATAACCGGCCAAACCTGCCGTGGGGAATCGTGTAACGGATGGAAAAACAAACAGTGTCCCAGGATAACGAACTACTGACTGAAATTGCCGTTGCGTATTATCAGGACGAAATCACCCAGGAAGAGATTGCAAAAAAATTCGGCATCTCGCGCATTAAAGTGGGGCGTCTGCTCAAACGTGCGAAAGAAGAGGGCATCGTTGAGATTACCGTGCGTTACCACCCGGTGTTCAGCACCCGGCTGGAACAGCAGATGCTGGAGCGGTTTCCCATCAGCCGCGCGCTGATCGCCCTCGACCATCAGGATGAAGATGAGCAGCGGCGGCAGGTGGCGGCGCTGGTGTCCAATTATCTGTCGATGTCGCTGAAGGATGATATGGTGCTGGCGGTCGGGCAGGGGCGCAACGTGGCGGCGATTGCCGATCACGTCGGCAGCGTGCCGGAGCGCAACTGCAAGTTTATCAGCGGGATCGGCGGCACCCACCGGCCCGGCGATGCGATTAACGCCGACCACATCAGCCGCCGGCTGGCGAAAAAGTTCGGCGGCAGCAGTGAGACGCTGTACGCGCCGGCCTACGTGGAGAACCGTGCGCTGAAGCAGGCCTTTATGCAAAACGGCACCATCAAAGAGACGCTGGACCGGGCGCGCAAGGCCGATGTGGCGCTGGTGGGCATCGGCGATATGAACGAAAACAGCTATATGGTCAAACTGGGCTGGTTTACGCCGCATGAGATTATCGACGCCAGCCTGAATCAGGGCGTGATCGGCGATATCGCCGGCTATGATTTTTTCAACGCCCAGGGGCAGCATGTGGATACGGTGATGAACGATCGGGTGATCGGGCTGAGCATCGACGAGCTGCGTAAAATTCCCTGCGTCATCGCCATCGCGTCGGAAAACACCAAGGCGCTGGCGATCCTCGGCGCGCTGCGCACCGGCGCGATTGATATTATCGCCACCAGCGCGCTGAATATCCGCACCCTGCTGAATATGTCGCAGTAGGCGGCAACCCTCCCACTTCGCAATAAAAAGGGTCAGCGCTGCGCTGACCCTCGGGCGTCAATTTATCGGGTAATTGTTCAGGTTAGCGTCAATCGCCTGATAGAACGCGTTGGCGCTATCGACGCCGGGCTGGTAGGGCCTTTAGAGCGGCGGTTTTTTTCTTGTTCATTCTGTGTTACTTGTTTTTAACCTAATGTATACCTTTCATACATGAAGTTGTCCTGAACCGGCGGGCGCAGCGTCTGGATGTGGCTTCGCACTGCCGCAACTTCAATTATTTCAGGTATCTGAAAGTTTCGTGCAGGGTTATGGCAGGCTTCAAAGTTTGCGGCGATTCTCTCACTATACTGGTGTAACAAAACAGCCTTACCTCAGATAAAAGTAAAAAACAAAGGACCCTATAATGGACGAACAGCTCAAACAGAGTGCCCTTGATTTCCATCAGTATCCTGTTCCAGGGAAAATCCAGGTTTCCCCGACCAAACCGCTGGCTACCCAGCGCGATCTGGCGCTGGCCTACTCGCCGGGCGTGGCTGCGCCTTGCCTGGAGATCGCCGAAGATCCGCTGGCGGCCTACAAATATACCGCCCGCGGCAACCTGGTGGCGGTGATCTCCAACGGCACCGCGGTGCTGGGGCTGGGCAATATCGGCGCGCTGGCCGGCAAGCCGGTGATGGAAGGCAAGGGCGTACTGTTCAAGAAGTTTTCCGGCATCGACGTGTTCGATATTGAAGTGGATGAGAATGACCCGGATAAGCTGATTGACGTAATCGCCGCGCTGGAGCCGACCTTTGGCGGCATCAACCTGGAGGATATCAAGGCGCCGGAGTGTTTCTATATCGAGAAGAAACTGCGCGAGCGGATGAAAATTCCGGTGTTCCACGATGACCAGCACGGCACGGCGATCATCACCACGGCGGCGGTGCTGAACGGCCTGCGGGTGGTGAAGAAAAATATCTCCGACGTGCGTCTGGTGGTGTCCGGCGCCGGCGCGGCGTCGATCGCCTGCCTTAACCTGCTGGTGGCGCTGGGGCTGCATCCGCAGAACATCACGGTGTGTGACTCCAAAGGGGTGATCTACAAAGGCCGTGACGAGAAAATGGAAGAAACCAAGGCCGCCTATGCGATCGCGGACAACGGGCAGCGCACGCTGGCCGACGCGATTCCGAACGCCGATATCTTCCTTGGCTGCTCCGGCCCGGGCGTCCTGACGCAGGAGATGGTGAAAACCATGGCGCGGGACCCGCTGATCATGGCGCTGGCCAACCCGGAGCCGGAAATTCTGCCGCCGCTGGCGAAGGAAGTGCGCCCGGACGCGATTATCTGCACCGGTCGTTCCGACTACCCGAACCAGGTCAACAACGTACTGTGCTTCCCGTTTATTTTCCGCGGCGCGCTGGACGTCGGCGCCACCACCATCAACGAAGAGATGAAGCTGGCCTGCGTACACGCGATTGCCGATCTGGCGCTGGCGGAGCAGAGCGACGTGGTGGCGTCCGCCTATGACGATCAGGATCTGTCATTCGGCCCGGACTACATTATTCCCAAGCCGTTTGACCCGCGCCTGATCGTCAAGATCGCGCCGGCGGTGGCCAAGGCGGCGATGGATTCCGGCGTGGCGATGCGGCCGATTGAAGACTTCGACGCCTACGTAGAGAAACTGACCGAGTTCGTTTACAAAACCAACCTGTTTATGAAGCCTATTTTCGCCCAGGCGCGCAAAGAGATGAAGCGCGTGGTGCTGGCCGAAGGCGAAGAAGAGCGGGTGCTGCACGCCACGCAGGAACTGGTGTCGCAGGGGCTGGCATTCCCGATTCTGGTGGGGCGTCCGAGCGTGATTGAGATGCGGCTGAAGAAGCTGGGCCTGCAGATGACGCCGGGCAAAGACTTCGAAGTGGTGAATAACGAATCCGATCCGCGCTTTAAAGAATACTGGGGCGAGTATTACCAGATCATGAAGCGCCGCGGCGTCTCGCAGGAGCAGGCACGCCGTGCGGTGATCGGCAACCCGTCGCTGATTGCCGCCATTATGCTGCACCGCGGCGAGGCCGACGCGATGATTTGCGGCACCATCGGCAGCTACCATGAGCACTACGAGGTAGTGAAAAACGTGTTCGGTTTCCGCGAAGGAACGCACGTCGCCGGGGCGATGAATGCCTTGCTGCTGCCAAGCGGCAACACCTTTATCGCCGATACCTATGTCAACGACGACCCGACGCCGGAACAGCTGGCGGAAATTACCCTGATGGCGGCGGAAACCGTGCGGCGCTTTGGTATTGAGCCGAAGGTTGCGCTGCTGTCGCACTCCAGCTTCGGCTCTTCCGACTGCCCGGCGGCGCGCAAAATGCGTAAAACGCTGGAGCTGGTCAACAGCATGGCGCCGGAGTTGGAAATTGACGGCGAAATGCACGGCGACGCCGCGCTGGTGGAAAGCATTCGTCACGATCTGATGCCGGACAGCCCGCTGAAAGGCTCGGCCAACCTGCTGATCATGCCGAACATGGAGGCCGCGCGTATCAGCTATAACCTGCTGCGCGTCTCTTCCTCGGAAGGGGTGACCGTCGGGCCGGTATTGATGGGGGTGTCGAAGCCGGTGCATATCCTGACGCCGATCGCCTCGGTGCGACGCATCGTCAATATGGTGGCGCTGGCGGTGGTTGAGGCACAGACCGCGCCGCTGTAATCGTCGCACGGTGGCGTATATGAGAAGGGCGCAGCATTTGCTGCGCCCTTTTTTCGTTTAGCGTCCGGCGAGCTGTCCGGCAATAGCGCGGATATCCTGCGGCGTGGTTCGGCAGCAGCCGCCGATCAGGCGCGCGCCGCTCTGTCGCCAGGCGTCCGCCTGGCTGCCCAGGCTGCCGTGCTCACCGCCGCAGGCGTGCCAGGTTTTGCTGACCGCGTCGTAGTGTTCGCCGGAGTTCGGGTACGCCAGCAGCGGCAGCGTGGTCAGGGCGGCCAGCGTTCGCAGCGCCGGGGTAACCTGTTCCAGCGCGATGCAGTTAACGCCGACAGCCAGCGCCTGCGGGCTGTTGTTCAGCAGGGCAGCGACCTCGGCAAGCGGCGTGCCGTCGCTCAGGTGCTCGCTGTCGCGCAGCGTAAAGGAGAACCAGGCGCCCAGCGTCGGGTAGTCCGCCAGCAGCGTCAGCAGCGCCTGCAGCTCGGCGAACGAGGGCAGGGTTTCGCAGGCCAGCAGGTCGACGCCGGCGGCGGCCAGCGCGTCGATGCGCGGGCGGTGGAAGGCGATCATTTCTGCCTGCGGCAAGTGATAATCACCCCGGTATTCGGAACCGTCGGCCAGAAACGCGCCGTAAGGGCCGACGGAGCCGGCCACCAGCAGCGGCGCTTCCTGCGGCTGCTGCGCCAGATAATCCGTACGCGCCTGCTGCGCCAGCTGCACGCTTTTGGCAATCAGCGCCAACGCCTGTTTTTCATCCAGGTCGCGGCGCAGAAAGCCCTGCGGCGTGGCCTGGTAGCTGGCGGTGATGGCGCACTGCGCGCCGGCGCGGAAGTAATCCAGATGCACCTGATAGATAAGCGTTGGGTTTTCCAGCAGCACCTTGGCGGACCAGAGCGGATCGCTCAGATCGCAGCCGCGCGCCTCCAGCTCGGTGGCCAGCGCGCCGTCGAGAATCAACGAGCGTCCGTCGGCCAGCAGCGGGGCCAGAGGATTATTAACCGACATGTTTTTCTCCTGCATTGAGTTCGGTGGTTTTTTTGCCCGCGCCGTGGCTGAAGTAGTAAGCGGCGTAGCACAGCGCGACAAACGGCAGGCCGCAATAGAGCGCAATACGCTGTTCGGCGTCGAAGGCCAGGCCGATACAGGCCAGCAGGCAGAGCGCGAAGCCGGCGATCGGCGTCAGCGGGTAGGCGGGCGCGCGGAATTTGAGGCCGCTCAGCGGCTGGCCGCTGCGCAGATAGCTGCGGCGAAACGCATAGTGGGCCGCGCAGATGCTCAGCCATACCGCCACCACGGCAAAGCCGGAAATCGCCGACAGCGCCACAAAGACCGTATCCGGCGCAATCACACTGGTCAGCAGTGCCAGCACGCCGCCGATCATACTGAAGGTCAGGGCGTTAAACGGAATGCCGCGACGGTTAACCCGGGCGAAATAGGCCGGCAGCGTACGCTGATTGGCCAGCGACCACAGCATGCGGCCAGAGGCGTACAGCCCAGAATTGGCGGCCGACAGAATGGCGGTCAGGATCACGAAGTTGAAGATATCGGCGGCATAGGGCACGCCGATGCGCTCGAACACCAGCACAAACGGGCTTTTCACCACACCGGCCTGCTCCATCGGCAGCAGGGCCGCCAGTACGAACACGGTGCCGATAAAGAACACCATCAGGCGGATCACCGTGGTGCGAATCGCCCAGGGCAGCACTTTTTCCGGGTTTTCGGTTTCACCGGCGGCAATGCCGATCAGTTCCGTGCCGGAAAAGGCGAAGTTCACCGCCACCATGGTCATCAGAATCGGCAGCGTACCGTTCGGCAGCCAGCCGGAGGCGGTCAGGTTATGCAGGAACGGCGCCGGCGTGCCGTCCTTCATCGGAATAATGCCGAACAGCGCCGCGCCGCCCAGAATGATAAACGCCAGAATGGTGACGACCTTGATCAGCGAAAACCAGAATTCGCTTTCGGCGAAAAAGCGGGTGGTGACCACGTTCAGCAGGAAGATTGCCGCGCAGAAAACCAGGCACCACAGCCACACCGGCGACTGCGGGAACCAATACTGCATACAGAAACCGGCGGCGGTCAGGCTGGAGCCGAGCGCCACCGTCCAGGTCAGCCAATACAGCCAGGCGACGGTGTAGCCGGTCGCCGGCCCGAGATAGCGCGACGCGTAAACGTGAAACGCGCCGGTTTCCGGCATGGCGACGGAGAGTTCGCCCAGGCACAGCATCACCAGATAGACCACCAGGGCGCCGATCAGATAGGCCAGCAGCGTGCCGAGCGCGCCGGTGGTGGCGATAATATAGCCGGTGTTGAAGAACAGGCCGGTGCCGATAACCCCGCCGAGGGAAAGCATCACCAGATGGCGGGCCTTCATACTGCGTTTGAACTGCCCTTCATGGGTGACAGAAGATGTTTGCATTGGCTGTCCGTATAGACGTCTAAATATCTAAATGGCTAATCGTTATACCTGCTCCGTGCGGCGAAATCAATGCGCAAAGCGGTTTGACGCTAATTTGTTATTTGGAAATGATAATTGTTATCTATAATGGGCGCACCATCGGCTGAGGGGCAACATTATGAAATTTTTGGTTTTCATTGCGGCGCTGGCGCTCAGCGCCTGTGCGCATTTTCCTGCTGCTCAGCGTGCTGAGCCGGTTGCGCCGCCGCCGGGAACCATCACCGATTTGCGCAGCGGTGAAACGCTGACGCCGTCACAGCTGTTGGCGCGGCTGGCGGCAGCGCCGCGGCTGATCGTCGGCGAAAAGCACGACAACGCCTGCCATCATCGCGCGGAGCTGTGGCTGCTGCAGCAGTTGCCGCAGCAGCGCCCGCAGGGCAGCGTGCTGCTGGAGATGATCAACCCCGATCGGCAGGCGCAGGTTGATGCGCTGCAGGCGCGTCTGCGGCGTGGCGAACGGGTCGCACCGGGCGAACTGCCGGCAGAACTGGGCTGGCGGCAGAGCTGGCCGTGGGCGCAGTATGGCGATCTGGTGACTGCCGCGCTGGCGGCGCCGTATCCGCTGTGGTCGGCCAATCTGGATCGCAGCGAGATTATGGCGATTTATCAACGGCCGCAGCTGCCGCCGGGCAGGCAGTCCACCCGCGCCGCGGTGCGACAGGGGCTGGCAGAGACCATTCGTGCGGCACACGGCGGCCAGATTGAGCAGCAGCAGCTGGCGGCGATGGTTGCGATTCAACAGCAGCGCGATCGCCGGATGGCGCAGCGGCTGCTGGCGGCGCCGACGCCGAGCCTGCTGATCGCCGGCGGTTATCACGCTTCCCGGTTGGTGGGTGTGCCGCTGCATATGCAGGATTTACAGCCGGCCGTGCAGCCGGCGGTGTTGATGCTGGTGGAACAGGGGAGCGAAGTGGGTAAGGAGCAGGCCGACTATCTGTGGGCGACGCCGGCGACGGATTAGCGTTTGCTCTGCTGCAGCCATTTATCCAGTTCGTTGGCGAACTGCTGACGGTCGCGCTGGTTCAGGGCGTTCGGGCCGCCGGTCTGAATGCCGCTGGCGCGCAGCGTATCCATAAAATCGCGCATGTTGAGCCGTTCGCGAATGGTTGCCGGCGTATAGCGTTCGCCGCGCGGATTCAGCGCCGCCGCGCCTTTTTCTATCACCTCCGCCGCCAGCGGAATATCGGCGGTGATCACCAGATCGCCCGCTTCGCAGCGGCGGACGATCTCATTGTCCGCCACGTCGAAACCGGCTGCCACCTGCAGCGTGCGCAAATACTTTGACGGCGGCGTGCGCAACGGCTGATTGGCCACCAGCGTCACCAGCGTGGCGGTGCGATCGGCGGCGCGGTACAGCACCTCTTTAATCACGTTCGGACAGGCGTCCGCATCAACCCAGATCTGCATTACGCCTCCTCCTGCAGCCAGTCGCGCACCGGCAGGAAATCGCGGTACAGCAGCGCTTCCGGGCTGCCTTCTTCCGGCTGGTAGCCGTATTCCCAGCGTACCAGCGGCGGCATCGACATCAGGATCGACTCGGTGCGCCCGCCGGTCTGCAGGCCGAACAGCGTGCCGCGATCCCACACCAGATTGAACTCGACGTAGCGGCCGCGGCGGTACAGCTGAAACGCACGCTCTTTCTCGCCCCAGCTCAGGGTTTTGCGCTTCGCCACGATCGGCAGATAGGCATCGAGGAAACCGTTGCCGACCGCGCGAGTAAAGGCAAAGCAGTGCTCAAAGTCCGGGCTGTTCAGATCGTCGAAGAACAGCCCGCCGATGCCGCGCGCTTCATTGCGGTGTTTGATAAAGAAATAGTCGTCGCACCACTTCTTATAGCGGGGATAGACCTCGTCGCCGAACGGCGCACACAGCTGCTGGGCGGTACGGTGCCAGTGCACCGCGTCCTCTTTGAAGCCGTAATAGGGGGTTAAATCGAAACCGCCGCCGAACCACCATACCGGCGCTTCGCCCGGCTTTTCGGCGATAAAGAAGCGCACGTTGGCGTGGCTGGTGGGGATATAAGGATTCAGCGGGTGGATCACCAGGGAGACGCCCATCGCCTGAAAACTGCGGCCCGCCAGCTCCGGCCGGTGCGCGGTGGCGGAAGCCGGCAGCATGGCGCCGGAGACGTGCGAAAAGTTGACCCCGGCCTGTTCGAATACCGCGCCTTCGGTCAGCACCCGGCTGCGGCCGCCGCCGCCTTCTGCGCGCGTCCAGTTGTCTTCGACAAAGGCGCCGCCACCGTCGGCCTGCGCCAGTTGTTCGCAGATGCGGTCTTGCAGCGCCAGCAGGAAGGATTTTACTTCAGCGATATCGGGTGAACTCATAGGGCATTTCGCAATGTCAGTCTTAATCAGCCGACAAGTATATACCCAAAAGCCCGTCCGGGGCGATCAGGCCGTACGCCGGCGGCGATCGGCATCATGGAAGAAGGCAAGGATACCGTCGGCGATAGCGCGGGCGATTTTTTCGCGAAAGGCGGTGGTGCCGAGCAGCTGCTCTTCATGCGGATTGGTGATAAACGAGGTTTCCACCAGCACCGACGGAATGGAAGGGGATTTCAGCACCGCAAACGCCGCCTGCTCGGTGCTTTGGCTGTGCAGATGGTGCACCGGACGGATCTGCCCCAGCACGTGACGGCCGAGGGTCAGGCTGTTGTTGATGGTGTTGGTCTGCACCAGATCGAACAGCGCCTGCTGCAGATAATTATCCTGCTGTTTGTATTTAGCGCCGGCTACCTCATCGGCGGCGTTTTCACGTTTTGACAGATAGCGCGCCATGGCGCTGCTGGCGCCGCGGTTGGACAGGGCGAAGACCGATGCGCCGGAGGCCGACGGATTGGTGAAGCCATCGGCGTGGATGGAAATAAACAGATCGGCCTGATGCTGATGGGCGATTTCCACCCGCTGGAACAGCGGAATAAAGTGGTCTTCTTCACGCGTCAGCCGCGCCTCGACGTGATCGTGCTGGTGCAGAAAGCGGCGCACGTGATTGGCAATCTCCAGCACCACGTGTTTTTCCTGCGACCCTTCGTGACCTACCGCGCCGGAGTCGATGCCGCCATGGCCGGGGTCGAGCATCACCAGCCGTTTGGCGCCCGCCGGCTTGGCGGCCGGTTTGGCGTGTGCGCTGCGCAGCATGCCGCCGGACTCCCGCGCCTGCGCCGCGCCGGCTTTGCCGCCGAGCAGGGCAAACGCCAGGCCCGACAGCAACAGGTGGCGACGTGAGGAGGAGGTGTTCAGCGGGGTGAAGTTAAGAAAAGATTTTGCCTGTTTTTTCATGCCGTTGTGCTCCGTCGCTGCAAACCGTTTGCAATGTTATATCGTATTGAACGGTGTCGATCGAGATGATAACTATTTCCATTTATTAACATGGTTACCGTTTCCGATAGCGGAAAAAGACCTTCTCTTTCAGCGTCCTTGCGGCAACGCCGCTGATTTGGGATATAATCAGAGAAATAACTCATGAACAGCGGCGAACAACGATGGAAATTCGCGTATTTCGGCAAGACGACTTTGAAGAGGTCATCACGCTCTGGGAAAGGTGCGATCTGTTGCGCCCGTGGAACGATCCGGAAATGGATATTGAACGTAAACTGCATCACGATGCCGATCTGTTCCTGGTGGCAGAGGTTGGCGGCGAGGTGGTGGGATCGGTGATGGGCGGTTATGACGGCCACCGCGGTTCGGCGTACTATCTTGGTGTACATCCGGATTATCGCGGTCGCGGTATCGCCAACGCGCTGATTAACCGGCTGGAGAAGAAGCTGATGGCGCGCGGCTGTCCGAAAATCAATCTGATGGTGCGCGAAGATAACGACACCGTGGTCGAAATGTATGAAAAACTCGGCTATGAGATCCAGGGCATTACCAGCCTGGGGAAACGGTTAATCGAGGATCAGGAATACTGAACCGAGAGGGCGGCCCTGCCGGCCGCCCCGTCAGCGGTTACTGGATTTTCTTGATGTTTTTCACATCCAGTTCCAGGTTGCTCCAGTCTTTATCGACTTTACCTTCCAACTGCACCTTGTCTTTCGGCGTGATGGTCTGGCCGTTCCAGCGTTTGTGGTCAATTTCCACCGTCAGCGTGCCGGTGGTGTCGCGGAAGGTATAAGTATCGTCGCCGACGCGCTGTTCAATATTGCCTTGCAGCATCACCCAGGCGTCGTCGCTCATCGATTTCACCTTATCGACCGTGGTCAGCGAGGCGCTGGGGCCGGAAAAGCCGCCCTGCTGAGTCTGCTGAACGTTCTGTGAACTAGGGCCGTTGAAACCGCCCTGTTGCGCCAGAACCGGGGTGCTGCACAGAGCGATTAATGCTGCCAGAGTCAGTTTTTTCATCGTTAAGCTTCCTTTTCGTTTTGCAGTGAATCTTGCGCGCCGGGATGCGGCGTCGCTCAGTTGATAGCGATAAGTAAAGCACATCAATCTTAAGAGGTTCTTAAGCCAGCGCAGGAATTTATGCCGGGCAGGATTGAAATTGCCGGTGCGGGCTCCCATCTGTGTCTGCACGATAACGGATAATAAGGAAACGGCCGTGAAGCCTTCACCCGTCTTTTCTCCGGATGATTACGACAGCCACGGCGTATTGCGCCTGCCGCTGTGGTTTTGGGGCGTATTAATTTTACAGGCGCGCACCTGGCTGCTGTTTGTGATGGCCGGCGCCTCGCGCCAGCAGGGGGAAAGCATGCTGGCGCTGTTTTACCCTGATACCCAGCGTTTTTGGTACGGTATCGCGCTAGGCCTGCCGGCGGCGCTGGCGTTTTTGCTCAGCGGACGCCGGGCGCAATGGCCGCGTCTGTGGCGCGCCTGGCGTTGGGTGCTGCTGTTTTCGCTGCTGGCGGCGCTGGGCGGTTCGCTGGCGGGCGTATGGCGGCAGGAAGACGGCGCGCCGCTGCTTGACGGAGTGCTGGCACTGCTGGATGCGCTGGCGCTGGGCTATCTGCTGGTTAATCGTCGCGTCCGCGCCTGTTTCTCGGATTCCGCGCAGCTGTAGCGCATCAGTTTGCGGCACTTTTCGCATTTTCTGCACTCCAAGCAGGCAACCGATGGTGAAGCGCCGGCCATTGTGAGAGGCTGGCGCTCAGATCACGCGATGAACCCCGGAGGCGCTGTGCGCCTTCGCGACCGATGTTAAGGAGCTACGAAATGAATATTCGCCCGCTGTTGTTAGGGCTGCCGCTGTTGCTGACCGGCTGTTCGACGATGTCCAATTTATCCTGGTCGAGCCTGTCGCCGTTCAACTGGTTCGGCAGCAGTCTGGAAGTCAGCGGCAAGGGCGTCGGCGGCATTAACGGCGGCACGCCAATGCTGGAGCACGCGATCGATGAGGGCCTGGACGGCAATTATCGCCTGCGCAGCGGCATGGGCACCAATAACGGCCAGATCGTCGCCTTTTATCAGGCGATGGACGGCGACGACATCAAGCTGGTGATCAGCGGCGAGCCGAAAGGCAGCGTGCAGCGGGTCGACGTGATGGATCAGGACGTGGTGACCGCGTGGGGCAGCAAGCTCGGCACGCCGTTCAGCGAGCTGTACAGCAAGGCCTTCGGCGCCTGTAAGCCGGGCGAGGGCGAAGACGTCGGCAAGGTGGAGTGCGTCGCCGGCCAGAGCCGCTACGTCACCTATCTGTTCAGCGGCCAGTGGGCCGGGCCGAAAGATATTATGCCGCCGGATGATACGCTGCAGAGCTGGACGGTCAGCAAAATTGTCTGGCATGCCAAACCGCAGTAAATATTCTGCGGCGGCGTGAGCGATTTTCTTTGCGTTCAGGCAAGGTAATCTTGCCGGCTTGCGGTATGATTATGGCTGGTTTTAACCGCCGCGGGCAGCGCCTGTGCGGTGAGCGAATAAGGAACGAGGTAACTACATGACACAGGTTCAGAGCGGTATTCTGCTGGAGCACTGCCGTTTCGCCATTTTTATGGAAGCCATGGTTCAGGGGGAGTTTGCCGATCTGCGTCAGGGCTGCAAGCAGTTTTGCCAGACGTTGAGCGAACTGCAGCAACAATTCCCTGACGCCAAACTGGGGGCGGTGGTCGCCTTTGGTTACGACGTCTGGCACGATCTTTCCAACGGTCAGGGCGCGTCAGAACTCAAGCCTTTCACGCCGCTTGGCAAAGGTCTGGCGCCGGCAACGCAGCGCGATCTGCTGATTCATATCCAGTCTTTACGTCATGATGTTAACTTTTCCCTGGCTCAGGCGGCGCTGGCGGCCTTCGGCAACACCATCAAGGTGGAAGAAGAGACCCACGGTTTCCGTTGGGTGGAGGAGCGTGACCTGAGCGGCTTTATCGACGGCACCGAAAACCCGCAGGGCGAGCAGCGCGCGGAGGTGGCGGTGATTGGTGAAGACGACGCGCAGGACGCCGGCGGCAGCTACGTGTTCGTACAGCGTTATGAACACAATCTGCGCCAGTGGTCACGTTTTAGCACCGAGCAGCAGGAACAGATTATCGGCCGCACCAAGCAAGACAGCGAAGAGCTGCCGCCGGAGGCGCGGCCGAACACTTCACACGTGAGCCGCGTCGATCTGAAAGAGGACGGCAAGGGGCTGAAAATTCTGCGCCAGAGCCTGCCTTACGGCACCGCCAGCGGTAAACACGGCCTGTTCTTTATCGCCTACTGCGCGCGTTTGCATAATATTGAACAGCAGCTGCTGAGCATGTTCGGCGAAACAGACGGCAAACATGACGCCATGCTGCGCTTCACCCGGGCGGTGAGCGGCAGCTACTATTTTGCGCCGTCGCTGACGCGTTTGCTGGCGCTGTAATGCGCCGCTGCGGGGCCGCAGCGCCGGCCCCCGCTACCTCTCTTCAGCCCCGCCCACCATACCGCTCCGCGCCTGCCTTATAGCATTTGATGCTTGTAAATCACCAAACGGTATATAAAAGCGTTACGGATCTGCACCGAGTTATAAATACACTGATCACACGGGGGATAATACCCGACAGATTGATCGAGTAATAAGGTGCAAAATGAAACAGACGCGGGTTAAACATATGATGCTGAAAGGGTGGCTGGCAGCGGCGTTGCTGGCCAGCGGCACCGCTTCGGCCGCTGAATTATTAAACAGTTCCTATGACGTTTCCCGCGAACTGTTTACCGCGCTGAATCCGGGCTTTATCCAGCAGTGGAACCAGCAGCATCCGGATGACAAGCTGACCATCAAACAATCGCATGCCGGCTCTTCCAAGCAGGCGCTGGCGATTCTGCAGGGGCTGCGCGCTGACGTGGTGACTTACAACCAGGTCACCGACGTGCAGATTCTGCACGATCGCGGCAAGCTGATCGCCGCCGACTGGCAGACGCGCCTGCCGAACAACAGCTCGCCATTTTATTCCACCATGGCGTTCCTGGTGCGCAAGGACAACCCGAAAGGCATTCACGACTGGAGCGATCTGGTGCGCGACGACGTGAAGCTGGTGTTCCCGAACCCTAAAACCTCGGGCAACGGCCGCTACACCTATCTGGCGGCCTGGGGCGCGGCCAGCCAGGCCGACGGCAATGATGCAGCGAAAACGCGCGCCTTTATGACCCGCTTTTTGAAAAACGTGGCGGTGTTCGACACCGGCGGCCGCGGCGCGACCACGACCTTTGTTGAACGCGGCCTCGGCGACGTGCTGATCAGCTTTGAGTCGGAAGTGAACAATATCCGCAAACAGTACGGTGAAGACAAATACCAGGTGATCGTCCCGCCGGTCGATATTCTGGCCGAGTTCCCGGTGGCCTGGGTGGATAAAAACGTTGAGCGTAATGGCAGCGAACAGGCGGCGAAGGCTTACCTGAACTACCTGTACAGCCCGGCGGCACAGCAGATTATCACCGGCTATTACTACCGCGTTAACAATGCGCAGGCGATGGCGGCGGCGAAAGATAAGTTCCCGCAGACCAAACTGTTCCGGGTAGAAGATCAGTTCGGCGGCTGGCCGCAGGTGATGAAAACCCACTTCGCCAGCGGCGGCGAGCTGGATCGGTTATTAGCGGCAGGGCGTAAGTAATGTTGTCGTTAACCCGTTCCAGTAAACGTGTGCTGCCCGGATTCGGCCTGAGCCTGGGCAGCAGCCTGTTTTATACCTGTCTGATTCTGCTGCTGCCGCTGAGTGCGCTGGTAATGCAGTTGTCGCAGATGACGCTGGCGCAGTATTGGGAAGTGATTTCCAACCCGCAGGTGGTGGCGGCCTATAAGGTCACGCTGCTGGCGGCTGGCGTGGCCAGTCTGTTCAACGCGCTGTTCGGCATGCTGATGGCGTGGATCCTGACCCGCTACCGGTTCCCCGGCCGCTCGCTGCTGGACGGCCTGATTGATTTGCCGTTCGCGCTGCCGACCGCCGTTGCCGGCCTGACGCTGGCCGGGCTGTTTTCCACCACCGGTTGGTACGGCCAGTGGTTGGCGCACTTTGATATCAAAGTCACCTTTACCTGGATTGGCATTGCGGTGGCGATGGCGTTTACCAGCCTGCCGTTTGTGGTGCGTACCGTACAGCCGGTGCTGGAAGAGCTGGGGCCGGAGTATGAAGAGGCGGCGGAAACGCTGGGCGCTACCCGCTGGCAGAGCTTTCGCCGCGTGGTGCTGCCGGAGGTGTCGCCGGCGCTGCTGGCCGGCACCGCAATTTCTTTCACCCGCAGCCTGGGCGAGTTCGGCGCCGTGATTTTTATCGCCGGCAACATCGCCTGGAAGACCGAAGTGACCTCGCTGATGATTTTTGTGCGCCTGCAAGAGTTTGATTACCCGGCGGCCAGCGCCATTGCCTCCGTGATTCTGGCGGCGTCGCTGCTGCTGTTATTTAGCATCAACCTGCTGCAAAGCCGCTTCGGCAAGCGTATTGGGGGGCACTAATGGCTGATATCTCTGCCTTCAACGGCGCTCAGCGGCAGCGCATCAACTGGGGTAAATGGGCGCTGATCGCCATTGGCGTGCTGTTTTCACTGCTGTTGCTGGTGATCCCGATGATTTCCATTTTCGCCGAGGCCTTTTCCAAGGGCAGCGGCGAAATGTGGCGCAACCTGATGGATGCGGACATGCTGCACGCCATCTGGCTGACGGTGCTGATCGCGTTGATCACCGTGCCGGTTAACCTGATTTTCGGCACTCTGCTGGCCTGGCTGGTAACGCGCTTTACCTTCCCGGGCCGCCAGTTGCTGCTGACGCTGATCGACATTCCATTTGCCGTGTCGCCGGTAGTGGCTGGCCTGATTTACCTGCTGTTTTACGGCAGCAACGGCCTGCTGGGCGGTTGGCTGGATGCGCATAACATCCAGCTGATGTTCTCCTGGCCGGGCATGGTATTGGTGACGGTATTTGTCACCTGTCCGTTTGTGGTGCGTGAGCTGGTGCCGATGATGCTCAGCCAGGGCAGCCAGGAAGATGAAGCCGCCATTTTGCTGGGCGCTTCCGGCTGGCAGATGTTCCGCCGGGTGACGCTGCCCAATATTCGCTGGGCGCTGCTGTACGGCGTGGTGCTGACCAACGCCCGCGCCATCGGCGAATTCGGCGCCGTATCGGTGGTTTCCGGCTCAATTCGCGGGGAAACCTACAGCCTGCCGCTACAGGTTGAGCTGCTGCAACAGGATTACAACACCGTCGGCTCGTTTACCGCCGCCGCGTTGCTGACCATTATGGCGATAGTGACCCTATTTTTGAAAAGCGCTCTGCAATGGCGTCTGGAACGACAGAACGTACGCCGCGAGCGGGAGGAAAACCAATGAGCATTGAGATTAACAACATCAGCAAATATTTCGGTCGCACCAAAGTATTGAACGACATCTCGCTCGATATTCCTTCCGGCGAGATGGTGGCGCTGCTCGGACCGTCCGGCTCCGGCAAAACCACCCTGCTGCGTATTATCGCCGGGCTGGAAAGCCAGAGCGGCGGCAAACTGGGATTCCACGGCACCGACGTCAGCCGGATGCACGCGCGCGATCGCCGCGTAGGGTTTGTGTTCCAGCACTATGCGCTGTTCCGCCATATGACGGTGTTCGATAACATCGCCTTTGGCCTGACGGTGCTGCCGCGTCGCGAACGCCCCAACGCGCAGGCGATCAAACAGAAAGTCGAGCGGCTGCTGGAGATGGTGCAGCTGGCGCACCTGGCCAACCGTTATCCTTCGCAGCTGTCTGGCGGGCAGAAGCAGCGTGTGGCGCTGGCGCGCGCGCTGGCGGTAGAGCCGCAGATCCTGCTGCTGGATGAGCCTTTTGGCGCGCTGGACGCGCAGGTGCGTAAAGAGCTGCGCCGTTGGCTGCGCCAATTGCACGAAGAGCTGAAGTTCACCAGCGTGTTCGTCACCCACGATCAGGAAGAGGCGATGGAAGTGGCGGACAGCATTGTGGTGATGAGCCAGGGCAATATTGAACAGGTCGGCTCGCCGGTCGAGATTATGCGCGAGCCGGCCAGCCGTTTCGTGCTGGAGTTTATGGGCGAAGTGAACCGTCTGAACGGCGAAATCCGTGGTTCGCAGCTGTTCGTCGGCGCGCACCAATGGCCGCTGGCGTTCCAGCCGATGCATCAGGGCAGCGTTGATCTGTTCCTGCGTCCGTGGGAAATGGAAGTCAGCAGCGAGAGCAGCGCCCGCTGCCCGCTGCCGGTCCAGGTGCTGGAAGTCAGCCCGCGCGGCCATTTCTGGCAGCTGACGGTGCAGCCGCTTGGCTGGCACCAAGAGCCGATTACGGTGGTGCTGGCGGAAGGTCATGAAACCCCGGTGCGCGGCGGCCGTTACTTTGTTGGTGGCCTGAATGCGCGCCTGTACGCCGGAGAACAATTGCTACAACCGGTTGCGCTCGCCAAAAGCGCCTGATAGTTTTTAACTCCCATCAGAAAAATAGCAGGGTCCGGCAGTGCCGGGCCCTATTACATTATGCACAGGCAACGATTGTGACAACGCTGGAACAACACATCGGCAATACGCCGCTGATCAAATTACAACGTCTGGCCGCAGGTACGGGCAGTGAAGTCTGGGTCAAGCTGGAAGGCAACAACCCGGCCGGCTCGGTCAAGGACCGTGCGGCGCTGGCGATGATCCAGCAGGCTGAGCGGCGCGGCGAAATTGCCCCCGGCGACGTGCTGATTGAAGCCACCAGCGGCAACACCGGTATTGCGCTGGCGATGATTGCCGCGATGAAGGGCTACCGGCTGAAACTGCTGATGCCGGAAAACATGAGCATGGAGCGTCAGACGGCGATGCGCGCCTACGGTGCTGAGCTGATTCTGGTCAGCCGCGAACAGGGGATGGAAGGCGCGCGCGATCTGGCGCTGGAGATGGAGCGTCAGGGGCAGGGCAAAGTGCTGGACCAGTTTAATAACCCGGATAACCCTTACGCGCACTTCACCACCACCGGGCCGGAGATTTGGCGCCAGAGCGAAGGGCGCGTGACGCACTTTGTCTCCAGTATGGGCACCACCGGCACCATTACCGGCGTCGGCGAGTACCTGAAGAAGCAGAACGCGGCGGTGCAGATCGTCGGCCTGCAGCCGGCGGAAGGCAGCAGTATTCCCGGCATCCGCCGCTGGTCGCCGGACTACCTGCCGGGTATTTTCCGTCCGGAGCTGGTGGACCTGGTGCTGGATATCAGCCAGGACGCCGCCGAAACCACCATGCGCCAGCTGGCGCAGCGTGAGGGCATCTTCTGCGGCGTCAGCTCCGGCGGCGCGGTAGCGGGGGCGTTACAGATAGCCGCCGCTCATCCCGGCAGCGTGATCGTGGCGATTATCTGCGATCGCGGCGATCGCTATCTGTCCACCGGGGTGTTTAATTAAGCGGGCCTCCGGTTAAACGGCTCAACGTCCGTATTCTGCGTATTATCGTCGATCTTATGTTATTACCCTGAACTATCACCGAGGATGAATACTGTGAGATTTAGCGGCAAAAGTATTGTTATTACCGGCGGCACCAGCGGTATGGGGTTGGCGGGGGCGCTGCGGGTGGTTGCCGAAGGCGGGCGGGTTGCGCTGACCGGGTTGAATCCGGCACGGCTTGCTGCCGCGGCCGAGTTGCTTCCTGCCGGGTCGTTGATTTTGGAAAACGATGCGGCATCAGAAGCGGACGCTGAGGCGTTAGGCGCTGCGCTGGAGTCATGGGGGCACATTGACGGGCTTTGGCTCAATGCGGGCTATGCGGAGGTGGGGACGCTGGAGTCGGTAAATGCCGCGTCGTTTAACCAGATGATGAACGCCAATGTGAGAGGGCCGATGCTGCAGTTGGCTCGCTTGTCGCCGATGCTTAACGCCGATGCATCCATTGTTGTGACCTCTTCATCCTCAACCTATGAGGGTGCGGCAACGACCAGCCTGTATGCGGCCACGAAAGGCGCGATTGTCTCGATGGCGCGCAGCTGGGCGGCCGAGATGGCGGAGCGGGGAATAAGGGTTAACGTATTAATCCCCGGCCCGATAGAGACGAACTTCCGCCATTTTATGCCGGAGGCGTCCCGCCGGCAGTTTGAGGACTTCGTGGTGGGGCAGGTGCCGTTAAAGCGGGCTGGCACTGCCGACGAGGCTGCCGCCGTCGCACTCTTTCTGCTTTCTGACGATGCCTCCTATGTAACCGGCAGCCAGTATGCGGTTGATGGCGGCCTGGTTCGTTATTGATGGTAGGCGCATCAAGCATCAAATACATTCAATCTACGTCAATATCCTGATCGCGTCGGCGGCGTTGGTCGCTCTGTCCGCACACAGCTTCATGGCGCGCTGCTTTCGCTGCCGCCGGCAGATAACCGCCGTCGGCAATGCATCCTCATTACCAGTACACGCGTTTTCCTGCCCTCCGGCTATGCTTTAGTCGGGGCGCTGAACTGTAAGGATTGCGTAAAATCGGCTGCGCAGTAAGCGATTTGGCGGGAAGATAGCGCAAATAGTGAAGGAGTAACCATGAAAATCTTACTGGTCGATGATGACCTCGAATTGGGCACCATGCTGAGCGAATATCTGACGGCGGAAGGCTTCAACGCCAGCCTGGTGCTGACCGGCAAAGCCGGCGTTGAAGGGGCGCTGTCCGGCGATTATACCGCCATGATCCTGGATATTATGCTGCCGGATATGAGCGGCATCGATGTGCTGCGTGAAGTGCGCAAGAAGAGCCGCCTGCCGGTGATTATGCTGACGGCGAAAGGCGACAATATCGACCGGGTAATCGGGCTGGAGATGGGCGCCGATGACTATATGCCGAAGCCGTGCTATCCGCGTGAGCTGGTGGCGCGGCTGCGCGCCGTGCTGCGCCGTTTTGAGGAGCAGCCGGAGGTGCAGGACGGCGACGCTGAAATTGTGCAGGGGGACTTAATCCTGAACCCTTCGACCCGCAGCAGCGAATGGCGTGGGCAGAGCTTTGATTTGACCGCCTCGGAGTTTAACCTGCTGGAGCTGCTGCTGCGTTCGCCGGAGCGCGTGGTGTCCAAGGATGAGCTGTCGGAGAAAGGCCTGGGACGACCTCGAGAGGCCTACGATCGCAGCGTTGATGTGCATATCAGCAATATCCGCCAGAAGCTGGCCGCGCTGCCGGGCTGCACGCTCGGCATTGAAACGGTGCGCAGCATCGGCTATCGCGTCCGGTAAGCATGATGCGCGGCAGACTGTTCTGGAAAATCCTGCTGGGTTATTGGCTGATTTTTATCATCATGATGCAGGTACTGTGGATCTCTTTTGCCGTTTACGGCAACCGGGAGCCGCCGGAGAATGCGCTGGCCCGCCGTTTGGTCAATATGCAGATTACTTCAGCGGTGTCGATGCTGCAAAGCGGCGGCATGCCGGCGCTGAACGCGATGATTGCCGACTGGCCGGTGGAAGATCGGCGTTTTCTGCATGTGACGCCGGCGTCGCAGCCGCCGGTTGGGCAAACATCGCCGCTGGTTGAATCGGGGCGGATGCCGAAAAAAATCGTGGAGTGGGTGCGCGGCGCCGACCGGCAGGGCTATCTGCTGAGTTATGACGTGGAAAGCTTACGCGCCCAATACCGGATGAACCGGCGCTGGCATCTGTTCCATATCCCGGAGCCGATGCTATGGATCGGCGGGGTTGGCGGTTTGCTGTTTAGCGCACTGCTGGCCTGGAACCTGACACGACCGATGCGCCAGCTGCGCGGCGGGTTTGACCGTCTGGCGCAGGGCGATTTGGCGATCCGTCTGTTCCCCTCGATGCGGCGGCGTCACGATGAACTGTCGGAGGTGGCGCGCGATTTTGACTTGATGGCGGAACGGCTGGAAGTGCTGGTCAGCGCGCGTGAAGAACTGCTGCACGATGTGTCGCATGAGCTACGCTCGCCGCTGGCCAGGCTGCAGCTGGCCATCGGTCTGGCGCGGCAGAACCCGGATAACGTAGAGAATTCGCTGCAGCGCATCGAGCATGAAACCGGGCGGTTGGATAAGATGATCGGTGAACTGCTGGCGCTGTCGCGCGCCGAGAACGGCAACCAGACAGGCGAAGAGTATTTCGATCTGTACGGTCTGGTGGCGGCGGTGGTGAATGATGCGCGCTATGAAGCGCAGGTGCCGGGCGTGGAGATTGTGCTGCAGGCCGATGCCGAACAGGAGTACACGGTGAAGGGCAACGCCGAGCTGATGCGTCGGGCGCTCGACAACGTGGTGCGCAATGCGCTGCGTTTTTCCGGCAGCGGACAGCGGGTTACGGTGGCGTTAAAGCGTGCGGAGCAGCAGTTCCATATCGTGGTGAGCGATCAGGGGCCGGGCGTGGAGGAATCCAAACTGTCCAGCATTTTTGACCCCTTTGTGCGGGTAAACTCGCCTAAATCGGGCAAGGGCTACGGTTTGGGTCTGGCGATTACCCGCAAGGTGCTGCTGGCGCACGGCGGTCAGGCCGAGGCGCGTAACGGCGAGCGGGGCGGGCTGGTGATCACCCTGAAGGTGCCCGGCTGGCAGGCATAAAAAAACGGCGCCGATGGGCGCCGTTTTTATCTCATTCGCAATTACTTCTTGATGCGGATGATCGGGGTCTCGCCCACGGTGACGCTGCCGGACAGTTTGATCAGCTCTTTGATCTCGTCCATGTTGGAGATAACCACCGGCGTCAGGGTAGACTTGGCTTTCTCTTCCAGCAGAGGCAGGTTGAACTCGATAACCACATCGCCTTTCTTGACGCGCTGGCCTTCTTCGGCAATGCGTTTGAAACCTTCGCCTTTCAGTTCTACGGTATCGATGCCGAAGTGCACGAACAGCTCAATGCCGCTGTCGGATTCGATAGAGAAAGCGTGGTTGGTTTCGAAAATTTTACCGATAGTGCCGTCAACCGGAGCAACCATTTTGTTGCCGGCAGGTTTGATGGCAATACCGTCGCCGACGATCTTTTCAGCGAATACTACATCAGGCACATCTTCGATGTTGACGATTTCGCCAGAAAGCGGAGCGACGATCTCGATAGTGCCCGTGTCTTTCTTGTCATCTGAAACCAGAGATTTCAACTTATCGAACAAACCCATGATCTTCTCCTAAGCATTTAATTGGGCGGCGTTCCAGTGTCGTGGAAGTTTAGCAGAGTGTCTTCTCTTCGATGAACTTATTCACGCAGTTCATCAGATCTTGCGCCGTTGGCTGTGCCAACGCCTGCGCTGCCAACGCCTTCACATCTTCGAAATTGGTATTACGAATAATTTTCTTGATGCGCGGGATTGAAATCGCACTCATGCTGAACTCATCCAGCCCCATGCCCAATAACAACAGTGTAGCACGTTCATCACCAGCCAGTTCACCGCACATGCCGGTCCACTTGCCTTCTGCGTGAGATGCGTCAATAACCTGTTTGATCAGGCCAAGCACTGATGGGGACATCGGGTTATAGAGATGAGAAATCAGCTCGTTGCCGCGATCTACCGCCAGAGTATACTGGGTTAGATCGTTTGTCCCAATACTAAAGAAGTCGACTTCTTTCGCCAGGTGGTGAGCAATCACCGCCGCGGCCGGGGTTTCGACCATCACGCCGACCTCGATGGTTTCGTCGAACGCCTTGCCTTCTTCACGCAGCTGCGCCTTCAGCGTCTCCAGTTCGCCCTTCAGATCGCGTACTTCTTCCACGGAGATAATCATCGGGAACATAATGCGCAGTTTACCGAAGGCGGAGGCGCGCAGAATGGCGCGCAGCTGTGCGTGCAGAATTTCCCGACGGTCCATGGCGATACGAATCGCGCGCCAGCCGAGGAACGGGTTCTCTTCTTTCGGCAGGTTCATGTACGGCAGGTCTTTATCGCCGCCGATGTCCATGGTGCGGACGATGACCGCCTGTGCGCCCATGGCTTCCGCAACGGCTTTATACGCCTGGAACTGCTCTTCTTCGGTCGGCAGCGCGTCGCGGTCCATGAACAGGAATTCGGTACGATACAGGCCCACGCCTTCCGCGCCGTTGCGTTCAGCGCCGGCGACGTCGCGCACGGTGCCGATGTTGGCGCAGACCTCAACCTGATGGCCGTCCAGCGTGATCGCCGGCAGGTCCTTCAGTTTGGCCAGATCGTTTTTCTCGGTGATATACAGGTTTTGCGCGGCTTTCAGCTCGTCGATCACGTCCGCGGTCGGGTTAACGTAAATCTTGTTGTTGACCGCGTCCAGAATCAAATAGTCGCCGTTTTTCACCTGCTTGGTCACGTCGGTGGTGCCGACGATGGCCGGCAGCTCCAGTGAGCGCGCCATAATCGAGGTGTGAGAGGTGCGGCCGCCGAGATCGGTAATAAAGCCCAGCACCTTGTCCAGGTTGAGCTGCGCGGTCTCGGAAGGCGTCAGGTCGGCGGCGACCAGAATCACTTCATCCTGGATGGAGCCCAAATCGACGATCGGCATCCCCAGAATGTTTTTCAGCAGACGCTTACCGATGTCACGTACGTCGGCGGCGCGTTCTTTCAGGTATTCGTCGTCCAGCTCTTCCAGCGCCTTCGCCTGGCCTTCGATCACGGTATAGGCGGCGGCGTCGGCGGAAGCCAGTTCATCTTTGATTAGGGCTATGATTTCCTGCTCAAGCTCTTCATCTTCCAGCAACATGATGTGGCCTTCGAAGATGGCTTCTTTCTCTTCACCGAAGGTTTCGCCGGCTTTGGTCTTGATGGCTTCCAGCTGCTCCGATGCTTTGGCGCGGCCTGCCAGGAAACGTGCAACTTCCTGCTCCACAAGGTCTGCGGAGATTTTCTTCCGGTTGATGACAATTTCATCTTCTTTCAGCAGGAGAGCCTTACCAAAAGCGATGCCCGGTGATACTAAAATGCCTGAAATCATAACCCTACCTTACTCTTGACTGGTGTTAACTAAAAAGACGGGCCGATTACTCAAGCTCTGCCATCAGTTTAACCAAGTGCTCAACGGCTTTCTGCTCGTCTTCGCCTTCAGCAGAAATGGTTACTACGGTCCCTTGGGTCAGGCCCAGAGTTTGCAGCTTGAACAGGCTTTTGGCGCTGGCGCTTTTGCCGTTGGAGGTCACGGTGATTTCAGACGTGAAGCCTTTAGCTTCTTTAACGAACTGAGCGGCTGGGCGGGTATGCAGACCATTCGGAGCGGTAATAGTAACTTCTTGCTGGAACATTGATGTTTCCCCAACTTATTGGATGAATATTGTGGAGCTAAAGTTTAGCCTAGCGGGGCGACTTTAGCTTGTCCGTTTAGCGCCTGACTATGGTACAGGGGCGAGGTTTGATGCAACAGAAAACGACGCTTTACCCCGCCCAGATCAAAAAAACCGTACCGGCGGGCCGTCGTTTCAATCCGCTCCCCATTATGCCGTGTTTTACGCCGCGGCGACAAACGCGTAAATCGATTCAGCGCAAATCAGAGGCGGGAGGCGATTAATTTTGTGCATCGAAATAATGGAAGGGTTAAATACTAGAGCTAAGGGGTAAAATCAATCTTTGGCGGGTATAAACTTTGATCCAGCCCACAAAAAAGCACCCCGTGAGGTGCTTTTTTAGCTTTTTGTGCACAGCCTGAATTATTGCTGTAATTCCTGCTCGGTGAACAGATCGGCAAACAGCGCGGTGCTCAGGTAGCGCTCGCCGGAAGAGGGCAGAATCACCACTATAGTCTTGTCGGCGAACGCCGGCTCCTGGCTCAGTTTGACGGCGGCTTCCACCGCGGCGCCGGAGGAGATGCCGGCCAGAATGCCTTCTTCTTCCATCAGACGGCGCGCCATGTTAATGGCTTCGTCATTGGTGATTTGCACCACGCGGTCGACCTGATCCAGATCGAGGTTGCCCGGAATAAAGCCGGCGCCGATGCCCTGAATCTTGTGCGGGCCGGGCTTGAGCTCTTCGCCCGCCAGCGCCTGGGAGATCACCGGCGAGTCGGTCGGCTCAACGGCCACGGTGGTAACGGCCTTGCCCTTGGCGTTCTTCAGATAACGGCTGACGCCGGTCAGGGTGCCGCCGGTGCCGACGCCGGAGATAAATACGTCCACGTCGCCGTCGGTATCTTCCCAGATTTCCGGGCCGGTGGTCTTTTCATGAATTTCCGGGTTCGCCGGGTTGCTGAACTGCTGCAGAATAATATAGCGATCCGGATCGGTGGCGACGATTTCTTCCGCTTTGGCGATGGCGCCCTTCATCCCTTTGGCGCCTTCGGTCAGCACCAGATTGGCGCCCAGCGCTTTCAGCAGCTTGCGACGTTCGATGCTCATGGTTTCCGGCATGGTCAGCGTCAGTTTATAACCACGCGCCGCTGCCACGTAGGCCAGCGCGATGCCGGTGTTGCCGCTGGTCGGTTCAACCAGTTCTTTGCCCGGCGTCAGGATGCCGCGTTTTTCCGCGTCCCAAATCATATTGGCGCCGATGCGGCATTTAACGCTAAAGCTTGGGTTGCGGGATTCGACCTTGGCGAGGATGCGCCCGTTACCGATGCGGTTCAGACGAACCAGCGGCGTATGGCCGATTGTTAATGAGTTGTCTTCATATATCTTGCTCATAGCCCGTCCTTTAACTCTATGAATAATGTAGGGAACCTCGAAAGCATACGCTAACGTTCCCGGCAGGGAAGTAAGGAATTGGTATATTGATATGTTATTAGAGAATATGTGCCAGAAGGGTTATTTTTTCAAATTATATGTAAATTCAAGTAATTATTAGTGTTTGGCGCACTTGTTCGGCGAAGGATTTGTCAGCAGCGCTGCTGCTGTGCGGTTATAAGGCGCGATTGCGACGGCGGGAAACGATGACCAACAGCTCTGCAAGCAGGGCCGTTGGTCAGGGGAGGGGGGATTAATGTGCGACGAACCGATGGCGGTAGCGGTCAACCCACATCGCCGTGGCGCCGCATACCGCCACCGGCAGGATCACCAGGTTAAGGATCGGGATCAGGGTAAACAGGCTGACCAGCGCGCCGAACTGCAGGTTATGCACCTTATTCTGCCGCAGGGCGCGGCGCATATCGGCAAAGCTGACCTTATGGTTGTCGAACGGGTAGTCGCAGTACTGAATCGCCAGCATCCAGGCGCTGAACAGGAACCACAGTACCGGCGCCACCGTCTGGCCGACGACCGGCACAAAATACAGCAGAAACAGCACCAGCGCGCGCGGCAGGTAGTACGCCAACTTACGCCATTCACGCGCCATAATGCGCGGCACGTCTTTGACCAGGCCGACCATGCCGCTGTCCGGCAGCGGTTTGCCGGTCAGTTGGCCTTCCAGCTGTTCAGCCAGCAGGCCGCAGAACGGCGCGGCGATCAGGTTGGTGATGGTGCTGAACAGATAGCCGGCCACCAGCACCACGGAGATGACGGTGATCGGCCACAGCAGGTAGCTGAGCCACTGTAGCCAGTCCGGCACGTGCGCCATCATTTGCGGGATCCAGCCGCCGAGCTTGCTGAAGAGCCACCAGAAGGCGGAACCCATCAGCAGCACGTTGACCAGTAACGGCAGCACCACGTAGCGTTTAATGCCGGGACGTGAAATCAGGCGCCAGCCTTCAGCAAAGTAATGCATGCCGCTGGCGGAGGAGGAAGTTTGCTGCGAATAAGACATATCTTAAGTTATCTCGTTAACAGAACGGGCAAGCTGGCTATCATATAGGGATGATTTTCCGCTGACTAGCGTGTTGTTGGCTGAAAAAAAAGCAAAAAAGGCAGAATTATCATCTTTATTAGCATAAAGTTCAGCACGGACTTGCACTTGTCTGCACAGGCAAATAGAGTTAAAGAGTGAATGTTTGCCGCGGTGGCAATGTATTGGAACAACAGAGATAGCAATGATGCAGGATTTGCGTCTGATATTAATCGTTGTTGGCGCGATCGCCATAATAGCGTTGTTATTACATGGTCTGTGGACCAGCCGTAAGGAACGCTCGTCCCTTTTCCGCGATCGCCCAGCCAAGCGTTCTAAAAAAGAACGTGAACCAACTTCTGACGACGACTTCGATGACGGCGTGGGAGAAGTGCGTGTGCGCTCCGCCCATCCGCACGATGAGCCGTCGTTCGGTGATTTCGATGCCGCTCGCGAAGAACCGGTAGCTGCGTCGAAGTCCGCTCCGGCGGCTGAGCCGGTGCCGCGCGAGGTGCAGCCGGCAGCACATCAGCCCGCGCCGCTGTCTCAGCGTCCGGACTACGATGATGTGCTGCTGGACGACTACGCGCCGGAAGCGAAACCCGTTGAGAAACCGGCCGAAGAACAGCCTGCGCCGCGCCGAGAGCCGCGCGTCGACGACCTGCCGCCGGCAGAGCCAGAGCCTGCGTTTGAACAGGAAGCAGCGCCTGCGCCGCAGCCTGAAAGCAAACCGGCCGAACCCGAGCCTGTAGCGGAGCCCGCACCGGCTCAGCCGGCGCCGGAGCCTGCCAAGCGCAAGGAAACCGTACTGGTGCTGCACGTTGCGGCGCATCAGGGCGGCGTTATCGGCGGCGAAGTCTTGCTGCAGAGCGTGCTGCAGTCCGGCTTCCAGTTCGGCGAAATGGGCATTTTCCATCGCCATATCAGCCCGGCCGGCAGCGGCCCGGTGCTGTTCAGCCTGGCGAACATGGTGAAACCCGGCTCTTTCGACCCGGATTCAATGTCTGATTTCTCCACGCCGGGCGTGTCCATGTTTATGATGGTGCCGTCCTACGGCGATGCCAATCAGAACTTCAAGCTGATGCTGCAGTCGGCGCAGCGCATCGCTGACGACGTTGGCGGCGTGGTGCTGGATGACGAGCGTCGCATGATGACGCCGCAAAAGCTGGAAAGTTATAAAGCGCGCATCCGTGAAGTGTTGGAAAACAACGCCTGACGGTTGCGATGCGCACTGAACATTACGTCTCCTGAAACCCCCACTCGTTGGGGGTTTTTTATCTCTGATGGTGAGCTATGGCCACAACAATCGAAACAATCAATCAACTGCGAACCCAATTACGCCATCATGAATACCAGTACCACGTGCTGGATGCGCCGGAAATTCCCGATGCGGAATATGACCGCCTGATGCGCGAGCTGCGCGAACTGGAAGAGGCGCACCCTGAGCTGGTCACCGCCGATTCGCCGACCCAGCGCGTCGGCGCCGCGCCGCTGTCGGCGTTTGAGCAGGTGCGCCATGAGGTGCCGATGCTGTCGCTGGACAATGTGTTCGACGATGAGAGTTTCCTGGCGTTTTATAAGCGGGTGCAGGACCGGCTGAAAAGCAGCGAGGCGCTGAGTTTCTGCTGCGAGCTGAAGCTGGACGGGCTGGCGGTCAGCCTGCTGTATGAAGACGGCGAGCTGGTGCGCGCCGCCACGCGCGGCGACGGCACCACCGGCGAGAACATCACCGCCAACGTGCGCACCATCCGCGCCATTCCGCTGCGTCTGACCGGCGACAATATTCCGCGCCGGCTGGAAGTGCGTGGCGAAGTGTTTATGCCGCAGGCCGGCTTTGAAAAAATGAATGAAGAGGCGCGCCGTAAGGACGGCAAGGTGTTCGCCAACCCGCGTAACGCCGCCGCCGGCTCGCTGCGTCAGCTGGACCCGCGCATTACTGCCAAACGTCCGCTGACCTTCTTCTGCTACGGCGTCGGCCTGCTGGAAGGCGGCGAACTGCCGCGTAGCCATCGGCAGCGCCTGATGCAGTTTAAAGCCTGGGGGCTGCCGGTCAGCGATCGCGTCAGGCTGTGCAGCGGCAGCGACGAGGTGCTGGCCTTTTACCGCCAGGTTGAACAGGACCGCGGCGGGCTCGGGTTTGATATCGACGGCGTGGTGGTGAAGATTGATGATATCGATCTGCAGGAACAGCTGGGGTTTGTCGCCCGCGCGCCGCGCTGGGCTACCGCCTTTAAATTCCCGGCGCAGGAGCAGATTACCCAGGTGCGCGAGGTCGAGTTTCAGGTCGGCCGCACCGGGGCGATTACGCCGGTGGCGCGTCTGGAGCCGGTGCTGGTGGCCGGCGTCACCGTCAGCAACGCTACGCTGCACAACGCCGATGAAATTGAACGGCTCGGGCTGCGCATCGGCGATACGGTGATCGTTCGTCGCGCCGGCGATGTGATCCCGCAGGTGGTGGGCGTGGTGGAAGAGCGTCGTCCCCTCGATGCGCGCGAGGTGGTGTTCCCGCAGCACTGTCCGGTATGCGGCTCCGACGTTGAGCGGGTGGAAGGCGAAGCGGTCGCGCGCTGCACCGGCGGCTTAATTTGCGCGGCGCAGCGGAAAGAGGCGCTGAAGCACTTTGTCTCCCGCCGTGCGCTGGACGTCGACGGCATGGGCGACAAGATCATCGAACAACTGGTGGAAAAAGAGTACGTTAAGGATCCCGCCGGTCTGTTCCGCCTGTCTGCCGGTCTGCTGACCGGGCTGGATCGCATGGGGCCGAAGTCGGCGCAGAATCTGGTCAATGCGCTGGAGAAATCCAAACAGACCACCTTTGCCCGCTTCCTGTATGCGCTGGGCATCCGCGAGGTCGGCGAAGCCACGGCGGCCAACCTGGCGGCGCATTTCGGCTCGCTGGACGCGCTACGAGCGGCGGACGTCGAAGCGTTAAAACTGGTGCCGGAGGTGGGCGAAGTGGTGGCGAAGCACGTGGTCAACTTCTTTGCCGAAGCGCTGAATCAGCGGGTGATTGACGAACTGGTCAGCCCGCAGATCGGCATTAACTGGCCGGCGCCGGTGGTGGTGGCGGCAGAAGAGATAGACAGCCCGTTTGCCGGTAAAACCGTGGTGCTGACCGGTTCGCTGAGTCAGCTGTCGCGTGATGAAGCCAAAGATCGCCTGACGGCGCTGGGGGCGAAAGTGAGCGGCAGCGTATCGAAGAAAACCGATCTGGTGATCGCCGGCGAGGCCGCTGGTTCCAAGCTGGTTAAAGCACAGGAGCTGGGCATCGAGGTGATCGACGAAGCGGAAATGATCCGCCTGCTGGGTGACTGATGGAAAAGGAAAACCTGATTGAAATCGCCAATACGGTGATGCCTTTCGGCAAATACCAGGGGCGGGTGCTGATTGATTTGCCGGAAGAGTATCTGCTGTGGTTCGCCCGTAAGGGCGAATTTCCCAAAGGCAAACTGGGTATGCTGATGGAGATGACGCTGGCGCTGAAAATTGAAGGATTGGACGCGCTGGTGAAGCCGCTGAAACGCGGCTGACGACGGGGACGCCGCTGCGTCCCCGTTTTTGTATCAGGCGGTTTTCTCCTTCGCCGCCTGCTGCTGCCGCAGCTGTTTTTGCTGATAGCGCCGCGCCAGCATCGCGCAGGTCATCAGCTGCACCTGATGGAACACCATTAACGGCAGCACCATCACTCCGACGCTGGCGGCCGGAAACAGAATATTGGCCATCGGGATGCCGTTCGCCAGGCTCTTTTTCGAGCCGCAAAACACGATAGTGATCTCATCCGCTTTATTGAACCCCAGCCAGCGCGCCATCTGGATATTGATCAACAGCACAACGGCCAGCAGCGCCAGGCTGACGAGCAGAATAAACAGCAGCGCCTTCCATCCCACCTGATGCCAGATGCCGTGGGTCACCGCTTCGCTGAAGGCGGCGTATACCACCAGCAGAATTGACGTCTGGTCGGTTTTGCCAATCCATTTCCGGTGGCGGTCAATCCATTTGCCGATCAGCGGCCGCGCCAGGTGGCCGGCGATAAACGGCACCAGCAGTTGCAGCACGATACTGCCGACCTGCTGCAGGCCGCCGGTTTCGCCATGCACGTTCAACAGCAGGCCGACCAGCAGCGGCGAAACGAAGATGCCCAGCAGGCTGGAGGCCGAGGCGCTGCATACCGCCGCCGCCACATTGCCGCCGGCCAGCGAGGTAAAGGCGATGGCGGACTGCACCGTCGCGGGCAAAATGCACAGGTAGATAAAGCCGTTATACAGTTCCGGACTGACGGCCACCGGCGACCACCACTTAAACAGCACGCCGAGCAGCGGGAAAATGATAAAGGTGCTGAACATCACCCACAGATGCAGCCGCCAGTTATTGCTGCCGGCGAGAATCGCCTCGCGCGACAGTTTGGCGCCGTGCATAAAAAACAGCAGGGCGATGGCGGCGACGGTCAGGGTATTCAGCCAGCCGACCGCCACGCCGCGTGCCGGCAAAAACGAAGCTAACAGCACGGTGGCGAGCAGCGTCAGGGTAAAACGGTCGGGGAGAAATTTCATATGGCTAAACTCGTACGGGAAAATAATAGGAATAGTGTGGCGCGCCGGAATATAATAATAAAATTGATTTATTTAATTTATATATGAATAAAAATCATGAACTATTCCCTGAAGCAACTGCGCGTATTTGTCGCCATTGCGCGCCACGGCAGCTTTAGCCGCGCCGGCGAAGCGATAGGGCTGACGCAGTCGGCGGTCAGCCACAGCGTCAAAGAACTGGAAGCGGAAATCGGCGTGCGCCTGCTGGACCGCACCACCCGTGAAGTGTTGCTGACCGACGCAGGGCGTCGCTTGGCAAACCGCGTTGAACGTTTGCTGGATGAGCTGCAGGCGTCGCTGCTGGACGCGCGCAGTTTCGGCGTTCAGCGCAGCGGCACCGTGCGGGTGGCTTCCAGCCAGACCATTTCGGCACACCTGATGCCGCAGTGCATCGCCGCCGGCGAGCAGCAGTATCCGGACATCCGTATCCTGCTGCGCGACCAGGCGCAGCAGTGGGTGCTGAACAGTATCCGCAACGCCGAGGTGGATTTCGGCATCGTGGTCGATCCGGTGCAGGCGATCGACCTGGATTGCGAGCCGATCCTGCATGAGCCGTTTTTACTGCTGTGCCGGGACGATCACCCGTTTGCCGACCTGCCGCAGGTGCACTGGTCAGCGCTGAGCGGCAGCCGGCTGGTGCTGCAGGATTACGCTTCCGGCAGCCGGCAACTGATCGACAGCGCGCTGCGTCAGCAGGGCGTGGAAGCGGAAGTGGTGCAGGAGATCGGCCATCCGGCCACGCTGTTTCCGATGGTGGCCGCTGGCATCGGCATCAGCATCTTCCCGGCGCTGGCGTTGCCGCTGCCGCAGGGCGGCCAGCTGCGGGTGAAGCGGCTGCAGCCGGAGATCCACCGCGCCCTGATGCTGGTGCGGCGCAAGAACCGCTCACTGTCGCCGGCGGCGGAGGCGGTCTGGCAAGTCGTGCGGGAGCAGGCGGCGCTGTTGCAACAGCAGCGTCAACAACGGTCGGCCGGCTGACTCAGATATAGACGTCCAGCGCGTTGTACGGCGTAGGGCGGTTGACGCCGTCGGCCGTTTTCGCGTGTGCTAACTGCTGTTTTTCCATCTCTTCTTTGCGGATGCGCGCGATCTCCGCCTGCAGCATGGCGATACGCGCCTGGATCAGCTGTTTTTGTCGTTCGATCTGTTTGGCATCGCCGTCTGAGTCTTTCAGCTCCAGCAGCTGTTGCTGTAAATCCTGAATTTGCTGCTGCAGCGCCTTGATACGCGCCGGCGCACCGTGCTCGACGGGCTGGCTGCCATCGCTCTTCTTCGTTTTGCCGGCGTTGGGGTGGGTATCCAGCGGCGTGGTCATCAGCAGCTGGCCGGTTTTACCCGGCGCGCTGACCAGACGGCTGACCGCCGGCAGGGCCGGTTTAAGCGGGATGGACATGATGATGCTGTTTATCATGGCGCTGTTCCTGAGTCGGAGGTTTTCACTCTACTATCGGCAGGCGGCGCATAAACTTTAGACGGCGGACTGCCGTAGCTGCGGCCAGCGCAGCAGCCAGCCTTTATCGGCAATACGCTGCTGATAGGCGGCGAAATTGGCGCTTTTGGCGTTGAAGGTAATACTGTCGGCAAACAACGCCTGCAGACCAAAGGGCGCGACCAGCGTAATGCTGTCGTCGGCGTTGAGCCGTGCGCCGACCGCCGTTTCGATCTCTGTCCAGTAACTGATGGCGTCTTCGCTGCTGCGGTAGGGCGTGCGCCCGGCGCGCAGGTGCATCCGCGCCTGGTTTTTCACCGACCAGGGCTGCGGCAACCACGTCTGCAGGCGCATCTCCAGCATACGGTCGCGTTCGGGCTGCGTACGCAGTGGATCAAAGTGGATCACGTCGATATCGTTCAGCGGTGTCGGCTGCGTATAGCCGTGCCGCCGATCCCAGACGAGATTGCGCACAAAACCGGCGCCGAGGCACCAGTCGCCCAGCCCCAGACGGCGCGCGGCGCGCAGGGCGCTCATGCGCGCTTCATCTTGTTGTAACCACTCAATAATTTGCTGCTCTGGCTGCATAAGGTCTCCTTGGCTGCGGCTACTGTACCCTGAACCGGAGAAGGATGAAATGTGCGGTGTCTCAGGCCCAGCTGGGTGGCTGGCCGATATATTGCTGCAGCAGCGTGGTGAAAGCCGCCAGCCTGGCGGAAACCTTGGCTACCGGGCGCAGCAGATAAATCCCTTGCTCCTCGCCACGGGGGTCGTCCATCAGCGGCAACAGCGCGCCGCTTTGCACGTCCGGCCCTACCACCCAGTTGGGCAGGAAGGTGATGCCGATACCGCTGAGCGCCGCCAGCCGCTGGGCGGTGAAATCATCGCAGCGTAACGCCAGCTTGCAGCGGTTAAGCAGCGCGGCGTCAAGAATTTGCCCCCAGCAGGCCGGCTGCTGCTGATGTAAGCGCGCAATCAGCCGGTGCTGTGGCAGGTCGGCCAGCGTGCTCGGGCGTCCGTAGCGGGCGACATAGGCCGGGCTGGCGCACATCAGCCAGCGCTGGGTGGCGATGCGGCGGGCATACAGCGAGCTGTCTTTCTGCTCGCCGATACGCAGCGCGGCGTCGAGGGACTCCTGTTTGGGGTCGGCGGGGCGCTCGGTGAAATCCAGCTCCACCGCCAACTGCGGATAGCGCTGCGCCAGTTCCGGCAGCAGCGGCAACAGGTAGGTTTTGCCAAAGGTTGGCAGGCAACTGATGCGCAGCACGCCCTGCGGCACATCGCTGAGCGAGTGCAGTTCGGCGCGCAGGGTCAGCATATCGGCCTGCAGCGCTGCGGCGCGGCTCTGCAGCATTTTCCCGGCGTCGGTCAGCTGTAGGCCGCGGGTCGAGCGGATAAACAGCGTCACCGCCAGCTGTTGCTCCAGCGTATCGATATGGCGCACCAGCGAAGAAGGCACCATGCCCAGCTTGCGGGCTGCGGCGGAGAAGCTGCCCAGTTGGGCGACTTCCAGAAAAATCGGCAAATGTTCGGCATAACGGGTGTCGTTCATCTTTGCATTATATGCAAAAGCATTTCTTATGAATATAGGGTTCTCAACGCGGCGGCTTAATCTTACTATTTTTAAGGAGATGACGTGGGTTTCCGACATATCATCGTCGATAAATTAAGAGTAAATGTAAAAATATTACTGTTGTCATAACTTGTTACGTGGTTGTGGCGGATAGCTTCCGGCAACCCTTTTTTTGCTTCAACACCAGAAAACGTTTTTATCACGGCGGAATTAGAGAGATAAAAGGTTAGTAATGTTAATCATTTGTTTCTTCCAACGTGGTTTCGACCCCAGAGGTCGTTTTTTGTTGCCGCTAGCTGAATCGTTACAACGCGAAACGGGCTGGGCAGCATAGTTGAACGTGCGGACGCCGTATGTCCGCGCTGGTGGAGGAGTATTGCATGAACCAGAACCACGGGTGTACCTGTGCGCAGCATTTGGCGCAGGGTTTTGCCAGCCAGTCGGCGGCAACCGGTGAAGGGGAGATTTACCAGATTTCGCTGATGAGCGCGCTGATCGGCGGGGTGTACGAGGGAGACGTCACCATCGCCGAACTGCTGCGCCACGGCGATTTCGGCCTGGGAACCTTCAACCATCTTGACGGCGAACTGATCGCCTTTGACCAGGAAATTCATCAGCTGCGCGCCGACGGCAGCGCACGCCCGGCGCAGCAGGATCAAAAAACGCCGTTTGCCGTAGTGACCTTTTTCAAACCCAGCGTCACGCAGCATTTCGACCGTCCCATCACCAAAGCTCAACTGCATCAGTGCATCGACGAACAGGTGGCCTCGCCCAATCTGTTTTGCGCGCTGCGCGTCGATGGTGAGTTCAGTCATGTGGAAACCCGCACCGTACCGCGTCAGGAACGCCCCTACAAGCCGATGCTGGAGGCGATAGAAGCACAGCCGACCTTCGCCTTTACGCGGCGCCGTGGCACGCTGGTGGGCTTCCGCTCGCCGGATTATATGCAGGGCATCGGCGTCGCCGGTTATCACGAACATTTTGTCACCGACGACCGTAACGGCGGCGGCCACGTGCTGGATTATCAGCTGGAACAGGGGCGTCTGCAGTTTGGCGTCATCACGCGTCTCAACCTTCAATTGCCGCACGATGCGGATTTTCTGCGCACCAACCTCTGCCCGGAGGATTTGGACAGCGCCATTCGTTCTGCCGAAGGCTAAACAGGCCTGCGCCATGCGTGTCGTGGCGCAATAACGGCGGTCGATTTTTTTACTTTATGAGGTGGAACCATGAAACAGCTTAATACGGATGAAAACTGGCAGTGCGGCGCCGATTTGGTGGTGAAAAATCTGGAAGCGCAGGGGGTGAAGCACGTGTTCGGCATCCCCGGGGCAAAAATCGACCGGGTGTTTGATTCGCTGGAGGATGCGCCGTCGATTGAGACCGTGGTGGTGCGTCACGAGGCCAACGCCGCCTTTATGGCGGCGGCGGTCGGCCGCCTGACCGGTAAGGCCGGGGTGGCGCTGGTGACGTCCGGTCCCGGCAGCTCCAATCTGATTACCGGCCTGGCCACTGCCACCTCGGAAGGCGATGCGGTGGTGGCGCTGGGCGGGGCGGTGAAACGTGCCGATAACCTCAAGCAGACCCACCAGAGTATGGATACCGTCAGCATGTTCCGCCCAGTGACCAAATATTGCGCTGAAGTACACGCCGGTTCGGCGATTTCTGAGGTGATCGCCAATGCTTTCCGCAGCGCCGAGTTCGGCCGCCCGGGGGCGTCTTTTATCAGTCTGCCGATGGATATCGTCAATGAGCCGGTGAGCGCGCCGGTGCTGGCCGGCTGCCCCGCACCGCGCATGGGCGCCGCGGCCAGCGACGATATTCAGCGGGCGGCGGCGCTGATTCAGCAGGCCGCCTGCCCGGTGCTGCTGCTGGGGCTGCAGGCCAGTCGGCCGGAAAACAGCGAGGCGGTGCGTCAGCTGCTGTACCGTACGCAGATGCCGGTGGTCGGCACCTATCAGGCGGCCGGGGCGATTGACGTTAATCACTTTGCCCGCTTCGCCGGCCGCGTCGGCCTGTTCAATAACCAACCGGCGGATCAGCTGCTGCAAAAGGCCGATCTGGTGGTCAGCGTCGGCTACGGGCCGATTGAGTACGACCCGTGTATGTGGAACGGCGCGCGTCATCTGAAGCTGGTGCATATCGACGTGCAGCCGGCGGAGATCGACTGTTGTTACCGGCCGGACGTCGAACTGGTGGGCAATATCAGCGCCACCATTCAGGCGCTCGGCGACAGCCTGCCGGGGCGGCTGACCATACCGACGGAGGTGGAAACCATTCTGGCCGATCTGAGCCGCCAGCGCAGCGAGCTGGCCGAGCGCGCGGCGCGCCGCGGCGGCATGCCGATTCATCCGCTGCGCATCGTGAAGGAGCTGCAGGATATCGTCAGCGATGACGTGACGCTGTGCGTGGATATGGGCAGCTTCCATATCTGGATCGCCCGCTATCTGTACAGCTTCCGCGCGCGTCAGCTGCTGATTTCCAACGGCCAGCAAACCATGGGCGTGGCGCTGCCGTGGGCCATCGGTGCGGCGCTGGTGCGGCCGGGGGATAAGGTGGTGTCGATTTCCGGCGACGGCGGCTTTATGCAGTCGAGCATGGAGCTGGAAACCGCGGTGCGGCTGAAAACCAATATCGTGCACGTTATCTGGGTGGATAACGCCTATAACATGGTGGAAATGCAGGAAGTGAACAAGTACCAGCGCAAATCCGGCGTGTCATTCGGGCCGATTGATTTTAAAGCCTACGCCGAATCCTGCGGCGCGGTGGGCTTCGCCGTCCAGTCGGTGGACGAGCTGCGGCCGGTGCTGCGTAAGGCGATGGAGATTCAGGGGCCGGTGGTGGTGGCGATCCCGGTGGATTACGCCGATAACTACAAGCTGATGGCGCAGATGAATTTCAGTCAGATGATTTAAGCGGACTTCTTTACCTGATAGAAAGCGCGCCCAGGAGAGCGTTGATAATAAAAAAAAACCGGTCAGCATGCTGACCGGTTTTTTATGACAGAGCCGGGGGAGGATGTTTTCATCCCGGGCGCTACCCGCTATCAGAAGTGGGTGTTGATGCTCATATAGAAGGTGCGGCCCGGTTCGTTGTAGGTAGCCGCCCCGGCGCCGGCGATATTGACCGCGCCGGTGGTCGGGTTGCCGACGTTCTGCGCGTTGCCGGCGCGGAACTGGCGTTTGTCGAACAGGTTGTCGACCCCGGCGGTCATGCTGACGTTTTTGCTGACGTCGTAGGTGGCGCTGAGACCGACGATGGCGTACGGGCTGACTTCACGTCTTTCGCTGCCGCTGGTGGCTTCCCCTTTGTAGTTGTACTTCTTCGGTTTCTGACGGCCGTACCAGGTCAGGGTGCTCTGCATCGACAGGTCCTGCGTCGCCTGCCAGCTCAGGGTGGAGTTGAGCGTGAACTTGGGAATAACCGACAGGTAATCGTCGGTGGTCTTATTCTTGTTCTCGATCATATAGGTCAGGTTGTTGGTCCAGGAGACCGTTTCGCTGACCGGCACGTTCAGCGACCCTTCCAGACCCTGCACCACCGCCTTAGGCACGTTCTCCCAGCGGTAGATGTCGGTTTTACCGTTGCTGGTCTGGCTGACAGGCGTGTAGCCGGCTTCGATCTTGTTGCGGTAGTCGTTGCGGAAGTAAGTGACGCCGGCCAGCCAGCCGTCGTTGTGGAACTCCAGCCCGATTTCTTTGTTCACGCTGGTTTCTGCCTTCAGATCGTCGTTGCCCATCAGGTAGCAGCCGACGCCGCTGGAGCTGTTGGCGCAGCCCTGGCCTTTGCTGTACAGGATATAGTTCGGGTTGGTCTGGAACAGGTTCGGCGCTTTATAGGCGCGGGCGATGCCCATCTTCAGGGTGAAGTATTCACCCAGCTCCTGCGACAGATTCAGCGACGGGCTCCAGTTATCGCCGGACACCGAGTGGTGATCGTAGCGCATGCCCGGCGTCAGCATGGTGGTGTCGGTGAGCTCAATATTATCTTCGGCAAACAGCGAGAAAATACGCGCGGATGAGTAGGGGCTGCGATCCGAACTGGAGAGACCGTCGATATCGCCGCCCTGCAGCGCCTGGCTGACGATTGAACTGCTCTTCATCTTCTGCTGGTTCCATTCGGCGCCCAGCGTGGCGGTTTGCGGCACCCACATCTCGAACGGCACGCTGACTTCGCTGTGCAGCAGGATATCGTCCAGATCGGTGTCGTTAAAGCCGGCGTCTTTCTCGTTGAAAATCCCTTCGGTGCCGCCGGCCAGCCCTTCGTTCATCCGCGAGTTGCGGGTGTTTTCGTATTGCACATAGTTATTGGTGCTGACGCCGTTGTCCCAGGCGCCCTGATAACGTAAGGCGTAGGTTTCGCGGTACATACGGTTGGTCTCTTTACCGTACATATCCTTCACCAGGTCATTGCTGTTGGTGTTCTGGGTATCGCCGGCGTACAGGTTGCCCTGACGGCCGTAGCCATATTCGAACTCCAGCGATTGCAGATGGGCGAAATCCCAGTGCAGCAGGCCGTTGATGTTTTTGTCGATCACCCCTTCGCGACCGGCCGGCAGGCTGTCGGCATAGGCGCCGTAGCGGTCGGACTGATGACCCTGGTTGATATATTGGGAATCAGCCTGGGTTTTGCTGTAGCCGCCAAACAGGCGGAAGCTCAGGGTATCGGTTAACGGCCCGGCCAGGCTGAAGTCGGTGCGTTTGGTGGCGCCTTCCTCTTTATGCTGCGGAATGTTGTAGTAGGCATTCAGCGAGCCGTGCAGTTCTTTGGTCTGTTTCTTGGTGATGATATTGACCACGCCGCCGGCGGCGCCGCTGCCGTAGCGGGCGGCGGCCGGGCCGCGCAGCACTTCGATGCGCTCAATCATTTCCGGCGGCACCCAGGCGGTGTCGCCGCGGGTATCGCGCTCGCCGCGCCAGCCCTGACGCACCGAGTTGCGGCTGCTGGCTGGCATACCGTCGATCAGAACCAGCGTGTTTTCCGGCCCCATGCCGCGGATATCCAGCTGGCGGTTGTTGCCGCGCTGGCCGCTGGTGGAGTTGCCGGTCAGGTTGACGCCGGGCATGGTGCGGATCAGTTCGCTGATATCGCGCGCCGGCGGGCGCTTTTTGATTTCGTCGGCGGTGATGGTGGAGACGCCGGGCGCCTGCAGGTTCTGCTTGGCGGCGGTCACCAGGATGGTGTCTTCGGCCGGTTTTGCTGGTTTTTTATCGTCAGCGGCGGCGGTGTTTTCCGCGTTTGAGGGGGTATCCGTTTGCTGTGCGGCGTGTGCCAAAGTGGACGCGCCTAAACCCAGGCCGATAAAGGTAGCCAGAGAATAACGAGAAAGTGTGCGATTCATTGTGATTTCCTGCCGTTTTGCCATCCCTGCGGCGTAGCTCATGCCGGCAGGGCAGCCGGTTGTCGTTTTTTATGTCGTCAATGATTCATGGATAGAATAAGCCGGAGACGCGCTCGGCATTCGACCCGTTACTAATAATCGGCATCCGTCCCCGATGAAGAATACCGACCCTGTTTGTGGGCCCGTACACACTATTGCAAATGAAAATAATTATCAATAGTATTCGATTTGCCGTGTCTATATATGCGGTAGGGCAGCCGGATATTTTCCGTGCGCACAGCGTGTTATGCCAACTACCAGGTGAGTGGGTGTTTTGAAAACTGAACAACAGCCAACAAGCAGTACGTTATTAACAAGCAAGCACGTCGGGAGCCATGGCTGGTGGCTGGAGATTGCCCGGCGCGGCACGCCGTTGGTGGAACCGACCGACAACGGCCGCTGGAAGGTGACCTTCCTCTGGCGCGATCCGCAGGGGTGCGAACTGACGTCCGCCTATAAGCGCGTCTGGATCAACATTAATTGCCTGACCGACCACCATCAGCCGAATCCGCCGCAGAGTCTGCAGCGTCTGAGCGGCAGCGATGTGTGGTACTGGCAAACTGAACTGAACGCCGACTGGCGCGGCAGTTACTGCTTTATTCCCAGCATGGACGACCGTCCGCTGCGCGTCGACGGGGCCGATGCCCACGCCAATATGCATGCGCGGCGCCATTGGTGGCATCAGGTGTTCGCCAGCGCGACGCACGATCTGTTGAACCCTTACCGCTCCTGGCCGGCCGCCGGCGGTAATATTGTCTCCGGGCTGCATATGCCGGAAGCGCCGCCGCAGCCTGCCTGGCATGATTTTGACAACTATGAGGTTGCCAGCGGCCGCTGCATTCCGCCGGCGCCGGCGCGTCTGCAGCAGCATACCTGGCACAGCGAGCGGCTCGGCAACAGCCGCAAAGTGTGGGTGTACACCACCGGCGACGGCGATCCGACGCAGCGACCGCTGGCGATTCTGCTCGACGGCCAGTTCTGGGCACAGCAGATGCCGGTGTGGGATCCGCTGATGCAGATGACCCGTGCAGGCCAGTTGCCGGCAGCGATGTATGTGCTGATCGATATTATCGATTTGAAACATCGCGCCCAGGAGCTGAGCTGTAACCCCGATTTCTGGCTGGCGCTGCAGGAAGAGCTGCTGCCGCAGTTGGCGGAGTGGGCGCCGCACAGCGCCGAGGCTGCGCGCACCGTGGTGGCCGGGCAAAGTTTTGGCGGCCTCTCCGCGTTGTATGCCGGGTTGAACTGGCCGCAGCGTTTCGGCGCGGTAATCGCCCAGTCCGGTTCTTACTGGTGGCCGCGGCGCGATATGCTGCAACTGCCGACCCCGCCAGAGGACGCCTGCTGGCTGCAGCGTCAGGTAGAGCAGGGATTGGGCAGCCACGGCGCGCTAAAGGTGTTTATGGAAGCCGGCATGCATGAGCCGTTGGTGCATCGGGTCAGCGGCCAGATGGCGACGCTGCTCAGCCAGCGCGGACATCGGGTGCACTATCGGGCGGTCGAAGGCGGCCATGATGCGTTGTGCTGGCGCGGCGGCCTGCTGGATGGCCTGCAGGCGCTGTGGCAGCCTGATTTTGTCACCGCCCACCAAACCACGCCGGTTGCCGATCCCCGTCTGATTCAAGGAGCCCGCGATGGACATGCCGAACCCGTTTGACGACCCGCAGCAGCGCTGCCTGATTCTGTGCAACGGGCAGCAGCAGTACAGCCTGTGGCCTGACTTCAGTCCGGCACCGGACGGCTGGCGTACGGTGTTCGGCCCGGCAGAACGCGCCGAATGCGTCGGCTGGCTGGAAACGCACTGGCGGGACATGCGGCCCGCCGCGCAGCGTGAGCAACAATGATGACTGGAGCAAGTACGGTGTCAGAAAATTCTAATTTAGCGGCGGATTATCAGGCATGCCCGGAGATGCCGCTGGTTGCGGCGCAGCCCGGCATCTGGGTCGCCGATCAAATTTCGCCGCACGGCAATGCCTATGCGGTGGCGCATTATATTGAACTGAATGGCGCGTTGGACAAAGAGTGCCTGCTGCGCGCCATCGGCCTGGGATTGTCCGAGGCCGATACCCTGCGCCTGCGCTTTGAAGAGCGCGACGGCGTGCCGCTGCAGTGGCTGGATGCAGAGTGTGCCATCCACGCGGCGGAATATCTCGATTTTACCGACTCGGCGGACGCCGAAGCCGCGGCGACGGCGCTGATGGACATCGATCTCGACGGCGAGCTGCGTGTCAGCAGCGGAAACCCGCTGTACCGCAACGTGCTGATGCGCGTGGCGGACGATCGTTGGTTCTGGTATCAGCGCTATCACCATATGCTGGTCGATGGCTTCAGCTTTACCGCCATTACCCGTCGTGTCGCCCACATTTACAGCCGGCTGCGCCGCGGCGAAACGCCGGATCCGACGCCGTTCAGCGCATTTAGCGACGTAGTGGCCGAATATCAGGCGTATCAACAGTCCGCCGGCTGGCAGCGGGATGCCGGTTATTGGCGCGACAAGGCAGCCCAGCTGCCGCCGCCGGCGACCCTCAGCCCGCAGCCGCTGGCCGGGCAGGCGCCGACCACGCGCATTCATCGCCTGAGCCAGCACTGTTCGGCGGCCGATTTCGCGCCGCTGGCGGCGCTTGGCCGCCAGCATCAGCTCAACGCCGCCGATATGACGATCGCGCTGCTGGCGCTGTGGGTGTCGCGCCTGAGCGGCCAGCCGCACTTCAGCGCCGGCTTTATCTTTATGCGCCGTACCGGCTCCGCCGCGCTGTGCGCCACCGGGCCGGTGATTAACGTCTTGCCGATGGAGATGCAGGTAGATCCGCAGGCGACGTTGGCGGAGGTGGCGCTCACGCTCAGCCGTGAGCTGAAGAAGGTGCGCCGCCATCAGCGTTATGATGCCGAGCAGGTGCAGCGCGATCTGGGACGCATTGGCGATGCCGAGCCGCTGTACGGCACGGTATTCAATTTTAAAATGTTTGATTACCAGCTGGATTTTGACGGTATTGCCGGCATTACCCACGATCTGGCCTCCGGGCCGGTGCGCGATCTGGAAATTGCGCTGTTTATCGGCGACGACGGCCAGCTGAAGGTAGAACTGCTGGCCAATGCCGAGCGTTATCAGCGCGATGAACTGGCGGCTCATCTGCAGCGTTTGCCGCTGCTGCTGAGCCAGTTTACCGCCCGGCCGCAGCTGCCGGTGGGGGAAGCCGATATGCTGACCGCCGCTGACCATGCGCTGTTGGAGCAGGTGAATGATACTGCCCACCCGGTGGCGCCGCAGACGCTGAGCGGCCTGCTGGCGCAGCAGGCGCAGCGCACGCCGGACGCGCCGGCGCTGTCCGATGCGCATTTCCGCTTTACCTACCGCGAGACCCGCGAACAGGTGAGCGCGCTGGCGCGCCAGCTGACCGTACAGGGCGTGCGGCCGGGCGATATCGTTGCCGTGGCGCTGCCGCGTTCGGTATTCCTGTCGCTGGCGCTGATGGCGATTGTTGAAGCCGGCGCCGCCTATCTGCCGCTGGATACCGGTTATCCCGATGAGCGTCTGGCGATGATGCTGGAAGACGCCACACCGCGGCTGATTATCACTGAACCGTCGCAGCAGGCGCGTTTTGCCGGACAGAGCGATATCCTGCTGTTCGATGCGCCGCTGGCCGCCGACCATGCCGCGCAGGTCGAGGTGACGGGGCCGACGCCGCACCATCCGGCCTATATTATTTTCACTTCCGGCTCCACCGGCCGGCCGAAAGGGGTACTGGTCGGCCATCAGGCGATCGTTAACCGCCTGCTGTGGATGCAGGACCACTATCCGCTGAATGCGCAAGACGTGGTGCTGCAGAAAACGCCGTGCAGTTTCGACGTGTCGGTCTGGGAGTTCTTCTGGCCGCTGATCGTCGGCGCGCAGCTGGTGATGGCTCTGCCGGAAGCGCACCGTGACCCGCAGCAGCTGCAGCAGCTGATCGCCCGCCACCGCGTGACCACCATGCACTTTGTGCCGTCGATGCTGGCGGCGTTTGTCAGCGCGCTGGAAGGGCCGGAAGCGGTTGAACAGTGCGCCAGCCTGCGCCGGGTGTTCTGCAGCGGCGAAGCGCTGCCGGCCGAGCTGTGCCGTCAGTGGCAGAGCCGCACCGCGGTGCCGCTGCACAACCTGTATGGCCCGACGGAGGCCGCGGTGGACGTGACCTGGCATCCGGCCTGGGGCGAAGCGCTGGCGGCGGTGACCGGCGCCAACGTACCGATTGGCCTGCCGGTGTGGAATACCGGGCTGCGTATTCTTGATGCGCGTCTGCGCCCGGTGCCGCCGGGCGTTGCCGGGGATCTGTACCTGACCGGGGTGCAGCTGGCGCACGGCTATCTGGGGCGGCCGGAGCTGACCGCCAGCCGTTTTGTTGCCGATCCGTTCGGCGACGGCGGGCGGATGTACCGCACCGGCGACGTGGCGCGCTGGCTGCCCGACGGGGCGGTGGAATATCTGGGGCGCAGCGACGATCAGCTGAAGATCCGCGGGCAGCGCATCGAACTGAGCGAGATCGATCACGCGCTGCTGTCGCTGCCGGGCGTGCAGCAGGCGGTGACCCATGCGCTGGTGCTGACCGGTACGCCGACGGACGCCGGTGGCGACGCGCGCCAGCTGGTGGGCTATCTGGTGCCGCAGGCGGGGGTGACGCTGGATCTGACGGCGCTGCGCGCTGCGCTGGCCGACCGCCTGCCGCCGCATATGGTGCCGGTCGCGCTGGTGGAGATGGCGGAGCTGCCACTCAGCGCCAACGGCAAACTGGATCGTAAAGCCCTGCCGCAGCCGCAAAGCGGCACGCGCAGCGCCGGCCGTGAACCGCTGCCCGGGCTGGAAAGCGAGATCGCCGCGGTGTTCGCCCGTCTGCTGCAGCGTGAGCAGGTGTTTGCCGACGACGACTTCTTCGCCTTGGGCGGTCATTCGCTGCTGGCGATGCGTCTGGCGGCGGAACTGCGCCGCGATCTGGATAAGGCAGTTTCAGTCGGACAGGTGATGGTGGCGTCGAAGGTGGAACAGCTGGCGGCGCTGCTGGCGGAGGAGCGTACGCAGGAAGAGGCCGACCGCTGCGGCTTCGACAGCGTGCTGCCGCTGCGCACTACCGACGGCCCGACGCTGTTCTGCCTGCATCCGGCCTCCGGTTTCTCCTGGCAGTTCAGCGTATTGCCGCGCTATATCGATCAGCACTGGTCGCTGGTGGGCATTCAGTCGCCGCGGCCTGACGGCCCGCTGGCGCTGAGCGAAGATATGGATCAGGTATGCGAGGCGCATCTGGCGACGGTATTGTCGGTACAGCCGCACGGCCCGTACCACTTCATCGGTTATTCGCTGGGCGGCACGCTGGCGCAGGGCATTGCCGCCCGGCTGCAGGCGCGCGGTGAAGAGGTGGCGTTCCTCGGACTGTTGGATACCTATCCGCCGGAAACGCAGAACTGGGACGTGATGCTGGACGATAACGTGCTGAAAGAAGTGCAGCGCGAGCGCGAACAGTTCCTGGCGGTGTCGGAAGATACGCTGGACCCGGCGCTGGGTGAGACCCGCACGGCGATGTTCGACAATATTGAAGCCAATTACGCCGACTCGGTACGCTTGCTGTCCCGTACCCATACCGCCAACTTCCGTGGTCAGGCGACGCTGTTTGTCGCCAAACGCACGCTGCAGGAAGGGATGGACGTGCAGCAGACCTGGGCGGAATATGTTGATGCGTTGCAGGTACACGAGCTGGACTGCGCGCATGTGGACATCGTATCGCCGGCGTCGTTCAAGGTGCTGGGGCCGCTGCTGAACCGTATCTTGCGTACGCTGTAGGCGGGCAGGGCGCGTTGCGCCCGATGATGAGGCATTAGAAAGGCGCGTAAGCGCCTTTTTTATCGTTAATCGGTGTCAGTCTGATGGGGAATCGGCATGCACATGCCGATGCAGCATGGGATTATCTGCAGCCGTAGTGCCGGAAGGCGGGCCGGACGCTTCAATAACCGGGTTATTGGATGGCAGGTCCTGTTCTGACTGAACCGAGCGGACCAGGCGGTTGAGCGCCAGGGCCCGGCGCTCGGCGATCGGACGTTTAGTGTTGAGCATCTGCATTTCCCTCGCTTGTCTGCTGTCTGAAAATTGGACAAATTTTACCATGAGTTTGCTGCGAACCCAACGTCAGCGCGCGTAGTTTTCAATATAGGCTTCCAGTGCGCTAAAACGCGTAACGCAGTCCATACTGCCGGGAATCTGCCGGAAGTCGGCATGGGATAAGTAGTAGCGAAGCGTATGCGGATTAATCGCCTGGCGGATGGTTATGCGCAGCGTTTTTTCATCACAGCCGCAGCGTGCTATCAGCCCGAGCGCATAGAAATATAAGGTATACAACACGTACTTAAACATTTTGCCGTGGAGCGGGTGCCGTGCGTTATCCGTCACAAAGTTTTCAAGGGCAGTGACTTCGAGAGTATTGAAGTGAACATCGTAGATACACAGGCAAATGCCGGCAGGCTGCGTAGGGTCCGTTTGTAGTTTGAAGGCAAAATCAAAGCCTTCCTGGTGGCGGTAACGCATGGTGCGGTCGTCAAAGCGTGATACTAAATGGCGCCAGTTGAGTCTGAGCCGATGCATATTGTGGTGTAGCCAGCTTTCATCGGCGCGTTGAACAGCCGTGATGGTCAACCCGCCGGCAATTAACACCGTATTCATATCGGCCAGAGCCTGACGAATGATTTCTTTATGCGTTGTTGCAGAAAGCGGCCTCTGCCGGGGCGGGCATTGGCCGTTGACGATATCTTCCATGATTTAATGCCTTTGATCCGTGGTTCCCGGTAGGTTAACGACGGGGCTGGGGGACGGCAAACGGCGATGTTTAAATCAGGAAGGCCGATCGCAAAGTTCAGGGTTTACCCAGCGGCACCACCAGCGGCGTATGCGATACCGGATCGTCAATGATCATGCACTTCAGGCCGTACACCTCTTCGATCAGCTGCGGCGTGACGATATCTTTCGGCGCGCCTTCGGCGATCACCTTTCCGCCGCGCATGGCAATCAGATGGGTGGCGTAGCGGCAGGCATGGTTCAGATCGTGCAGCACCACCACTAACGTATGGCCGCGCTCGCGGTTCAGCTGGCGCATCAACTCCAGCAGTTCGATCTGGTGGGTGATATCCAGCCAGGTGGTCGGTTCGTCCAACAAGAGCAGCGGCGTTTGCTGCGCCAGCACCATGGCGATCCATACGCGCTGGCGCTGACCGCCGGAGAGCGTGTCGACCGCCTGTTCCGCCAGATCTGCCACGCCGGTGGCGCGCATCGCTTCTTCTACCGCCTGCTGATCCTCCTCCCGCCAGCGGCTGAACAGGCGCTGATGAGGATAGCGGCCACGGGCCACCAGATCGAACACGGTAATATCGCCGGGGGCGATCGACGTTTGCGGCAGCAGCCCGAGCTGGCGCGCCACCTCTTTGGTGGCGTAGTCGCGGATGGGTTTGTCATTCAGCCACACCTGGCCCTGCTGCGGCTGCATCAGGCGGCTGAGGGTACGCAACAGCGTCGACTTGCCGCAGGCGTTGGGGCCGATAATGACCGTCAGCTCGCCGTGCGGAATGGCGACGGACAGGTCGCTCGCCACGATTTTCTTGTCATAGCCCAGCGTCAGGTTTTCGGCGCGCAGCGGCGCGGACAGCGGCGTTACAGTATTCATTTTCTACGTGACTCACGGATTAATAGCCAAATCAGGTAAATACCGCCCAGGCAGACGGTCAGCACGCCGACCGGCAATTGATACGGTATAAACAGCCGCTGGGCGGCGACGTCGGCCGCCAGCAGCAGCAGGGCGCCGGTCAGCGCGGTCAGCAGCAGCACGTGGCGGTTGGCGCACAGGCGGCGGGCGATCTGCGGCGCCACCAGCGCGATAAAGGAGATCGGCCCGGCGACAGCGGTAGCCGCGGCGGTCAGCACCACGCCGAGCAGCAACAGCAGAACGCGCGATCGATCGACCGAAACGCCGAGCGCGCAGGCGGCGTCGTCGCCCATCTCCAGCAGACGCATGCGGCGCGACAGGCCGCACAACAGCAGCGTCGACAGCGCGATTGCCAGCAGCGCCGGCTGGCTTTTCGCCCAGGTGATGCCGTTCAGTGAACCGGCGCTCCACAGGCCGGCGGTCATCGATGCCTCCAGCGACGCGCTGACGATCATCCAGGTATTGGCGCCCATCAGCAGCGCGCGTACCGCGATGCCGACGATAATCAGGCGAAAGGCGTCAACGCCGTTACGCCAGGCCAGCAGGTAGACCAGCAGCGCGGTCAGCAGGCCGCCGGCCAGCGCGCCGCTGGTGATGCCGAGGATACTGCTGTTAAACAGCACCACGGCCACCAGTACACCGCTGTAGGCACCGGTATTGAAACCGATAACGTCGGGGCTGCCCAGCGGGTTGCGCAGCAGCGATTGGAATATCGCGCCGCTGATGCCGAGCGCCGCGCCCAGCAGCAGCGCCATCACCACGCGCGGCAGACGCCACTGGGTGACGATTACCGCCAGATTGGCGGGGCCTTCGCCGCGCAGGGCGTCAATCACCTGCGCAGCGCTCAAAGACAGCGTGCCGGCGCCGAGGGCGTAGACGGCCAGCGCCGCGCAGGCGGCGGTGAGCAGCAGCACGGTCAGGGTGGCGCGCGACAGGCGGGCGGCGCGTTGCGGCGCGGACAACATGGCGGTATGGCTGGCCATCAGCGACTCCTCCTGAACATATGACGCTGACGCACCAGCGCAATCAGCACCGGTGCGCCAATCAGCGCGGTGACGATGGAGACGCGCAGCTCGCCCGGCACCAGGAAACGGCCGACTAAATCGGCGCTGAGCAGCAGGATCGGCGTCAGCACCAGCGTCCAGGGTAAAATCCAGTGCAGTTCGGAGCCGGCCAGACGGCGGGCGATATGCGGCATCATCAGGCCGACGAAGGCGATTGGGCCGACGGCGGCGGTGGCGCCGCCGCACAGCAGGGTGATTGCCAGCAGGCCGAGCAGCTGCGTACGTACGATGCCGGTACCCAGCGCGGTGGCCAGATCGCTGCCCATGCTCAGGCTGTTGAGGGCTTTGGTCAGCCACAGGGCGATCAGCGTACCGAGGAGAATCGGCAGCGCGACGGTGCGCACCACCTGCATATTTTGGATATCCAGCGAGCCGGCCTGCCAGAAGCGCAGCTGGTCGAACACCTGCGGATTAAGCAGAGAAATCCCGGTGGTCATGCCGTCCAGCACCGCGCCCAGCGCCACGCCCGCCAGCGTCAGGCGCACCGGATTCAGCGTGCTGCGCCCGAGTGCGCCTACCAGCGCCACCAGCAGCGAGGCGCAGAGCGCACCGGCAAAAGCGAACCACAGATATTGGCCGATGTCGGTGGCGCCGAACAGCGACATGCCCAGCACCACGGCGAAACCGGCGCCGGCGTTGACGCCGAGAATGCCCGGGTCTGCCAGCGGGTTGCGCGACAAGGTCTGCATCAGGGCGCCGGCCAGACCGAGCGCGATGCCGGCCAGCACGCCGATCAGCGTACGCGGCAGGCGGGCGTCGGTGATGATCACGCAGTCAACGCCGCTGCACTGGCCGTTTAATGCCTGCAGAACGGTGGAGAAGGGGATGGATTGGGCGCCCAGCGCCAGGCTGAGCGCCATCATCAGCAGCAGTATCAGTACGGCGAACAGCAGCGCGTAGAGCCGGCGGCGAAAGGTGCGCGTAGTACCTAAAAACAGAGTTTCCTGGGGCGCTGAAGCAGCGTGCGAGCAATTGTGTGTAAGCCGGAACATAACAGCCCATTATTCAATTGAATATTAATGATATTTATTATCATTATTGATTGTATTCATCTATGGTAGCATGAGTCGCTGCCCCATTGCAGTAGCAAGCGTGCAATTCCTTTATAAAGCTGTGGTGATAAAACACATGAGTAAGCCCTCGATTTTGCTTGATTTTGGTTTGTTAAAGACCAATCAGGCGTTCCGCGCCGTTTTCTGCGCGCGCTTTATCTCTATTCTGGCGCTGGGATTGATGGCGATTGCCATTCCGGTGCAGATCCAGGCGCTGACCGATTCGACGCTGCTGGTTGGTCTGGCGGTGACGCTGGCCGGCGGCGGCATGTTTGCCGGTCTGCTGATGGGCGGCGTCCTGGCCGACCGCTATGAGCGCCGTCGCCTGATCCTGTTTGCCCGCTCCACCTGCGGCGTCGGCTTTGTCGGCATGTGCCTCAATGCGGCGCTGCCGGAGCCGTCGCTGACGGCGATTTACCTGCTGGCGGTGTGGGACGGCTTCTTCGGTGCGGTGGGCGTCACGGCGCTGCTGGCGGCGACGCCGGCGCTGGTCGGCCGTGAAAATATCGTACAGGCCGGCGCCATCAGCATGCTGACGGTTCGCTTTGGTTCGATTCTCTCACCGGCGGCGGGCGGTCTGCTGATCGCCCACGCGGGAGTGGCCTGGAACTACGGGCTGGCGGCGCTTGGCACGCTGCTGACGCTGGTTCCGTTGCTGCGTCTGCCGCAGCTGCCGCCGCCGGAGCAGCCGCGCGAACACCCGCTGAAGGCGCTGGCCGGCGGTTTCTCCTTCCTGTTCCAGAATAAAGTGATTGGCATGGTGGCGCTGATCGGCGCGCTGCTGACCATGGCCAGCGCGGTGCGCATCCTGTATCCGGCGCTGGCCGGCAGTTGGGGCGTTGACGCTTCGCAACTGGGCTTTATGTATGCCGCCGTGCCGCTGGGCGCCGCCCTCGGCGCCTTCACCAGCGGCCGGGTGGCGCAGGTGGCGCGGCCGGGCTGGATGATGCTGCTGACCGCCATCGCTGCCTTTATCGCCGTCGGCCTGTTTGGCCTGATGCCGTGGTACGGCCTGGCGCTGGCGTGTCTGGTGGCCTTTGGCTATCTGAGCGCGCTGAATTCCCTGCTGCAGTACGGGCTGATTCAGAACCTGACGCCGGATGCGTTCCTTGGCCGCGTCAACGGCCTGTGGACCGCGCAGAACGTGGTGGGCGACGCGCTGGGCGCGCTGCTGCTGGGGGCGATGGGGGCGTTTATGCTGCCGGCCATGACCTCGACCGGCTTCGGCTTCGGTGCGGCGCTGCTGGGCGTGGTGCTGCTGTTGGTGATGGGCAGTTTGCGGCGGGTAACGCGCAGCGAACCGGAGGCGACCCTCCAGCCCGCTGTGGCGCAGACTAGCGGGAAGTAAAGCGTTTTTCCAACAGCGTCAGCAGGTTGCTGGCGCTGTAGTAGTCCAGACGGAAGGTTTCGTTGCCGAGCGCATAGACCTGTTTATTTTGCACCGCCGGCAGCTGCGCCAGAAATTTATTATTCACCAGACGCTGTACGTCATTCTCGTCATTGGCGAACAGCAGCAGCGTCTGGCCATTCAGCCCCGCCGCCAGACTCTCTCCCGACAGTTGAACAATATCTTCACGCGAGCCTTGGCTGGTGCTGGTGTGCAGGTTGGCCGGCGGCTGCGCCAGGGTGAACCCCAGCTGCTGCAGCATTTTCCCCTGTGAGGATTCGCCGGTCCACAGGTTGGCGGCTTTGCCGTCCTGACGGAAAACCAGGGCGGAGACCGGCTGCGGCGGCAGCGTGATGTGCTGCTTCAGCGCCTGTTCGCGGGCGGCGAAGTCGGCGGTCAGTTTCTCGGCCTGGGCGTCGCGCCCGGTGGCATAACCCAGCTCTTTCGCCAGCTCCTGCCAGCTTTTATCGTCATAGTTGACCACCAGCACCGGCGCGATGACGGACAGCTGGTCATACAGCTGCAGCGCGGAGTCGCCGCCGGTGGCGGAAATCACAATCAGGTCCGGCGCTTCGCCGGCAATGCTTTCGGCATTGGGCTCGCCGACATACAGACGTTTCACGCCGCGCTGTGTGGCGATCTTTCCCCACTGCAGGAAGAAGCCTTGCTTATCGGTAAAGCGCCCGTTGGGGTTGGTGGCGCCGCTGGCGATCACCGGGGCGTCAATCGCCAGCAGGGTGCCGGTCAGGGTCACGCTGGTGGAAACGATGCGCGTCGGGGGCTGCTTGAGGGTGACGGGGCCGTGGGAGGTTTCAATCGTGCGGGGCCACTGTGGGGAAGCCGCCTGTGCTGCTGAGATGGCCAATAACGCCAGCCCCAAAAGCAGGATCTTCTTCATCCGGGTAATCCTTGTTGGTGTCGTTGACGAGCCTGACTCGCCGTTAAATGCGAAAAGCTTAATGGTTATCATTTATCTAGAGAATACCACAACGTTTATACCATGATTATCAGGGTAAAGAAGTGTTTACGTTTATTGACATAGCCAGAGACGGAGGGTAATTTAGCGCCACGAAACACAAATGATAATCATTATTATATTGGTTATTATTGGCGAATAACAGAGGGCGTACCCATGGATACAGCCGTGAATGGTGCTCAGCAGAAGGCACCGCACGCGAAAGAGAACGAACAGGCGCAATTCGGTGTCGATCCGGCGTCAGGCTTCTTTTTCACATCACCTTTTCGCAGCCTGACGACGCAAGGGTGCTTTGCCACTATCACCCTGCCGGCCGCCGGCGGTGATGATATCAACGGCGAGTTTCAGCAGGCCGTGCGTCACGCCTTTGACGACGCGCGGCTGGCCGGCATAAAAAAGCCGGTGCTGTGCGGCGCGATCCCGTTTGATACCCGCCAGCCGTCGTCGCTGTTTATTCCGCAGCATACCCAGTGGTTTGATCGCGAAGCCTTTATGGCGGCGCAGCCGGCGGCCGACGCCGACGGCCCGGAAATTGACGCCCTGAATGAACTGCCGGCGCAGGCGCCCTTTATGCAGATGGTCAGCGACGCCGTGGCGGCAACCGCCAGCGGCGAGCTGGATAAGGTGGTGCTGTCGCGCCTGCTGGAAATCGAAACCCGGCAGCCGGTCGACCGCCAGGCGCTGATGGCGCGCATTATCGCGCAGAACCCGAACGGCTTTCATTTCCATGTGCCGCTGGAAGACGGGGCGCTGCTGGGCGCCAGCCCGGAACTGCTGCTGCGTAAGTCCGGCGCGCAGTTCTATTCCAACCCGCTGGCCGGCTCCGCCCGACGCGACGCCGATCCGCAGCGCGACCGTGAGGTGAGCGAGCAGCTGCTGGCGTCGAGCAAAGATAACGTCGAGCACGATTTTGTCACCGAAGGCATGCGCCAGGTGCTGACCGGCCGCTGCCGCTACCTGAATATCCCGACGGCTCCCGAACTGCTGAGCACCACCACGCTGTGGCATCTGTCGACGCCGATCGATGGCGAAGTGGACTGCCGCCGGGAGAATGCGCTGTCGCTGGCCTGCCTGCTGCACCCTACGCCGGCGCTGTGCGGCACGCCGACGCTGAAAGCGCGCGATCTGATTGCCGAACTGGAGCCTTTTGACCGCGACCTGTTCGGCGGCATCGTCGGCTGGTGCGACGCCGAAGGCAACGGCGAGTGGGTGGTCACCATCCGCTGCGGCACCGTGCAGGGTCGCCGGGTGCGCCTGTTTGCCGGCGCCGGCATCGTTAAAGATTCTTCGCCGGAGTCTGAATGGCATGAAACCGGCACCAAGCTCAGCACCATTTTGCGTGCGTTTGGATTGAACCAAGGATAACAACACCATGAGTATTGCATTTACCCCGTGGCCGGCCGAGTTTGCCCAGCGCTACCGCGACCGCGGCTACTGGATCGACCAACCGCTGACCGACATTCTCGATCGCCAGGCGGACAGCGACGCGACCGCGCTGGTCGACGCCGAGGGCAGCCTGAGCTATCGCCAGCTGCATCAACAGTCAGATCGCCTGGCCGCCGCACTGCTGCGCCGCGGTATTCAGCCGGGGGAAACCGCCCTGGTGCAGTTGGGCAACGTGGTGGAATTTTATGTCACCTTCTTCGCCCTGCTGAAAATTGGCGTGGCGCCGGTCAATGCGCTGTTCAGTCACCAGCGCAGCGAACTGAGCGCCTACGCCGAGCAAATCAAACCGGCGGTGCTGATTGCCGACAGCAAACACGCGCTGTTCGGCAATGACGATTTTCTGGCGACCTTCCGGGCGCAGCACCCGTCGCTGCGCGTGGTGGCGCTGCGCAGCCAGGCGCAGGGCGAACAGTCGCTGGCGGCGATGCTGGCGGAAGAGCGCGGCGATTTCCGCGCGACGCCGTCTGCGGCCGACCAGGTGGCGTTTTTCCAGCTGTCCGGCGGCAGCACCGGCACGCCGAAACTGATTCCGCGTACCCACAATGATTACTACTACAGCATTCGCCGCAGCGTAGAGGTGTGCCGTTTTGACGGCGAGACGCGTTACCTTTGCGCGCTGCCGGTGGCGCATAACTACCCGATGAGCTCGCCGGGCGTGCTGGGCGTATTTTATGCCGCCGGTCAGGTGGTGTTCGCCGCGGATCCGGACGCCGGCCAGTGCTTCAAACTGATTGAGCAGCATCAGATTAACGTCACCGCGCTGGTGCCGCCGGCGGTCACGTTGTGGCTGCAGGCGATTGAAGAGTGGGGCGGCAACGCGCCGCTCGCCAGCCTGAAGCTGCTGCAGGTCGGCGGCGCCAAGCTGGGCGAAAGCCTGGCGGCGCGCATTCCGGCGGAGATTGGCTGCCAGCTGCAGCAGGTGTTCGGCATGGCGGAAGGGCTGGTGAACTATACCCAACTGGACGATGACGATCGCCATATCCTCACCACGCAGGGCTGCCCGATGTCGCCGGACGACGAAGTCTGGGTGGCTGATGACGACGGTAATCCGCTGCCGGCCGGCCAGGTCGGTCGCCTGATGACGCGCGGCCCGTACACCTTCCGCGGTTACTACCAGAGCCCGGCGCACAATGCCGACGCGTTCGACGCCGACGGTTTCTACTGTTCCGGCGATCTGATCCGCATGACCGAAGACGGCTATATCTGCGTGGAAGGGCGACAAAAAGACCAGATTAACCGCGGCGGCGAGAAGATCGCGGCGGAAGAGATCGAAAACCTGCTGCTGCGTCATGGTGCGGTGATTAACGCCGCGCTGGTATCGATGCCGGATGCGCTGATGGGTGAAAAGAGCTGCGCCTATTTTATCGCCGGCGAGGCGCTCAAGCCGGTGGTGCTGCGCCGTCATCTGCGTGAGCAGGGCGTTGCTGAATTTAAATTACCGGACCGTTTTGTGCAGGTTGAGAGCCTGCCGCTGACGGCGGTCGGTAAAGTTGACAAGAAACTGTTGCGCCAGCGCCTGCTGGAAGCGCAGCAAGCCACCCAGGTCCAGGGAGATTGAACGATGGCCATTCCTAAACTCAATGATTATGCGCTGCCGACCGCGGCTGAATTACCGGCCAATAAGGTCAACTGGGCGGTTGAGCCACAGCGCGCCGCGCTGCTGATTCACGATATGCAGCAGTATTTTCTTAACTTCTGGGGTGAAGACAGCCCGATGATCAAACAGGTGGTGGAGAATATCGCCAACCTGCGCCGCTACTGCAAGTCTCAGGGCATCCCGGTATTTTATACCGCGCAGCCGAACCAGCAGAGCGATGAAGACCGTGCGCTGCTGAACGATATGTGGGGGCCGGGGCTGAATAAGCATCCGCAACAGCAGGCGGTGGTGGCTGCGCTGGCGCCGGAAGAGGATGACACCGTGCTGGTGAAATGGCGCTACAGCGCCTTCCATCGCTCGCCGCTGCAGGACATCTTGCAGGAAACCGGCCGTGACCAGCTGATTATCTGCGGCGTGTACGCGCATATCGGCTGCCTGACCACCTCCATCGACGCCTTTATGCGTAATATCCAGCCGTTTATGGTGGCGGATGGGCTGGCGGACTTCTCGCGCGACGAACACCTGATGGCGCTGCGCTACACCGCCGGCCGCTGCGGCCGCGTGGTCAGCACCGCCGAACTGCTGCCGCAAAGCAACGCCATCGCCAGCAAAGAGGCGCTGCGGGCGATGATCCTGCCGCTGCTGGATGAAGACAGCGAAGAGATGGGCAACGACGAGAACCTGATTGACTACGGTCTGGATTCGGTGCGCATTATGGAGCTGGCGACGCGCTGGCGTAAAATTCGCGGCGATATCGATTTTATCGCGCTGGCCAAAAATCCGACCATTGACAGCTGGTGGGCGCTGCTCGCCGGAGAGCAGGCCGGATGAGCAACTGGGATTTTAGCGGCAAACGCGTGTGGGTGACCGGCGCAGGCGCCGGCATCGGCTTACAGACCGCGCGACAGTTTGCGGAAGCGGGTGCCGAGGTTATCGGCTTTGATCTGCGGTTCGCCGAGTCGGCGTACCCATTTCGCACCGAAGTGCTGGATATCGCTGACGCCGAGGCGGTGGATCGCGTATGCACGCGGCTGCTGGCGGAACACGGCGAGCTGGACGTGCTGGTCAACGGCGCCGGCATTTTGCGCATGGGCCTGACCGACGCCACCAGCAGCGCCGACTGGATGGCCTGCCTGAACGTCAACGCCGGCGGGGCGTTCAATATGTTCCGCCACACGCTGCCGGTATTCCGCCGCCAGCGTCGCGGTGCGATCGTCAGCATTGCCTCCAACGCGGCGCACGTGCCGCGCGTCGGCATGGCGGCTTATTGCGCCTCCAAGGCGGCGCTGCGTAGCCTGTGCCAGACCGTGGGGCTGGAAATGGCCGAATTCGGCGTGCGTTCGAATATGGTGTCGCCAGGTTCGACCAATACGCCGATGCAGCGCGGCATGTGGCAGGATGAAAGCGGCGAGCAAAAAACCATCAACGGTTTCCCCGAGCAGTTTAAGCTGGGCATTCCGCTGGGGAAAATCGCTCAGCCGCAGGAGGTCAGCGATGCCATTCTGTTCCTGGCTTCGGATATGGCCAGCCATATCACCATGCAGGATATTGTGATTGACGGCGGGGCGACGCTGGCGGCCTGAGGGCTACCGTGTGGCTATGGCCGGATAACGGAGGCGCAGCGCAGGCTGCGTCTTTTTTGTTTGGGCTGTGGAAAGGGCGCAGGGCGTGGTGACAGGACGTATATGGCGGATCGTGCAGGATTGATCGCCCTACGGGCCAGCACAAGCGCTGTTCAAAAGCGTAAACGCTTTTGTCTCATCCAACACGACCTCTGAGGCATATGTCATGTTGGCATTGGGGATTATTACGGAGCGCACATGCAAAAAAAAGCGCCAAAAGGCGCTTTTTTCTAAAATGGTGGGTCGTGCAGGATTGACTCGGCCTTTGGCCTTCGCCCTACGGGCAACGCTGCGCGTTGTCGTCTCGCTTCGCTCGGCTCGAACTTGAACGCAGGTTCTCATCCAACACGACCTCTGAGGCATATGTCATGTTGGCGTTGGGGATTATTACGGAGCGCACATGCAAAAAAAAGCGCCAAAAGGCGCTTTTTTCTAAAATGGTGGGTCGTGCAGGATTGACTCGGCCTTTGGCCTTCGCCCTACGGGCAACGCTGCGCGTTATCGTCTCGCTTCGCTCGGCTCGAACCTGAACGCAGGTTCTCATCCAACACGACCTCTGAGGCATATGTCATGTTGGCGTTGGGGATTATTACGGAGCGCACATGCAAAAAAAGCGCCAAAAGGCGCTTTTTTCTAATATGGTGGGTCGTGCAGGATTCGAACCTGCGACCAATTGATTAAAAGTCAACTGCTCTACCAACTGAGCTAACGACCCATAGAAGTGGTGGGTGATGACGGGCTCGAACCGCCGACCCCCTCCGTGTAAAGGAGATGCTCTACCAACTGAGCTAATCACCCACTTCGGGACTTCCAGGTACTGCTTGAGCATGAAAATGATGGTGGGTGATGACGGGCTCGAACCGCCGACCCCCTCCGTGTAAAGGAGATGCTCTACCAACTGAGCTAATCACCCTCATTTTTCTTACTGCTCTCAACAAGATGGTGGGCGATGACGGGCTCGAACCGCCGACCCCCTCCGTGTAAAGGAGATGCTCTACCAACTGAGCTAATCGCCCCGTCTTGTTGGAGTCGCATTATAGGGATAGTTCAAAGTGAGTCAACGGTTTTTAAAATGATTTCAATCGTTCGCCGCAAATTTAAGCAAGCTGCGATATTTATCGCCAGATATGCCGATTCTTTGCGCATAATAGGAAGAAATACGATGCTGGCAGGGTGAAATAAACTTGCCGGACGCCGTGTCGGCGTTGAGGAATTAACGCGTAGTGATACAATGTTGCCCACTTTTTTCAATTCCGAGCAATTGTCGACACCCGTCGACGCGACGTTGCGTAATAAGGCAGTGATCCCAATGAAAATCAAAACCCGTTTTGCACCTAGCCCAACCGGCTACCTGCACGTCGGCGGCGCCCGTACAGCGCTTTACTCCTGGTTGTTCAGCCGTCATGCCGGCGGTGAGTTCGTGCTGCGTATCGAAGATACCGATCTGGAACGTTCCACCCAGGATGCTATCGATGCGATTATGGATGGCATGAACTGGTTGAATCTGGATTGGGACGAAGGCCCGTATTACCAGACCAAACGCTTCGATCGCTATAATGCGGTGATCGACCAGATGCTGGAGCAGGGCACCGCCTACCGCTGCTACTGCTCTAAAGAGCGTCTGGAAGCGCTGCGTGAAAAGCAGATGGAAAACGGTGAGAAGCCGCGTTATGACGGCCGCTGCCGCGACAGCCAGTGCAGCCATACGGCGGATGAGCCGCACGTGGTGCGCTTCCGTAACCCGCAGGAAGGCTCGGTGATCTTTAACGACCAGATCCGTGGCCCGATCGAATTCAGCAATCAGGAACTGGACGATCTGATCATCCGCCGCACCGACGGTTCACCGACCTACAACTTCTGCGTGGTGGTGGACGACTGGGATATGGAGATTACCCACGTGATCCGCGGTGAAGACCATATCAACAACACGCCGCGTCAGATCAATATCCTGAAAGCGCTGGGCGCACCGGTGCCGGAGTATGCGCACGTTTCGATGATCCTGGGCGATGACGGCAAAAAGTTGTCCAAGCGCCACGGCGCGGTCGGCGTCATGCAGTACCGCGACGACGGCTATCTGCCGGAAGCGCTGCTCAACTATCTGGTGCGTCTGGGCTGGTCCCATGGCGATCAGGAAATCTTCTCGGTCGACGAGATGAAACAGTTCTTTACGCTGGACGCCATCAGCAAATCCGCCAGCGCCTTCAACACCGAAAAGCTGCAGTGGCTGAACCACCACTACATTAACCATCTGCCGGCCGAGCAGGTGGCGGTGCACCTGGCCTGGCACGTTGAGCAGCTCGGCATTGAAACGCGCAACGGGCCGGAGCTGAAAGACATCGTCAAACTGCTGGGCGAGCGCTGCAAGACGCTGAAAGAGATGGCGGCGGCCTGCCGTTACTTCTATGAAGACTTCAGCGAGTTTGACGCCGACGCGGCGAAGAAACACCTGCGTCCGGTGGCGCGTCAGCCGCTGGAGACCGTACGCGCCAAGCTGGCGGCCATCAGCGACTGGACGGCGGAAAACGTGCATGACGCCATTCAGGGCGCGGCGGACGAACTGGGCGTCGGCATGGGTAAAGTAGGGATGCCGCTGCGCGTTGCCGTTACCGGCGCCGGCCAGTCGCCAAGCATGGACGTTACTGTACAGGCGATCGGTCAGCAGCGTTCTCTGCAGCGTATCGATATGGCGCTGGCCTATATTGCCGAGCGCGAAGCACAAGCCTGATCGTAAAGGCAGGCCGATGAAAAACCCCGGGGATGCGTTCCCGGGGTTTTTTTTCACTGACCGGACATGTACCCGATCAAATCGCGGGGGAGGAAGCGGCGTATTTTTGCCCGCAATGGTCAATCTTTAGCTGCAAACGCGCTGATTTGGCGGCTTTTTCAGCGCTTGATCGAGGAATTTAATTTAGCCGTTGACAGCGTACGGCGGGTTTCATATTATGCGCCCCGTTCACAGCACAAAGTGATTGTGAGTCGGGGCTATAGCTCAGCTGGGAGAGCGCTTGCATGGCATGCAAGAGGTCGACGGTTCGATCCCGTCTAGCTCCACCAACCTTTATCTCAGAAAGGTTGGCGAAGACACCGTAACGCCGGTTAATGCGGACCACATTTGTGGGGCTATAGCTCAGCTGGGAGAGCGCTTGCATGGCATGCAAGAGGTCAGCGGTTCGATCCCGCTTAGCTCCACCATCATTTAGAAAAGCCGACCTTAGGGTCGGCTTTTTGCTTTGCAGCGTTTAGCGCAGCCTTATCCGGAACACTAGCCAATAAAAAAGGCCGCCGTAGCGACCTTTCTTAACCGCTGCGCGGCGTTTATCCCAGCACCAGGCCGGCGATAGAGGCGGACAGAATGCTGACCAGCGTAGAGCCGTAAACCAGCTTCAGGCCGAAGCGGGAAACCACGTTGCCCTGATGTTCGTTCAGGCCTTTAATCGCCCCGGCGACGATGCCGATGGAGGAGAAGTTGGCAAACGACACCAGGAATACCGACAGCATCCCTTGGCTGCGCGGCGTCAGTTCGGCGCTGATTTTCTGCAGCTCCATCATCGCGACGAACTCATTGGAAACCAGCTTGGTCGCCATAATACTGCCGACCTGCAGCGCTTCATGCTTGGGAATACCCATAATCCAGGCGAACGGATAGAAGAAGTAGCCGAGAAGCTCTTGGAAACTCAGACCGAAGACGGCGCTGAACAGGGCGTTGACGGCGGCGATCAGTGCGATGAAGCCGATCAGCATCGCGGCGACGATAATCGCCACCTTAAAGCCCGCCAGAATATATTCCCCCAGCATTTCAAAGAAGCTCTGGCCTTCATGCAGGTTGCCCAGGTGCAGCTCTTCTTCCTGGCTGGTGTCGTACGGGTTGATCAGAGACAGCACGATAAAGGTGCTGAACATGTTGAGCACCAGCGCTGCCACCACAAATTTTGCGTCCAGCATCGACATATAGGCGCCGACGATCGACATGGACACCGTCGACATGGCGGTGGCCGCCATGGTGTACATGCGTTTTTCCGACATCTTGCCGAGAATATCTTTATAGGCGATAAAGTTTTCGGACTGGCCGAGGATCAGCGAGCTGACGGCGTTGAACGATTCGAGCTTGCCCATCCCGTTCACTTTCGACAGCACGGTGCCGATGACGCGGATCACAACCGGCAGCACTTTAATATATTGCAGAATACCGATCAGCGCGGAGATAAAGACGATCGGGCACAGCACCTTCAGGAAGAAGAACGCCAGGCCTTTATCACCCATGCCGCCAAATACAAACTCAGTCCCTTGTCCTGCAAATCCGAGCAGCTTGTCAAACAGCGCGGCGAATCCTTTTACAAAGCCCAATCCCGCTTCCGAATGCAGGAAGAAGTAGGCCAGTAACACTTCGATAACCAATAATTGAATAACATAGCGAATGCGGATGCTTTTGCGATCGCGGCAGACCAACAGCGCGAGAATCGCCACCACCACTAACGCTAACGCAAAGTGCGCAATATGGGACATGTGTGCTCCAAACTTGAGGCAGGCTGAATTTCGGTTGTCATTCTATGTAACGCTACGTTTAAAAACGAGAGTTCAATTACAAATATGGAAAATTACACTGGGATTTTTCTCAAATCAGCATAATAAACCACCAAAAATCAACATGTTAATAATTGTGCGCATTCGTGGGGATTTTGTGTTAATTTGAGTATTAGGCGTATTTCGTCCTGCATCTGTGCCGTTTTGTTGGGTACAAAGCGTTTGAATTTGCTGCGATCTGTTCTTCAACCTTCGTTGCCGTCTATCACAGAGATAAGTATTACCGCATTAAATGCGATTGATAATTATTATCATCTTGGTAGGATGATGGTTAGCTTAATAATAGTAAGGGTTTCACGATATGCTGAACAGTCGCGCGGTTAACTCCTCAACATCAACCGACCGCCCGTCCAGAAAGATCAAACTTTCTCTGATGGGACCGGCATTTATCGCCGCCATCGGCTATATCGATCCCGGTAACTTCGCCACCAATATCCAGTCCGGCGCCTCCTTTGGCTATAAACTGCTGTGGGTGGTGGTGTGGGCCAATGTGATGGCGATGCTGATTCAACTGCTGTCTGCCAAATTGGGGATCGCCACCGGCAAGAACCTGGCTGAACATATTCGCGATCGCCTGCCGCGTCCGGCAGTATGGGCCTATTGGGTGCAGGCGGAGATTATTGCCATGGCGACCGACCTGGCCGAATTTATCGGCGCGGCGATAGGTTTCAAACTGTTGTTGGGCGTGACTTTGCTGGAAGGGGCGATCCTGACCGGTATTGCCACTTTCCTGATTTTGATGCTGCAAAAGCGCGGGCAAAAGCCGCTGGAGCTGGTGATCGGCGGGTTGCTGCTGTTTGTCGCCGCGGCCTATATTGTCGAGCTGGTGTTCTCGCAGCCGCAGCTGAGCGGGTTGGTTAAAGGCATGGCGATACCGGATCTGCCTAATGGTGATGCGGTGTTCCTGGCCGCCGGTGTGCTCGGCGCTACTATTATGCCGCACGTGATTTATCTGCATTCGTCGCTGACGCAGACCGCCGGCAACAGTTCCAAGGCGCAGCGCTATGCCTCGACCAAGGTCGACGTGGCGTTGGCGATGACCATCGCCGGCTTCGTTAACCTGGCGATGATGGCCACCGCCGCGGCGGCCTTCCACTTTAGCGGCCACAGCGGCATCGCCGATCTTGACCAGGCTTACCTGACGCTGCAGCCGCTGCTGGGGCATGCGGCGGCCACGGTATTCGGCCTGAGTCTGGTGGCGGCCGGTCTCTCCTCTACCGTGGTGGGGACGCTGGCGGGGCAGGTGGTGATGCAGGGCTTCGTCCGCTTCTATATCCCGTTGTGGGTGCGCCGGGTGGTGACCATGCTGCCGTCGTTTGTGGTTATCATGCTGGGGATGGACGCCACGCATATTCTGGTGATGAGCCAGGTGCTGCTGAGTTTCGGCATCGCGCTGGCGCTGGTGCCGCTGCTGAAGTTTACCGGCAACCGCGAGCTGATGGGTGAGATGGTCAACGGGCGCGCGGTTCAGAACATTGGCTGGTTGATCGTCGCTATCGTGGTGGGACTAAACGGCTACCTGCTGTTGAGCAGTCTGTTCTAACCGGCGACGCCGGCCGCAAAACACAACAGGGCGCGAATTCGCGCCCTGTTTGCTATCAGTCATCGTGGTGGTGACGATGGTGGTGCTTATACTCTTTGTAGCGTTCTTTCTGGTATTTTTTATATTCTTTATCACGTTCCTTTTGGTACTTCCTGTACTCTTTTTCGCGCTCTTTCTGGTATTTCTTGTACCTTTTGTACTCGTGCTTATCGTATTTACGATAGCGTCCGTCATGGTAGTAGTAATGTTTGCGCCAGTAATCGTGGTCGCGCCAGCGATAACCATCCCAGTAGTAGCCGCGCCGGCTGCGTTCGCCCAACTCTCGGCCGCGATGGCTCTCCCACCAGTCGCGGTCACGCCAGTCATAGCCGTCCCAATAGTTGCCGCGTCGGTCCTGATCGCCGATACGTAGAGAAACGCCGGGGAGTAAATCGATACTCAAGCCGTCCGCCTGCGCCTGTGGCGCCATGGGAACGGTCGCGGCCACGAAAACGGCGGCCAGTAGCAGAGGTTTGAACATGCTTTCTCCTTATTATCGGCGGTTCATAGGCGGCATAATTTATATGCTGCCTATGAACTGTCCTTATACTTTTGTGCCGTAGCAGGGTAACGGTATCACGACGTCAAACCTTTGAGGGGGAATCCGAAAAGCCTCTAACCCCCGGTAAATTGAGAATCTTCTGTGACGATTAGCCTGCCCGAGACTGAAGGCGATCTGGTTGTAACCGATTACATTAATATCTGTTCGATCAGCGTCAGCTCTTCCTGGCTAAAGTCGCGATGCGCCAGCATGCCGACCGCATCCTCTATCTGCGCCGTTTTGCTGGCGCCAATCAGCACCGACGTGACGGCTTGATGCCGCAGCACCCAGGCCAGCGCCATCTGCGACAGCTTCTGTCCCCGTTGCAGCGCAAGCTGATTCAGGCGGCGCACTTTGTCTAACCGTTCATCAGTCAGCTGCTCGGGGCGCAGGAACTGGCTGCCGCTGGCGGCGCGCGAATCTTGCGGAATCCCCTGCAGATAGCGATCGGTCAGAATGCCGCCCGCCAGGGGAGAAAAGGCGATGCAGCCGACGCCGTGCTGCTGCAGGGTATCGAACAATTGCGTCTCTGCATCGCGTTCAAACAGGGAGTATTTCGGCTGATGGATCAGGCAGGGCGTGCCCAGCCGCTGCAGGATGGCAAACGCTTCGCTGGCGCGCTGTGCCGGATAGTTCGACAGGCCGATATACAGCGCCTTGCCCTGACGCACCAGCAAATCCAGCGCCGCCATAGTTTCTTCCAGCGGGGTATGCGGGTCCGGCCGATGGTGATAAAAAATATCGACATACTCCAGCCCCAGACGGCGCAGGCTCTGGTCAAGGCTGGCGACCAGGTACTTTTTGGATCCCCAGTCGCCGTAGGGGCCAGGCCACATGGTATAGCCGGCTTTGGTCGAAATAATCAGCTCATCGCGGTATGGACGCAGATCGCTTTGCAGCATACGGCCAAAACTTTCCTCGGCGGCGCCGGGCGGCGGGCCGTAATTATTGGCCAGATCGAAATGGGTAATCCCCAGGTCGAAAGCCTGTTGCACCAGCCGGCGCGCGTTATCCAGCGAGGATACTTCACCGAAGTTGTGCCACAGGCCCAGCGCAATGGCCGGCAACTGCAGGCCGCTGCGCCCGCAGCGCTGGTAGTGCATATGTTGATAACGGGAATCGTCCGCCTGATAAGCCATATTCATACTCAAGAATCGCCGATAGTCAGAAAGAAGATTTTTAGTGTATACGCTTTCACTAAAAGGCGCTGCGTACATTAATCTTTCAACTGACGGAAGCCGGCGGTTTCTCGGTATGCGATGCTGTGAAGTTTGGCCCGCCTCTTTTTTGCTCGTAATCTGCGCCCTGTCGTCAATACTTAACGGTACATACCGCAGTCAGACAGGTGACGCTTATGAACGCCCACTACACGGTAGCTGATTATCTTCTCGATCGTCTGGCGCAGATAGGCATCCGCCATCTTTTTGGCGTGCCGGGCGATTACAACCTGCATTTTCTGGATCATGTGATCGATCACCCGCAAATCCGCTGGGTAGGCTGCGCCAATGAGCTGAACGCCGCCTACGCGGCCGATGGCTATGCGCGTTGTCAGCCGGCCGCGGCGTTGCTGACCACCTTCGGCGTGGGTGAGTTGAGCGCCGTCAACGGCATTGCGGGCAGCTATGCCGAGTATCTGCCGGTCATTCACCTGGTGGGGGCGCCGATGCTGCGCGCCCAGCGTGCCGGAGAGATGCTGCACCATACGCTGGGAGACGGTGACTTCGGCCACTTTGCGCGCATGGCGCAAGAGGTGACGGCGGCGCAGGCCAGCCTGACGCTGGACAACGCCAAGGCGGAAATTGACCGCCTGCTGAGCGTGGCATTAACCGAACGGCGACCGGTTTATCTGCTGCTGCCGGGCGACGTGGCGCAGGCGCCGTTGACGCCGCCGCTATCGCCGCTGAGGTTACCGGCGTTTCATTCGGCGCCGGAGGCGCTGGCCGGGTTTATTGCCGCCGCGTGCGAGTTGCTGCAGCCGGCGCGCCACGTCACGCTGGTGGCGGATTTTCTCGCCGAGCGCTTTGGCGCACGGCAGGCGTTGGCGCAGTGGATGGATGAAGTCCCTTTGCCGCATGCAACCTTGCTGATGGGCAAAAGCGTGCTGGATGAAACCCATACCGGGTTTATCGGCACCTACAGCGGCGCGGCCAGCGATCCGCTGGTCAGGCAGCGGGTGGAAGAGGCGGATGCGACCATACTGGTCGGCGTGCGCTTAACCGACACCATCACCGCCGGTTTCAGCCAGCGGTTAACGGCGGAAAAATGTATCGATATCCAGCCGTTCGCCGCCTGCGTCGGCCGGCAGACCTTCAGCCCGCTGGCGATGCATGATGCGGTACAGGCGCTGCATCAGCTGACGATGTCGCTGAACGGGCAGTGGCCGCCGCTGGCCGTGAGTCGCCCGGAATTACCTGCCGCTGAGGGCGATAAACTGGATCAGCACGCACTTTGGCGTCAGCTGCAGGCATTTTTGCAACCCGGTGACGCGATCATTGCCGATCAGGGCACCGCCTGTTTTGGCGCGGCGGCGCTTAGCCTGCCGCAGGGTTGCCTGTTTATCAATCAGCCGCTGTGGGGGTCGATCGGCTACACCCTGCCGGCGGCGTTTGGCGTGCAGACGGCGCAGCCGGATCGTCGGGTGGTGCTGCTGATCGGCGACGGCGCCGCGCAGCTGACGATCCAGGAGTTGGGATCGCTACTGCGTGACGATCTCAAACCGGTGATTTTGCTGCTGAATAATGGCGGTTATACCGTCGAACGCGCCATCCATGGGCCGCAACAGCGCTATAACGATATCGCCGCCTGGGACTGGTGCGCGCTGCCGCAGGCGTTAGGGTCGGCAACGGCCAGCACGGTGCGGCGGGTCAGTACGCCGCAGCAGCTGCAGAGCGCGCTGCAGACGGCCGGCAACAGCGGGCGGCTGGCGTTGATTGAGGTGCTGCTGCCGCCGATGGATGTGCCGGAACTGCTGAACAGCATCTCGCAGGCGATTCAATTACGCAATGATGCCGCCTAGCCTGAAGAACCACTCAGCAGATGTTCCAGCAGCCAGAACCCCGCCGGCCCCGGCGGGGTCAGTTTTGACCAGACCGCATCCACGGAGATCAGCATCGGCCAGCCGCGTGGCTGCAGTTCGGTCAGGTGGCCGTGGTCGTATTGCTTCACCAGCCAGTGCGGCAGTATCGCCCAGCCAAATCCCTGTTCCGCCATCTCCAGCAGCATCAGATAGCTGGGGGCCGACCAGACGCGTCCCTGCGGCTTGTTTCGGTTGTTGATATAGCTGTTGAGATACAGCTGCCGGGTGCTGGCGAGCTGCTCCTGCGTAGGATGGGCGACGCTGGCCAGCGGATGCTGACGAGAGACGAAAATGCCCATTTCGGTGCGCTCCGGCAGCCGCGCCGCCGCGATATCTGACGGGTAGTCCGGCTGCACCGCCAGCATCCCCAGATGGGCGCGACCGCTCTGCAGTAAGTCCAGCACGTCCTCCCCTTCGCCAACCATGCATTCCAGCTCAATATCCTGATAGCGCTGTTCAAACTGCGCCATCAGGCTTTCGTGATAACTCGGCTGATAGGTATCGGAAAAGACGATGGTCAGCCGCGGCTCGATCTTGTCCGCCAGGCGGATGCTCAGGGCGTCCAGCCGTTCGCTGGCGGCCAGAATCTCCTGTACGTGCCCCAGCACTTTATGGCCGGCGACGGTCAGCGTCGGCTGACGGGACTGTCGGTCGAACAGAATTAAATCGAGATCTGCCTCCAGATTGGCGATGGCGGTGCTGATGGTTGACTGGCTTTTCTTCAGCTTACGGGCGGCGGCGGAAAATGAACCGAGCGCCGCGGCTTCAACAAACGCCAATAAGGCTTCGGGAGAGTAGCGCATGGATATATCTACTTTATCGATGGAATCTATTTTTAATCTACGCAAAAAAGCGATGATAATCACCTCACTTTTCCAACAATGAGTAAAAAACAGGTGAGTTATGCAACTGCAAAACAAGTCTTTTAGCGAACGTATCGTCCACGCGGTGGGATTTGAAGCGATCGCCGTCATGATCTGCGCACCGATTGGTTCGTGGATCCTGGGCCGTTCCATGGCGCAGGTTGGCGCTTTGGCGGTGATGCTCTCCAGCGTTGCCATGCTGTGGAACATCGTGTACAACGCGGGGTTCGACCGCCTGTGGCCGGCGAACCGGATAGTACGCAACCTGAAAGTGCGGATGCTGCACGCGACCGGTTTTGAGGCCGGTTTTATCCTGATTGGCGTGCCGATCGCCGCCTTTATGCTGAACCTGACGCTGGTGCAGGCTTTTATGCTGGAATTAGGCTTTTTCCTGTTCTTCCTGCCGTATACCGTATTGTATAACTGGGCCTATGACGCGCTGCGTCAGCGCTGGATCGCGGCTCGGCTGGCGGTGAAATAACCGGTCGTCAAGCGGCGATAGCTCAGGTAAGGTCGTTATTATCCGTAACGTACTCCGGGGGCGACGATGAAAGTGCTGGGACTGTTGGGCGGGATGAGCTGGGAATCCACCATTCCTTATTACCGCATGATCAATGAGCAGGTGAAAACGCAGCTGGGCGGTTTGCACTCGGCGAAAATCGTGTTGTACAGCGTTGATTTCCATGAAGTCGAGCAGCTGCAGCATCGCGGCGACTGGGAAGGCGCCGGGCGGCTGCTGGCGCAGGCGGCGACGGCGCTGCGTGCAGCGGGCGCCGAAGCGATAGCAATCTGCACCAATACCATGCATAAAGTGGCGGATGTGGTGGAGCAGGCCAGCGGCCTGCCGCTGATCCATATCGCCGACGCCACGGCGCAGCAGGTACGCCAGCAAAATATCCGCCGCGTCGGGCTGCTGGGAACGCGTTTTACCATGGAGCAGGATTTTTATCGCGGGCGGCTGCAGGAGAAATTCGGCATTGAAGTGGTGACGCCGGTGGCGGCGGATCGCGACAGCGTGCACCGTATTATCTATGAGGAGCTGTGCCTGGGCCACATTCATGTCGCCTCGCGCGAGGAATACCGACGCATTATCAGCGATCTGGAACAGCAAGGCGCGCAGGGGATTATTTTCGGCTGTACGGAAATCGGCCTATTGGTCGGCCCGCAGGATGCCTCGGTGCCGGTGTTTGACACCACGGCGATTCATGCGCGCGCCGCGGCGGAGTATATACTGGCGCGTTAGGCTGCACGCTTTGCGCGCTGTTTTATGTTCGGCTGAAACGATTTTTGTGATCAAGATCGCTATTGGGCCGCCATGCCGAGGGCAGCGATTGTTGTTTTTCCGGTGGGGTTTTACAGTGTTGGCAACTTGCCGTTTATTCATTTTTTTGCGGAGAAAACATCGATGACATATGCCCTCGTGGGTGACGTTGGCGGCACCAATGCCCGTCTGGCGCTGTGCTCGAAAGAGACGGGAGAAATCAGTAGGGCGAAAACCTACTCCGGCCTGGAGTTTGACAGCCTGGAAGCGGCGATCCGCCAATATCTGCAGGAGCATCAGTTGGAAGTGCAGGACGCCTGCATCGCCATCGCCTGCCCGGTGACGGAAGACTGGGTGGCGATGACCAATCACACCTGGGCATTTTCGATCAAACAGATGAAGGCGAACCTGGGGCTGGCGCACCTGGAAGTCATCAACGACTTCACCGCAGTGTCGATGGCGATTCCGATGCTGACGGACGCCGACGTGCTGCAGTTTGGCGGCGGTCAGGCGCAGCAGGATAAGCCGATTGCCGTTTACGGCGCCGGCACCGGGCTGGGGGTGGCGCATCTGATCCACGTCAATCGCCAGTGGGTGAGCCTGCCGGGCGAAGGCGGCCACGTAGACTTCGCGCCCAACAGCGAAGAAGAGGACATCATTCTGGAAACGCTGCGGGCGGAGATGGGCCATGTTTCGGCGGAGCGCGTGTTGTCCGGGCCGGGGCTGGTTAACCTGTACCGGGCGATCGTCAAATCAGACGACCGGCTGCCGGAGAACCTGGCGCCGAAAGATATTACCGAACGCGCGTTGGCCGACAGCTGTATCGACTGCCGCCGCGCGCTGTCGCTGTTTTGCGTGATTCTGGGGCGTTTCGGCGGCAACCTGGCGCTGACGCTGGGCACCTTCGGCGGCGTTTATATCGCCGGTGGCATCGTGCCGCGCTTTATGGAATTCTTTAAAGCCTCTGGTTTCCGTGCGGCGTTTGAGGACAAGGGGCGCTTTAAGGATTACGTGCAGGGGATCCCGGTGTTTATGATTACCCATGCGCAGCCGGGCCTGCTGGGCGCCGGCGCCCACCTGCGCCAGACGCTGGGGATTGAGCTGTAACGATACGGGCATGAAAAAAGGGGCGCAGCTTAACGGCTGCGCCCCTTTTTGTTGGCCGGATATCAGGCTTTGACCAGTTCCGCCGGTTGGTGTTCGTCCTGCTCGGCCCTGATGGCCGGCTGCGGCGTTTTGATAAACAGCGTAATCAGCAGGGACAGCAGCGACAGGACGCCAATCACCATAAAGGTGGTGTGGAAGCCGCCGAAGTATTTGGCGATAAACGAGCCGGCCAGCGCGCCCAGTCCGAAGCCCTGATAGATGATGCCGTAATTTTTGCTGTGGTTTTTCAGGCCGAAGAAGTCGCCGACAATCGCCGGGAATACGGTGATATTGCCGCCGAAGCAGAAGGCGACGGCGCCGACGCACAGGAAGAACAGGCTGTGGCTGAGGGTAAAGGCGCTCAGGGCGACAATCGCCAGCACGGTGACCAGCATGGTAAAGCTGATGACGCGCATCCGGCCGACTTTATCCGACAGGGTGCCGAGAATAATACGGCCGGCGGTGTTGAAAATCGCCACGGCGGAGACGGTGTTGGCGGCGGTGGCAACATCCATTCCGGCCAACTGTACCCCCATATCCTTGACGATGCCGATCAGATACAGGCCGCTCATACAGGCGGAGAAGAAAATGGCAAACAGCAGGTAGGCTTCTTTGGTCGCCAGCATTTGGCGCACGCTGTAGTTAACGCTTCGGTCACCTTGCGCCGCTGCGTTGGAGGCTGCGGCGGCCGGCTCTTTCAGCAGCAGCGAACCGAAGACGATTAACGCCATTACGATAACGCCCCAGTAGAAGAAGGCGGCGGAGACGCCCGCATTGGCAATCAGCGCGGCGTTAACGTATTTGAACAGCAGGCTGCCGCTGCCGAAGGCGCCGACGGAGATGCCGGAAATCAGCCCTTTGTTGGCCGGGAACCACTTGATCAGGTTGGACAGGGTGGAGATATAGGCGATGCCGACGGCGAAACCGACCACCACGCCGGCCAGCAGATAAATCATATCCAGCGAGCTGGCGTGGGCGCTGGCGATCAGCCCCAGCCCGACCAGCACGCCGGCGGCCAGCGTCAGGTTGCGGATGCCGAAGCGTTCCTGCAATTTGCCGGCGAACAGAGTGGAAAACGCCAGGAAGAAACTGGTGATGGAGAACGTGGTGGCGACATCCGCCAGGCCCCAGTGGAATTTATCCACCAGCGGCTGGTTAAACAGGCTCCAGGTATAGATAGTTCCCAGGCCCATCTGACAGATGATGGTGCCCAGAACGATAAGGCTGCGATTTACCGGTTTTGTTCTCATGGCCGGTTTCTCCTGTATGTAAGTGTGCGTTACCCGTGGTGAAAATGCGCGGAGCAAATCGGCTCTGCAGTATGGGGATATTATATGGCCGGGGTGGCGGCCGGCGGCGGATTGGGCATGAGTTGCCTCTGCCGAGGAATGAAATGCATCAGACGCTGCATGAGTTGCCGTTTTTGGCGCAAAAACGATGTGGAATGCCCCCCTGGACATGTGATCTAAATCAAAATTATCAACGATTTATTGCCGAACGACGAGGACGGATTGTGGGGGAATTGTGAAGGTTCTGTGCGGATGAGGTAAACCGGCGTTTGTCTGATGGAGCGGCTGCGGGTGTGGTATTAGGGTAACGGCAGGCGGATTCGATCCGTTAATGCAGGAGCCATAGTATGAAAAAAAGAGCACTATTATTGGCGGCGCTACTGGCGCTACTGGCGCTGCCGCTGGTGAGCCAGGCCGGAATTTTTATTAACGTCACCCCGGACAGCGCATGGCGCGTCGGCGACCGTGACCACCGCGGCCACTACTGGGATGGCCACCGCTGGCGCGAGGCGCGCTGGTGGCGTGCACATCACCGCGATTACCGGCCGCCGCGCCACTACCGCGAGCACGACCGTCCGCCGCACCGGGCGGATTTCCGTCAGCGGGAATGGCATCACCACCACGATCACCATCACCGCGGCTAATTACAGACGCATCAGCTGGCGGAACGCCTTAACCTTGCTGCGGCTGACCGGCACCTCAAACTCCAGGTCGCTCAGCCGCAGAATATAGGTGTTGTTAAACCAGGGCACGATTTCGCGGATTTTCGCCAGGTTGACGCAGTAGGAGCGGTGGCAGCGGAAGAAATGCTCTTCCGGCAGCCGGGCGTAAAACTCGCTGATGTTCATCGGCATCACAAACTCTTCACGGCGGGTGTACACCCGCGTCACCTTCTCATCGGCCGCCGCATAGTAAATGTCGTTGATGTCGGTAACGATGATGCGATCGTTTTTTATCAGGTTAATGCTGTGGCCGCCGCGCCCGGCCGGCTGCGGCTGTTCGGGTTGGTTCAGCGAACGCTGGTGCAGCGCCTCCAGCTTTTGCAGCATGGTGACGATACGCGCCTCGTGGTACGGCTTGAGGATATAGTCGAAGGCTTCGATCTCAAAGGCTTCCACCGCGTGCTCTTTATAGGCGGTGATAAAGATAATCGCCGGCCGGTGGGCGAACTTGCTGATGTTCTGCGCCAGCAGCACGCCGTCGAGAGACGGGATATTAATATCGAGGAAGATGGCGTCCACCTGATGATTTTGCAGGTATTTCAGCACATCCAGCCCGTCATCGAAGGTGGCCTCGATGGTGATGCTGCTGTGCTGTTTGATCAGGTAGCTCAGCTCTTCCTGCGCCAAAAACTCATCTTCAACAATGATGGCTTTCATACTTTCCTCACGCTTCTTCTGCCGGCTGTTCGGCGGCCGGGCGCCGTTTGCCGCCGTCTTTAGTGATATAAAACGCAATTTCGGTGCCTGGCTCCAGACGGCGAATCTTCAGCCCGGCGCCGTACAGCAGCGAGACGCGGTGGTGCACATTGAGCAGGCCGATATGGTTGCCCGGCATTTCGTTGCGCGCCACGCGGTCGATCACCGACTGGCTGATGCCGTGGCCGGTGTCTTTTACCGAAATGCGGATGCGCTCACCGTGGTCCTTGACCGCAATCACCACCACGCCTTTGCCGCGGCAGGGCTGAATGCCGTGCACGATGGCGTTCTCCACCAGCGGCTGGATCAGCAGGCTGGGAATGCGCAGCGCGATATCGTCGTCGATATCGTAGATCACCGTCAGTTTATCGCCGAAGCGCGCCTGTTCAATGGCGATATAGTCCTGCACCTGATGCAGCTCTTTGCGGATGTCAATCGGCTCGTCGTTCAGCTCCAGGTTATAGCGCAGGTAGCGCGACAGGTTGATAATCAGCTGGCGCGCGGTGTCCGGGTTCAGGCGGATCAACGAAGAGATGGCGTTCAGCGCATTAAACAGAAAGTGCGGGTTGATTTTGCTCTGCAGCGCGCGCATTTCGGCCTTGTCCGCCATTTGGCGCAACTGCTCAATGCGGGACACCTCCATTTGGGTGGAGATAATCTGTGACAGGCCGACCGCCATCACCTTCAGGGTATTGGTGATCTGGTGTGCGTGGCAGTAGTAGATTTTCAGCGTGCCGCTGACTTCGCCCTTTTCCCACAGCGGGATCACCAACTGCGAGTGGATCTGCGGCGTGGCGGGGCTTTCGTGATTGTTCTTGATGATAATTTTGCCGTGGCGGATGCTTTCCCGCGTCACCCGGCTGAGGCTTTCCCGCCCGACCGGATAGTGCTCCTCGCCGACGCCGACGTAGGCCAGTACGCTTTGGGTATCGGTCATCGCCACCGCATCGGCCTGAATATCGTGGCGGATAATATCGCAGATGGTGGTCAGCGATTCGCTGTTGAAGTTGCGGAAATAGGGCAGCGTTTTACGGGCGATATCCAGCGCCAGCTTGGCCTGACGTGCGGCGATCACCTCTTTTTCATCCTCGACGCTCTGCACCAGCAGCACGATCAGGCCGATGCACACCGTGCCGAGGATCATCGGCAGGGCGATTTGCGCCACGATCTCCAGCCCCAGCTCGGTCGGCGACGCCCACAGGACGATCAGCAGCATGGTCAGGCTTTCGCACAGCATGCCGCCGAGAATGCCGATACGCCAGCGACGCTCTTTTTTCACCTTCAGGTTGATATAGGCGGCGCTGATGCCGGCGATGATGCTGGTGATCAGACAGGGCACCGAGGTAATGCCGTCGATATCGATCAGATAGCGGTGCACGCCGGCGATAATGCCGGTGACGACGCCGACCCACGGCCCGAACAGGATGCCGCCGGCCATAATGGCGATCACCCGCACGTTGACCAGCGAACCTTCGACGTTGATGCCGGAATAGGTGCTGAACAGCGCGAACAGCGAGAATATGGCGGTGACCGCCGCCAGTTCCAGCGGCGTGTGCTCCTCTTTTTGCAGCAGCTGGCGGAACAGCCGGGTGCGCGTCAGGAAGAACAGGCAAATTAACATCAGCGCGGCACGATCGAATACCGCTAACAGCATTTCAAAAAAAGGGTGCACAACGGCTACTCGCTGCGGCGAAACAAGGTGGCGCCCAGTATATCACAGCGTCGGGCGCCGGCTCAGGGAACGCGCGTCCTCGCCGTCAGCGTTTAAAGCCCGGAATAAAGCGCGTGACGTCCACCTCCATAAAGGCGCTGCGCTGGAACTGCGCCTTCAGCGCGTAGGGCACCGTGCAGTCAAAAATCGCCTTGCAGGCGATGCCCTCCGCGCGGATGGACGGACTGAAGGCCGGTGATGATGACGGATCCAGCGGGTGGCAGCGTACGCCGGGAATAAACACCGTGCTGACGTCGCCCTGATAGCGGGTGGTCATCGCCCACATCACGTCGTTCATATCGAACAGATCGACGTCCTCGTCCACCAGCATGACGTGTTTCAGCTCTGAAAAAGCGGCGAATGCCAGCAGCGCCGCCTGCCGTTGGCGGCCTTCGTCGTTTTCCGAGCGCTTTTTCACCTGCAGCACCGCCAGATATTTGCCGGTGCCGGGGGAAGGGCAGTGGACGTTCAGCACAAAGCCGGGCAGCGCCCGCTCGACCATCTGCAGAATGCTGGCCTCGGTGGGGATGCCGGCCAGATTAGTGTGTTCATCGCTGGCGCCGATGCAGGTTTGCAGGATCGGGTGTTTGCGGTGGGTGATCGCCTTCACTTTGATCACCGGCAACGCCGCTTTGGCCTCCCCGGTATAGCCGGGGAACTCCGGCATCGCCTTGCCGCTGTTGGTGTGCTGATCTTCACGCACCCGCACGCCCGGCAGCAGTTCGCCCTCAATCACCACCTCGGCGTGGGCGATGGCGCGCGCCGCCACCGTCAGGCACGGTGCCAGCTCCACCGGGCGATTGCGCAGCGCGCCGGCCACCGACAGCTCGTCGAAGCCCAGCGGCGTGGTGGGCGGCTCAAAACAGGCGCCGATCTCAATGGCCGGATCGACGCCGATGCTGATGGAGATCGGTAGCGGCTGGCCTGCCGCTTCGGCCTTCATGCGAAAGGTATCAAGGTGGCGGCCGGGCACGAAGTACATCGAAATTTCATCTTTGCCCTGGACGCACAGGCGGTGAATGGTCACGTCATGTTCGCCGGTTTCCGGGTCGGCGGCGTAACACATGCCCAGCGTAAAATAGGGGCCGGCATCGTCCGGCGTATTGGTCGGCGCCGGCAGCAGTTTGAGGATGTCGAAGTCCGGGGCGCTGGCCAGGTGCACCACCTCCTGGCAGGCGGCCTGCTCACGTGGGATCTCCACCGGCGCAATCGGCTTGCTCACCGAGTCTTTCAGCAGCCAGGCCAGCCGTTCCGGCGTACTGCCCAGCAGGTGGGCCACGCGCTTGCGCGACGCCAGCAGGCCGATCAGCACCCGCATATCGTCATAGCCTTTGATGCGGTTGAACATCATGGCCGGGCCGATGCGCGTCGGGCGCATCACGGTGCCGTGCGCGCCGACGTAGCGGTATACGCCGGACAGTTCGGCCATCGGATCGACCGGTTCATCGGTGGCGATCAGTTCATCATCAATGTGGCGCAGCAACTCCAGGGCGGAACGCAGGTCGTGCACCTGCGGCAGTTCGGTGGTCGTGGTCATTGGCGTTGTCCGTCAGGTTGTAGGGGTAAGGCGATTTATTGGTGGTTATTTCTCCACTATCGGGCGAGGATTGATTTCTGTCTAATAGGCTTTAGCCTGTTTTTAATCATCATTCGTTATCACAGGATGGCTTATGAGCGACATGCGTCAGCTGTACTCGTTTATTGCGCTGGCCGAAGAGATGCACTTCGGGCGTGCGGCGGCCAATGTGCACATTGCCCAGCCGGCGCTGAGCCAGCACATCAAGCTGTTGGAGCAGCGTCTGGGGCTGCGGCTGTTTGAACGCGATCGCCGCCACGTGGCGCTGACGCCGGAAGGGCGCGTGTTGCTGGAGAAAGCGCGCGATACGATAGGTCGCTATGAAGGACTGCTGCAGACCGCCGCCAGCCTGCGCAGCGGCGCCGACGGCGCGATCCGGCTGGGATATGTCGGATCGGCAATTTACGATCCGGCACTGATGACGCTGATGCGCGACTACCGTCAGGCGCGGCCGGGCATCGAGCTGGCGATGGAGGAGCATGATGTGAACCGTCAGCTCACCCTGCTGCAGAACGGCGATCTTGATGCGGCGCTGGTGCGTACGCCGGTGCCGCAGTTGCCCGGGCTGGTTTACCGGCAGGTGGTGCAGCGGGCGCTGATCGCGGTGCTGCCGAAGGATCATGCGCTGAGCGCGGCCGGTACGTTGTCGCTGCGGCAGCTGGCGCAGGCGCCGTTTTTGATCCAGAACGATCCGCCGGGCGTCGGGCTGGCCTGGTCGGTATTGGCCGCCTGCCGGCGCGCCGGCTTTACGCCGCACCCGCTGAAAGCCACGCGTGATGTGGCGGTGACCATCGGGCTGGTGGCGCTGGGGATGGGCGTGGCGCTGGTGCCGGAGACGCAGGCGCTGGCGCGGCGTGAGGATATCAGCTACCACCCGCTGGACGATCCGCTGGCGGTGAGTACGCTGACGCTGGCCTACCGGCAGAACACTCAGCAGGCGGCGGTGAAGGACTTTGCCCGCTTTGTCCGGCAGCGCGCCGCGAACTGAGGTACGGCGCGCTACGGGCGGTTATTTCAGGCCGAGCTGTTCTCTGCCGAGCGGCGTCAGTAGCTCTTCGCCGCCACGGCCGACGAAGTCCACTTCGAAATCGTCCGCGGCGAAGTCCGGCGGCGTGCGGCCGCTCAGAAAGCTGGGCAGCTGACGCTGCAGATAGGCGTCGTTCTTTTCACAGCCCGGCGCGGCGGCGATATACATCACGTTACTGTCGAACTCGCCGTGGTGCTCGTTTTCCACCGCGTGGATCACATCACAGTGCCAGAATACGCAGTCGCCCGGCTCCAGATCCGGAATAGGGGAAATCCCTTGCAGTAAAAGGGGATGCCATGTTTCCGAAATCGACAGCGCGCGTCCCGGCGCGGCATCGCACAGGTCGTCGTCGGCCACGTCGTCCTGCAGCGCGCGCAGCAGCACATAGGCCATGGCGTTGGCAATCGGCACCAGATTCAGCGTGCCGGCATGGGTGCGCTGCGGCGTCAGCGCGGTCCAGCCCTGAAAGGTGCGGAACATCGAGCAGACCGCCGGCGAGGCGATTTCCCACACCTCGGTGCGGCCGTCGGCGGCGAAAGGATTATAGCGTTGCCAGTCGCCGGAGAACACGTGGCGGTAGACATAGCGGAAATTCTCGTCCAGCCAGCGTTCGATGGTGCCGCTGTCGACGTGCGGCGACAGGCCGAGTGAGGAGGAGTTGGGCGGACGGCGGCGGGTTCGGTCGGCATAGGTGGCGACGCGCTGCGGGTCGAAGTGCTGTTTGCCGTTGCTTTCAGTTTCCCACAGGCTGTTCATAAACACCTGCACCGCATGCATGCGCCGATCCTGCCGCGCTTCCACCTGCGGCTTCGACCAGTAGATACCGTAAATCTGCGGCTTGCTGGCGGCCAGCTTGCCGAAGTAATTATCTTCGGCGGCGTTTTTCAGCCGTTCGACGAAATTGTTGCGCGTCAGATAATCGCCGATCTCACGGTTCCAGCCTTCGGCGGTATCGCGTGGAAACACGCCGCGAATGGCGCAGGCGCCGCGCTGCCTGATCAGCGCTTTTTGCTGCTCGCTCACCCGCTGTTGCAGGATATCATCGGCGTCGATTTGCGGCACCGGATTGCGGCCCGCGGCCAGATCATGGCGAATCTGCTCCACCTGCTGGCGGATGTTGTCTTCCAGCGCCAGAAACACCTCGCGGTAGTTGGGCAGCGCCTGGCGCAGCTGCCGTTTAACGTTTCTGATGGCGGCGGGGATATCGTCGATAACCAGTGCTGTCATAAGGTGCTCCTATCTCGCCGGTAGGCGTCGTCGGTGACAGAGAGTAAGTAATACTCTTGTTGTTTTTACGTTAATGATTATCTGGCCTAAAACAGGATAAATAAAGCGCAATATTTCATTCGAAACTTCCTCTTTTTTGTTATTCGAAAGGTTTCAGCGCTGAAAGCGGTAATGAAAAAAGTTATTGTTCAGGGGATGGACAGCCTGAATCTGCTGCGATATGTTCGATAACAGGCCAAAAACTGGCCAGCGTCGCTCGGACGGTCCGGGCGCTTACGTCTCTTCGAGGAATCTATGGCTGATAATCACAGTCCGCGCCGCTTTACGCGCATTGAACGTCTTCCCCCGTATGTCTTTAACATCACCGCCGAACTGAAGATGGCCGCACGCCGTCGCGGCGAAGATATTATCGATTTCAGCATGGGCAACCCCGACGGCCCGACGCCGCCGCACATTGTGGAAAAGCTCTGCACCGTGGCGCAGCGTGAAGATACGCACGGCTACTCGACTTCACGCGGTATTCCGCGTCTGCGCCGGGCAATCTCGCGCTGGTATCAGCAGCGTTATCAGGTGGAGATCGATCCGGAAAGCGAAGCCATCGTCACCATCGGCTCCAAAGAGGGGCTGGCGCATCTGATGCTGGCGACGCTCGACCATGGCGATACCGTGCTGGTGCCGAACCCGAGCTACCCGATTCATATTTACGGCGCGGTGATCGCCGGCGCACAGGTGCGTTCGGTGCCGCTGGTGGAAGGCGGTGATTTCTTTGGTGAGCTGGAGCGCGCCATCCGTGAAACCATTCCGCGGCCGAAAATGATGATCCTCGGCTTTCCCTCCAACCCGACCGCGCAGTGCGTGGAGCTGGATTTCTTTGAGCGGGTGGTGGCGCTGGCGAAGCAGTACAACGTGCTGGTGGTGCATGATCTGGCCTATGCCGATATCGTCTATGACGGCTGGCAGGCGCCGTCGATTATGCAGGTGCCGGGGGCCAAAGATATCGCGGTCGAGTTTTTCACCCTGTCGAAAAGCTACAACATGGCCGGCTGGCGCATCGGCTTTATGGTGGGCAACCCGGAGCTGGTCAGCGCGCTGACGCGCATCAAGAGCTACCATGATTACGGCACCTTTACGCCGCTGCAGGTGGCGGCCATCGCCGCGCTGGAAGGCGACCAGCAGTGCGTGCAGGATATCGCCGAGCAGTATCGCCAGCGCCGCAACGTGTTGGTGAAAGGCCTGCATGAGGCCGGCTGGATGGTGGATAACCCGAAGGCGTCCATGTACGTCTGGGCGAAAATCCCCGAGCCTTATGCTCACCTGGGGTCGCTGGAGTTCGCCAAACGCCTGTTGGCGGAGGCGAAGGTCTGCGTGTCGCCGGGTATCGGCTTTGGTGAGTATGGTGACGATCACGTGCGCTTTGCACTGATTGAAAATCAGGACCGTATCCGCCAGGCGGTACGGGGCATCAAGGCGATGTTCCGCGCTGATGGTCTGATCGCGCCGGCGGCCAAATAGCGCGCCAGATGCAGAAATAACAAAGGGGCGCCGGTGCGCCCCTTGTTGCCGTTCTGGGTTTGGCGGTCCGTCAGGAAACCATATACATGAAGGTACCAACCCATGCAACCAGCATGAATGAAATGCCCATCAAAAAGTATTTCACTTAATAACTCCCCTCATGGAGTGCTCGCAAGTCAACGATCCCGATTGTTGTGCTGAGTATTTTATAGGATGCCCGGTGCGCCTGGCCGGTTCTTTTTGTCATAAAAACAGCCTGTTGGCAGCCTGAGCTTCCCGGTCGCCGCATTTTATCCGTTTAAGAAAACACGGGAAACGCGACAGGATCGGCGCTCAATGTACTCCCAATCTTTGTATTATTTCAATACTGTGTTTTTGATCACGTTTTTTGCCGCTTTTTTAACCAGTATTCATTGTTTATTCACTGATTTTTCTTCAGAGAGTGGCGGCTAACATTAGTCGGTAAGAGGCCACCCGCAGAGGCGGCCACGACTTTACCAAAGCAGAATAACGATGGCTGCTACGGCAGACCAAAATAGTAGGCAAATGATCAGTACCGTTAGCCAGATATGACGATATATCCACTTCATGTTTAACCTTTATCTGCGCCGGTGAAAGAGGGTAACACCCATCATCGGCAACCGCAGGAGAATATTTAGTCCGGCGGCGCACAAATTTTTACGGTTTATCGCAGAGATGAACCGAGGCCCGGATTTCGTAGCCCAGTAAAAAGAGTGCCTGTTCCAGCGCCTCGGCTTTGGACGCGTAGGCAATATCCAACAGGCGGTTCATCTGGCCGGCGTTAAAACCCAGTTTGCGCGCCAGTAATGCTTTCGGCATCTGTTGTGCCAGTAGTGTGTTATGCAGCGCAATTTTAAGTTGCGCCAACAGCGGCAACGGCACACGCAGCTCTGCTGCGTCGCATGATGAGGGGGGCGGCACCGCGCGGCCTTCATCAAGCTCAATGGCGATGGCGGTCAGCAGTGCGTCTTGTGCTTCCAGTTCGATGTCTTCACGTTTATAGCTGGCGGCCTGAAATTCCGGGAAATCACGAAAGCCGATGTGCCAGCAGTCGTTTTCATTATCAAAGTGGTAGTAGGCCGGGTAGTGGCTAGGCATGGCAGTTCCTGATTAACGGCATGATTGCAATGCGCAGCAGGGTAACATGACTCAGGCGATAAGAGAGGGGGAGCTGTGTGAAATGTCGTCCTCATTGAGGACGGGTTGATGTAAAAAGTCATCGTTAAATGATTCCATAAAAAGAATTATACGATTGAAAATTTGTTTGTTTTTTAAACTTCACGTGCTGTGTGTCACCGCATTATAAATTAATTTAATCAATATTCCTAATGCCTACTATTTAGTATTTGCAAGAAAACGTGTTGCCAACCGTATTTCCTAGGACTTTTCTAGTTGATGGCTGCAATAAATCAACAAATTTTATACAAATAATTTATGCCCTTAATGGTGGGGATTTTTATCAGAAGAGGGCACCTTAAAAATCATAATTTTCTTTGAAATTAAAAGAGTAAGTCAATTTTGTGCGTCGATCGTGAAGATGGTTGATTTTTTGTTTAGGTAAAGCAACTCTTGGTATTTATTATTAATTTTTATTGTTAATTATGTTGATTATGGTAGCCACCGAAACTATTCGTCAAATAATATTTTTGCTTTTATTATGGCCATTCAACGCGATGTATTTATGGTTTATTTGTTTTAAGTGTTTGATTGTTAAATTTAAATTATGTGGCCGTGAGCTGTTTTTAAATTGCTTTGGCTATATCCGGCGTGTCAGGGATGAGTTTGCTGGCGGGGCGTTTTGATATGCTGCATCAATGTTGATTGATGCGGTTGATTAACCATTAACACGAACTGGGTAAGGAAGGAAAGCGCTCACTTGTCACTCTTGCGTTGGGTTGCGGTGGTGTGAGGCTACAGGAGAAACACTGCGTGAATAATAATACATGCAAAAGCCGGCCCTAATTGTTTAATTAACTGATTTTTTTGTGACTCGCCTTTATTGTTTTATGTCAGCAAGGGGAAGCTGCGCCAACTACCTGCAACATCGGGTACGGTAGTCTTAAGCCCGAGGTATGGCTATGGCGTAATATTTCTATTCATCAATCAATAGGAGAATGTAGGTGTTAGCGTGCTGAAAGCGGTGAATGGTACCCCCGACTGGAATCGAACCAGTAACTAGCCCTTAGGAGGGGCTTGTTATATCCGTTTAACTACGGGGGCATGCCGAAGTCGGGAGCCATTATACCCGTTTTTCTCCCCAGAATAAGCGCTTAGCGGTGCGTTTGGTTAATCATTCGCCAGTGGCGACGCCGGCTGAGTGGTGAGCAGGGCGTTCAGACGCAGATGGCGCGGGGTTAACACGGCGATGGCACGCCGGATGACGACATGCCATCCAGGCGCAGGCTGGGGGAAACCAAGTTGGTCAAATTGCAGAAAAAAGTAACAAGGGTTTAACGTTGGCGCATTTTTCTACGCATTATTGATCTGGTGCGCAATATTACCCCTATTGGAGTAGTTTCTGCGCTGGCCGCAGGCTACGAGGTGCCGATCGCTTGTGCTATCATGCGCACACCCAAAGAACAATAGCCGAGTCCTGCCGATGCTGGAAGCCAAAAACCTGAGTTGTGTCCGCGATGAGCGCACCCTGTTTAGCGGGCTGAGTTTTTCGGTGAGTCCGGGCGATATGGTGCAGGTGGAAGGGCCGAACGGCGCGGGAAAAACCAGCCTGCTGCGCATTCTGGCCGGTCTGGCGCGCCCGGACGACGGCGAAGTGCGCTGGCGGGGCGAGAATACCCGCCGCAGCCGCGAACGCTATCATGCCGAGCTGCTGTTCCTCGGCCACCAGCCGGGCATCAATGCGATGCTGACGCCGTTTGAAAATCTGCGCTTCTATCAGCGTGCGGCCCGCGGCGGCGACGGACAGGCAATCTGGCAGGCGTTGGAGCAGGTGGGGCTGGTCGGCTATGAGGATCTGCCGGTGGCGCAGCTGTCCGCCGGGCAACAGCGTCGCGTCGCGTTGGCACGACTGTACCTGAGCGACAGCCCGCTGTGGATCCTGGACGAGCCGCTGACCGCCATCGATAAACAGGGCGTCGCCGAATTGATTCGCCATTTTGAACAACATGCGCAACAGGGCGGTATGGTAGTGTTGACCACCCATCAGGAGCTGGCCGGCAGCCAGCGGCCAGTGACGAAAATTAGCTTGTCGGACGCAGGGATGGAGACGGCCTGATGTTTTTAACCCTGCTGCGGCGTGAATTGAAAATCGCCTTTCGCAAAGGCTCGGAAATCGTTAACCCGCTGTGGTTCTTTCTGATCGTTATCACGCTGTTCCCGTTGGGCGTCGGCCCGGAGCCGCAGCTGCTGGCGCGTATCGCGCCGGGCATCATCTGGGTGGCGGCGCTGCTGGCGTCGCTGCTGTCGCTGGAAAGACTGTTCCGCGACGACTTTCTTGACGGCTCGCTGGAACAGCTGCTGCTGCTGCCAACCCCGCTGCCGTTGGCGGTGTTAGGCAAAGTATGTGCTCACTGGGTGGTGACGGGGCTGCCGTTGCTGCTGCTGTCGCCGCTGGTGGCGCTACTGCTGTCGCTGGACGTGCAGACCTGGCTGGCGGTAGCCGCCACCTTGCTGCTCGGCACGCCGACGCTGAGCCTGATCGGCGCCATCGGCGTCGGGCTGACCGTCGGGCTGCGCAAAGGCGGGGTGTTGCTGAGCCTGCTGGTGCTGCCGCTGTATATCCCGGTGCTGATCTTCGCCACCGGCGCGATTGACGCTGCGGCGATGGGGATGCCGATTGACGGCTATCTGGCGATACTCGGCGCGATGCTGGCGGGCAGCGTGACGCTGGCGCCGTTTGCCACCGCCGCTGCGCTGCGGGTAAGCGTGCACTAGCTAACAGATAAGAAGAGCCGGGCAACGCCGACAAGAGCGGCCCCGGCATACATCATTTGCCGCCCCGCAGCGCAGGGCGGCGGACGTTTTCATTTACCGTGAGCAATGACAACAATGTGGAAATGGTTACATCAATTCGCCAAGCCCGAGAGGCTCTACCAGGTTTGTGGGCGCTTAGTACCCTGGCTTGGCGCGGCGGGCGCCGTCTGCCTGCTGCTCGGCTGGATATGGGGCTTTGGCTTCGCGCCCAAGGATTATCAACAGGGCGATAGTTTCCGCATTATGTATATCCACGTGCCGGCGGCGATGTGGTCGATGGGCATTTACGCCTCCATGGCGGTGGCCGCTTTTATCGGCCTGGTATGGCAGATGAAAATGTCCGATACCGTCGTCGCGGCGATGGCGCCGGTGGGGGCGGTATTTACCTTTATCGCGCTGGTGACCGGCTCCGCCTGGGGTAAGCCGATGTGGGGCGCCTGGTGGGTCTGGGACGCGCGCCTGACCTCCGAACTGGTGCTGCTGTTCCTGTATATGGGCATCATCGGGCTGTACAACGCTTTTGAAGACCGCCGGCTGGCCGGCCGCGCCGCCGGTATTCTGGTGCTGGTCGGCGTGGTCAATATCCCGATTATTCATTTCTCGGTCGAATGGTGGAACACGCTGCATCAGGGGTCGACCAATATGCAGCAGAGCATTGCGCCAAGCATGCGTACGCCGCTGCGCTGGGCGATCCTCGGCTATTTGCTGTTCTTTATTACCCTGACGCTGATGCGCCTGCGCAACCTGATTCTGGCGCAGGAGCGTCATCGCCCGTGGGTGGCGGCCCTGGTTAACAAGGAGCGTCAGTCATGAATGCCGCATTTTCCTCCTGGACGGCGTTCTTCGCCATGGGCGGTTACGCCTTTTATGTGTGGCTGGCGGTGGCCGCCACGCTGATTCCGTTGCTGGGTCTGGTGTGCCATACCCTGTGGCAACGCCGGCAGCTGCTGGCCGATGTGCGCCGCCGTCAGGCGCGCGAACGCCGTATCCGCCAATCACAACATGCTAAAACATCGGCTGCGCCGCAGTCCGCCGCTGCGCGGGAGAAATCATTGTGAATCCACGTCGTAAAAGTCGCCTCTATCTGGCCATTGTGGTGCTGGTCGGCATCGCGCTTACCGCTTCGTTGGTGCTGTATGCGCTGCGCTCCAACATCGATCTGTTTTATACCCCGGGTGAAATCCTGCAGGGCAAAGGGGAAAATCACGAAAAACCGGAGGTCGGGCAGCGCCTGCGCATCGGCGGCATGGTGATGCCGGGCTCGGTGAAGCGCGATCCGGAAACGCTGAAGGTCAGCTTTAAGGTGTATGACGCGCGCGGCGCGATCGCCGTGACCTATGAAGGCATCCTGCCGGATCTGTTCCGCGAAGGGCAGGGCGTGGTGGCGCAGGGCGTGCTGGGGGAAGGCAACGTGGTGAACGCCAAAGAAGTGCTGGCCAAGCACGATGAGAAATATACCCCGCCGGAAGTGGCCGATGCGATGAAAGAGAACCATAAAGGGCCGGCGTCGGCCTATCGCGCGCCGCAGGAGGACAGCCAGTCATGATACCGGAGCTGGGAAGTTTTCTGTTGTGTCTGGCGCTGGCGGTATCGCTGCTGCTGAGCATTTACCCGCAGTGGGGAGCCGCGCGTCAGGACCGCCGCATGATGGCGGTGGCGCGTCCGCTGACCTATGGCATGTTCGCCGCCATTGCGCTGGCGTTTATCTGCCTGGTGCACGCCTTTATCGTTAACGATTTTACCGTCGCCTATGTTGCCGCCAACTCCAACACGCAGCTGCCGGTCTATTACCGCATCGCCGCCACCTGGGGGGCGCATGAAGGCTCGCTGCTGCTCTGGGTGCTGCTGCTGAGCTGCTGGTCGCTGGCGGTGGCGCTGTTCAGCCGCTCCATGCCGCAGGATGCGGTGGCGCGGGTGTTGTCGGTGATGGGGATGATTACCGCCGGTTTCCTGCTGTTTATCATCATGACTTCCAACCCGTTCACCCGCACCTTGCCGAACTTCCCGATCGACGGCCGCGATCTGAACCCGTTGCTGCAGGACGTCGGGCTGATTTTCCATCCGCCGCTGCTGTATATGGGCTACGTCGGCTTTTCGGTGGCGTTTGCCTTCGCCATTGCCTCGCTGATGGCCGGGCGGCTCGACACCGCCTGGGCGCGCTGGTCGCGGCCGTGGACTACCGCCGCCTGGGTGTTTCTGACCCTCGGCATCGTACTGGGCTCCGCCTGGGCCTACTACGAGTTGGGCTGGGGCGGCTGGTGGTTCTGGGATCCGGTGGAGAATGCCTCCTTCATGCCGTGGCTGGCGGGCACCGCGCTGATGCACTCGCTGGCGGTGACGGAAAAACGAGGCACCTTTAAGGCGTGGACGGTGCTGCTGGCGATCACCGCGTTCTCGCTGTGCCTGCTCGGCACCTTCCTGGTGCGTTCCGGCGTGCTGGTGTCGGTGCACTCTTTTGCCTCCGATCCGGCGCGCGGCATGTTTATTCTCGCCTATCTGGTGATTGTTATCGGCGGTTCGCTGCTGCTGTACGCCTTTAAAGGCGGCCAGGTGCGCAGCCGGGTGCAGCACGAAACCTTTTCCCGCGAGACCTTCCTGCTGGGCAACAACGTATTGCTGATGGCCGCGATGCTGGTGGTGCTGCTGGGCACGTTACTGCCGCTGGTGCATAAGCAACTCGGGCTGGGCAGCATCTCGATCGGCGAGCCTTTCTTCAACACCATGTTCACCTGGCTGATGGCGCCGATGGCGCTGCTGCTGGGCATCGGCCCGCTGGTGCGCTGGCGCCGTGACGAGCCGAGCAAGCTGTGGCGTCGCCTGGGCGTTGCGCTGGTGGTGACTCTGCTGCTGTCGATTCTGCTGCCGTGGCTGCTGCAGGACAGCATTGCCGGCATGACGGTGGTCGGGCTGCTGATGGCGGTCTGGGTCATTGTGCTGACGCTGATGGAGCTGCACGAGCGCGCCACGCACCGTCACGGCTTCTGGCGCGGCCTGCGCCATTTGTCGCGCAGCCACTGGGGCATGGTGCTGGGGCATTTGGGCGTGGCGGTAACGGTGATCGGCATCGCCTTCAGCCAGAACTACAGCGTGGAGCGCGACGTGCGGATGAAGGCCGGCGACAGCGTGGATATTCACGACTATCACTTTGTGTTCCGCGACGTGCACGATATCCGTGGGCCGAACTACACCGGCGGGGTCGGCATTATCGACGTGACGCGCAACGGTAAGGCGGAAGCGACGCTGCATGCGGAAAAACGCTACTACAGCGTGGCGCGCAGCATGATGACGGAAGCCGCGATCGACGGCGGACTGACGCGCGATCTGTACGCGGCGTTGGGCGAGGAGCTGGACGACGGCTCCTGGGCGGTGCGGCTGTATTACAAACCGTTCGTCCGCTGGATCTGGTTCGGCGGCGTATTTATGGCGCTGGGCGGGCTGCTGTGTATCCTCGATCCGCGTTATCGCATGAAGAAAAAACTGGCGCGTCAGGGCAAGCGGGAGGCGCAGGCATGAACCGTAAACTGTTATTTATTCCCTTAATCCTGTTCTTGTTGCTGGTGGCCGCCTTTATGGTGCAGCTGACGCGCAACGCCGGCGGGGAGGATCCGACCATGCTGGAATCGGCATTGATCGGTAAACCGGTGCCGACCTTTAAGCTGGAGTCGCTCGATCGGCCGGGTAAAACCTACGATCAGGCGGTGCTGCGCGACGGTAAACCGATATTGCTGAACGTCTGGGCCACCTGGTGCCCGACCTGCCGCGCCGAACACCAGTATCTGAATCAGCTGGCGAGCCGCGGCGTGCGCGTGGTGGGGCTGAACTACAAGGACGACCGCGCCAAGGCGGTCAACTGGCTTAACAGCCTGGGCAACCCTTACGCGCTCAGCCTGTTTGACGGCGACGGCATGCTGGGGCTGGACCTTGGCGTGTACGGCGCGCCGGAAACCTTTCTGATCGACGGGCAGGGCATTATCCGCTACCGCCACGCCGGCGATATGAATGAACGGGTCTGGCAGCAGGAAGTGCTGCCGCTGTACCGCAAGTACGGAGGCGCAGTATGAGATTCGCCGCCGTGATATTGGCCGCATTGCTGAGCTTTAGCGCCGCTGCGGCCATTGATACTTACCATTTTGATTCGGTGGAGCAGGAGCAGCAGTATCGCGAGCTGACCGAACAGCTGCGCTGCCCGAAATGCCAGAACAACAGCATCGCCGATTCCAACGCCATCATCGCCGCCGATATGCGCGCCAAAGTCTATGAACTGATGATGCAGGGGCAGAACAAGCAGCAGGTCATCGATTATATGGTGGTCCGCTACGGCAACTTCGTCACCTATGAACCGCCGGTGACGCCGGCGACGCTGATCCTGTGGGTCGGCCCGCTGCTGTTTGTGCTGATTGGCGGCGCGGTGGTGATTATGCGCAGCCGCCGCCGCACTCCGGCGGATAACGACGACTTCTCCGCACAGGAGCAACAGCGTCTGGCGGCGCTGCTGGAAGAGACTGACAGGAAGAAACGCTAATGGCTTTTTGGCTGATGATTATCGTGTTGCTGCTGGGCGCCGTCGCGCTGTTGCTGGTGCCGGCTATGCGGCAGAACCGGGCGGACAGCGCCACCAGCCGCGACACGCTGAACAAGGTGCTGTACCAGGAGCGTCTGAGTGAGCTGGAACAGGATGAACAGCAGGGCGTGGTCGCCGAGCGTCCCGAACTGGTGAAAGAGCTGCAACAGAACCTGCTGGACGATATTCCCGGCCAGGCGACGGCGCAGAGTAAACCGATCAACCGCTGGGCGCTGTTGCCGGGCGTGCTGCTGCTGATCGTGGTGGCGGTTGGCTTTTATCTGAAAACCGGCGGTATGGCGCAGGTGGCGGCCTGGCGGCAGGTGCAGGATCAGATGCCGGCGCTGCGCGCCCGGGTCGCCAACGAGCATGCGCAACCGCTCAGCATGGAAGAGATCGCCCGTCTGGGGCTGGGGCTGCGCACCGCGCTGCAGCAGGACGGCCGTAATATCAATGACTGGATGATGCTGGGGCGGGTCGGTATGGCGCTGAATAACGCCACCACCGCCACGCAGGCGTTTGCCCATGCCTATCAGCTGGATCCGAATAATCTGGAAGTCCGTCTGGGGTACGCCGAAGTGTTGACGCGTTCCAACGATCCGGAAGATAACAAGCAGGCGTCGCTGATGCTGCGTAAAATGATCGCTGAAGATCACAGCAACCTGCGTATTCTCAGCCTGTTGGCGTTTAACGCTTTTGAACAGGGCGACTACCGGCAGGCCATCGGCGCCTGGCAGGTGATGCTAAAATTATTACCGGCTGACGATCGCCGTGCGGAAGTACTAAAGCGCAGTATTGAACAAGCAAAAGTACAGGCCGGCGACGAAACTGTTAAACTTGGTGTCAATGTCACGTTGTCTCCAGAGGCAGCCAACGCATTACCCCAACAAGGGACGCTGATAATTTCGGTGACCGATGGCAAAAGCCCGGTGCCGGTTGCTGTAAAACAATTACCTCTGAGCCGTTTCCCGCTGTCGTTCTCGCTGGATGACAGCAACGCCATGATGCCGGAGCGTTTACTGTCGTCGCTGCATCAGGTAAAGGTGCGCGTGCGGATTTCTCATGACGGTCTGGCAACGCCGCAGGCCGGCGACTGGTTCGGTGAGAGTGCGCTGCAGACGTTCAGCGGTAACGGGCAAGTTAGCGTTCAGATAGACAAACAGGTCCCTTAATAAAAGACTGAGCGTACTGTTTTTTATGGAGAAAAATATGAACTTTCGCCTGACTGGGCTGGCTTTCGCAACGGTGTTGCTCGTCGGGTGCGCCAGCACCCCTGAGAACGAACCCCAAGGGCGATCCGATCCTTTGGAAGGATTCAACCGGACGATGTTCGATTTTAACTACAACGTGTTGGATCCGTATGTGCTGCGGCCGGTGGCGGTAGCGTGGCGTGATTATGTGCCGCAGCCGGCGCGTAACGGACTGAGTAACTTTACTTCTAACCTTGAAGAGCCGGCCAGCATGGTCAACGCCTTCCTGAAGGGCGACCCGTACCGCGGGATGATCCACTTCAACCGCTTCTTCCTGAACACCATCCTCGGCATGGGCGGCCTGATCGACGTGGCCGGCATGGCTAACCCGAAACTGGCGCGCGAAGAGCCTAACCGCTTCGGCAGCACGATGGGGCACTATGGCGTCGGTTACGGCCCGTATGTGATGCTGCCGGGCTATGGCAGCTTCACCCTGCGTGACGAGGGCGGCGACTGGGCCGATTCGCTCTATCCGGTGCTGAGCTATCTGACCTTCTGGATGTCGGCCGGCAAGTGGGTGGTGGAAGGCATTGAGACTCGCGCCCAGCTGCTGGATTCCGATGGCCTGCTGCGCAACTCTTCCGATCCGTACCTGATGGTGCGCGAGGCGTACTTCCAGCGCCACGACTTTATCGCCAACGGCGGCGTGCTGAAGCCGGAAGAGAACCCGAACGCCAAGGCGATTCAGGGCGATCTGGACGATATCGACTCGGCGGAATAGGCCGGCACAGAAAGCGTATAAAGAAAAACCCGCCATTCGGCGGGTTTTTTTATCGCTGATGCTGTCGGGCGCAGCTTAGAACGTGTAGTTGAAGTTAGCGCCGTACAGCCAGGCTTTACCTTCAGACTCGAAGGTGTACGGGCCTTCCTTGACGGTAACGTGCTGACCGTGCATATAGGAGACGCCCACGTCCACCGAGGCGTTCTGGTTGAACGCGTAGGTGGTGCCGGCGCTGAGCCAGAAGCGGTCCTGATCCGGGATGGAAATGGAGCGGTTCTGGGCCGGTACCGGGCTGTCATCGAAGGCGATACCGGTACGGAAGGTCCAGTTATCGTCGTAGTAATAGGTGGTACCCAGCGCGATGCGGTAAGCGTCTTTGAAGCCTTCATGCTTCTCGAACAGCGTCTGGCCGTTGCTGCCGGTGGCGCGCAGCTCCTGGAACTGGCTCCAGCTGGTGTACGCCAGGCTGTAGTGAACGGCCCACTTTGGCGCCACCCGGTTATAACCGGAAATTTCCCACATCTCAGGCAGGTGCAGCGACAGAGAGCCAGGAATGGTGTTGCCGTCGGTGCCCCATGGCAGGCCGGTCATGCCCTGCATCGGGTTAAAGCTTGATGGGACGCTGCTCTTGTAATCGCCGTCGAAGTCGACTTTGATTTCGGAACGGTAGGTCAGGCCGTAGCGGTTGTTTTCATCCACTTCATACAGGATGCCGGCGTTCCAGCCGTAGCCCCATTCGTCGCCCTTCAGGTGTGAAATCTGGGTATCGGCAGGCATGCCGACCGCGGCGCCGCTTTCGCCGGCGTAGCGTTCGAGCTTGGCCTTGGCGTACAGCGCATCAAAGCCCAGGCCGAAGCTGAAGTGCTGGTTCAGGCGGTACGCGGCGCTCAGGTTGAGGTTAACGGTGGTCAGATCGGTTTTACCGGCGTACGGGCCGGCGGTATAGCCGTCGTTAAATTCGGTCGCCAGGCCGTAGTTGCTGGTGACCGAGCCGCCGACGGCCCACTGGTCGTTCAGCGGGTGGATATAATGAAGGTTCGGGATCCACTGTGCCGGCGCGATGTTTTTCGCATCCAGGCTGTTGCCGGAGCGTGAAGTACCGGAAATATCAACGCCCGGGTCGACAAAGATGGCGCCGGCGGAGAAGGTCGGGCGGTCAAACATCATCATGGTCGCCGGGTTGCGGCTGGCTGAGGTGGCATTGTCGGCGACGGCGCCTTCACCAGAAAAAGAACGGCCTAAACCAGAAGAAGAGTACTCATTCAACTGGAATCCTGCGGCATACACGTTTGAAGAAATAATCGCCACTGCAGCTGCAAGAGCTGTTTTCTTGAATAGGTTTTTCTGGCTCATGACCAAAACCTCATTATGTGTTTATTATTTAAACTATGTTACACGTGGTAACAAGGAGCGCGGGATTGTAGGGTCCGTTATCCATCAGACAAATCAGACCAGTGGCTGAATTATAGGTCTGACCTGTTAAGATGTTGCAACTTTGTTTTTGAAATATTTCCAAGTTGATATCAAAAAAGAGATCTGCTTAACAAAACGCCAGCGGTAAATAACAAAATTCCTATGTTTATTTATCAAATGAATATTTTTATTTGTGATTTCCATCACTTAAAACACCTACAGAGAGTAAGTGCTAGTGATCTCATACGGCGAGGCGTAAAATGGCTTACAGAATCTTGGGTCTTTGCGCCGGGTCATACCCCAGGCGTCGTGAGGAGAATTGACTATGTCAGATGCAATGAATAAATGCAGCGCGCAGGAAACGGCAGCATGCTGCTGTGTGGATGTCGGCACCGTGATGGACAATACCGACTGCACCGCGTCCTACAGCCAGATTTTTACCGACGAGCAAGACGCGCAGCAAACGCTGACGGCGCTGACGGAAAAAGCGCGTTCGGTGGAGTCCGATCCCTGCGCCATCAGCAGCAGCCTGCAGCCGGTAGACGGCGGCGTGCGATTGAACGCTGATTTCACCTTTTCCTGCCAGGCGGAAACGCTGATTTTTCAGCTGGGCCTGCGTTAACGCATCACGGTATTCTGCGCGGCACCCGCCGCGCAGCCTCTTTATTTTCCCCTTGCCGGTTTATCCCCCCGTTTGAAAGTTGCTCCTGCTCGCAGATTTCACCTCTGACGGTTTGCCAAATGTAAACATCTGGTTAACAATGACCTCATCAGGTCAGACCTGTTTTGCGGATTGCGCTGACGTTACTTTCTTCAGGAGCATTTATGAGTAAGGCACTGCCGCTGGTCACCCGTCAGGGAGACAGAATTGCAATAGTTAATGGATTACGCACCCCGTTCGCCAAACAGGCGACCGCCTATCACGGCGTGCCGGCGGTGGATCTCGGTAAAATGGCGGTCAGTGAGTTGGTGGCGCGCAGCGGCATCGACGCGACGCTGATTGAACAGCTGGTGTTTGGCCAGGTGGTGCAGATGCCGGAGGCGCCGAATATCGCGCGCGAGATCGTGCTCGGCACCGGCATGAGCGTACATACCGACGCCTACAGCGTCTCCCGCGCCTGCGCCACCAGTTTCCAGGCGATCGCCAACGTGGCGGAAAGCATTATCGCCGGCAGCATCAGCGTCGGCATTGCCGGCGGCGCTGATTCTTCCTCCGTACTGCCGATCGGCGTCAGCAAAGCGCTGGCGCGTACGCTGGTGGACGTCAACAAAGCGCGCACGCTGTCGCAGCGCCTGAAGCTGTTCAGCCGGTTGAAGTTCCGCGACCTGCTGCCGGTGCCGCCGGCGGTGGCGGAATACTCCACCGGCCTGCGGATGGGCGACACCGCCGAACAAATGGCGAAGACGCACGGCATCAGCCGTGAAGATCAGGACGCGCTGGCACACCGTTCTCACCAGTTGGCGGCCAATGCCTGGGAGCAGGGCTGGCTGCACGATGAAGTAATGACGGCATACGTGCCGCCGTATAAGGCGGAACTGACCGAAGACAACAATGTCCGCAAAGACTCCAGCCTGGCCTCCTACGCCAAATTAAAGCCGGCCTTCGATCGTAAACACGGCAGCGTGACCGCGGCCAACAGTACGCCGCTCACCGACGGTGCGGCGGCGGTGCTGATGATGAGCGAATCCCGCGCCAGAGAGCTGGGGCTGCGGCCGCTCGGCTATCTGCGCAGCTTCGCCTTTGCCGCCATCGACGTCTGGCAGGATATGCTGCTGGGGCCGTCGTACGCCACGCCGCTGGCGCTGGATCGGGCGGGCATTACGCTGGCCGATTTAACGTTGATTGATATGCATGAAGCCTTCGCCGCGCAGACGCTGGCCAACCTGAAAATGTTCGCCAGCGCGGCGTTCGCCCACGAGAAGCTAGGGCGCGACGCGGCGATCGGGGAAGTCGACATGGAGAAGTTCAACGTACTGGGCGGCTCTATTGCCTACGGGCATCCGTTTGCCGCCACCGGCGCGCGCATGATTACCCAGACGCTGCATGAGCTGAAACGTCGCGGCGGCGGTCTGGGGCTGGCGACCGCCTGCGCCGCCGGCGGTCTGGGCGCGGCGATGGTTGTGGAGGTGGAATAATGAGCGCAGCGACCAATGCACTGCATGAGCAACGGGCTCCACAGACGGCGTTTCGTCTGACCCTGCGGCCGGACAACATCGGCGTGATTACCATCGACGTGCCGGGGGAAAAGGTCAATACGCTGAAGGCGGAGTTTGTTGAACAGATTAACGATGTGCTGATCCAGGCGCAGCAGCAGACCACGCTGGAAGGCCTGGTCATTATCTCCGGTAAGCCCGATTCCTTTATTGCCGGCGCCGATATCACCATGATCGCCGCCTGCAACAGCGCCAAAGAGGCGCAGTCGCTGGCGAAGAAAGGGCAGAGCACGCTGGCGCAGCTGGCGGCTTTTCCGGTGCCGGTGGTGGCGGCGATCCACGGTGCCTGTCTGGGCGGCGGGCTCGAGCTGGCGCTGGCTTGCCACAGCCGGGTATGTTCCCTGGACGATAAAACCGCGCTCGGCCTGCCGGAAGTGCAGCTGGGGCTGTTGCCGGGATCCGGCGGCACGCAGCGGCTGCCGCGTCTGATTGGCGCCGGCAAAGCGCTGGATATGATGCTGACCGGCAAACAGATCCGCGCCCGTCAGGCGCTGCGCATGGGGCTGGTGGACGATGCGGTGCCGCACGCCATTTTGCTTGAGACGGCGGTCGCGCGCGCCAGGCAGGGCTGGTCGGCGCGGCGCGAACTGCCGTGGCAGGAACGGTTGCTCAACGGCCCGCTCGGGCGCAGTGCGCTGTTCGCCATCGTGCGCAAGAAAACGCTGGAGAAGACGCACGGTAATTATCCGGCGGCGGAGCGGATTATCCAGGTGGTGCGTACCGGTTTGGACCAGGGCAGCGCCAGCGGTTATGAGGCCGAGGCGCGCGCGTTTGGCGAGCTGGCGATGACGCCGCAGTCAGCGGCGCTGCGCAGCCTGTTTTTTGCTTCCACCGCGCTGAAAAAGGAGCGTGGCGCCGATGCGCAGCCGCACGCGCTTGAACGGGTCGGCATTCTGGGCGGCGGCCTGATGGGCGGCGGCATCGCCTGTGTGACGGCCACGCGCGGCGGTTTGCCGGTACGTATTAAGGACATCAGCACCCAGGGCATTAATCACGCACTGAAATACAGCTGGGACGTGCTGAGCAAGCGGGTGCGCCGCAAACGCATGCGTCCGGCAGAGCGGCAAAAGCAGATGATGCTGATTTCCGGCACCACCGATTACTGCGGTTTTGAGCAGCTGGATATTGTGGTGGAGGCGGTGTTCGAAGATCTGGCTCTGAAGCAGCAGATGGTGGCGGAGGTAGAGCAGCATGCCGCGCCGCATACCGTCTTTGCCTCTAACACCTCTTCGCTGCCGATTAGCCAGATCGCCGCCAAGGCGCAGCGGCCGGAGCAAGTGATCGGCCTGCACTATTTCAGCCCGGTGGACAAAATGCCGCTGGTGGAGGTGATACCGCATGCCGCAACCAGCGCCGCAACCATCGCCACTACCGTGGCGCTGGCGCATAAGCAGGGGAAAACGGCGATAGTGGTGGCCGACCGCGCCGGTTTTTACGTCAACCGCATCCTGGCGCCCTATATTAATGAGGCGGCGCGCTGCCTGCTGGTCGGCGAGCCGATCGAGGCGCTGGATAAGGCGCTGGTGGATTTCGGCTTCCCGGTGGGGCCGATTACGCTGTTGGACGAGGTCGGCATCGACGTAGGCACCAAAATTATTCCTATTCTGGTGGAGGAACTGGGGCCGCGCTTCGCCGCGCCGGCGGCGTTTGATGCGGTGCTGAAAGATGGCCGCAAGGGGCGCAAGAACGGCAAGGGCTTCTATCTGTATCCCAGCGAAGGCCAGCAGCGCCAGCGCCGAAAACGTGCCGATGCTTCGGTTTATACGCTGCTCGGCGTCACGCCGAAGGCGCATCTGCCGCCGGCGGAGATCGCCCAGCGCTGCGTGATGATGATGTTGAACGAAGCGGCGCGTTGTCTGGAAGAAGGCGTGATTCGCAGCGCCCGCGACGGCGATATCGGCGCGGTGTTCGGCATTGGCTTCCCGCCGTTCCTCGGCGGACCGTTCCGCTATATGGATGAGCTTGGTGCGGAGACGGTGGTGAAAACCCTGCAATATCTGCAGCAGCAGCACGGCGAGCATTTTGCGCCGTGCGAACGTCTGCAGCGCATGGCACAACAGGGCGAGCGTTTCTATCCCCGCTAGCGGGCAGCATGGCGGCCCGATTTGCACTACAGTAACAGCAGGGGCGTGATGTGATCGCTATCACTCCTTGCAACACCTGCAATCCCGGACGCTGTACAGGGAGATAGGGGCGAGGTAACGTAGGTTGTCGGCGGCGAAGGGTGAGCCGCCGGTATGAAATCTCGCGCATTGCGCGTGAAATTTAACCTGTTGAATTGGTTGTAAAGTGAACGATGGCTTCGCGTAAAGTCGCGCCGACGGCGAAAAAACGGCGTTTTCTTTACGTGAACTTTCAGGCAAAATGCCCGGCCGCCATAGAGAGACGGCGCGTTATCGTTTGGAAGCACAATGTGCTTTTGCGTTAATCAGGGGCCCGGCGCTACGGCACGTTCAGCGTGGCCGGTAATGAGCCGGAGTCATTGAAGCGGCTGCTGCAATTACGCAGTTATTTTGTCAACAACAGCGGTGCACTATGCAAGTTTTGATTATGCGTCACGGAGAGGCGGCGCTCGATGCGGCCAGCGATGCGGTAAGACCTCTTACCCTTTGCGGCCGTGATGAGTCACGTCAGATGGCGGCCTGGTTGAACACCAAGTCTGTGGATATTGAACGCGTGCTGGTCAGTCCTTATCTGCGCGCCGAGCAGACGCTGGACACGGTGCGTGCTGCGCTGACGCTGCCGGATGGCGCGGAAGTGATGCCGGCGCTGACCCCGGGCGGCGACGCCGCGCTGGTCGGCAGCTATCTGCAGGTCCTGGCGCAGCAGGGGGTGAAGTCGGTGCTGGTCGTTTCTCACCTGCCGCTGGTCGGCTATCTGGTGGCGGAACTGTGCCCGGGCGAATGCCCGCCGATGTTCGCTACCTCGGCGATCGCCTATGTCGAACTGACGCAGGACGGCAGCGCAGGCAAGCTGGAGTGGCAGGTCAGCCCGTCACAGCTGATGGCGAAAGTCTGACGGCGCAATGCGCATTAACCGCAAAGGGCGATGATAAACATCGCCCTTTGTCATTTCAGCGGCCTAGTCAGCCAGTTCGACCAACAGCAATATGGCGGCATTGCCGCCCCATTCTTTCGGCGCCTGATGGAACGCCAGCACGTCCGGGTGCTGCGCCAGCCACAGCGGCGTCTGCTGCTTGAGAATATGTTTGCCGTGCCCGTGCATCACGCAGGCGCAGTAGACGTGCTCGCGTTTACAGGCGGCGATCAGCGCCCCCAACTCCTGTTTGGCCTGCAGTTGCGTCAGCCCGTGCAGATCGAGAAACAGATCCGGCACATAGTCGCCGCGGCGCAGCTTTTTCAGTTCAAACTGGCTGGCACCGGGGCGTACATAGCGGGTCGGGCCGTCTTCGTCCAGCTGCGGCTGGAACTCATCGGAAAAATAGAAACTGGCGTCGACCTGTTCCTGCAGCAGGCGCTGCGGCGGCGTCTGCTTGATTTTGGGTTTGGGCGGGCGGTGGACAATGGTGTCCTGACGCAGCTTCTTGGCGCCCGTCACCGAGTCTCTGAAGAGCTGCAGTTCATCCTGGCTCAGCGGCGGTTTGTTCTTCATGGTTCTCATTCACTGACGACTATTTTAGCGTTAGTTTATCGTGTCGCGCGCGATCTGACGACGCAAAACTGTTGCCGTCAGGTTAAGCCAGGTTAATGAGAAGCGGCTAACCTTAACGTGATGACCGCGCATCCTGCCCGCCAGCCGCCGTTTACCGGTGCGTCGGCAACTTGCTGCAGGGGCGTATATAGCTGCTGATTTGTCGCGGGCTTCGTGGCAAACTATGCGGCTATCTCATGAATCACAGCCGCCTGCCGGAGGGCACTTTGGACAAAATTTTCGTCGACGAAGCAGTGAACGAACTGCACACCATTCAGGATATGCTGCGCTGGACCGTCAGCCGCTTCAGCGCCGCCAATATCTACTATGGTCACGGAACCGATAATCCGTGGGACGAAGCGGTGCAGCTGGTTCTGCCGAGTTTGTATCTGCCGCTGGATATTCCGGAAGAGATGCGCAGCGCGCGTCTGACCTCCAGCGAGCGCCATCGCATCGTCGAGCGGGTGATCCGCCGCATCAACGAGCGCGTGCCGGTGGCGTATCTGACCAACAAGGCCTGGTTCTGCGGCCTGGAGTTTTACGTTGATGAGCGCGTGCTGGTGCCGCGTTCGCCGATTGGTGAGCTGATCAACGATGGGTTCAGCGGCCTGATCCCGCATCCGCCGCGCCATATTCTGGATATGTGCACCGGCAGCGGCTGCATCGCCATCGCCTGCGGGTACGCCTTCCCGGAAGCGGACGTGGACGCGGTGGACATCTCCAGCGACGTGCTGGCGGTTACCGAGCGCAATATTCAGGCGCTGGGCGTTGAACATCAGGTGATCCCGATCCGTTCCGATCTGTTCCGCGACGTTCCCGCGATCCAGTACGATCTGATCGTCACCAACCCGCCGTATGTTGATGCCGAAGATATGTCCGATCTGCCGGAAGAGTTTCGCTTTGAGCCGGAACTGGGCCTGGCGGCGGGCAGCGACGGCCTGAAACTGGTGCGCCGCATTCTGGCCTGCGCGCCGGACTTCCTCAGCGATGACGGCGTGCTGATTTGTGAAGTCGGCAACAGCATGGTACACCTGATGGAGCAGTACCCGGATATTCCGTTCACCTGGTTGGAGTTTGCCAACGGCGGCGACGGCGTATTTATGCTGACCAAGCAGCAGCTGGTGGACTGCAAGGCGCATTTCAGCATGTATCGCAGCTGATGATTTTCCCTGGCCTGCTGCTGCAGGCCCGATAACAAAAAATGTAACGGTAAGGAGCCGTGATGGCAGGGAACAGTATTGGGCAGTTATTCCGCGTCACCACCTTTGGCGAATCTCACGGGGTGGCGCTGGGATGTATCGTTGACGGGGTGCCGCCGGGCATCGCGCTGACGGAAGAAGATTTGCAACATGACCTGGACCGCCGTCGTCCGGGCACTTCGCGCTATACCACGCAGCGCCGTGAACCCGACCGGGTGCGCATTCTTTCCGGCGTGTTTGAAGGCGTGACCACCGGCACCAGCATCGGCCTGATGATCGAAAACACCGATCAGCGTTCGCAAGACTATGGCGCGATCAAAGACGTGTTCCGTCCGGGCCATGCCGACTACACCTACGAACAGAAATACGGCGTGCGCGACTACCGCGGCGGCGGCCGCTCATCGGCGCGGGAAACCGCGATGCGCGTGGCGGCCGGCGCGATTGCCAAAAAGTACCTTGAACAGAAATTCGGTGTGAAGGTGCGCGGTTACCTGGCGCAGATCGGCGACGTCAGCTGCGAGCTGAAAGACTGGGAGCAGGTTGAGCAGAACCCGTTCTTCTGCCCGGATGTCGACAAGCTGGAAGCGCTGGATGAACTGATGCGCGCGCTGAAAAAAGAGGGCGACTCCATTGGCGCCAAAGTCAGCGTGGTGGCGGAGAACGTGCCGGTCGGCCTCGGCGAGCCGGTGTTTGACCGCCTGGATGCCGATCTGGCGCATGCGCTGATGAGCATTAACGCGGTGAAAGGCGTGGAGATTGGCGACGGTTTTGCCGTGGTCACCAAGCGCGGCAGCGAAAACCGCGATGAAATTACCCCGGAAGGCTTCCAGAGCAACCACGCCGGCGGCATTCTCGGCGGCATCAGCAGCGGCCAGCCGGTGATTGCCCATCTGGCGCTGAAGCCAACCTCCAGCATTATGGTGCCGGGGCGCACCATCAACCGCCAGGGCGAAGCGGTGGATATGGTCACCCGCGGCCGCCACGATCCGTGCGTCGGCATTCGCGCGGTGCCGATCGCCGAAGCGATGATGGCGATCGTGCTGATGGACCACCTGCTGCGTCAGCGCGGGCAGAACGGCGACGTGCTCTCCGACGTGCCGCGCTGGTAACCGCGCCGTATCATTGTTCTCATGTCTGGGCATCGTCACGATGCCTGTTTTTCCGGCGGCGCGGCATTGCGTCCGTCCGCATGGCGAAATCAATGGATATCACGATGAAAAATGGGTTGTTGGGTCTGATGGCGCTGCTGGCGTCAACGTCCGCGCTGGCGTTGACGCCGTGGCAAAAAATTGATCATCCGGTAGCGGGTTCGGCGCAGGCGATCGGCGGCTTTGCCAACGGCTGCGTGATCGGCGCCCGGCCGCTGCCGCTCAATGCGGCGGACTACCAGGTGATGCGTCAGGATCAGCGCCGCTATTTCGGTCATCCGGAACTGCTGGCGTTTATTCAGCGCCTGACTCGCGAGACCGGACAGCAGGGGCTGGGCACGGTGCTGATCGGCGATATGGCGATGCCGGCCGGCGGGCGTTTCAGCAGCGGCCATGCCAGTCACCAGTCCGGTCTGGACGTCGATATCTGGCTGCAGCTGCCGCATCAGCGCTGGAGCGAGCGACAGCTGCTGAAGCCGCAGCCGATAGATCTGGTGAGCGGCGACGGCATGCGGGTGCGTAATAATCAGTGGCAGCCGCAGATTGGTTCGCTGATCAAACTGGCGGCGCAGGACGAGAAAGTGGCGCGCATCTTCGTGAACCCGGCGATTAAACAGCGGCTGTGCGACGATGCCGGCAGCGACCGCGGCTGGCTGCATAAGGTACGACCGTGGTTTGGCCACCGCGCCCATATGCACGTGCGGTTGAGCTGCCCGCCGGACAGCCTGGAGTGCAAGGATCAGGATCCACCGCCGCCGGGCGACGGCTGCGGGGCTGAACTGGCCAGCTGGTTTGAGCCACATCAGCCAAGTTCGAAACCGGGCAAGCGGGTTGTGCCGCCGTTGCCGCCTTCCTGTCAGGCGTTATTGGATAACCATTTTTCGGCGGAATAATTCATGGACTGGTTGATGGTCAGCCCCGAAATGCTCGGGGTGTTGTTTGCCGTGGCGTTATTGGCGGGTTTTATTGATTCTATCGCCGGCGGTGGCGGATTGCTGACGGTGCCGGTGCTGCTGGCGGCAGGGGTGCCGCCGGCGCAGGCGCTGGCGACCAACAAGCTGCAGTCGGTGGGCGGTTCGCTGTCCGCCAGCCTGTACTTTATCCGCCGTAAGGCGGTCAATCTTGGCGAACAGAAGCTGACGATCCTGCTGACGTTGATCGGTTCGATCGCTGGTGCGATTCTGGTGCAGCATATGCGCGCCGATCTGCTGCGGCAGATGCTGCCGCTGCTGGTGATTGGCATCGGGCTCTATTTCCTGCTGACGCCGCGTCTGGGAGAAAGCGATCGCCAGCGGCGTCTGAGCGCGCTGCCGTTCGGTCTGGTGGCCGGCGGCTGCGTCGGTTTTTACGACGGCTTTTTCGGCCCCGGTGCCGGCTCTTTCTACGCGCTGGCCTATGTGACGCTGTGCGGCTTCAACCTGGCGAAATCCACCGCGCACGCCAAGGTGCTGAACTTCACCTCCAACTTCGGCAGCCTGATCTTCTTTATCATCGGCGGCAAGGTGGTGTGGGGCATCGGTTTGCTGATGCTGGTCGGGCAGGTGCTGGGCGCGCGGATGGGCGCGCATATGGTAATGACGCGCGGGCAGAAGCTGATTCGCCCGATGATCGTGGTGGTTTCACTGGTGATGAGCCTGAAGCTGCTGTACGACAGTCACGGCGCTGAAATCCAGCAATGGCTGGCCATGCATTTTTAACGGGTCAATCGGGCGGCAACGTGAAATAATAGCCTCCCTGTTTTTGTGGTTACTTTGAGTTTTTTTATGTCAGACACGCACCAGTATCCCCAGCTGATTGAGATTTTTAATCAGTGCTTCAGCGACGATTACAATACGCGCCTGGTTAAAGGCGACGACGAGCCGATTTATCTGCCGGCGGATGATGAGCTGCCTTACCACCGCATCGTGTTCGCCCATGGTTTCTACGCCAGCGGCCTGCATGAAATTTCCCACTGGTGTATCGCCGGCGCAGAGCGGCGCAAGCTGGTCGATTTTGGCTACTGGTACTGCCCGGACGGCCGCGATGCGCAAACGCAAAGCGAATTTGAGGCGGTTGAAGTCAAACCACAGGCGCTGGAGTGGCTGTTCTGCGTCGCCGCCGGCTTTCCGTTCAACGTCAGCTGCGACAACCTGAACGGCGACTGTGAGCCGGATCGCGTCGCTTTCCAGCGAAAAGTACGCGCCCGGGTGCTGGAGCTGCTGGAAAAAGGCATTCCCGAACGGCCGGCGCGCTTTATTCAGGCGTTACGATCGTTTTACAATACGCCGCCGCTGACGGCTGAGAATTTTCCTTACCCGGAAGATCTGAACTGATTTTACTTTAAACACCGCTCCTGACCGGCGACATGCCGCAGGGGAACATGAGGACATGCGATGATCGCTGAATTTGAAGCGCGCGTTTTGGCGCTGATTGATGACATGGTAGACCACGCCAGTGATGATGAACTGTTTGCCGGTGGCTATCTGCGCGGTCATCTGACGCTGGCGGTAGCCGAAGCGGAAGAGCAGGGCGAACACAGCGCCGAACAGCTGAAGGCGCGGGTTGAAGACAGCCTGCATAACGCCATCCGCGCCGGTGAATTGTCGCCGCCCGATCAGGTGTTGGTGGAAGCGATGTGGGAGAATTTGTACCAGGCCGCATTGCCTACCGCCTGATTCTGCACTTTGCTGCCCTTCTCGCCGTACGGGGAGAAGGGCGCACCTCTTGCCCGGTTTACAGCGGGCGTCCCTTCAGCAGTTTTCTTACCCACATCCGGTTCGGATTAAGCGCCGCCAGCACCTCGGCATCGGCCGGCAACGGCTCGCCGAACAGCTGCGCCGCCAGAATTTCCGCCGTCAGCGGCGCGGAACACAGCCCGCGTGAGCCGAGCCCGCCGAGCATAAACAGGTTCGGGTAGCCCGGCGCCTTATCAATCTCTTCTCCGCGCTGCCGCCGTTTTGGCAGATTCTGGTAGCACGCCAGGGTTTGCGGGTAGTCCGGCAGCGCGCCGGCCATCGGCAGATGATCGCGCGTGGCGCAGCGCACGCCGCAGCGGGCCTGCCCGTCGCTGACGTTCGCCTGCTGCGTCCATGCCTGTTGCGGCAGACAGCGCAGCAGCCGCGCGCGGTTTTCCTGTTGTTCCTGCTCGCTGTAGGCGGTATCGGTCACGCCGCGCTGGTAGCTGGCGCCGATGCAGTGCTGCTGATGCTGCGGGCTGACCGGCGTCAGATAACCTTCATAGCACAATACCTGTCGCAGCTGGCCCAGCGCCGGTGCGGTCGGAATATGGGAGACCTGGCCGCGCACCGCATACATCGGCAGTTCGGCGCACTGGGGCAGCGTCGCCAACTGGTGGCCGTTGGCCAGCAGCACTACGTCATGCCGGCGGCTGTCGCCGTGGCTGAAATCAAGCCGCCAGCCGTCCTGCTCCGCCGTCAGCGCACTGAGCCGGTGGCGGTAATGGCAGCGTAGCCCCTGGCGCTGCGCCAGTTCCAGCGCGCCGCGCGTCAGTTCTGCCGGGCAGAGCCAGCCGCCCTGCGGATAATTGATGCCGCCGAAGCCGCTGTCGACGCCGCACAGCTGGCTGAGCGTATCGCGATCGGCACCGAAGGCGAACGCCGCCGGCCAGTCGGTGCCCAGCATATTGTCGATTTTCGCCGCGCTTTTTTCATCGTAGGCCAGCTGGCTGACGCCGCACCACTGATGCTCAAAGACGACGCCGCTGTCGGCCAGCGTGTCATACAGACGGCGGGCGAAGGGAAAGGCGGCGCTGAAAAAACGCTCCAGCACGTCGCCGCGGCCGTTGAGCAGCGGATACAGCGCCCCCTGACGGTTGCCGGAGGCGCCGGCGGCCGGCTCATCATCCGCGCAGTACAGCGTCACCTTGGCGCCGCGCCGCAGCAGCGCCAGCGCGGTGAGGGCGCTGGCGATACCGCCGCCGACCAGTGCGATATCCTGCGTCGCATCGGCGGCCGGACGGTGGAACCAGGGGGCCGGATCGGGCGTCGGCGCGCTGTCCGCCGGCAGCGTGCCGACCAGCATTTCGCGTTTCTGACCGAAGCCTTTGACTCTTTCCACCGTAAAACCCGCCTGCTGCAGGCCGCGACGCACGAAGCCGGCGGCGGTAAATGTGGCGAAGCTGCCGCCCGGCCGGGCAAAGCGTGCCATGGCGGCGAACAGTTGTTCGCTCCACATATCGGGATTTTTCGCCGGGGCGAAGCCGTCGAGGAACCAGGCGTCGACCTGATTATTGATGCTGTGATCGAAGCGCGGCAGCAGCGCGTTGACGTCGCCGAACCACAGATCGAGCGTGATGCGCCCCTCCGCCAGCAGCAGGCGGTGACAGCCGGGCAGCGCCTGCGGCCAGCTGGCGCGCAGTTGATCGGCGTACGGCGCCAGCTCCGGCCAGCGGGCGTGCGCCGCCGCCAGATCCGCCGGCTGCAGCGGGAATTTCTCAAAGCTGATAAAGTGCAGGCGTTGCAGCGGGGCGGTGGGGTTCGCCTGCAGATGGCGTTCAAACGCCTGCCACAGGGTTAAAAAGTTCAGCCCGGTGCCGAAGCCGGTTTCCGCCGCGATAAACAGCGGGCGCGGGTGTTCGGCGAAGCGCGCCGGCAGCCGGTTGCCGCCGAGAAAGACGTAGCGGGTTTCCTCCAGCCCATCCTGATTGGAAAAATAGACGTCATCAAACTGTTTCGAAACAGGTGTACCCTGTTCGTTCCAGGATAGCGCTGCGGTTTGGATGGGGGAGTTGTTCACGGTGGGTTGCTCGTCATTCAAGGGGGTAGCGCGATTTTAACGGCGCTGGCGCTGCGGCGCAAACTGGATAAGAATAAAGCTGAAAAACGCTGATCGGACTTGTTCGGCGTACATCTGTACGCTAAAGTGCGAGGCAAAATCCCGAATGTAAAATTGTGGAAGAGGTATTGAATGAAACGTGCAGTGATTACTGGCCTGGGTATTGTCTCCAGCATTGGTAATAACCAACAGGAGGTCCTGGCGAGCCTGCAGGAAGGTCGTTCTGGGATTACTTTCTCTCAGGAGCTAAAAGATTCCGGCATGCGTAGTCACGTATGGGGCAATGTTAAACTGGACACTGCCGGCCTGATCGACCGTAAAGTCGTGCGCTTTATGAGCGATGCTTCCATTTATGCTTACCTGTCCATGCAGGAAGCGATTCAGTCCGCAGGTCTGACGGAAGAGGTTTATCAGAACAACCCGCGCGTTGGCCTGATCGCCGGCTCCGGCGGCGGTTCTCCGCGCTTCCAGGTGTTCGGCGCCGATGCGATGCGCAGCCCGCGCGGCCTGAAAGCCGTCGGCCCTTACGTGGTCACCAAAGCCATGGCCTCCGGCGTTTCCGCCTGCCTGGCGACGCCGTTTAAAATCCACGGCGTCAACTACTCCATCAGCTCCGCCTGCGCCACCTCCGCACACTGTATCGGTAATGCGGTAGAGCAGATCCAGCTGGGCAAACAGGACATCGTATTTGCCGGCGGCGGTGAAGAGCTGTGCTGGGAAATGGCCTGCGAGTTTGATGCGATGGGCGCACTGTCCACCAAATATAACGAAACGCCGGAAAAAGCTTCCCGCACCTATGACACCGATCGCGACGGCTTCGTTATCGCCGGCGGCGGCGGTATGGTGGTGGTGGAAGAGCTGGAGCACGCGCTGGCGCGCGGCGCGCACATTTATGCCGAAATCATCGGCTACGGCGCCACCTCCGACGGCGCGGATATGGTCGCACCATCCGGCGAAGGCGCGGTGCGCTGCATGCAGATGGCGATGCAGGATCTGGATGCGCCGATCGACTACATCAACGTGCACGGCACCTCGACGCCGGTTGGCGATGTGAAAGAGCTGGGCGCGATCCGCGAAGTGTTCGGCGACACCACGCCGGCCATCTCTTCCACCAAAGCGATGACCGGCCACTCGCTGGGCGCCGCCGGCGTGCAGGAAGCTATCTACAGCCTGCTGATGCTGGAACACGGCTTTATCGCCCCGAGCATCAACATCGACAATCTGGACGAGAAGGCGGCGGGGATGGATATCGTTACCCAGCCGACCACGCGCGCACTGAACACCGTGATGTCCAACAGCTTCGGTTTCGGCGGCACCAACGCCACGCTGGTGATGCGTAAACTGCAGAAGTAAGTTTATTCATCAGCTGGATAGATTCAGTGTTAACAATGGGTTCGGTTTACCGAACCCATTTTTTTGCGCGTTAATTGCCGAATGCTCCCCCCGCCATTGACTGAAATCAAAGAATTTTATCCCCTCTCCGTCATGATTGGCCTCACCTTGTCACGGAGGTGAAGGGCATTCGCCGTTCCGCAATACTCTTGGTGACATATTTTCAGGAAGAATAAATGTCCGTTCAGGCCGTCCTTTCACAGTTTATGCATCGTCTGCGCTTCGTCAGCAAGCGTAGCGGCGCATGGCTGTTGCTGCTGGCCTGGCTGCTGCTTAACGGCCAGCTGGCGCTTGCCGGTCACGGCTGCGATTTGCAGCCTGACGGCAGAGCGGTCGCCGCACAGCATATGTCGCATCTGCAGCAGGCGACGCCGGGCATGGACAGCCATACGGGCGCCGATGCGCTGTGTGAAAAACACTGCGTGCCGGATAACGCGCAGCAGGATCATGCCAGCCCCTCGCTGGCGGTCTTGCTGGTCGGTCTCAGCGTGTTGCTCGCCATACCGCGAACCACCGCGCGAATTTCTCTTATCCACTGGCAAACGCCGCCGATAGCAGGGCCGCCGACAGAGGTTGTATTCTGTCGGTTCCGTGAATAGCCAACCCCGCGCTTTACCGTCTCCCGGACGGCATGTCGTGTTGGTTAACTATTTTATGGAGCTATTGTCATGCGTAATTTATTGAGCGTTGCCGTTTTTTCTCTTCTGTTGTTATCCCCCGTCGTGCAGGCCGAAGAGCCGACGACCTTCCACCATGCTGCCACCGAACACGGTGCGGCGGTCACCCACACTCAGGGCGTGTTGAAAGCCTGGAATCCGCACAAGGTGTCGATCGCCCACCCGGCTATCGAATCCCTCGGCTGGCCGCCGATGACCATGAACTTCCTGCAGCCGCAGCCGCCGTTGGCGGAGCTGCCTGCCGATACGCCGATTGAATTCAGCTTCCGCCAGGTTGATGGCGGCTACCAGCTGATTACCCTCAGCGCCAGTCAGCAGTAAGGAGCGGTATGTCCAACTTATTTTCTCACCCGGCACGGGTGGGCTGGCTGCTGCTTGTCTGCTGTTCGGCGAGCGCGCAAGCGGCCGGCCTGACGCTGGAACAATCGCTGTCGGCGGCGGAGCGTTACTCCGCCGAGCTGTCCGCCAACCGCCATCAGGTTTCCGCACTGCGCAATATGGCGGATTCCGCGCTGCAGTTGCCCGATCCCAAACTGAAGCTGGGGATTGAAAACATACCGGTGCAGGGCGGCAACGGCCATCGCCTGACGCGCGACGGCATGACGATGGGACGCATCGGCATCATGCAGGACTACGTCAGCGGCAATAAGCGTCAGCGAAAAGCCGATACGCTGCGGGCCGAGGCGGAAAAAACCTCGGCCAACAGCGCGGCGATCCGCGCGCGTTTGCAGCAGCAGACCGCACAAGCCTGGCTGGAGCTGGCGTTAAGCCAGCAGACCCTGCGCGACGCCAGGGCGTTGGTTGCGGAGAGCGAGCGCCAGATTAGCGCGCAGCGCGCCGGCGTGGCCAGCGGCAGTTCGTCGGCCAGCGAGGTGGTGGACGCACGTCTGACCCTGCTGGCGATGCAGGACCAAATCAGCACCGCCGAGCGCGACGTGACGGTGGCGCAGGCCAGGCTGACGCAGCTGACCGGGCAACAGATCGAGCAGGTCGTTGGTAAGCTGCCGCGCTTTGAGCGTTTGCCGGCCGACGGTGAGGTGCTGCGCCAGGCGATACGCCAGCATCCGGACGTGGTGCAGGCCGGCCGCGAAGCCGATGTGGCCAAGGCGCGCTCCGCCCAGTCGGCGATTGCCGCCATTCCCGACGTTGGCGTGGAGGTGTATTACGCGCGCCGCGCCGACGGCTATGAAGATATGGCCGGCGTCATGCTGAGCGTCGACCTGCCGCTGTTTAAAGCGCAGCGACAGGATAAAAACTATGCCGCCGACGTGTCGCGCACCCTGGAGGCCAACGACCAGCTGACCTTGCTGATCCGCGACCATCGGGCGCAACTGGACACTCTGTTGGCTCAGTATCAGGCGGCGCAGGCGCAGTGGCAGCGTCAGCGTCAGCAGGCGATTCCACTGCAGCAGCAGCGTCTCGATCTGCTGCTGGCGCAGTACCGTAGCGGCAGCAGCAACCTTTCCGCTGTGCTGGCGGCGCGTCGCGCGTTGCTGGATGCCCGGCTGAACGCCGGCCAGGCCGCCCGTCAGCTGGCGCAGCTGTGGGCCGCCATCCGTTACCTGATCCCGCAGGAGATCCTCTGATGAAAATGCGTTTTAACCTTGCGTTATTGGCGGCGCTGGCGGCAGGCGCCGGGGCCGGTTACTGGCTGGCGACGTCGTCGCCATCATCGGCACCGGCAGGGAGCGCGGCGCCGGCGGGCGAGCGTCAGGTGCTGTATTGGTACGACCCGATGGTGCCGGGGCAGCGCTTTGACAAGCCGGGGCCTTCACCGTTTATGGATATGGATCTGGTGCCGCGCTATGCCGACGAGGTGCAGGAGCAGGGCGGGGTGACCATCAGCGCCCGTCAGCAGCAAAACCTTGGCGTGCGCACCGCAGCGGTGGAGCTGCGCCCGCTGGCGCCGCAGCTGGAGGCGTACGGCAGCGTGGCGATTGACGAGCGCGGCGTGCAGGTGATCGCCGCGCGCGCCAGCGGTCTGGTGGAGAAGCTGTGGGTGCGCGCCAGCCAGCAGCAGGTGAAAAAAGGCCAGGCGCTGGCGCAGCTGTGGATCCCGGCGTGGCATGCGGCGCAGCAGGAGTATCTGGCGGTGCGACGTCTGGGGGACAGCGCGCTGAGCGCCGCGGCGCGTCAGCGCCTGCAGCTGCAGTTTATGCCGGAGTCGGTGATCCGCGAGGTGGAGCGCAGCGGCCGGCCGCAAACGCGCATTACCGTCACGGCGCCCGCCAGCGGCTTTATCAACAGTCTGGATGTGCGTGAGGGCGCGCAGGTCAGCGCCGCGCAGGGGCTGTTTGAACTGGCGACGCTCGACCGGGTATGGATGGTGATTGACTATCCGCAGGCGCAGGCCGGGGTGGTGCAGGTCGGCGATGCGGTTAGCGCCGGCAGCGCCAGCTGGCCGGGCGAACGTTTCAGCGGCACGATCGATGAACTGCTGCCGAATGTCGATCCGCTGACGCGCACCTTTAAGGCGCGGGTGCAGCTGCAAAACCCGCAGCAGCGGCTGAAACCGGGCATGTACCTGCAGGTGCGCCTCAGCCAGCCGGCGGCGGGGCGGCCGGTGCCGGCAATTCCGCTGGAGGCGTTGATCATGAGCGGCGATCGTAACCGGGTGCTGGTGAGCGAAGGCGACGGCTACTTTATACCGGTCGAGGTGGAAACGGGCCGGCAGCAGGACGGCTGGGTGGAGATCACGCGCGGGCTGAAGGCCGGACAACGGGTGGTGACCGCCGGACAGTTCCTGATCGATTCCGAAGCCAGCCTGCGCAGCGCGCTGCCGCAGCTGACGGCTGAAAAAGAGCCTCACGATCGCGGGGCACATCAGCCGCCTGCGGCCGCGATGGAGCACGGGGAACATTCGACGCCGCAAGCGCATGGCGAACATGCGGATCATCATGCACACGGAGGTCACCAATGATTGCTGCAATCATTCGCTGGTCGCTGCGCAACCGGCTGCTGGTGCTGCTGGCGGCGGCGATGCTGGCCGGCTGGGGCGTCTGGGCGCTGCAGAAAGCGCCGCTGGACGCGCTGCCGGATCTGTCCGACGTGCAGGTGATCGTACGCGCCAGTTATCCGGGCAAAGCGCCGCAGGTGGTGGAGGACCAGGTGACCTATCCGCTGACCACCACCATGCTGACGGTACCCGGCGCGAAAACCGTGCGCGGCTTCTCCATGTTCGGCGACGCCTATGTCTACATCCTGTTTGAGGACGGCACCGATCTGTACTGGGCGCGCTCGCGCGTGCTGGAGTCGCTCAGCCAGGTGCAGTCTGCGCTGCCGCCGCAGGTGAAGGTGGCGCTCGGGCCGGACGCCACCGGCGTCGGCTGGGTGTATGAGTACGCGCTGGTGGACAGGAGCGGCCGTCACAGCCTGGCGGATCTGCGCGCGCTGCAGGATTGGACGCTGAAATTTGAGCTGAAAACCGTGCCCAACGTCGCCGAAGTGGCCAGCGTGGGCGGCATGGTACGCCAGTATCAGGTGGTGCTCAACCCGGAAAGCCTGCGCGCGCTTAACGTCTCCCACCAGCAGGTGGTCAAGGCGCTGCAGGAGGCCAATCAGGAAGGCGGCGGCGCGCTGCTGGAAATGGGGGAAGCGGAGTATATGGTGCGCAGCGCCGGCTATCTGAAAACGGCGGCGGATTTCGCCAATGTGGTGATAACGGTGCGCGACGGCGTGCCGATCCTGCTGTCCCAGGTGGCGACGCTGCGCGAAGGGCCGGAAATCCGCCGCGGCGTGGCGGAGCTGAACGGCGAAGGGGAGGTGGCCGGCGGTATTGTGGTGATGCGCTACGGCCAGAACGCGCTGGAAACCATCAATGCGCTGAAGGACAAGCTGCAGCAGCTGCGGCAGACGCTGCCGCCGGGCGTGGAGATCGTCACGGTTTACGACCGTTCACAGCTGATCGAGCAGGCGATCGATAACCTGTCGTTCAAGCTGCTGGAGGAGTTTGTGGTGGTGGCGCTGGTGTGCACGCTGTTCCTGTTCCACTTCCGTTCAGCGCTGGTGGCGATGGTGACCCTGCCGCTCGGTATTCTCGGCGCGTTTGTGGTGATGCACTATCAGGGGGTGAACGCCAACATTATGTCGCTGGGCGGTATCGCCATCGCCATCGGCGCGATGGTGGACGCGGCGATCGTGATGATCGAGAACATGCATAAGGTGCTGGAGCAGTGGCGGCAGCGCCATCCTGAACGGCAGCCGGAAGCGCAGGACTACTGGCGTATTGCCGAGCAGGCGGCGGTTGAGGTCGGGCCGGCGCTGTTCGGCAGCTTATTGATCATCACGCTGTCGTTTATTCCGGTGTTCACGCTGCAGGCGCAGGAGGGCAAGATGTTCGCGCCGCTGGCCTTCACCAAAACCTACGCGATGGCGGTGGCGGCCGGGCTGGGCATTACGCTGGTGCCGGTGCTGATGGGCTACTTTATCCGCGGACGTATTCCTGATGAGCAGGCCAACCCGATCAACCGCTGGCTGATTCGCCTGTACCAGCCTTTGCTGGCGGCGGTGCTGGCGCGGCCGCGCCTCACGCTGGCCCTTTCCGCGCTGCTGCTGGCGCTGACGCTGTACCCGCTCAGCCGGCTGGGCAGCGAATTTATGCCGCCGCTCGACGAAGGGGATCTGCTGTATATGCCTTCGACCCTGCCGGGGATTTCGGTGCGTGAAGCGGGGCGTCTGCTGCAGCTGACCGACCGGCTGATTAAAACGGTACCGGAGGTGGAGACGGTCTTCGGCAAGGTCGGGCGGGCGGAAACCGCCACCGACCCGGCGCCGCTCACCATGCTGGAAACCACCATCCGTTTTAAACCGCGCGACCAGTGGCGACCGGGCATCACCATGGACAAGCTGGTGGCGGAGCTGGACGAGGCGGTCAAGGTGCCGGGCATTGCCAACGTCTGGGTGCCGCCGATTCGCAACCGGCTGGATATGCTGTCTACCGGGATTAAAAGCCCGGTGGGGATCAAGGTCAACGGCAGCAACCGCGCGGATATCGAACGCGTCGCCGGGCAGATTGAGCAGGTGGTGCGGCAGGTGCCGGGCGTCTCCTCGGCGCTGGCGGAGCGGCTCAGCGGCGGGCGCTATGTTGATATTGATATCGATCGTCAGCGCGCTGCCCGCTATGGCGTGTCGGTGACCGAGCTGCAATCGATGGTGGCTTCTTTGGTCGGCGGCGAAAACGTCGGCGAAACCATTGAAGGGCGGGCGCGCTATCCGATCAACGTGCGCTATCCGCGCGAGATCCGCGACTCACTGCAGGGGCTGCGCGATCTGTCGGTGGTGACGGCGAACGGCAGTCAGCTGCCGCTGTCGGCGCTGGCGGATATTCGCGTCAGCGACGGACCGCCGATGCTGAAAAGCGAGAACGCCCGGTTGTCCGAGTGGATCTATGTCGATCTGCGCGGGCGGGATCTGAAGTCGGCGGTGGAAGAGATGCAGCACGCGGTGGCGCAGCAGGTCAGGCTGCCGTCCGGTATTTCGCTGAGCTGGTCCGGGCAGTTCGAGTATCTGGAACGCGCCAGCGCCCAGCTGAAGGTCGTGCTACCGGTCACCTTGGGGATTATTTTTGTGCTGCTGTTCGTCACTTTCAACAGCGTGCGCGACGCGCTGCTGATTATGGCGACGCTGCCGTTTGCCCTGATCGGCGGCGTCTGGCTGCTGTATCTGCTGGACTACAACCTGTCGGTGGCCGGCGCGGTGGGCTTTATCGCCCTGGCCGGGGTGGCGGCGGAGTTCGGCGTGATTATGGTGCTGTATCTGAATCAGGCGCTGCACAAGCAGCGGCAGAGCGGCCGGCCGATGACCCGCCAGCAACTGCTGGCGGCCATCAGCGAAGGGGCGGTGCTGCGCGTCCGGCCGAAGGTGATGACGGTGGCGACCATTATGGCCGGGCTATTGCCGATTATGTGGAGCGACGGTGCCGGTTCCGAGGTGATGCAGCGCATCGCCGCGCCGATGATTGGTGGCATGATCAGCGCGCCGATTTTATCGATGCTGGTGATCCCGGCGGTCTATCTGCTGATGCATAAACCGGCGGAGCCGTCCAGGGAATAACACGTTGATTAATTAGGCGAATCGGTATTTTTATTCCTCGGCGCGGTCGGTAATATGCTGGCAGAATTACCGACCGTAGGTGGTATTAGCGAGGTGAACGGCAATCGGAGGGGGCGCAGGAGCGGCCCTTTACCACCCGGTGACGTCGCCGTTGCCATTCTCTACGGCGACAATTCCAGGACATCACATATATACGTCATTACGACAAGGAGTCTCACTAATGACCTTTCCTTCCTATCTGCGTATTGAACTCGGTTATTGCGTGGTTGAAACACCGGGGTCACTCTCTTCACAGGGCAACATGCTGTTCAGAAATCCACGCAGCGCAGCCGCCGGTTATTTTATGCGGCTAAATGCCGATACGCCCTGGCTGAAGCCCGGACATATCCTGATCGTTGCCGATCCGGCCAATTCCCAGCAAGGGCCGGCCTTAAGGCAGTTACGTCAGGCGAAGAATCGGGTTAACCAGACGCTGGCGCAGGCGGATACGCAACAGGCAAGTTTTCTGCAACGCCATTATGAGACGATAGCCACCGTTCTTAACGGCAGCAGTTCAGGGCTGGCCACGGCCAGCGATGCCGGAAAGCGCTACTTTAGCCGTATTGAAGAGATTCTGAAGCAGATCGAAAGGGCCTACCAAAATCAGTTCCGCACACAGGGATCGTTGATTAGCCAGCAGTTTTTTGTGGAGCGTAACCGGTTATTCGCTGAACTTAAGACGATGCTGGATAAGCCGATTTTCAACCGCCTGCCGCGTAAAATTATTAATCTGCATCCGTATGAGCGGATGAAAAGGGCCTTAAACTTATCCAGCCGTTCGATTGTCCATGAGTGGACGACGGCCGGTGTGGGTGCGATTGGCGGCTACTCGACCTATCTGGACGGCACCAGCAGAGCGATAAGATTCATGCGGAATGCCGGCTGGGTGGGGCTGGGCATGGCTGCGACCAGTACCACCAATGATATCTATAATTCCTGTACGGTCGGCCGCGAAAGCGAATGCACCCGGGTCGCGTTTAAAGGGTATGGTTCATTTATTGGTAGCGCCGGAGGAGGTGCCTTGGGTGGTGGCTGGGGCGCGATGGCCGGCGGCGGTATTTGTGTTGCGCTGGGTATTATCAGCGCACCGATGGCCGGTAGCGCGGGGCTTGCTTGTGCGATAATTGGTGCCTCCGCAGGCAGTCTGACCGGTGGTGCCATAGGGGGGGCATTAGGTGAGTGGAGTGGTGAACGTATTTATAAAATAATAGGTAACTAATGATTTCTGCGATGATGGATCTTGGAGCGATACTTTTTTTTCTGGGCGCTTTTATTGGTTTTCTCACCATGATTTTTTTGGGATAAACCGTAAAAAGTATGAGCGTATCGTCACTCTATACGCAAACGAGGGGTTGTACATGAATGATTTCAATCAACTCGCTGTATATTTTGGTTATCTCGGTAGCTACTTTCCAACCGTTTTTTTCAAAAATTTATTGAAAAATAAAAAGATAAAAACAGGAAAAGATACCTTTGTACCATCGGAGGCGTATACATTTCTGCAATCCCTTCCCCGCGAGCTGACGGGATGGATCACGGTGTATTATCGGATGCATATTATCTGGTCGACCATCTTTGCAAGCGGTGGGGTGCTTGTAGCCATTGGCAGAGCGCTTGGCAGCTACCCTATTGATTAATCAGTGTATCAGTGCAAATGACTGGCAATGGCCCATACGGCCCGCCAGTCATTTGCTATGTGACGCTACTGCAGCAGAAACGCTTTAAACTGCGGTGTCATCTGCGCGCTGAAGCCGTCGTCGGTTTTGCTGATCATATATACCGCCAGCCCTTGCTCTTGCGCCAGCTTCATTGCTTTTTCACTGCCCAGCACCATCAGGCCGGAGTCCCAGCCGTCGGCTTCCAGCGCGGTGGGGGCGATCACCGTTACCGAAACCAGCCGGTGGTTAATCGGCCGGCCGGTATTGGGGTCGATAATATGCGAATAGCGCTGGCCGTTCTGCTCAAAGTAGTTGCGATAGCTGCCGGCGGTGCTGATGCCGTAGCCCTGCAGATCCACCAGAGCCTGCACCGCATTTTCTCGGTCGGTCGGTTTCTGGATCGCCACGCGCCATGGTTTGCCCTGACCGTTAACGCCGCGCGATCGCACCGCGCCGCCTACCGACACCAGATAGTTGGTGAGACCTTTGCGCGCCATCAGCTGCGCCAGCAGATCCGCGCCGTAGCCTTCGCCCAGCGTTGACAGATCGACATACAGCCCCGGCAGATCCTTTTGCAGCCATTCGCCTTGTGCATTGCTGGTCAGCGTCAGGTGCTGCAGGCCGACGTTGCGTTTGGCGGCGTCAATCTGCTGCTGGCTGGGAATGGTTACCGGACGTTTGTCCGGGCCGAAGCCCCACAGGTTCACCAGCGGGCCGACGGTGATGTTCATCGCGTCATGGGTATCGCGGCCGATGCGCTGGGCGGTGAGAATAATATCCGCCATGCCGCGCGGGATCGGCTGCGGCGCGCTGCTGTGTGAACGGTTAAAGCGCGACAGCACCGAATCGGCGCGGTAGGTGGAGATATCGTCATTGGCCTGCTCCAGCAGCGCGTCGATCTCCTGCTGCAGCTGTTGGCGGTTTTCCGCGACCTCGCCACTGATCTTGACGCTGTAAAACGTCCCCATGGTTTTACCGGCGATATCCATCTGCGGGCGGGTGGCGGCGTTATCACAGGCGGCGAGCAGCGTAAGCGCGACGCCGAGCAACAGGCTTCTGGCGAAAGAGTGGGCCATGGCGGGATCCTTGAAGACAAAATAAAGGCGCTATAAATAGAGCAAGGTGCCGAAACTAATAACGGAACGACTCATTACAATACCAGCATCAGCACGATAACCAGCACCAGCACCAGTGCGACCAGCGCCCAGCCCCGCTTGCCGAGCGCGGCCTGCAGCGGCAGCGCCACGTTGGCGATCAGCGGATTGAGCTGCGGCTGCGGCGTCTCGTTATGAATCGTCGGCGTGACGCCGGCCTTTTCCAACCGGCGGGCGAACAGGTGCGTCACCGCCTCGTTGATCTGCGCCTGGGTCAGCGGGGTGTTGGCCGCGCAGTGGAAGCGCGTCTGGCAGTAATCCAGCAGCAGCTGCTGCTCTTGCCGATCCGCCGGCTGTTTGAGCACCGTCAGCAGGTTATTCAGCGTCGGCGCGTGCTGCGCGCTCAGCGCCGTTTTCACCTGCAGATACTGGCTTAACAGCTGGAAATGGCGCGCCGGCAGCGGGTCGTTGGTTTTTACCCCGACCAGATTAAACAGGCTCTGCCAGATTTTGGCCGGCGATTCGCCGGTGGCGGCGCTCAGGCGCGTGACCTGCTGCTGCAGGTTCTGGTGTTCGGCCGGCAGTAAAGGACGGTCGCTGACGGCGCTCTGCTGCGGATGCGGGATGGTCAGGCTGCCGCTCTGCAGCTGGCTCAACACCTGCTGTAACTGCTGGTGGCTGAGCTGGCTCAGCACGGTATGGCCGAACTGCTGGCGGATAAAATCACTGACCGCCTGGCGGTTATTCCCCTGCGGCAGCAGCTCGGTCAGCTGTTGCAACAGCTGGCGGCTGGCGTGATTCTGCTGCGCCTGGCTCAGACGCTGCTGCAGCAGCAGCTCCGCCGGCTGAAAGTGGCGCGCCCGCAGTTCGCTGCCGTCGGTGGCGCCCAGATCGTGACGCAGGCTGGCCCAAATCTCGGCGGATTTGGCCGGGCTGAGCGCCATAATCTTCACCACCAGCTTTTCCAGCATGGTGCGCTGCGCCGGAGAGAGCGGCTGCGTATCGGAGGCGGTGTTTTTCTCCCCGGATGGGGGGCGATCGGAAAGGTTGTGGGCGCCGGGGCCGCTCAAAGGTTGCATGTCACCAGTCCTTCGCTGTGCAGAAAGAAGTCATACCCGGCGAAAAGCGCAGGTTCTATAAATCATATATCGACTATGATACCTGTAAATTCCCCTTATCAATACCATCCGCGCGACATTTCTTTACAGGTAAAACGTTGCCAATCGCCTCGCTGCCGCTAAGATAGGCGGATTACGCTCACGAGGATGTCATGGTCAAACGGCAACAGATTGCAAAATGGTTTTTATGCCTGGCTTGCCTGGTCGTCCTGACATGCATGACGCAGCGTATGGCGAGCCTGCACGCGCTGCAACTGACGCTGGGCATCCCGGCCGTCAGCGCGACGGCGGCCGGTGACGACGGCGATGCCGTTAGCACCACCAGCCCGTGCGAGCTGAGCACCAAATCGTTGCTGGCCGCGCCGCCGGTCATCTTTGAAAGCGTACTGCTGGGGCTGGGCCTGCTGTTGGCGCTGCTGGCCCCGGTGATTGCCGCGCGTCTGCGCATTCCGCCGCCGCGTGCGGTTTCCCCTCCCACCCTCAGGGTGCACCTGCGATTATGCGTTTTCCGTGAATGAGACCCTCGCCCAACCTGGACGATAACTGACTCATTTACGGAGAAAAATATGTTGAATACCTTTAGGTCGGCATTAGCCTGCCTGCTGCTGCTATGGCTGCCGATGCTGCAGGCGGCGGACAGCGGCTGGCTGCAAAGCCCGACCAACGATCACGCCAAGGTGCGGCTGCGCGCCGACACTTCCCAGGCCGGCGAAACGCGCCTGCTGCTGTCGGTAGAGCTGCAGAAGGGCTGGAAAACCTACTGGCGCTCCCCCGGCGAAGGCGGCATCGCGCCGGCGATCAAGTGGCGGGGCGATCCGCCGCCGTCGGCCACATGGTTCTGGCCGGCGCCGCAGCGTTTTGACGTGGCGGGCATCACCACGCAGGGCTACCACGACGACGTCACCATCCCGATGGTTATCAAGGGGCCAGCGCCGGCGCGCCTGGCCGGCACCCTGACGCTGTCTACCTGCAGCAACGTCTGCATCCTGACCGACTATGCGTTCAATCTGGATCTGTCGGCGGCCAATGACGTGCGGTTCAACCATGACTTTGCCCAGGCGATGGGCAAGGTGCCGATTGACAGCGGCCTGACCGACAATCTGCGCGTCGGTTACCGCAACGGCGAACTGCAAATCAGCGCCGAGCGCAACGCCGGCGCAAACTGGCATCAGCCCGCGCTGTTTTTTGACACCTTGCCGGATGCGGATATCGGCAAGCCGACCATCAGCCACAGCGGTGCCGAACTGCAGGCGCGGGTGCCGGTCAGCGACGGCTGGGGCGACGCCGCCCCCGATCTGCGCGGACAGACGCTGACGCTGGTGATCACCGACGACGGTCTGGCGCAGCAGACGACGCTGACCGTCGGCGAGCCGCTGGCGGTGTCGTCATCGGGCGGCGTGACGCTGTGGCAGGCGGTGCTGATGGCGCTGGTCGGCGGTTTGATTCTGAACCTGATGCCGTGCGTGCTGCCGGTGCTGGGGATGAAGTTGGGTTCCATTTTGCAGGTGGAACAGCGCGACCGGCGCAGCGTGCGCAAGCAGTTCCTTGCCTCCAGCGCCGGGATTGTAGCGTCGTTTCTGGTGCTGGCGCTGCTGATGACCGCTTTACGGCTGAGCAATCAGGCGCTGGGTTGGGGCATCCAGTTCCAGAACCCGTGGTTTATCGGCTTTATGGTGCTGGTGACGCTGCTGTTCAGCGCCAACCTGTTCGGACTGTTCCATCTGCAGCTCTCTTCCGGACTCAGCACCCGGCTGGCGACCCACGGCGGCCAGGGGATGAGCGGCCACTTCTGGCAGGGGGCGTTCGCCACCTTGCTGGCGACGCCGTGCACGGCGCCGTTCCTCGGCACCGCGGTGGCCTTTGCGCTGGCCGCGCCGCTGCCGGTGCTGTGGGGCATGTTCCTGGCGCTGGGCATCGGCATGAGCCTGCCGTGGCTGCTGATTGCCGCCTGGCCGGCGCTGGCGCTGCGCCTGCCGCGTCCCGGGCGCTGGATGAACGTGCTGCGTCTGGTGCTGGGGCTGCTGATGCTGGCGTCGTCGCTGTGGCTGCTGAGTCTGATGACCAACCATATCGGCGTTCAGGCGACGTTGGTGATCGGCGGTGCGCTGCTGCTGGGGCTGCTGCTGGCGGTCTGGCGTCGCTACGGTGCGCGCTCGGCGGGCATCGCCGGCGCCAGCCTGCTGGTTGTCACCGGCCTGACGCTGCTTACGCTGTCGCTGACGGCGAACCTGTGGCGGCAGCCGCTGCAGGACCGGGTGACGTGGCAGCCGCTGAGCGAGCAGGCCATCACCCAGGTGCTGGCCCAGCACAAGCGGGTGTTCGTCGATGTGACCGCCGACTGGTGTGTGACCTGTAAGGCCAACAAATTCAATGTATTGCTGCGTGACGATGTGCAGCAGGCGCTGATGGCCGATGACGTGGTGGCGCTGCGCGGCGACTGGAGCCGGCCTTCGTCCGAGATTAGCGCGTTTCTGCAACGCCGCGGCAGCGTCGGCGTCCCTTTCAACCAGATTTATGGCCCCGGCAGCCCGAACGGCGTGGTGTTATCACCGTTATTGACCCGCGATGCCGTTCTGCAAACCCTGTCCGCCGCTAAAGGAACTGAACAATGAAGAAGTTTTTGATTATTTTACTGATGATGGTATCCCCCGTGTGGGCCGCCGCTCCTTTCACCCCGGAACAGGAGGCGCGCGTGAAGGAGATGATCCGTGAAACGCTGGTGTCCAACCCGGATATTCTGGCGCAGGCGGTCGACGCCTGGCAGCAGCAAACCTCCGATCAACAGGTCAGCCAGGTGATCAAGCAGCAGGCGAAAACTCTGTATCAGGATCCGGCCAGCCCGCGGCTGGGGGCGAAGGACGCCAAGCTGACGATGGTGACCTTTACCGATTACAACTGTCCGTACTGCAAGCAGTTCGATCCGATGCTGGAAAAAATCGTCAAGAAATACCCGGACGTGGCGCTGGTGGTGAAACTGCTGCCGTTTAAAGGCGAAAGCTCGGTCAGTTCGGCGCGCATTGCGCTGACCACCTGGCAGCAAAACCCGCAGCAGTTCTGGGCGCTGCATCAGCGGCTGATGGCGAAAAAGGGCTTCCATGATGACGCCAGCATCGCCGCGGCGCAGCAGAAAACCGGCGTGAAGGCGGTAACGCCGAGCGAGCAGAGCATGAGCACGCTGCGCACCAATATGCAGCTGGCGGAACAGTTGGGCGTGCAGGGCACGCCGGCGACGCTGATTGGCGATCAGATGCTGCCGGGGGCGGTGTCCTACGAACAGCTGGAGTCGCTGGTGAAGCAGCAGCTGGCGCAGGCCGACCGTGGCTAGGCTGAAACGCTGGGGGCGTGAAATCGCGCTGCTGTTGCTGATGTTGGCGGGGATTCTGTTCGCCATGGATCTGTGGCGCGCACCGCAGGCGCCGCCGGCGTTCGACACCCAGCGGCTGACCACTCTGGACGGCGCGTCGTTCTCGCTGGCGCAGCGCAGTCAAGAACGGCCGCTGCTGGTCTACTTTTGGGCCAGCTGGTGCGGCGTCTGCCGTTACACCACTCCCAGCGTCGCCAAGCTGGCGGCGCAGGGCGGCAACGTGCTGAGCGTGGCGCTGCGCTCCGGCGATGACCAGCAGGTGGCGGCCTGGCTGGCCGCCAAGCGGCTGAGTCTGCCGGTGGTCAACGATCCCGCCGGCGAGCTGGCGGCGCGCTGGCAGGTGGGCGTTACACCCACCTTTGTCATCATCGATAAGGGCAAAGTGGTGCAGAGCACCACCGGCTGGACCAGCTACTGGGGCATGAAGCTGCGCCTGTGGTGGGCGGCCTGGTAGTTTGGGCATAGCAGGGGAGCGAAGGCCGCCGATATAAAAACACAGGTGAAGAAACTCATTCATTATTTGTGTTGGTATTAAGCGGCCTTGGCTCTCTATTTTAAATATTTTCCGGTAATGCATCATGGTTCGGTGTAAGTATTGGTGGTGCTGTTTGCATGGGGTTGGGTAGAGTAACGGCTCCAGCAACTGGTGCTGGTGGATTTGCATGTGCCGCGATCGGCTCAATTGCTGGTGGATATATTGCCAGCACAAGTACAGAATCGATGATTGATATCATCTACGATTACACCGGACTATGAACGATTTAATTAAAAATATCGTAATAACAATTATTGCCATTCAGGCCATAATTTTTTCTTTATATGTTTGTGTGTATGTGGTTTACCACAAGCACTACAACCGTCTGATGGAACTATATAGGGAAAAATATGAATTCCCATTCCCTTATTCATTTCATTGCCAGACAGGAATTTTCGGTTCGGTGGCAATTTGCTATTTCTTTATGATGATAAAGACAGGAAGGAAGGCATTTTTTCTACCAAGAGCAAGTGATGCCTATGCTTTTTCTCATGATATCCCCAGTAAAAAAATGAAGTGGCTGCCAGCTTTGTTTTACTTATCAATGTTATCTTTCTTTTGCCTGGTCTTGATCGCTTTGTTGGCTGCATATATAAAACTATTTACATAAATCAAGCAGTAAAAAAGGCCGGATTATCCGGCCTTTTACATTGCTGCAGATAATGCTTATTCGGCCTTGGCGGTTTCTACCGTCTGGCTGCGGCGTTTGCGTATCACGCGCAGTACCGGCGGCACCACCAGTACCGCCACCGCCAATACCAGCAGACTTTGGGCAATGCCGCTGCCCCACAGAATGCCGTATTCGCCGTTGCTGATCGACAGCGCGCGGCGCAGGTTCTGCTCCAGCAGTTCGCCCAGCACAAAGCCCAGAATCAGCGGCGACATCGGGAAGTGCATTTTGCGCAGGATATAGCCGAATACCCCCAGCCCGACCATCAGCATCAGATCGAAGGTGGTGCTGTGCACCGCGTACACGCCGACTGCCGATACGGCGGCGATCGCCGGCACCAGGAACCACAGCGGAATGGTCAGCATGCGGGTAAACAGACCAATCAGCGGGATGTTCATGATCAGCAGCATCACGTTGGCGATCAGCAGCGCGGCGATCAGCCCCCAGACGATATCGGGCTGTTCGGTGAACATCGCCGGCCCCGGCGTGATGTTGTACAGCGTCAGCGCGCCCATCATCACCGCGGTGGTGCCGGAACCCGGCACGCCCAGCGTCAGCATCGGAATAAACGAGCCGCAGGCCGATGCGTTGTTAGCCGCCTCCGGCGCCGCCACGCCGCGGATATCCCCTTTGCCGAAGGTGTCGCTGTTGCCGCTGATTTTCTTCTCGGTCATATAGGTCAGCGCGCTGGCGATGGTTGCCCCGGCGCCCGGCAGTATGCCGACGAAGAAACCGACTACCGAAGAGCGCAGGGCCGGGCCGGCGCACTCTTTCGCCTCTTTACGGTTAAACAGCAGTCGCCCGGTTTTACGCACCAGTTTCTGGCCGGCGCCGGTGCTCTCCAGCATCAGCAGGATTTCGCTGACCGAGAACAGGCCGATCACCACCACGATAAACTGAATGCCGTCGGAGAGGTGCACGCTGTCGAAGGTAAAGCGGTAGACGCCGGTGTTGGCATCGACGCCGACCGTCGCCAGCCCGAGGCCGATCAGCGCCGCCAGCAGCGACTTCAGCGGGTTCTGGCTCATCATGCTGCCGAGACAGGCGATGGCGAAGATCATCAGCGCGAAGTACTCCGCCGGGCCGAAGGCCAGCGACCAGCGCGCCAGCAGCGGGGCGAACAGAATAATGCCGCCGATGGCGATGATAGAGCCGATAAACGAGCTGACCGCGGAAATGGACAGCGCCACGCCGGCGCGCCCCTGCTGCGCCATCGGGTAGCCGTCCAGCGCGGTCATGATCGCCGCGGCGTCCCCGGGCACGTTCAGCAGGATGGAGGAGATGCGGCCGCCGTACTCACAGCCGATATACACCGTCGCCAGCAGAATCAGCGCCGATTCCGCCGGCAGCTTCAGCGCGAAGGCCAGCGGCAGCAGGATCGCCACGCCGTTAATCGGCCCGAGGCCCGGCAGCAGCCCGACGATGGTGCCGACGAAACAGCCGATCAGCGCAATAACCAGGTTCTGTGGAATCAGCGCCACCTCGAACCCTTGTGATAAATATAACCAGGTATCCATTATCGTTCCTCAGTTCAGCCAGGCGCCGAGCGGCAGCGTAACGTCGAGCAGGCGGTCAAAGGCGTAATACAGCGCTACGCCCATCACCGCGCCGGAGATCGCCGCCGCCGGCACGCGCGCGCCGAACAGCAGTGCGATGCTGAAGGTCAGCAGGGCGGTAGCCAGCGGAAAGCCCAGCAGCTCAAAACACCAGGCGTACAGCGACAGCGTGATGGTCAGCAGCAGCAGACGCTGCAGGGTGGCGCGGTGCGGCCAGGCCACCACCTGCGGATGGCGCAGCAGCATCAGAACGGCGCACAGCGCCATCAGGCTGAGGATGATCAGCGGAAACGGGCGCGGCCCCAACGGCTCATAGCTGTATTCGCTGTGAATGCCCCAGCCGATATACAGGCCGCCGATGCACAGCAGCAGCCACACCCCGGCAAAAATACGATCGCTCATGGATGCCTCCGGATTACTTGGCCAGGCCGAAGGCTTTCGCCTGTTCACGGTAGTCGCTGACCTGTTTCTTCACGTAGGCGTCCAGCTCTTTGCCGCGCAGGTTAAATTCAAACAGCCCGCGCAGGTCACGCTGCTTTTTGAACTCTTCGGTCTGTTGCAGTTTGGCGAAGGCATCGGTCCACCACTGGTACTCTTCATCGCTGACCTTCGGCCCCAGGTAGAAACCGCGGATCACCGGCCACACCAGGTTATAGCCCTGCTCTTTAGCCGTCGGCACCTCGGCCAACTGGCCCGGCAGGCGCTCTTCCGAATACACCGCCAGCACGCGGATCTTGTCGCCCTGCAGGTAAGGCACCATTTCGCTCAGGTCGCCGGATACCGCCTGAATATGGTTGCCGAGCAGCGCGGTCACCGGTTCGCCGCCGCCTTCAAAGGCGACGTAGCGCATCTTGCGCGGGTCGACGCCCACTTCACGCGCCAGCAGCGCGGTTTTCATCCAGTCCTGGCTGCCGATCGAGGCACCGGCGCCGAACACCACGCTGGTGGGATCTTTCTTGAAGGCTTCCATCAGGTCTTTCAGCGTTTTATACGGCGAGTCGGCGCGCACGGCGATCATGCCGTAATCGGTGCCGACCGCCGCCAGCCACTTGACGTCATCCACGCCGTAGCGGCCGAATTTGCCCTGCGACAGGTTGAGCAGCGAGCCGCCGGAGAAGGCGACCACGGTGCCGAACTCCGCCGGGCGCTGGGCGACGATGGCGTTATAGGCCACCGCGCCGACGCCGCCCGGCATATAGGTAACGCGCATCGGTTTATTGATGGCTTTGGTTTCCTGCAAAGACACCTGCAGCAGTTTACAGGTCAGATCGAAGCCGCCGCCGGGCTTGGCCGGCGCGATACATTCGGTACGGTCGGGCGCTTCAATGGCGAAAGCCTGATTGGCTGCCAACAGCAGAGCGGTTGCGGTCAGAGTACGGGTGATTATTTTTTTCATTGCCTTCCCCTAGGTATTTTTTCTTTCAGTCTGTGAGAACTCCCGCTGACACGGGGTTGCCAAATTGTTAAAACATAAACCTTTCATTTACCTTTCAACGTACGGGAAAGTTTACAGGATGTGATATGCGTCTCTTGTTAGTGGAAGATCACCCCGAATTATCCCATTGGCTGCAGAAGGCGCTGACCGGCGCCGGCTTCGCCGTGGACGTGGCGTCGGACGGCGTGGTGGCCGACCATCTGCTGTTAAACGAACATTACAGTCTGGTGGTGCTGGACGTGGAGCTGCCGCGTCTCAACGGGCTGGATCTGCTGGCGCGGGTGCGCAAACGCGGCCAGAACCTGCCGGTATTGCTGCTGACCGCCCGCGCTGACGTCAGCGACCGGGTCAGAGGGCTGAATCTCGGCGCCGATGATTACCTGAGCAAACCGTTTGAACTGGACGAGCTGGAGGCGCGCATCCGCGCGCTGCTGCGCCGCAGCGTGGGCGTCACCCAGCAGACCCTGCAGTTTGGCGCGCTGACTTACCACGACGACGGCTATTTTCTGCTGGATAATCGGCCCTTGGCGCTGACGCCGCGCGAACTGTCGGTGCTGACTACGCTGATTCACCGGCGCGGCCGGCCGGTCGCCAAGCAGCAGCTGTTCGAGCAGGTGTTTACCCTGTCTGACGAGGCCAACCCGGAGAGCATTGAGCTGTATGTGCACCGGGTGCGTAAAAAATTGCACGGCAGCAATGTGGCGATCGTTACGCTGCGCGGTTTGGGGTACAGCCTGGAGCTGAGCGATGACGTGGTTTAAACCGCCGGGTTCACTGTTTTATCAACTGTTGCTGTTTTTTGGTTTGCCGCTGACGATACTGGGCGGCATCTCTATTTACACCCACTACTTTAGCGCCACCCATGCCGCGACGTTGGCCTACGACCGCACGCTGCTGGCGTCGGCACGCACCGTGGCGGAGCGGCTGGTGGTGCGCGAGGGCAAGCTGAAGATCGACGTGCCCTATGTGGTGCTCGACAGCTTCGAGCGTAATATGAATGACCAGCTGTATTACGAGGTGATTTCGCCGCAGGGGCGCAGTATCTCCGGCTATGACGATCTGCCGCTGCCGCCGCCGCACCTGGCGCGTTCCACGCTGTACCCGGCGCTGGTGCATTTTTACGACGCTGAATATGCCGGGCGGCCGATCCGCGTCGCCGCGCTCTATCAGCCGGTGAATGAAGGCGGCATGATGGGCATGGCGACCATCCTGGTGGCGGAAACTCTGGAATCGCGCAACTATCTGGCGCGTCAGATGCTGCTGTCCGCGCTGTTCAGTCAGGGGACGGTGGTGGTGTTGACGCTGACGCTGGCGTTTGTGCTGCTAAAAAAGCTGCTCAAGCCGCTGCGTAAACTGTCGAGCGTGATGATGCGCCGCGATCCGGGCGAGTTGACGCCGTTGCCGACCCTGCTGTTGCCATGGTCGGAAATGCAGCCGCTGCTGCTGGCGTTTAACCGCTATACCGAACGGCTGCGGGTGATGGTGGCGCGTCAGGAGCGTTTCAGCGCCGACGCCTCGCACCAGCTGCGTACGCCGCTGACGGTGCTGAAGACGCAGGTTGGCGTGGCGCTGGCCAGCGATGATCCGCAGCAGTGGCGCGAAAGCCTGCTGGCGATCGGCAAGACGCTGGATAACACCGTGGCGCTGACCGACCGCCTGCTGTATCTGTCGCGGCTGAAGGCGCACGAGCCGCACGGTGAACGCCGGCTGCAGCCGGTCAATCTGGCGCAGGTGCTGCGCGACGCCTGCTTCTCACGTCTGCCGCAGGCGCGCAGCAACGGTATCGACCTGGGTTATGAAGGGGAGGCGGTGTGCTGGATCGGCGGCGAGGCGCTGCTGCTGACGGAGATGTGCGCCAATCTGCTGGATAACGCGCTGAAGTATACGCCGCGCCGCGGCACGGTGACGGCGCGCCTGAGCGCATTAAATGGAGAAGGCATACTGGAAATCGAAGACAGCGGGCCGGGCATTACCCAGCAGGATGCGCAGCAGGCGCTGCAGCCTTTCCGTCGTCTGGATAATGTGGGCGAGCAGCCGGGCGCCGGGCTGGGGTTGGCGCTGGTGAAGGATATCGCCGCCTATCACGCGACGCGGCCGGAGCTGCTGAGCTCTGCAGAACTCGGCGGCCTGCTGGTGCGGGTGCGTTTCCGCTTATTGTCCTGAGCCGGCAGGCCGGGGCGGAGACGCTGTTCTCCGCCCCGGCGTCGTCCTTATTTATTTGCCGAGCTTGCTTGATACCGCCGGCTGCGGTTTTTTACGGCCCAGCGGCGTGCGCAGGCGTTGAGAGAGGATCACCCCCAGCAGAGTGACGCCGCCGCCGACCAGGTGGTAGGCGTGCAGCTGTTCATGCAGGAACAGCACGGCGATCACCGCGGTGAACACCGGCGCCAGGTTCATAAAGATAGAGGTGGTATTGGCGCCGAGGCGGACAACGCCCTGAATCCACAGGAACGGCGCGATAATCGATGCCGGAATGCCGGCAAACAACACCAGCGACAGGTTCTGACTGTTCAGACTGACGTCCGGCGCCATCAGGAAGTTCGGCAGCAGCAGCAGCACGCCGAGGGCGATTTGCACGTACAGCGATTGCCAGTTGGACAGGGCGATCGCCCAGCGTTTGGTCAGCACGCCGTACAGCGCGTAGGAGGCGGTGGCGGCAAACATCATCAGTTCGCCTTTGCCGATGCCGTGCTGCAACAGCGCTCCCGGCTGACCGGCGCTCACCAGCCAGATCAGGCCGCATAATGAAGTCACGCTCCCCAGCGCTACGCCGACGGTCGGCGCCACCCGCAGCAGTACGATGCTGATCAGAATGGTCAGCAGCGGGATCAGCGACACGATAATGCCCATAAACAGCGCGCTGACGCTGTGCGCGGCGTAGTAGGCCAGGCTCTGATAGAGCACCATGCCCAGCAGCCCCAATACCAGCAGTTTGCCGCCGTTAGCGCGCACCGTGCGCCAGTTGCGGATCACGCCGGGCAGCACAAACGGCGTCAGCGCGATCAGCGCCAGCAACCAGCGATAGAAAGAGATCGCTGCCGGGTCGATCGCGCCGGCCGACAGTTTGCTGACCACGGCGTTGATGGACCAGATCAGTACCGCCACCAGAGGGAAGAATATGTTCATGATAATTATTCTCAACAACGTACAAAGTGATGCCTAGTTTACGCATGTCTGGTTTATTGCATATACTGAAAACCAGACAAAAATCACCGTAAACAAGACAACCTGCAGGGGAGATAGCGCTATGCCGGAAATCCGTCATTTCTCAGAAACGCTGATCCCGGCGCCGCAGCTGGTGCAGTTTCGCTGTGAGGCGTTCAATGTGCGCACTGAATTTCAGCCGCACAGCCACTCCTGGGGACAGCTGATGTGGGTGACCAGCGGCGTGATGGTCACCCGTATCGGCGGGCAGCGCTTTCTGGCGCCGCCGGAGTTTGTGCTGTGGGCGCCGGCGGGCGTGGAGCACTCCTGTTATAACCATAAATTGGCGAAGTGCCGCATGGTGGACATCGCCCAGCCGCTGTGTCGGCAGATGCCGCCTACGCCCTGTCTGGTCAGCGTCACGCCGATTTTCCGCGCCATCGCGGATGATTTCTACGCGCGCGAACAGTATATCCCGCAGAGCCGGGCGGATCTGCGCCTGTGCCGCGTGCTGATCGACCAACTGCACCTGTCGCCGCGGCAGCAGACCTATTTACCCTCCTCGCAGGATAAATTTCTGGCGCCGATTCTGGAGGCGCTGGAGCACTGTCCGTCGGACAACACCTCGCTGGCGCAGTGGGCACGGCGGGTCTATACCACGGAGCGCACGCTGTCGCGCCGCTGCCAGCAGGATCTCGGCATGTCGTTCAGCGAATGGCGCCAGCGGCTGCGCTTTCTGCACGCGGTGTCGCTGCTGGAGCAGGGGAAGACCGTGCAGGAGGTGGCGCTGGACGTCGGGTACAGCTCCGCTTCGGCGTTTATCGTGATGTTTCAGCAGATTGCGGGCGCTACCCCCGAACGTTTTCGGCGCGCATAGATATGCGCGCCGGGTTGCCGTTGCGTGCAATGCCGTGACGCAGGCATAACTCGAGTATATGATCGGGCGGCAAATGGCCGTCCTGGGTTGGAGAAAGAAGTGAAGATACTGGTTGATGAAAATATGCCGTATGCGGTTGATCTGTTCAGCCGTCTGGGAGACACGCTGGCGGTGCCGGGCCGCCCGATCCCGCAGGATGCATTGGCGGACGCCGATGCCCTGATGGTGCGCTCGGTCACCAAAGTGAACGAGGCGCTGCTGAACGGCACCCGCGTCGGCTTTGTCGGCACCGCGACCGCGGGCACCGACCATGTGGACGACGCCTGGCTGCAACAGGCGGGCATTGGTTTTTCCGCCGCGCCCGGCTGCAACGCCATCGCAGTGGTGGAGTACGTTTTCTCCGCGCTGATGCTGCTGGCCGAGCGTGACGGCTTCCAACTGCGTGATAAAACCGTTGGCATCGTCGGGGTCGGCAACGTCGGCGCACGGTTGGATGCGCGCCTGCGGGCGCTGGGCGTACGTACGCTGCTGTGCGACCCGCCGCGCGCCGATCGCGGCGACGCCGGTGAGTTCTGGCCGCTGGAAAAACTGGTAGCGGAAGCCGACGTGCTGACCTTCCACACGCCGCTGAATAAATCCGGCCCTTATCACTCGCTGCACCTGGCCGACGCCGAATTGCTGGCGGCGCTGCCGGACAACCGCATCCTGATTAACGCCTGTCGCGGTGCTGTGGTGGATAACGCCGCGCTGCTGCAGGCGCTGGAAAAGGGCAAAAAGCTCAGCACGGTGCTGGACGTCTGGGAGCCGGAACCGGAGCTGTCGCTGCCGCTGCTGGCGCGGGTGGACATCGGCACCGCGCACATCGCCGGCTATACGCTGGAAGGCAAGGCGCGCGGCACCACGCAGGTATTTGAGGCCTTCTGCCGCCATCTGGGCCAGCCGCAGCAGATTGAGCTGGCCTCGCTGCTGCCGACGCCGGAATTCAGCGAAATCCGTCTGAATGGGCCGCTCGATCAAGGCAGGCTGAAACGTTTGATGCACTTAGTGTATGATGTGCGCCGCGATGATGCGCCGCTGCGCAAAGTGGCCGGCCAGGCGGGCGAATTCGACCGCCTGCGCAAGCAGTATCAGGAGCGACGCGAATGGTCGTCGCTGCGCGTGGCGTGCGATGACGACGCCAGCGCCGAGCTGCTGGCCCGGTTGGGCTTTAGCGTACGCTAAACGGCGCGCGGCTTTAAATATCAGGGCGGTTATGGCACCGCCCGTTTGTTTTGCATGTTAATGAAATACTCGGGAGATACCCCAATGTCTGACGGCTGGAATATCGCTCTGCTTGGCGCCACGGGCGCGGTAGGTGAAGCATTGCTGGAATTGTTACAGGAACGTCAGTTCCCGGTGGGCGAACTCTATCCGTTGGCCAGCGAACGCAGCGCCGGTGAAACGGTGCGCTTTAACGGCAAAACCCTGCAGGTGGAAAATGCCGACGAGTTCGACTGGTCGCAGGCGCAGCTGGCCTTTTTCGTCGCCGGTGCGGAAGCCTCGGCGCGCTATGCCGTCGACGCCGGCAATATGGGCTGTCTGGTGATCGACAGCAGCGGCCTGTTTGCGCTGGAGCCGGACGTGCCGCTGGTGGTGCCGGGCGTCAACCCGCAGGTGCTGGCCGACTACCGTAACCGGAATATCGTTGCCGTGGCCGACGGCATGGTCAGCCAGTTGCTGACCGCCATCAAGCCGCTGACCGAACAGGCCGGCCTGTCGCGCCTGCACGTCACCACCCTGATGTCGGTGTCCGCCCGTGGTAAAGCGGCGGTGGACGATCTGGCGGGGCAGAGCGCGCGCCTGCTGAACGGTATGCCGGTGGAAGAGGGGCTGTTCGCCAAACAGCTGGCGTTCAACCTGCTGCCGCTGCTGGCGGACGAGCAGGGCAGCGTGCGCGAAGAGCGTCTGATCGTCGATCAGGTGCGTAAGGTGCTGCAGGACGAAGGGCTGCCGATGTCGGTGACCTGCGTACAGTCGCCGGTGTTCTACGGCCATGCGCAGGCGGTGCAGGTGGAAGGGCTGCGTCCGATCGACGCCGATGAGGCGCGCGCCGAACTGCAGGATGCGGAAGATATCCAGCTGAGCGACGAAGACGACTACCCGACTCAGGTGACGGATGCTTCCGGCAACGACGCGCTGAGCATCGGCTGCCTGCGCAATGACTACGGCATCCCGCAGGTGCTGCAATTTTGGTCAGTGGCCGACAACGTACGCTTTGGCGGCGCGCTGATGGCGATTGAAACCGCAGAGCGTCTGCTGCAGGAGCAGCTGTACTGATGTCCGAACCGGCTGTAGCGACCCAGAAAATCGCGCTGGGCATTGAATATGACGGCAGCGGCTATTACGGCTGGCAGCGTCAGCAAGAGGTGCCGAGCGTGCAGGCCTGCCTGGAGCAGGCGCTGAGTAAAGTGGCGGACGCGCCGATCACGGTGCTCTGCGCCGGCCGCACCGACGCCGGGGTGCACGCCACCGGCCAGGTGGTGCATTTTGAAACCACGGCGCGCCGTAAGGACGCCGCCTGGACGATGGGGGTCAACACCCATCTGCCGCCGGATATCGCCGTGCGCTGGGTCAGCCCGGTGGCGGAGGATTTCCATGCGCGTTTCAGCGCCACAGCCCGCCGTTATCGCTATGTTATCTTCAACCACCGCTATCGTCCGGCGGTGCTGCAGCAGGGGGTGACGCATTTCTATCACCCGCTGGACGCCGAGCGTATGCAGCGCGCGGCGCAGGCGCTGCTGGGAGAGAACGACTTTACCTCGTTCCGCGCCGTGCAGTGTCAGTCGCGCACGCCGTGGCGGAATGTAAAACACGTTAAGGTCACGCGTCACGGGCAGTATATCGTGGTAGATATAAAGGCGAATGCCTTTGTGCATCATATGGTGCGCAACATCGTCGGCAGCCTGATGGAGATTGGCTGCGGTAACCAGGATGAAAACTGGATGGCGGAGCTGCTGGCGTTAAAAGACCGTAATCTGGCGGCGGCCACCGCCAGAGCGGAAGGTTTGTACCTGGTTTCCGTGGATTATCCTGAGCGTTTCGCGCTGCCGCAACCGCCGATGGGGCCGCTGTTTTTAGCCGATGACTAACAAGACGCGCCGTTGCGCCAGGCCTGCCAAGGGACTGCTGTGTGACGCGTTCTGATTAATCCGCCGGCGGGGGAGACCTCCGGCACAAGAGAGAAGCTATGGACATCATCAAGTTTGTTATTGATTTCATTTTGCATATCGACGTGCATTTGGCTGAGTTGGTGGCGCAGTACGGTATGTGGGTGTACGGGATTTTGTTCCTGATTCTGTTTTGCGAAACCGGCCTGGTGGTGACGCCGTTCCTGCCGGGAGATTCTCTGCTGTTCGTGGCCGGGGCGCTGGCCTCGCTGCCGACCAACGATCTGAACGTCCATACCATGGTGGCGCTGATGGTGGTCGCCGCGGTGGTGGGGGATGCGGTCAACTATACCATTGGCCGCTTGTTCGGCGAAAAGCTGTTCAGTAACCCGAACTCGAAAATTTTCCGCCGCAGCTACCTGGATAAAACCCATCAGTTTTATGAAAAGCACGGCGGTAAAACGATTATTCTGGCGCGTTTTGTGCCTATCGTGCGTACTTTTGCGCCGTTCGTCGCCGGCATGGGGCATATGTCCTATCGCCATTTCGCCGCCTACAACGTGATTGGTGCGCTGGTCTGGGTGCTGCTGTTCACCTATGCCGGTTACCTGTTTGGCAACGTGCCGGTGGTGCAGGAAAACCTGAAGTTGCTAATTGTTGCTATTATCGTTGTGTCAATTTTGCCGGGCGTCATTGAAATCTGGCGCCATAAGCGCGCGGCTGCCCGCCAGCAAAAACAGTAAAAAACATCGCTTAACCTATCGGTTCGACCAGTTTTTTATCTACAGCGTCGGGCCGATATGGTTTAATGAGCGACATTTATGGTCTGTTCCTGCGGACAACCCTGAATTCAGTGCCTTGGATGCGCGTCTGTCGCGCAGAACCCCGGGCGCTTTTTCATTGGCTGTTGCTGCGAAGGGATTGTTAAAGCATGAACTGCGAACTGGCGTCTGCCAGGTTCAAACAGAAAGGTCTTCGATGAGCTGGATTGAACGAATTCTTAACAAGAGCAATATTACCCAAACCCGTAAGGCGAGCATTCCTGAAGGCGTTTGGACCAAATGTGACAGCTGCGGTCAGGTTCTCTACCGCGCCGAGCTGGAACGTAACCTGGAAGTCTGCCCGAAGTGTGACCACCATATGCGCATGTCCGCGCGTACGCGTCTGCACACGCTGCTGGACGAAGGCAGCGAAGTGGAAATCGGCAGCGAGCTGGAACCGAAAGACGTTCTGAAATTCCGGGATTCCAAAAAATATAAAGACCGCCTGCAGGCCGCTCAGAAAGCGACCGGTGAAAAAGATGCGCTGGTGGTGATGAAGGGCACGCTGTACGGCATGCCGGTCGTTGCCGCCGCTTTCGAATTCGCCTTTATCGGCGGTTCGATGTCTTCTGTTGTCGGCGCGCGCTTTGTTCGCGCCGTTGAGCAGGCTCTGGAAGACAACTGCCCGCTGGTGTGCTTCTCCGCCAGCGGCGGCGCCCGTATGCAGGAAGCGCTGATGTCGCTGATGCAGATGGCGAAAACCAGCGCCGCGCTGGCCAAAATGCAAGAGCGTGGCCTGCCGTACATTTCCGTACTGACCGACCCGACCATGGGCGGCGTCTCCGCCAGTCTGGCGATGCTGGGCGATATCAACGTCGCCGAGCCGAAAGCGCTGATCGGCTTTGCCGGCCCGCGCGTTATCGAGCAGACGGTGCGCGAAAAGCTGCCGCCGGGCTTCCAGCGCAGCGAGTTCCTGATTGAGAAAGGGGCGATCGACATGATCGTGCGTCGTCCGGAAATGCGCCAGACGCTCGCCAGCATTCTGTCCAAGCTGACCAACCAACCGCAGCCGGCGTTTGACGAGCCTGAGCCGGTGGTAGTGACGCCGGAGAATCAGGCGGACGAATAAGGCATGCATACGCCGCGACGGCCTGTTTACGCCGTCGCGGCGCTCAACCGCCGCTGAGTGGCCATGCGGCGGTTGAAACGCAGAGCATCGCCTTTCCCGCGGTGAGGGTGGTGCCCTGATGGATTAATGAACCCAAGTTCAGTGATGGGACTCATGCAAAACCACCAAATTCCTCAAGCCACGTCGCCATTGAGCTCGTGGCTTTACTATCTGGAACGTCTGCACAGCCAGGCGATCGAACTCGGCCTGGAACGCGTGCAAAGCGTTGCAGCGCATCTTGATCTTCTAACTCCGGCCCCGACGGTGTTCACCGTTGCCGGCACCAACGGCAAAGGCACCACCTGCCGCACGCTGGAGGCCATTTTGCTGGCGGCCGGCCTGCGCGTCGGCGTTTACAGCTCGCCGCATCTGGTGCGCTATACCGAACGGGTGCGTATTCAGGGGGAAGAGCTGAGCGAAGCGGAGCACTGCCGCTCGTTTGCCGCCATTGAAGCCGGGCGCGGTGATACTTCCCTGACCTATTTTGAGTTCGGCACGCTGTCGGCTCTGCAGCTGTTCCGTCAGGCCAGGCTGGACGTGGTGATCCTGGAGGTCGGCCTTGGCGGGCGGCTGGATGCCACCAATATCGTCAACCCGGACGTTGCGGTGGTCACCAGCATTGCGCTCGACCACACCGACTGGCTGGGCGACGATCGCGACAGCATCGGTCGGGAAAAAGCCGGCATTTTCCGCGGCGGCAAGCCGGCGGTGGTCGGCGAGCCAGATATGCCGGATTCGATCCGTCAGGTGGCGGAAACGCTGGGGGCGCAGCTGTATCGCCGAGGCGATGCCTGGACGTTCAGCGAGCAGGGCGAGCGCTGGCAGTGGCGCAGTGAAGGCACCACGCTGAGCGACCTGCCGAGGCCCAACGTGCCGCTGGCCAACGCCGCCACGGCGCTGGCGGCGTTACACTATTCCGCGTTGGAAATTGACGAACGCGCCATCTTCGCCGGTCTGCAGCAGGCGACGCTGCCGGGGCGTTTCCAGACCGTGCAGCAGGCACCGCGGCTGATCCTCGACGTCGCGCATAACCCACACGCCGCCGGCTATCTGGCCGAGCGGCTGGCGCAGCTGCCGCACGATGGCGGCAAGGTGCGCGCGGTGGTCGGCATGCTGGCGGACAAAGATATTGCCGGTACGCTGGCTTGCCTGCTGCCGCAGGTGGATGAATGGTACTGCGCGCCGCTGGACGGGCCGCGCGGCGCCAGCGTAGAGCAGCTGGCGCAGCATCTGCCGCAGCCGCGCTCTTTCACCGATGTTGAAAGCGCCTGGCGACAGGCGATGCAGGATGCGGATAATCAGGATATTGTGATCGTCTGTGGATCGTTCCACACCGTCGCGCAGGTCATGGCGGCGTTAGACGAGATGCGGGGAGAGTGAGTGGCAAGTAAATTTCAGAACCGACTGGTCGGTACCGTAGTGTTAGTGGCCCTGGGGGTGATTATCCTGCCAGGTCTGCTGGACGGTAAGAAAAAACATTATGAGGACGAATTCGCCGCGATCCCACTGGTGCCGAAGCCGGGCGATGCGCGGGAAAACGACGCCATTCCGCCGGTGAGCCAGCCGCTGCCGTCGCAGCCGCCGGCGGGCACCGGGGCGTTGATGGAGCAGCAGGCGGCCAACGAGGCGGCGACGCAGCAGGCGGTGACTCAGCCGCAGCAGAACACCGCGCCGCCGCCGGCGGTGACGACGCCTTCGCCAGCGCCGCAGCCAAAACCGATTGAAACCAAACCTGCGCCGCCGCCGAAGCCGAAACCGGAAGTGAAGCCGCAGCCGAAGCCGGAGGTGAAACCGCAGCCGAAACCGACTGAGAAAGCGCCGTCCGGTCAGGCCTACGTGGTGCAGTTGGGGGCGCTGAAAAACGCCGCCAAGGTTAACGAGATCGTCGCGTCGCTGCGTCTGTCCGGCTATCGCGCCTTTACCGTGCCGTCTACGCCGGTGCAGGGGCAGATCACCCGTATTTACGTCGGTCCGGACGCCTCGAAGCAGAAGCTGCAGTCTTCGCTGTCGGCGCTCAATTCGCTCAGCGGGTTGAACGGGCAGGTGAAGCCGTACAGCGCGCGTTAACCCCGTTCTTCTGCCGCGTTTGCAAGGCGGGGCAGAAGAATCAGCTATGTAGGCGCGGCGATTGAGAATTTTTTTATCGCCGCTTTTTATTTGTAAATTGCGAGGGAAATCCCCTACGCAAACGTTTTCTTTTTCTGTTAGAATTCGCCGCGCATGGGAAATACCCCAGTGCATTCGGGCTGTGGCCGCTGTGCGACAGCCGGAAGGATGAGGGGACGTGCGGGGCATTTCATTATTGGAATGGTCATGGTCTGGATTGATTACGTCATTATTGCGGTAATTGGATTTTCGGCTCTGGTAAGCCTGATCCGAGGGTTTGTTCGCGAAGCATTGTCACTTGTGACATGGGGATGTGCGTTTTTTGTCGCCAGCCATTTTTATTCTTACCTCGCCGTTTACTTCACCCGTTTTGACGATGAACTGGTGCGAAACGGCATCGCGATTGCGATTTTATTTATCGCGACCCTGATCGTGGGGGCGATAGTGAACTACGTGATCAGTTCGCTGGTCGAAAAGACCGGGCTGTCGGGAACCGATCGGGTGCTGGGCATCTGCTTCGGCGCATTGCGCGGCGTATTGATTGTCGCCGCGATATTGTTCTTCCTCGACAGTTTTACCGGCTTCTCGCAAAGTGAAGACTGGAAGCAGTCGCAGCTGATTCCCCAGTTCAGCTACATCATCAGGTGGTTCTTTGACTACCTGCAGAGCACGTCGAGTTTCTTACCGTCCCACTTACCGGGGCGGTAGCGGCTTAGGCTTAGAGGAAAAGACAACATGTGCGGTATTGTCGGTATCGCCGGTTTTATGCCGGTAAACCAGTCGATTTATGATGCGTTGACGGTGCTGCAGCACCGTGGCCAGGATGCCGCCGGCATCGTCACCATCGATGCCCATAACGGCTTCCGTTTGCGTAAGGCGAACGGTCTGGTGAAGGATGTTTTTGAAGCACGGCATATGCAGCGCCTGCAGGGCAATATGGGGATCGGCCATGTGCGTTACCCTACGGCCGGCAGCTCCAGCGCCTCAGAGGCCCAGCCTTTTTACGTGAACTCACCGTTCGGCATTACGCTGGCTCACAACGGTAACCTGACCAACGCGCATGAACTGCGGCAGCAGCTGTTTGAAAGCGGCCGTCGTCATATCAACACCACCTCCGATTCCGAAATTCTGCTTAACGTGCTGGCGGCCGAGCTGGATCGTTTCCCGCACTATCCGTTGGAATCCGACAATATCTTTACCGCCGTGGCGGCGGTGCATCAGCAACTGCGCGGCGCTTACGCCTGCGTGGCGATGATCATCGGCCACGGTCTGGTGGCGTTCCGCGACCCTAACGGCATCCGTCCGCTGGTGATCGGCAAACGCGCGCTGGAGGATGGCCGCAACGAGTATATGGTGGCCTCCGAAAGCGTGGCGCTGGATACGCTGGGCTTTGAGTTCCTGCGCGACGTGGCGCCGGGTGAAGCGGTGTACGTGACGGAAAAGGGCCAGCTGTTTACCCGTCAGTGTGCGGAAAACCCGAAAAACAACCCGTGCCTGTTTGAATATGTCTACTTCGCCCGTCCTGACTCCTTTATGGACAAGATCTCGGTATACAGTGCGCGCGTGCGCATGGGCCAGAAGCTGGGCGAGAAGATCGCGCGCGAGTGGGAAGATCTGGACATTGACGTGGTGATCCCGATCCCGGAAACCTCCTGCGATATTGCGCTGGAAATTGCGCGTATTCTGGATAAACCGTACCGCCAGGGTTTTGTGAAAAACCGCTACGTCGGCCGCACCTTTATCATGCCGGGCCAACAGGCGCGCCGTCAGTCGGTACGCCGCAAGCTGAACGCCAACCGCGCGGAGTTCCGCGACAAGAACGTGCTGCTGGTGGATGACTCCATCGTGCGCGGCACCACCTCTGAGCAGATCGTCGAGATGGCGCGCGACGCCGGCGCCAAGCGCGTCTATCTGGCCTCCGCCGCGCCGGAAGTCCGTTTTCCGAACGTCTACGGCATCGATATGCCAAGCGCCAATGAGCTGATCGCCCATGGCCGAGAGGTGGATGAGATCCGACAGATCATCGGCGCTGACGGGCTGATTTTCCAGGGTCTGAACGATCTTATCGACGCGGTGCGCGAGGAAAACCCGGATATTGCTCAGTTCGAATGTTCGGTATTCGACGGCATTTACGTCACCAAAGACGTCGATCAGGGTTATCTGGAGTACCTGGAGTCGCTGCGTAACGATGACGCCAAAGCGCTGCGCGGCCAGGCCGAGGCAGAAAACCTGGAAATCCATAACGAAGGCTAAATCAGTCTCGCCATACCGATGCGCCGTGCACCGCCGCGGCGCATCGTTCCCGCCTGAACCTTGCTTATCCGCCGTGATTACGGCAAAGTTGCTCCGACCCTTAGAATTTTTGGCAGAGACCCTTCATGAAACGACTCATCATCGGCATTTCCGGCGCCAGCGGCGCTATCTACGGCGTGCGCCTGCTGCAGGTGCTGCGCGACGTGGCGGAGGTGGAAACCCATTTGGTGATGAGCAACGCCGCCCGGCAGACGCTGGCGCTGGAAACCGCGTTCAGCCTGCGTGAAGTGCAGGCGCTGGCCGATGTGGTGCACGACTCGCGCGATATCGCCGCCAGCATCTCTTCCGGCTCCTTCAAAACGCTGGGCATGGTGATTTTGCCCTGTTCGATCAAGACGCTGTCCGGTATCGTCAACAGCTACAGCGACGGCCTGCTGACGCGCGCCGCCGACGTGGTGCTGAAAGAGCAGCGGCGTCTGGTGCTGTGCGTGCGTGAAACGCCGCTGCACCTGGGGCATCTGCGTCTGATGACCCAGGCGGCGGAGATGGGCGCGCTGCTGATGCCGCCGGTGCCGGCCTTCTATCACCGGCCGACCAGCGTGGAAGACATTATCGATCAGACGGTTAACCGCGTGATTGACCAGTTTGACATTGAACTGCCCCAGGATTTATTCACCCGCTGGCAAGGCGCAAATTAACAAGCATACCCCCAAATTTGCACATTTGTGCAACAACGCACTGTATTGATGCGCGGCCCGCACCATAATGGGGCCGTTTCACCACGCTCGCTGTTTCATGGTATGGGCATCCTGTCGTTGCCCGTGGCGCGGTCCGAACGGCCGGTTTCATTTTGCGGTTCTCGTCCAGGAAACAGTTTTGCGCAGGGCGGAGCCGTTCCCTCCGCGGCCTGACGCATGCAATGTGGCACGATTACTGCAAATTGATATTGATTCGGTGGGGCACGCTTCCCGCAAGGCATCAAAAAAATAAAATCAATTTGAGGGTAATGTATGAAAAAGCTGGTTAAGGTTCTTCCGCTGGTTATGGCCTTGGCTGCGGCGAACGGCGCATTGGCCGCCATCCCGTCGACGCTGAAGATCGGCACCGATCCGACCTATGCACCATTTGAATCCAAAGATGCCAACGGCGAGCTGGTCGGTTTTGATATCGATCTGGCCAAAGAGTTATGCAAACGCATCAACACCCAATGTACCTTCGTTGAAAGCGATTTCGACGCGCTGATCCCATCGCTGAAAGCTAAAAAAATTGATGCCATCATTTCATCGCTGTCGATTACCGAGAAACGTCAGCAGGAAATCGCCTTTACCGACAAGCTGTTTGCCGCCAACGCCCGCCTGATCGCGCCGAAAGGTTCGAAGCTGCTGCCGACGGTGGAGTCCCTGCGCGGCAAGAGCGTCGGGGTGCTGCAGGGCACCACGCAGGAAGCCTATGCCAACGCCTACTGGCAGCCGAAAGGGGTGACCGTGGTGCCGTATCAGAACCAGGATCTGGTATACGCCGATCTGGCCTCCGGCCGTATTGACGCCGCCTTCCAGGATGAGGTGGCGGGCAGCGACGGCTTCCTGAAGCAGCCGCCGGGCAAAGATTACGCGTTTGCCGGCGAATCGGTGAAGGATGACAAATTCTTCGGCGTCGGCACCGGCATGGGGCTGCGCAAGGCGGATACCGAGCTGAAGGCGGCGCTGGATAAGGCCTTTGCTGAAATGCGCAAAGACGGCACCTACGATAAGTTTGCGAAAAAATACTTCGATTTTGACGTCTACGGCGGCTGACCGCCCGTTCGCCTGCCGGTAGCCGTGGCGGCGCAGCGTGCTGCGCCCGCCCGCGGCTGTCCGGCGGGGATTGCTTACGCCTACTGACGACAGGATGAAGTACATGCTGCAAGGTTATTCCCAACTGATATTTGAGGGCGCGCTGGTGACGCTGGAGCTGGCGCTCAGTTCCGTCCTGCTGGCGGTGGCGATTGGCCTGATCGGCGCCGGCGGCAAACTCTCCAAAAACCGTCTGCTGGCCTCGCTGTTCGGCGCCTATACCACGCTGATCCGCGGCGTGCCCGATCTGGTGCTGATGCTGCTGATCTTCTACGGCCTGCAGATCGTCTTAAACAGCCTGACCGAGGCGCTGGGTATGGCGCAGATCGATATCGATCCGCTGACGGCGGGCATTATTACGCTGGGCTTTATTTACGGCGCCTACTTTACCGAAACCTTCCGCGGCGCCTATCTGGCGGTGCCGCGCGGGCAGATTGAGGCGGCGACCGCCTATGGCTTCAACGGCGGGCAGACGTTTCGCCGCATTCTGTTTCCGGCGATGATGCGTTTTGCTCTGCCGGGGATTGGCAATAACTGGCAGGTGGTGCTGAAGGCGACGGCGCTGGTGTCGATCCTCGGTCTGAATGACGTGGTGAAGGCGACCCAACTGGCGGGCAAGGGTACCTATCAACCCTTCTTTTACGCGCTGGTGGCCGGCGCGGTGTATCTGCTGTTTACCACCGTCTCCAACGGCGTCCTGCTGTGGCTCGAACGGCGTTACTCATTAGGCGTCAAGAGGGCCGAGCTATGATGGAGATCCTGCAACAGTATTGGCAGTCGCTGCTGTGGAGCGACGGCTACCGTTTTACCGGCGTGGCGGTGACGCTGTGGCTGCTGATAAGTTCGGTGGTGATGGGCGGGCTGCTGTCGATTCCGATGGCGGTGGCGCGCGTCTCTTCCCGGCGCTGGCTGCGCTTCCCGGTGTGGCTGTATACCTATGTCTTTCGCGGCACGCCGCTGTATGTGCAGCTGCTGGTGTTTTACTCCGGCATGTACAGCCTGGAGATGGTGCGCGGCAGTGAATTGCTCAATGCCTTTTTCCGCAGCGGGCTGAACTGCACCATTCTGGCGCTGACGCTGAATACCTGCGCCTACACTACCGAGATTTTCGCCGGCTCGATCCGCGCGGTGCCGCACGGAGAAATTGAAGCGGCCAACGCCTACGGCTTTTCGCGCTTCAAACTGTACCGCTGCATTATTCTGCCTTCGGCGCTGCGCACCGCGCTGCCGGCCTACAGCAATGAAGTGATTCTGATGCTGCACTCCACCGCGCTGGCGTTTACCGCCACCGTGCCGGACCTGCTGAAAGTGGCCCGCGATATCAACGCGGCGACCTATCAGCCGTTTTACGCGTTCGGCATCGCCGCGGTGCTGTATCTGGCGATTTCCTACACGTTGATCAGCCTGTTCCGCAAGGCGGAAAAACGCTGGATGGCGCACGTGACTCACCGATAAAAAACGGAAGAACATCATGTCTGAGATTAAATTAGCCGTCAGCGATCTGCACAAGCGCTATGGCGACCATGAGGTGCTGAAGGGCGTATCGCTGGCGGCCAACGCCGGCGACGTGATCAGCATCATCGGCTCTTCCGGCTCCGGCAAGAGCACCTTTCTGCGCTGCATCAACTTTCTGGAGCAGCCCTGCGCCGGCAGTATCAGCCTGAACAATGAAGATATCCGCATGGTGCGCGATAAAGACGGCCAGCTGCAGGTGGCGGATAAAAAACAGCTGCAGCTGCTGCGCACCCGGCTGACGATGGTGTTTCAGCACTTTAACCTGTGGAGCCATATGACGGTGCTGGAAAACGTGATGGAGGCGCCGGTGCAGGTGCTGGGGCTGGGTAAACAGGAGGCGCAGCAGCGTGCGGAGCGCTATCTGGACAAGGTCGGCATCGATCAGCGGGCGCGCGCCAAGTATCCGGTGCATCTCTCCGGCGGCCAGCAGCAGCGCGTTTCCATCGCCCGTGCGCTGGCGATGGAGCCGGAGGTGCTGCTGTTTGACGAACCAACGTCGGCGCTGGATCCGGAGCTGGTGGGCGAGGTGCTGCGCATCATGCAGCAGCTGGCGGAAGAGGGGAAAACCATGGTGGTGGTGACGCATGAAATGGAGTTTGCCCGCCACGTCTCCAATCAGGTGATTTTCCTGCACCAGGGGCTGATTGAAGAACAGGGGCCGCCGGCGCAGCTGTTCGATAACCCGCAAAGCCCGCGCCTGCGGCAGTTTCTGTCAGGAGCGCTGAAGTAATCCCACAGCGGCGCGGCGGCTAGGCCGGCGGCTGAATCACCGATGCCAGCGCCTGCTCCAGGTCGACATACCGGAAGCGGAAGCCGGCATCTTCCAGCCGCTTGGGCACCGCGTGCTGGCCGCCCAGCACCAGCACCGCCGCTTCGCCCATCATCAGCCTGATCGCCCAGGCCGGCATGCGCAGCCAGGCCGGACGCCCCAGCGTTTTGGCCAGCAGGGCGGCAAACTGTTCATTATGCGCCGGATAGGGGGCGACCATATTGAACGGGCCGCTCAGAGTGGGGGTGTCGAGCAGAAACAGAATGCCGCTGACCATATCGTCAAGATGAATCCACGGCAGATACTGCCGGCCGTTGCCGATCGGGCCGCCAAGTCCCAGGCGGAAAGGCGGCAGCATCTTCGCCAGCGCACCGCCGTGCGGGGCCAGCACCACGCCGGTGCGCAGCAGGCACACCCGCGTGCCGTTACTTTGCGCCCGCAGCGCCAGCGCTTCCCAACGCTGACAGAGCCGGTGAGTGAATTCGTCGTGCGGCGCTTCCTCTTCGGTCACCACCGCCTGATCCTGATCGCCGTAGTAACCCACCGCAGAACCGGAAATCAGCACCGCCGGCGGCCGTTCGCTGACGTGGATCAGCGCCGCCAGCCGTTCGGTCAGGTCCCAGCGGCTGTGGCACAGCCGCGCCTTCTGCGCTTTGCTCCAACGTTTATCGGCGATTGGTTCACCGGCCAGATTAATGACCGCGTCAATGCCGTCGAGGGACGGCTTATCCTGCAGCGAGGGCCAGTAGTCGACGCGTTCGCCGAACAGGCCGCGTGCGCGCGTCACGTCGCGGGTCAGCACGCTCACCGAGTGGGAAAGGGCCAGCAGACGCTGCGTCAGGCGGCGGCCGATAAGCCCGGTCGCGCCGGTAATCAGGATGTGCATGGTGGATACTCCCCCTGGCGGCCCTGCCTGGCGCGTTTACCTTTCCCGGCGATAGCTCATGGTCATCGACACCGAATCGGCGTAGCGCAGGGCCAGTAGTTTATCGATCTCTACCTCAGCATAGGTCACCCACGGATGTTGTTTCACGATATCGAGCACATCCTGGGTTAATTTTTCCAGCAGCGCGAAGCGGTTATCTTCCACGTGACGGATGATGGCCTTGGTGATGGTGCGGTAGTTGAGCGCGTCGGCGATATCTTCGCTGTTGCGCGCCTGGTCGGCCGGGTAGTGGATCTCGACGTTGATCAGTACATCTTGCCGGTTGTTAATCTCTTCTTCCTTGATCCCGATAAACGTGCGCAGCCGCAGGTTTTTTATGCGAATGACGGCGTCGGGTTGGCTAAATGACATCAGCGGTTCTCCATATAATCTGATTATTTGCGTCCAGAATACACGGAAAGTAGGGAAATGATAACGCCGTGGGGGGAAACTCTGCCGGCTGCGGCAGGAAACCGCGCCGGCAGGGGAAGATTACGCCGGTTCGGCCAGCTTGTAGGCGCGTTCGGTGGCCGGACGGTTGCTGATGCGTTCGAACCAGTTGCGTACCGCCGGGAAGTCGGCCAGATCGATGCGCTGGCGCGGATGAGAGGCGACCCACGGATAGGTGGCGATATCGGCAATGCTGTAGTTGTCGCCGCCGAGATACGGGTGTTTCTGCAGTTCGGCTTCCAGCACGCCGTACAGGCGTTTGGTTTCCAGATGATAACGCTCGATGGCGTAAGGCACCGGCTGCGGCGCGTAATGGTTGAAGTGGTGATTTTGCCCGAGCATCGGCCCGAAACCGGCAACCTGCCAGAACAGCCACTGCAGAGTGGCGGCGCGTTCACGCAGGCCCTTGCTCAGCAGTTTGCCGGTCTTCTCCGCCAGGTACAGCAGAATTTCGCCGGATTCAAACAGGGAAATGGGGTCGCCGCCGTCTACCGGCTGCTGATCGACAATGGCGGGAATTTTATTGTTCGGGGAAATCGCCAAAAATTCGGGGTTGAACTGTTCGCCGGCGCTGATATTGATGGGATGCAGGCGGTAGGGTAAGCCCACTTCTTCCAGAAACAGCGTGATCTTGTGACCATTGGGAGTAGGGGCGTAATACAGGTCAATCATACTCTAATACTCCTTGTAAAACATCATGATAAGATGAAGCATGAACCAGTCGGCAGCGTGTGAGCCATGAGATCATTCTTATACTGTTGCGCCGGTTTGTCCATTAAACCCGGCGGCGCGTCAGCGTCGATCGCAGACGACCCGCAGTCCAGCTTAGACGATCATCGCCATTTTCGGAAATTGGCTGCCCCTGTTGGCGCGTGTTTTTTTAACCGTCTGTTCTACGCTAAAATAGCGCCTGTTTCGCAGAAAGGAGGAAAGGGGATGAAACTGATGTTTGCCTCGGACCTGCACGGTTCGCTGCCGGCGACGGCCAGGGTGCTGGAGCTGTTTGCACAACAGGGCGCCGACTGGCTGATTTTGCTGGGCGATTTGCTGAATCACGGCCCGCGCAACGCGCTGCCGGACGGTTACCAGCCGGCGCAGGTTGCCGAACAATTGAATCGCTATGCGCACAAGATCATCGCCGTTCGGGGCAATTGCGACAGCGAGGTCGATCAGATGCTGCTGTCTTTCCCGATGGATGCGCCTTGGCAACAGGTGCTATGGCAAAAAAGACGATTGTTTTTAACCCACGGTCACCTTTATCATCCCTCCGCACTGCCGCCGTTATCGGCCGGGGACGTGCTGGCTTACGGCCATACGCACCTGCCGCAGGCACAGCGCTGCGGGGAGATTTATTGCTTTAATCCGGGGTCGGTCAGTTTGCCCAAAGGCGGCTTCCCGGCCAGCTACGGCATGCTGGAGGACCAGACTTTGCGCGTGGTCACGCTGTACGGCGGCGAGGTTGTTGCAGAGGCGGCATTAACGCACTAATTTATACACACAATAAGAATCATTGAATACGGCTAATTGGTCAACCAGCGCGCGATGACCCTCGCGCCAAAATAGAAGGTTTTATAGGATGGCGGAACAGGATCAGGCTGCAGCGAGCGAGTGGGTTGATATCGTCAACGAGCAAAATGAGGTGATTGCTCAATCCAGTCGTCAACAGATGCGTGCGGAACGGCTACGTCATCGTGCGACCTATATTGTGGTGCATGATGGGATGGGGAAAATACTGGTTCAGCGCCGTACCGATTCCAAGGATATCTATCCGGGACGGCTGGATGCGACTGCCGGCGGCGTGGTGCAAAGCGGCGAGAACGTGCTGGACTCCGCACGCCGTGAAGCGGAGGAAGAGCTGGGGATTGCCGGCGTGCCGTTCGCCGAGCACGGCCAGTTCTATTTTGAAGAGGAGCAGTGCCGCGTCTGGGGCGCGCTGTTCAGCTGCGTATCACACGGGCCGTTTGCGCTGCAGGAAGAAGAGGTGGTGGAGGTGACCTGGCTGACGCCGGAAGAGATCACCGCGCGCTGCGACGACTTTACACCGGATTCGCTGAAAGCGCTGTCGCTGTGGCTGACACGCAACAACGAACAGGATTACGGCAAGCCGCTGGCGCGGGCGGAAAAGCCGGAGGACGGCGCGGAAAACGCCTGATTTTGCACGGATATATTAAAGTATAACGCCGGTCTTCTGACCGGCGTTGTCGTTTTCAGCAGCTGTCGCGGCGGCACAGCGTTGAGGGCAGCGAACCTTCAGCATGCCATTCCTGATCATTCAGCCGCGCCAGCAGCGCCTTGCCGGCCTGAATGCCGATCTCCCGGTGCGGCACCGTCATGGTGGTCAACGGCGGCTGGCAGACCCGGCTGACCTCGCTGTTGCCGAAGCCGACCACCGCCAGCTGTTCCGGCACCTTGACGTGCCGGCGCTGGCATTCATACAGCGCGCCGCAGGCCAGCTCGTCCGAGGCGCATACCAGGGCGTCCAGCTCCGGCCAGGCCAGCAAAAACTCCGGCAGCTGGTGAGCGCCGGTGGCGAAACTGGCGGGCTGTGCGGCGTTGATCACCCGGTGCGGCGACATATGGCTGCGCAGCAGCGCCTGATGCCAACCCTGCAGATGCTGCTGGAAAATCCACTGCTCCTGGTTGGCGCACAGCAGGCCGATATTCTGATAGCCGCCGGCGATCAGCGTGTGGGTTAACTGGTACATGGCGGCGACATAATCGATGCCGATGGTGATATCGATCGGGTCATCGCGCAGGGCGCCGATTTCCACCACCGGGATATTGGCGGCCTGCAGCGCCTGACGGGTGGTCGGCGAGTGTTCGACGCTGAGCAGCACCGCCGCCGCCAGATTGTAGGACAGCAGGGTGGTCAGCAGTTTCTCTTCACGTTCAGGATAGTGCTGCGACTCCGCCAGCATGATCTGATAACCCGCCGGCTGCAGCACCTGCTGCAGGCCGGCGAACATCTCGGCGCAGCCGGACTCCGAAAAACTCGGCACCACCATGGCGATGGTATAAGACGACGCCGACGCCAGCGAACTGGCGGCCAGATTGGGCAGGTAGCCCAGCTCATTGACCGCCGCTTCAATTTTCTCTCTCAGTTTGTCTGAAACCTGTTCCGGCGTGCGTAACGCGCGCGACACCGTCATGGTGCCGACGCCCGCTAGCTGGGCGACCTCGGCCAGCGTAACCCTGCCGGTACTGCGGCGTTTTTTACCGATCGACATGCGTAATCCCGACTGAAAATGCGCATCGTGCGCATAAGCGCCAACCCCAGTAGGCGTTAAATGTTACCGACAGTCTGGCCACGGACAGCGCGGAAGAACCGGAGCGTACACAGGGTACGTGGGGGTTCTGAGCCCTGCCCAGGGCTAAACGGTAAAATGGCCTAATGGGATAGGCGCCAAGTGAATGTGGCTGTAAGAAGCGCTGTCACTGACCCTTACTATCCCGGTATGGGATCCATTTTAACGCGTTCCTTCCATCAGCGATAAAAAACTGTGCGACAACGGCAGCGGCGCTGCATTTTTTTGATAGCGCTATCACAGAACCGGGCGATAACGTTTTGGTAGCGCTATCTTTGAGATCTTTATCACAGTGAGGCGTAAAAACGTTGATTAAAGTTTCTTCGTTGCCCGGGCAAACGGGCGTCGACGGCGACGCTGTATCGGGCTGAAGGAGGAGATGTGCTGAAAGACTGGCTGAAGGCAGAGCATATCCAGCTGTGCGAGCAGGTGGAAGACTGGCGGCAGGCGATAACGCTGAGCGCGCAGCCTTTGCTGCGGGGCGGGATCATCAGCGCCGACTATCTGACGGCGATCTTTCGTCAGTATCAGACGCTGGGACCCTATTTTGTGCTGGCGCCCGGCATCGCCATGCCCCACGCCAGACCGGAAGAGGGGGCAAAGGCGCTCGGCCTGTCGCTGCTGAAGCTGCATCAGGGCGTGCGTTTCCATTCACAGGACAACGACCCGGTGTTTGTGGTGGTGATGCTGTCGGCGCCGGATGGTGACAGCCATATCGAACTGATTGCGCAGTTGGCGGAATTATTTGCCGATGAACGGGCGATGAGTGCGTTATTCGGCGCCACCGATATAAAACAGATTGAGGAGATTATCGCCCGCTATTAATTCCCAGGTTTATTTATTCTTACCGGAAAAGACCCAGCGCAGAATAATTTCTGCGGCCTTACCCTACGCTTAAAATTTGACAGGTGAAAATAATGAAGATTATGGCAATTTGCGGTTCCGGCCTCGGCAGTAGCTTTATGGTGGAAATGAATATTAAAAAGGTGCTGAAAAAAATGGCGGTTGAGGCAGAGGTGGAGCACTCGGATCTTTCCTCCGCCACGCCGGGCGCCGCCGATATTTTTGTGATGGCAAAAGATATCGCCGACAGCGCCAGCGTGCCGGCAGATCAGCTCGTGGTCATCAGCAATATCATTGATATTAACGAGCTGGAAAACAAACTGCGCGCTTACTTTATGGCGCACTCCATTATCTAAGCAACGCAATTGGCGAGGTGGATATGTTTATCCAGGAAACGCTCAGATTTGTGGTTGATATATTAAAAGTCCCTGCGGTGCTGGTGGGGGTTATTGCGCTGATTGGTTTATTAGCGCAGAAAAAATCGTTTTCCGATGTGGTAAAGGGCACGGTAAAAACCATTCTCGGTTTTATTGTATTGGGCGGCGGCGCGAGCGTATTAGTCAGCTCGCTGAATCCGCTGGGGGGGATGTTTGAACACGCATTTAATATCCAGGGCATCATTCCGAATAATGAGGCGATCGTTTCTATTGCGCTGGAGAAGTACGGGGCCTCTACCGCATTGATTATGGCGTTTGGCATGGTGGCGAATATTATCGTCGCCCGCTTTACCCGGCTGAAATACATTTTTCTTACCGGCCATCACACCTTTTATATGGCCTGCATGATCAGCATCATTCTGTCGGTGGCCGGTTTCGAGGGGATCCCGCTGGTGTTTACCGGCGCCCTGACGCTGGGATTGGTGATGGCGTTTTTCCCCGCCATTGCCCAGCGCTATATGCGGCGGATTACCGGCAATGATGATATCGCCTTCGGTCATTTCGGCACCCTGGGATATGTGCTGTCCGGCTGGATTGGCGGCCGCGTCGGCAAAAACTCGCGTTCCACCGAAGAGATGAACCTGCCGAAAAATCTCAGCTTCCTGCGCGATAGCTCGATCTCCATTTCGCTGACCATGATCATTATCTACCTGATCATGGCGATCAGCGCCGGGCAGAACTATGTGGAAAGCGCGCTGAGCGCCGGGCAGAACTATCTGGTGTACTCCATTATTCAGGCCATCACCTTCGCCGCCGGGGTGTTTATTATCCTGCAGGGCGTGCGCCTGATTCTGGCGGAAATCGTGCCGGCGTTTACCGGCTTTTCCGAAAAGCTGGTGCCGAATGCGCGCCCGGCGCTGGACTGCCCGGTGGTGTATCCCTACGCGCCTAACGCGGTGCTGATCGGCTTCCTGTTCAGCTTTCTGGGCGGGCTGGTCGGCCTGTTCTTGCTGGGACAGTTCAAGCTGGTATTGATCCTGCCGGGCGTAGTGCCGCATTTCTTCACCGGCGCGACGGCGGGCGTCTTTGGTAACGCCACCGGCGGTCGCCGCGGCGCCATGCTGGGTGCGTTTGCCAACGGCGTACTGATTACCTTCCTGCCGATGCTGCTGCTGCCGGTGCTGGGCGCGCTGGGTTTTGCCAACACCACCTTCTCCGACGCCGATTTTGGCGTGCTGGGCATCGTGCTGGGCAATATGGCGCGCTTTATGAATACCGAAGCGATTATGGCGACGGTGGTGATTATTTTCGCGCTGCTGGTGGCGCATAACCTGCTGGGGAAACGCAAAGGCGCGCCTTCCGGCGACGGCGTTAAAAAATAGTGAGGGCCATATAATGACAACGACAGATATCAGGGAACTGCGGCTGCTGGCGAAGGCAATTCGTCTGGAGACGCTGAAGGCGCTGACTGGGCTGGGCTTCGGCCACTACGGCGGCTGCATGTCGGTGGTGGAGACGCTGGCGGTGCTGTACGGCGAGGTAATGCGCATCGATCCCGGCGATCCGGACTGGCCGCAGCGCGACAATTTTGTGTTGTCGAAGGGGCATGCCGGCCCGGCGCTGTACAGCACGCTGGCGCTGAAAGGCTATTTCCCGCTGGAAGAGCTGGGCACGCTGAACCAGAACGGCACCCGCCTGCCCAGCCATCCGGACCGACTGCGCACCCGAGGGGTGGATGCCACCACCGGCTCGTTGGGACAGGGCGTCTCCATCGCCGCCGGCATGGCGCTGTCGCACCGGCTGGCGCAGCGCGATAACCGGGTGTTTTGCCTGCTTGGGGACGGCGAATTGAACGAAGGCCAGTGCTGGGAGGCGTTCCAGTTTATTGCGCACCACAATCTGCACAACCTGACGCTGTTTATCGATTACAACAAACAGCAGCTGGACGGCCTGCTGGATGAGGTGATCAAACCCTTCGATCTGGCGGGCAAGTTCCGCGCCTTCGGCTTCGCGGCCGAGAGTGTCAAAGGGGACGATATTGCGGCGATCCGTGCGGCGGTAGCGCCGCGCCGCAGCGGCGAGCAGCGGCCGCTGGTGGTGATTCTCGACAGTGTTAAAGGTCAGGGGGTGCCCTATCTGGAGCAACTGAGCAACTCGCACCACCTGCGGCTGACGCCGGAGGTGCGTCAGCATATCGAACACGCCATAGCCGAACTGGAGGCCGCCCATGTTTAACGACAGAACGCAGATGGAACAAGACCGCGTTGAAATGCGACAGGTGTATGCCGGCATGGTGCGCGGCCAGATAGAGCAGGGGGCGCCGATTATCGCGCTGGAGGCGGATCTGATGAGCTCGATGGCGATGGATGGCGTACAGCGCGATCATCCGCACCACGTGATTAACTGCGGCATTATGGAGGCGAATGTGATCGGCGTGGCGGCCGGCCTGTCGCTGACCGGGCGGGTGCCGTTCGTGCACACCTTTACCGCCTTCGCCAGCCGCCGCTGTTTCGATCAGCTGTTTATGTCACTGGATTATCAGCGCAATAACGTCAAGGTGATCGCCTCCGATGCAGGGGTGACCGCCTGCCATAACGGCGGCACCCATATGTCGTTTGAGGATATGGGCATCGTGCGCGGGCTGGCGCACTCGGTGGTGCTGGAAGTGACCGACGCCACCATGTTTGCTGATATCCTGCGCCAGCTGATGACGCTGGAAGGCTTTTACTGGGTGCGCACCACGCGCAAGCAGGCGACGCGTATTTATCAGGATGGCGCGCAGTTCACCATCGGTAAGGGCAACCTGCTGCGCGACGGCGAGGACATCACGCTGATCGCCAACGGCATTATGGTGGCTGAAGCGCTGCAGGCGGCGCAGATGCTGGCGCGGCAAGGGGTCAGCGCGGCGGTGATCGATATGTTCACCCTCAAGCCGATCGACCGCGATATCATTACCCGCTATGCGACCAAAACCGGGCGCATCGTCACCTGTGAAAACCACAGTATCCATAACGGGCTGGGTTCGGCGGTGGCGGAGGTGCTGGCGGAACACTGCCCGACGCCGATGCGCCGGGTAGGCGTGAAGGAGCGCTATGGCCAGGTCGGTACGCAGGCATTTCTGCAGCAGGAGTATGGCCTGACGGCGGAGCATATTCTGGCGGCGGCGCAGCAGCTGTTGTAAAGCGGGATTATTACCTGGCTTATATCAAAAATGATAGTTAAGTGGCCCGGTAACTGCAGATTCGGGTGTTGACCTTTAGCGCGCATCACGGGCTGCCGAACAAGGAACCCGAGCCAGGGGCAACCGGACAGGGATGTCCGGTTGAGGCGCCACAGGCAGGGAGGCCTGTAGAGCCGACCCGCCCGGCGACGGTGACGCAGAGAGGGCACCTGCGAAGCAGGCAGAACGTGTCTAAGCGCGGGCGCGGGTGCAGGGGCCGCGCCTACGGCCCTTGCAATTGCCGTTCACTGTCGTTACAGAGAATAACCGTACGTTTACGGCAATTCTGGTTGCATCGTGCTAACAGAAATACAGCATATAAAAAAACACCCTGTTAGCAGATTATTGCTTACAGGGTGCTGAGTTAAGGGGCCAGCATTGCCGGCCCCTGTATTTTTTTGTCAGGCGTTTGAATTACGCCTGGGCATCAGCCTGGGAAGACTGAATGGCCGTCAGTGCTACGGTATAGACGATATCGTCTACCAGCGCGCCGCGCGACAGGTCGTTCACCGGTTTGCGCATGCCTTGCAGCATCGGCCCGATGGACACCAGATCGGCGGAACGCTGCACCGCTTTATAAGTGGTGTTGCCGGTGTTCAGATCCGGGAAGATGAACACGGTGGCTTTACCGGCAACCGGCGAGTTCGGCGCTTTGGATTTCGCCACGTCGGCCATGATGGCGGCGTCGTACTGCAGCGGGCCGTCGATGATCAGGTCCGGACGTTTTTCCTGCGCCAGGCGGGTTGCTTCGCGGACTTTTTCCACGTCGCTGCCGGCGCCGGAGTTACCGGTTGAGTAGGAGATCATCGCCACGCGCGGCTCGATGCCGAATGCGCTGGCGGAGTCCGCCGACTGGATGGCGATCTCGGACAGCTGCTCGGCGGTCGGATCCGGGTTGATCGCGCAGTCGCCGTAGACCAGCACCTGATCCGGCAGCAGCATAAAGAACACGGAAGAGACCAGCGAGCTGCCCGGCGCGGTTTTGATCAGCTGCAGCGGCGGACGGATGGTATTGGCGGTAGTATGCACGGCGCCGGAAACCAGGCCGTCGACTTCGCCTTTTTCCAGCATCAGCGTGCCGAGCACCACGTTGTCTTCCAACTGCTCGCGCGCCACCACTTCGGTCATGCCTTTGTTTTTGCGCAGTTCAACCAGACGCGGCACGTAGTTTTCACGTACCTGCTCCGGATCGACGATCTCGATGCCTTTGCCCAGTTCCACGCCCTGCGCTGCGGCAACGCGCTGGATCTCATCCGGGTTGCCGAGCAGTACGCATTCGGCAATGCCGCGTTCGGCGCAGATTGCCGCCGCTTTCACGGTGCGCGGCTCGTCGCCTTCCGGCAGAACGATGCGTTTACCGGCTTTACGCGCCAGTTCGGTCAGCTCGTAACGGAACGCCGGCGGCGACAGGCGACGCGAGCGCTCGGAGGCGGCGGTCAGCGATTCGATCCACTCGGCGCTGATATGGCTGGCCACGTAGTTCTGCACTTTTTCGATGCGCTGATGGTCGTCGGTCGGCACTTCGAGGTTGAAGCTCTGCAGGCTCAGTGAGGTCTGCCAGGTGTTGGTGTCCACCATAAACACCGGCAGGCCGGTGGCGAACGCGCGTTCGCACAGCTTTTTGATCGGCTCGTCGATTTCATAGCCGCCGGTCAGCAGCAGCGCGCCGATTTCCACGCCGTTCATCGCCGCCAGACAGGCGGAAACCAGCACGTCCGGGCGGTCGGCGGAGGTCACCAGCAGCGAGCCCGGGCGGAAGTGTTCCAGCATATGCGGGATGCTGCGCGCGCAGAAGGTCACGGACTTCACGCGGCGGGTCATGATATCGCCTTCGTTAATCACGCGCGCCTTCAGGTGGCGTGCCATATCAATGGCGCGGGTGGCAATCAGATCGAAGCTCCACGGCACGCAGCCGAGCACCGGCAGCGGGCTGTTGGCGAACAGCTGCTTCGGATCGACATTGGCGACGCTGGCCTTGGTGGAGTCGTCGAAGATTTCCGACAGGTCAGGGCGGGTGCGGCCCTGCTCGTCGACCGGCGCGTTCAGTTTGTTGATGATAACGCCGGTGATGTTTTTGTTCTTGCTGCCGCCGAAGCTGGTGCGCGCCAGTTCGATGCGTTCTTTCAGCTGCGCCGGCGAGTCGTTGCCCAGCGCCAGCACGAAGACGATCTCGGCGTTCAGGGTTTTGGCGATCTCATAGTTCAGCGCGCTGGCGAACTGGTGCTTGCGGGTCGGCACCAGGCCTTCGATCAGCACCACTTCCGCGTCTTTGGTATTTTCGTGGTAGCGCGCCACGATCTCTTCCATCAGCACGTCCTGCTGATTGGAGCTGAGCAGGCTTTCCACATAGCTCATGCGCAGCGGCTCGGCGGCCGGAATGGTGGAGTTGCTGCGGATGATGGTGGTGGTCTGGTCGAGGGTATCGTCGCCGGTGCGCGGCTGGGCGATAGGTTTGAATACGCTGAGGCGAACGCCTTGCTGCTCCATGGAGCGGATGACGCCCAGGCTGACGCTGGTCAAACCGACGCTGGTGCCAGTGGGGATCAACATAATTGTACGTGACACAGAATAGTCCTCTTCACGATGGATATGCGGTAGTCGCCTGATCGTGCGCTGCGGCCGGGCGGCAAAGCGGTGCGGCCAACGGGGCCGTCTGCGGCGGCGATAAGGCTGAAACAACACCGCCAGCCGGAGCTGACGGTGTTTGGTACGTTACGCAGTCAGGCGGGCTGCGTCCTGCGCGATAACCAACTCTTCGTTGGTCGGGATCACCAGCGCCAGACGGCTGCCGTCTTTGGTGATGGCCCCGGCTTTGCCGAAACGGGCGGCCAGGTTGCGTTCATGGTCGACTTCGAAGCCGAGCAGGCCCAGCTTGTTCAGGGTCATTTCACGCACCATGCCGGCGTTTTCGCCGATGCCGCCGGTGAAGATCACCGCGTCCAGACGGCCGTCCATCAGCGCGCTGTAGGCGCCGATGTATTTCGCCAGGCGGTGGCAGAAGACGTCCATCGCGCGCTTGGCGTCTTCTTTGGTGGCGTAGTTGTCTTCCACATAGCGGCAGTCGCTGGTGACTTCGGTCAGACCCAGCAGGCCGGACTCTTTGGTCAGCAGTTTGTTGATCTGATCGACGCTCATGCCCAGCGCGTCATGCAGGTGGAAGATGATCGCCGGGTCGATGTCGCCGCTGCGGGTGCCCATCACCAGACCTTCCAGTGGGGTCAGGCCCATGGAGGTGTCGACGCATTTGCCGTTGCGTACTGCGGTCACGGAGCCGCCGTTGCCCAGGTGGCAGGTGATGACGTTGACCTCATCCACCGGCTTGTTCAGCATTTTGGCCGCTTCCTGAGTCACGAAGAAGTGGCTGGTGCCGTGTGCGCCGTAGCGGCGTACGCCGTGGTCGCGGTACAGGCTGTACGGCAGGGCATACAGATAGGATTCTTCTGGCATGGTCTGATGGAACGCGGTGTCGAACACGGCGACGTTCTTGTCAGCCAGCGCAGGGAAAGACTTCAGCGCCTCATTGATACCGATCAGGTGCGCCGGGTTGTGCAAAGGTGCAAACGGCACGGAATCTTTGATACCCTGCAGCACTTCATCATTGATCAAGGCGGAGGCGGTAAACTTCTCGCCGCCGTGTACGATACGGTGACCAATGGCGGTCAGCTGGGCGGAAAGTTCAGGTTTTTGTGCCAGGATGGTGTTAACAATAAAATTCAGCGCTTCGCTGTGGGCCGCACCGGCACCGAGTGCCGCTTCTTGCTTGCCGCCGTCCATTTTCCACTTAATGCGCGCCTCGGGGAGGTGGAAGCATTCAGCCAAGCCGGAAAGATGTTCTTCACCGTTGATAGCATCAATGATCGCGAATTTCAGGGAAGAACTGCCGCAGTTAAGAACCAGTACTAGCTTACTCGACATGGAAGTACCTACTTTATAGTTCGTGTTGTTAAAAGAAAATCAAAAAACACGTAGTGAATTAATCGTCAATCAGACAACAAGCGTAGCGCATAATGCCGTTGACATTTATGATTAACATCATGTGAAGCACAGAAAACACATGATGGTGAAAAAACCGGGTGTTTCTCCGCAGTTTAAGTAATCTTGCTTGTTATAGGGCTAAAAATTGACAAAATTTGACAAACTTGTCGTCATCTTCTAGCTGGCCAAAAGGCCGGATTAGGATACCGATAGCCCACGGTAAACACAAAATAAATTTAAAGCTTCAAATTTTTTAGTAGTGTGGTTGGCGCCACCCCCATTTTTCTGCGACGTTGAGGTATGCGATGACGAGCAAACCGTCCGGTTCCGTAAGTTGGTTTCAGGTATTCCAGCGCGGACAGCACTATATGAAAACCTGGCCGTCGGACAAACGTCTGGCCCCGGTCTTTCCGGAGAATCGCGTTGCGCGCGCCACTCGTTTCGCCATTCGTTTTATGCCGCCGCTGGCGGTGTTCACCCTGACCTGGCAGATTGCGCTGGGCGGCCAGCTCGGCCCGGCGATCGCCACCGCGCTGTTCGCCTGCAGCCTGCCGATGCAGGGGCTGTGGTGGCTGGGCCGCCGTTCGCTGACGCCGCTGCCGCCGGCGTTGCTCGGCTGGTTCCATGAGGTGCGCGACAAGCTGGCGCAGGCCGGTCAGGCGCTGGCGCCGGTGGAAGGCACGCCGACCTATCAGTCGCTGGCGGATCTGCTCAAGCGCGCGTTCAAGCAGCTGGACAAGACCTTCCTGGACGATCTCTGAGGTCCGCCGCCGCCGGGCGTAACGCCCCGGCGGCGTCAAACTTGGCGCAAATCAAAGAAGCGGCGGGTTGTGATTCCATGCCTCAAATCAGTATGCGATGCTCACGCCAATTTGCAGAACTGAGGACCCTAAACATGGAAATGACCCACGCCCAACGCCTGATCCTGTCTAACCAGTATAAGATGATGACGATGCTCGACCCGGGCAACGCCGAGCGCTACCGCCGCCTGCAAACCGTGGTGGAGCGCGGTTTCGGCCTGCAGCTGCGTGAACTGGATCGTGATTTTGACGAGATGAGCGAAGAGGTTTGCCGCACCATCATCAATATTATGGAAATGCACCATGCGCTGCAGGTGTCCTGGGAGAATCTCAAGGATCGCCAGGGGCTGGAGGCGCGTCGTCTGGCGTTCCTCGGCTTTGATGCGGCGACCGAGGCGCGCTACCTGAGCTATGTGCGTTTCCTGGTCAACACAGAGGGACGCTATACTCACTTCGACGCCGGCAGCCACGGCTTTAACGCCCAGACCAAAATGTGGGATAAATATCAGCGCATGCTGGCGCTGTGGCTGTCCTGTCCGCGTCAGTATCATTTGAGCGCCGTCGAGATAGCGCAAATTATTAATGCTTGATTAAAAAGAGGTTTCCTGTGGAGTGTAAAGGTTTTCTGTTCGACCTGGATGGTACGTTGGTAGATTCATTGCCCGTCGTGGAGCGCGCCTGGACCCAGTGGGCCAACCGGCACGGCGTCGATCCGCAGGAGGTGCTGGATTTTATTCACGGTAAACAGGCCATTACCTCTTTGCGCCACTTTATGCCGGGCGCCAGCGAGGCCGATATTCAGCATGAGCACGACCTGCTGGAGCAGGTGGAAGCGCAGGATACCGACGGCGTACGCGCCCTGCCGGGTGCGGCGGCGCTGCTGGAACGGCTGAACACGCTGGGTATTCCCTGGGCGATCGTCACCTCCGGTTCGGTGCCGGTTGCCAGCGCGCGCCGCGAGGCGGCGGGGCTGCCGCTGCCGGCGGTATTTGTCACCGCCGAGCAGGTCGAGCGCGGTAAACCGCAGCCGGACGCTTATCTGCTGGGTGCGGAGCGCCTGGGGCTGGCGCCGCAGGCGTGCGTGGTGGTGGAAGACGCGGCGGCGGGCATCGCTTCGGGCCTGGCCGCCGGCTGTCAGGTGATTGCGGTCAATGCGCCTGCCGATGCGCCGCAGCTGGAACAGGTCGATCTGCGCCTTTCCTCCCTGGAGCAATTGCAGGTTGACGGCGGGGCGCACGGCGCGCGCATCACGCTGCGCGACTGATCGCCGCTATTCGCCGGCAAATTGATTAGACCCCGCATGCGCGGGGTTTTTTTGTGCTAATTTTTAAGACCTTGGAACCTGGCGGACGGACGAGGCCGATTTGAACAGCGAATTACTGTGGGTGTTGTGTTTGTTGCTGGTGGCGATTGTGCTGTTTACCACCAACAAACTGCGCATGGATGTGGTCGCCTTATTGGTGATCATCGCCTTTGTGTTAAGCGGAACGCTAACCTTGCAGGAGGCGACGGTCGGCTTTAGCGACCCGAACGTAATTCTGATCGCCGCGCTGTTCGTTATCGGCGAAGGGCTGGTGCGCACCGGCGTGGCCTATCAGGTCGGGGACTGGCTGGTGAAGGTGGCCGGCAGCAGCGAAACCAAAATGCTGGTGCTGCTGATGGTGACGGTGGCCGGGCTGGGCGCGTTTATGAGCTCCACCGGCGTGGTGGCGATTTTTATCCCGGTGGTGCTCAGCGTGGCGGCGCGGATGAAAACCGCGCCGGGGCGGCTGATGATGCCGCTGAGCTTTGCCGGCCTGATCAGCGGGATGATGACGCTGGTGGCGACGCCGCCGAATATGGTGGTGAACAGTGAGCTGGTGCGCGAGGGCATTCGCGGCTTCGGTTTCTTCGGCGTCACGCCGATCGGCATCGTGGTGCTGGTGCTCGGCGTGGGCTATATGCTGCTGGCGCGGCGCTGGCTGGGCGGCGAATCGCCGGACAGCCGTAAAGAGAGCTGGCAGCGGCGCACTTTCCGCGATCTTATCCGCGATTACAAACTGACCGGGCGGGCGCGACGCCTGGCGCTGCGCCGCGGCTCCCCGCTGGTGGGGCGTTCGCTGGATGAGCTGCATCTGCGGGCGCGTTACGGCGCCAACGTGGTGGGCATTGAGCGCTGGAAGCGTTTCCGGCGGGTGATGGTCAGCGCCTCCGGCAGTACCGAGCTGCGCGAACGTGATGTGCTGCTGATCGATATGTCGGCCAGCGACGTTGACCTGCGTGAATTTTGCAGCGAGCAGCAGCTGGAGCCGATGGTGCTGCGCGGCGACTATTTCTCTGAACAGTCGCGCAACGTCGGCATGGCGGAGGTATCGCTGATCCCCGATTCGGCGCTGCTGGGTAAAAGCCTGCGGGAAAACGGCTTTCGCAGCCGCTACGATCTCAACGTAGTCGGCATTCGCCGCGGTGGCGAGACGCTGGCGGGCAAGCTGGTGGATGAACCGCTGGCATTGGGGGATATGCTGCTGGTGATCGGCGACTGGAAGGCCATTCGCCAGCTGCAGAGCCAAACTCACGACTTTATCGTGCTCAACCTGCCGGCGGAGGTGGACGAAGTGGCGCCGGCGATGACGCAGGCGCCGCACGCGCTGTTCTGTCTGGCGCTGATGGTGGCGATGATGCTGACCGATGAGGTGCCGAACCCTATCGCGGCGCTGGTCGCCTGCCTGCTGATGGGGAAATTCCGCTGTATCGATATGGAAAGCGCCTATAAATCGATCCACTGGCCGAGCATTATTCTGATCGTCGGCATGATGCCGTTTGCGCAGGCGCTGCAGAAGACCGGCGGGGTGGATCTGATCGTGCAGGGGCTGATGGACGTGGCCGGCAATATGGGGCCGCGCGTGATGCTGCTCTGCCTGTTCGTGCTGTGCGCCACGATCGGCCTGTTTATCTCCAATACCGCCACGGCGGTTCTGATGGCGCCGATTGCCATCGCGGCGGCGCGGGAAATGGCGGTATCACCGTATCCGTTCGCCATGATTATCGCCATTGCCGCTTCCGCAGCCTTTATGACGCCGGTCTCTTCGCCGGTGAATACGCTGGTTCTGGGGCCGGGGAATTATAAGTTCGGCGATTTTGTGCGCCTTGGCGTGCCGTTCACCGTGTTGGTGATGCTGGTCAGCGTCGCGCTGGTGCCGTGGCTGTTTCCGTTCTGAGCGTGGTAAATTGCAGGGCGCGTACGTGGTTGCCGCGCCCTGACGGTTACAGTTCGGCGTCCAGACTGATCTCATCCAGCGACAGGCTGAAACTGGGGATAAACACCGTCATGAAATACTCCATTTCCGGGCTGTTGCGCAGTTGCAACGTCTTTTCCAACCGGGCTTTGGCCAGCGTAAACTCCTGATTGCCCGCCGACAGCTCTTCCAGGCACTTCAGGTAGGCGCACAGGGCGTCGGCCTGCTTGACCACCAGCTTTTCATCTTCGCTGTAGCAGTGCTCGTCCAGGATGCTGCGAAAGTCATTGCGCAGCTCTTCCGGGATCATCGCCAGCAGTTTTTGCTGCGCCACTTTTTCGATCTTCTTATATTCGTGGGCAATCTGCGGATTGTAATATTTGATCGGCGTCGGCATATCGCCGGTGATCACTTCGCTGGCGTCGTGATACATCGCCAGCAGCGCTACGCGTTCGGCGTTCAGGTTGCCGTTGAACTTGCGGTTTTTGATCACCGCCAGCGCGTGGGCGACAAACGCCACCTGCAGGCTGTGCTCGGAGACGTTCTCGGTGCGCACGTTGCGCATCAGCGGCCAGCGGTTGATAAGTTTCAGGCGGGACAGGTGGGCAAAAAAATGGCTCTGGCTCATGGGGTGTTCTCTACGGCGGCAAGGAGCTTTATTCTGATCACTACGGCGCGTTTATGCAAACGCGCCGTGAATGACATTTACTGGCGGTAGTTTTCCAGGAAACGCCCCAGTTTGCCGACCGCCATTTCCAGCTCGTCGACGCGCGGCAGGGTAACGATGCGCACGTGATCGGGGTAAGGCCAGTTAAACGCGCTGCCCTGCACCAGCAGCACTTTTTCCTGCAGCAGCAAATCCAGCACCAGCTTCTGATCGTCGTGAATATTAAAGCGTTTGGCGTCAATGCGCGGGAACATATACAGCGCGCCCTGAGGCTTCACGCAGGAGACGCCGGGAATCTCGTTGAGCAGTTCCCAGGTGCGGTTACGCTGTTCGTACAGGCGGCCGCCCGGCTGAATAAACTCGCTGATGCTTTGGTAGCCGCCCAGCGCGGTCTGAATGGCGTGCTGCATCGGCACGTTGGCGCACAGGCGCATCGATGCCAGCATTTCCAGCCCTTCGATATAGCCTTTGGCGTGCTTTTTCGGGCCGTTCAGCACCATCCAGCCCTGACGGAAGCCGGCGACGCGGTAGGTCTTGGACAGGCCGTTAAAGGTGACGGTCAGCAGGTCCGGCGCCAGCGAGGCGATAGAGATATGTTCGGCGGCGTCATACAGAATTTTGTCGTAGATTTCGTCGGCGAAGATGATCAGGTTATGTTCGCGCGCTATCTCGACGATCTGTTCCAGCAACGCTTTGCTGTACACTGCGCCGGTCGGGTTGTTCGGGTTAATGATCACGATGCCGCGGGTGCGCGGGGTGATTTTACTGCGAATATCGTCGAGGTCCGGGAACCAGCCGGCGTCTTCGTCACACAGATAGTGGACGGCTTTGCCGCTGGAGAGGGAAACCGCCGCGGTCCACAGCGGGTAATCGGGCGCCGGCACCAGCATTTCGTCGCCGCTGTTCAGCAGCGCCTGCATCGACTGGACGATCAGCTCGGACACGCCGTTGCCGATGTAAATATCCTCGACGGTGACGTCGCGCATGTCGCGCGCCTGATAGTGCTGCATAATCGCCTTACGCGCCGAGTAGAGCCCTTTGGAATCACAGTAGCCCTGAGCGGTCGGCAGGTTGCGGATCACATCGACCAGAATTTCATCCGGCGCTTCAAAGCCGAAAGGGGCGGGGTTGCCGATGTTGAGTTTGAGGACTTTGTTGCCTTCTTCTTCTAGGCGTTTGGCTTCTTTGAGCACCGGACCGCGAATGTCATAACAAACGTTGTCCAGTTTGCTGGATTTCTCAATGGGGGACATAAAAAAACTGTGCCTTCTGCTGGGATAGGGCATTCCTACCGTGGAACGCCGCAACCTGCCCAATGTACTCCTGGTACCTGCGCTTTTGAAGGGCTGCGCACACCTTTGGTGCAAACGATCGGCTAAAATGGCGATTTTAACGATGATAAGTCTGGTTAAAAAAATTTGTTGGCATTAAATTCTGTTTTTTGTTTAATTGTTGGTGTTTTATTATGCTTGGCGCGCTGGGGCGTAAACCTGACTGCACAGCGTGAGCAAGGGCGCTTTGGTTTTCGGCAGCAAACCGTTGCGTTTCCTTTGTGATGCCGAGGTCTGCGTGATATTCCCGGACTAGTCTTATGGCTTGACGGGGAATTCATCACCACACTGCTACATAAACAATATTTATATTAGAAAACTTTCACTTTGTGACTTAACTAACATTTAAGTTATTATTTTGGCTTTCAGATTGAATGGTTTTTTACTGATTGAATTTATTGATTTATTTTTATGCCTGGCGCATTTGTTCGGCGAAAAATGCCAAGTTTTCATGAGCTTTTACGCTAAGGTTGCGGGCGAACATGAGAGAAAGTAAGCACATTAAGTGTGGTAATTCAGCGGGGGGAATGAGTAAAATTCTTGTGCCCACTCAAATCAATCACTTTAGCAAAGCGCAGATCCGTGCCAGTTAAGCGGCAGCGATCGGTTGCATTCTAAAAGGCGATAGAGGTAACGAAATATAAGGAATTTTTTGCCCTCCACTTATGAGTGGGGTAGTGTCGTACCTGGCGCCGTTCTTTTAAACAGTGCCTTAGAAATACACCAGGGTAGTTTCAAATATAGAATTTAAAAAGTGAAGAAAAACACTATGACCAATGCAAATCGTCCGATACTTAATCTCGACCTCGATCTGCTAAGAACTTTTGTGGCTGTTGCCGATCTGAATACGTTTGCCGCAGCGGCCGTCGCCGTCTGCCGTACTCAGTCCGCGGTCAGCCAGCAAATGCAGCGATTAGAGCAATTGGTAGGCAAAGAGTTATTCGCCCGTCACGGCCGTAATAAACTGCTTACCGAGCATGGCATACAGCTGCTGGGTTATGCCAGAAAAATATTGCGCTTTAATGATGAAGCCTGCGCCTCGTTGATGTTTAACAATATCAAGGGCGTGCTCACTATTGGCGCTTCCGATGACACGGCCGACACTATTTTACCGTTCCTGCTAAACCGCGTGACCGCTGTTTATCCGAAACTGGCGGTAGACGTACGGGTCAAGCGTAGCCCATTTATGCTGGATATGCTCAAAAACGGCGAAGTGGATCTGGCCATTACCACCGTCGATACCGTCGGCCACCCGCATGTGGTGCTGCGCACCTCGCCAACGCTATGGTACTGCGCGGCGGATTACCATTTCCAACCGGATGAGCCGATCCCGCTGGTGGTGCTGGATGAGCCTTGTCCTTTCCGCGCGATGGCGATCGAGCACCTGGATGAGGCCGGGATCCCATGGCGTATCGCCTATGTGGCTTCTACGCTGTCGGCGGTTCGCACCGCCTGTAAGGCGGGACTGGGCGTAACCGTCCGTCCGGTGGAGATGATGAGCCCGGATCTGCGCGTGCTGGGCGCGGCGGAAGGTCTGCCGGCGCTGCCGGAGACGCAATACACGCTGTGTAAAGATATCCAGTGCGAAAATGAGCTGGCGATGGCGATTTTCGGCGCGGTACAGCACGGCAATACCAACTACAGCTTCCAGAATGCCGTATCCACTGAAGATGCGGTTGATGACGATGAATAGCGCTAAACAGCGCGTCGAGTAACCACAAAACCTCTGCTACGGCGGAGGTTTTTTTTTGCCATTTTTCATAAAAATTGTATTTATTGCCATTTCGTCATCAATTCATGTAGTGACGCCTGTTTGTTTGTCTCTTTTCTGCCATTCATCCGCATTTATCCGCATGAAAATATTTATCTTCGCTTTTTTGCCTGTTGTGCGAAAATCAAGAAGGCAGGTTTTTTTTATGGATATTTTATAGCCTGAAGGTGTGGTTAAAATTCACGCTTAAATTTATAAAAAATGTTAAAGAGCCACACTTTTTTTGAGGATTTCTGCTGAAAACGTGTCCTGGATCAAAAAAATACCCCTAGGTAGTGAGTGGAACAACAGGGAATACCTGAGAGAATGATATAGTAAAACTGAAATGTGCATATTGGTTGATATCTATCTGTTTCTACACAGCAAATGACTGACACGATTTAGCCTGAAAGCTGGCGCATGAAATGTTAATTAAATGATACGTATGTAAACTAATGTGTAGATACTTTTGTCAAAGTTGACAAAAGGTTATAGAAAGGAGTAAAAAGCCCACAGTAAAAACGCTGCTTAACGCATTGTAATAGCAGTTGGTTTTTTGTGGTTATTTATCCTTCCCTTAAATCGATGTGGTGCACTAACTGCCGTGATAAGAGCAGAATGATCGACGCCACTTTTGATGAGTAAGCAAAGAGTATGTCAACAACCACTGAAGTTATCGCTCATCACTGGGCATTCGCCGTATTTCTTGTCGTGGCCATCGGGCTGTGCGGCCTCATGCTGCTGGGCGCGTATTTCCTGGGCGGGAGAGCCCGTGCGCGTGCCAAAAACACCCCGTTTGAATCCGGTATCGACTCGGTCGGTTCGGCGCGTATGCGCCTGTCCGCCAAGTTCTATCTGGTTGCCATGTTCTTCGTTATTTTCGATGTAGAAGCCTTGTATCTCTATGCCTGGTCGGTCTCGATTCGCGAGAGCGGCTGGGTGGGCTTTATCGAAGCCGCCATTTTCATTTTGGTGCTACTGGCCGGTCTGGTTTATCTGGTGCGCATCGGCGCATTGGACTGGACGCCTGCACGCTCAAAGCGTCAGGTCAAACCAAGCACGATCACTAACACCAACCGTCATCCGCAGTAGTTATTTGTGGTTAAAAACGAGGCATTAAGATGGACTATACGCTCACCCGCATAGACCCGAACGGTGAGAACGACCGTTACCCCCTGCAAAAACAGGAGATCGTCGCCGATCCTCTGGAACAACAGGTTCACCGCACGGTTTACATGGGTAAACTCGAACATGCATTGCATGACATGGTGAACTGGGGGCGCAAAAACTCTCTTTGGCCGTATAACTTCGGCCTTTCGTGCTGTTATGTAGAGATGGTGACCTCGTTTACCGCCGTTCATGACGTTGCGCGTTTTGGTGCGGAAGTGCTGCGTGCTTCCCCGCGCCAGGCCGACTTTATGGTGGTGGCGGGTACCTGCTTCACCAAAATGGCCCCGGTTATCCAGCGGCTGTACGAGCAGATGCTTGAGCCGAAATGGGTGATCTCCATGGGCGCCTGCGCCAACTCCGGCGGTATGTACGATATCTATTCCGTGGTGCAGGGCGTGGACAAGTTCCTGCCGGTCGACGTGTATATCCCAGGCTGCCCGCCGCGTCCGGAAGCGTATATGCAGGCGCTGCTGCTGCTGCAGGAATCCATCGGTAAAGAGCGTCGTCCGCTGTCGTGGGTGGTTGGCGATCAGGGTGTGTATCGCGCCAACATGCAGTCGGAAAGAGAACGCAAGCACGGCGAGCGTATTGCAGTCACCAATCTGCGCACGCCTGACGAGGTTTAAGACGTTCATTTAACGTCCATCTTAATGCGCTATTGGTAAACACAGCGAAAGTTAAGCTTGCAGCGATTTGACCCTTCAGTGTGGTGAAAAAATATTATGACAGATTCAACGACGCACGACGCTCTGCCTGACTGGCACACCCGCGATCATCTTGACGATCCGGTGATCGGCGAACTGCGCAACCGTTTTGGGCCGGAAGCCTTTACTGTTCAAGCAACCCGTACCGGTATGCCCGTGGTATGGGTCAAGCGTGAGCAGCTCCTGGAAGTAATGACGTTTTTAAGAAAACAGCCGAAGCCGTATGTCATGCTGTTCGACCTGCATGGCGTTGACGAGCGTCTGCGCACTCACCGCCAGGGTCTGCCTGCTGCGGATTTCTCTGTTTTCTATCATCTGATTTCCATCGAACGCAACCGCGATATCATGCTGAAGGTGGCGCTGGCTGAAAAAGACCTGCACGTGCCTACCGCGACCAAGGTGTTCCCGAACGCCAACTGGTACGAGCGTGAGACCTGGGAAATGTTCGGCATCACCTTCGACGGCCACCCGCACCTGACGCGCATCATGATGCCGCAGACTTGGGAAGGCCACCCGCTGCGCAAGGATTACCCGGCGCGCGCCACCGAATTCGATCCGTTCGTGCTGACCAAGCAGAAAGAAGATCTGGAGATGGAGTCGCTGACCTTCAAGCCGGAAGAGTGGGGCATGAAGCGCGGCAACGAGAACGAGGACTACATGTTCCTCAACCTCGGGCCGAACCACCCGTCGGCGCACGGTGCGTTCCGTATTATCCTGCAGCTGGACGGCGAGGAGATCGTCGACTGCGTGCCGGATATCGGTTACCACCACCGCGGCGCAGAGAAGATGGGCGAACGTCAGTCCTGGCACAGCTACATCCCGTACACCGACCGTATCGAATACCTGGGCGGCTGCGTTAACGAAATGCCGTACGTGCTGGCGGTGGAAAAACTGGCCGGCATCAAGGTGCCCGAGCGCGTCGACACCATCCGCGTGATGCTGTCCGAGCTGTTCCGCATCAACAGCCACCTGCTGTATATCAGCACCTTTATTCAGGACGTCGGCGCCATGACGCCGGTATTCTTCGCCTTCACCGACCGTCAGAAGATCTACGATCTGGTGGAAGCCATCACCGGTTTCCGTATGCACCCGGCGTGGTTCCGCATCGGCGGCGTGGCGCATGACCTGCCGCGCGGCTGGGATCGCCTGCTGCGCGAATTCCTGGAATGGATGCCGAAGCGTCTGGACTCCTACGTCAAGGCGGCGCTGAAAAACACCATCCTGAAAGGCCGTTCCGTCGGCGTGGCGGCGTATAACGCCAAAGACGCGCTGGACTGGGGCGTCACCGGCGCCGGCCTGCGCGCCACCGGCATCGAGTTCGACGTGCGTAAATGGCGTCCGTACTCCGGCTATGAAAACTTCGACTTTGAAGTGCCGGTCGGCGACGGCGTCAGCGACTGCTACAGCCGCGTGATGCTGAAGGTGGAAGAGCTGCGCCAGAGCCTGCGCATCCTCGAACAGTGCCTGAACAATATGCCGGAAGGCCCGTTCAAGGCCGATCACCCGCTGACGACGCCGCCGCCGAAAGAGCGCACGTTGCAGCACATTGAAACGCTGATCACCCACTTCCTGCAGGTTTCCTGGGGCCCGGTGATGCCAGCGAATGAATCATTCCAGATGATTGAAGCCACCAAAGGGATTAACAGCTACTACCTGACCAGCGACGGCAGCACCATGAGCTACCGCACCCGGGTACGTACGCCAAGCTTTGCGCACCTGCAGCAAATCCCGGCGGTTATCCGTGGCAGCCTGGTTTCCGACCTGATCGTCTATCTGGGTAGTATCGATTTTGTAATGTCAGATGTGGACCGCTAACTATGCATGATCAAAAAGATAATCACGTGAGTCACCATGTGCCTGAGCCTATCGACGCGGCCGCTCCAGCGAGCGGCGTTGATGCGTTTGAGCTGAGTGCGGCAGAGCGTGATGCGATTGAGCATGAAAAGCACCATTACGAAGATCCGCGCGCCGCTTCGATTGAAGCGCTGAAAATTGTGCAGAAGCAGCGCGGCTGGGTACCGGATGGGGCGATTTATGCCATCGCAGAAGTGCTGGGCATTCCTGCCAGCGACGTAGAAGGCGTTGCCACGTTCTACAGCCAGATTTTCCGTCAGCCGGTAGGACGTCACGTGATTCGCTACTGTGACAGCGTGGTGTGTCACATCACCGGTTACCAGGGCATTCAGGCCGCGATCGAGAAGAAACTGAACATCAAGCCGGGGCAAACCACCGGCGATGGTCGTTTCACGCTGCTGCCGACCTGCTGTCTGGGCAACTGCGATAAAGGGCCGACCATGATGATTGATGAGGATACTCACAGTCAGCTGAAGCCTGAAGATATCGATAATCTACTGGAGCAGTACCAATGATCAAAGACATTGTACGCACTCCCGAGATGCATCCGTTGACCTGGCGTTTGCGCGACGACAAACAGCCGGTGTGGCTGGATGAATACCGCAGCAAAAACGGCTACGCGGGAGCGGAAAAGGCCATCAAAGGCATGGCGCCGGATGAAATCGTCAGCCTGGTCAAAGACTCCGGCCTGAAAGGGCGCGGCGGCGCGGGCTTCTCCACCGGTCTGAAGTGGAGCCTGATGCCGAAAGACGAAACCATGAACATCCGTTACCTGCTGTGTAACGCCGATGAGATGGAGCCGGGCACCTACAAAGACCGCCTGCTGATGGAACAGCTGCCGCACCTGCTGGTGGAAGGCATGCTGATCTCCGCCTTTGCGCTCAAGGCGTACCGCGGCTACATCTTCCTGCGCGGTGAATATGTCGAAGCGGCGGAACGTCTGCGTCGCGCCATCGCCGAAGCCACCGAAGCGGGCTATCTGGGCAAAAACATTATGGGCAGCGGCTTCGATTTCGAGCTGTTTGTCCACACCGGCGCCGGCCGCTATATCTGCGGCGAAGAGACGGCGCTGATCAACTCGCTGGAAGGCCGCCGCGCCAACCCGCGCTCCAAGCCGCCATTCCCGGCCTCCGCCGGCGTCTGGGGCAAGCCGACCTGCGTCAACAACGTAGAGACGCTGTGCAACGTGCCGGCGATCCTGGCCAACGGCGTGGAGTGGTATACCGGTATTTCCGGCAGCGAAGACAAAGGCACCAAGCTGATGGGCTTCTCCGGCCGGGTGAAGAACCCGGGCGTCTGGGAGCTGCCGTTCGGCACCACCGCGCGTGAAATTCTGGAAGATTACGCCGGCGGCATGCGCGACGGCCTGAAATTCAAAGCCTGGCAGCCGGGCGGGGCGGGGACCGACTTCCTGACCGCCGACCACCTCGATCTGCCGATGGAATACGGCACGATCGGCAAGGCCGGCAGCCGTCTGGGCACCGCGCTGGCGATGGCGGTCGATCACGAAATCGGCATGGTTTCCCTGGTGCGCAATCTGGAAGAGTTCTTTGCGCGCGAGTCCTGCGGCTGGTGTACCCCGTGCCGCGACGGTCTGCCGTGGAGCGTGAAAATCCTGCGTGCGCTGGAAAACGGCGAAGGGCAGCCGGGAGATATTGAAACCCTGGAGCAGCTGTGCCGTTTCCTTGGCCCGGGTAAAACCTTCTGCGCACACGCGCCGGGCGCCGTAGAGCCGCTGCAAAGCGCAATTAAATATTTCCGTGACGAGTTTGAAGCCGGTATCGCCGTACAGCATTTTAGCAATGCTCATGCCATCAGCGGTATTCAGGCCAACAACTTGCTGAAGCAACGCTGGTAAGCCCGCTTTTAGCCCGCCGTACGTCCGCGGGCGGCCAACGGTGCCGCCGGGGCAGTACGCAGGGATAACAGAATTTTTGATTAACGCCTGCCGCAAAGCAGGCCATTTGGAAGCATGCTGACTATGGCTACGATTCATGTAGACGGCAAAGAATACGACGTTGACGGAGCAGACAACCTGTTACAGGCCTGTCTCTCCCTCGGCCTCGATATTCCTTACTTTTGCTGGCACCCGGCGCTGGGAAGCGTCGGCGCTTGCCGCCAATGTGCGGTAAAGCAATACCAAAATGCGGAAGACACGCGCGGCCGCTTGGTGATGTCCTGTATGACGCCGGCGTCCGATGGCACCTTCATTTCCATCGATGACGACGAAGCCAAACAGTTCCGCGAAAGCGTGGTTGAGTGGCTGATGACCAACCACCCGCACGACTGTCCGGTGTGTGAAGAGGGCGGCAACTGTCATTTGCAGGATATGACGGTAATGACCGGCCACAGCTTCCGCCGCTACCGCTTCACCAAACGCACCCACCAGAACCAGGAGCTGGGGCCGTTTATCTCTCATGAGATGAACCGCTGCATCGCCTGCTACCGCTGCGTGCGTTACTACAAAGACTATGCCGACGGCACCGATTTCGGCGTCTACGGCGCGCACGACAACGTCTACTTCGGCCGCCCGGAAAGCGGCACGCTGGAAAGCGAGTTCTCCGGCAACCTGGTGGAAGTGTGCCCGACCGGCGTCTTTACCGACAAAACCCACTCCGAGCGCTACAACCGTAAATGGGACATGCAGTTTGCGCCAAGCATCTGCCAGCAGTGCAGCATCGGCTGTAACACCAGCCCGGGCGAGCGCTATGGCGAGCTGCGCCGCATTGAGAACCGTTACAACGGCAGCGTGAACCACTACTTCCTGTGTGACCGCGGCCGCTTCGGCTATGGCTACGTCAACCTGAAGGACCGTCCTCGTCAGCCGCAGCAGCTGCGCGGCAATGACTGGATTGCGCTGAACGCCGAGCAGGCGATGGAAGGGGCGGCGGATATTCTGCGTCAGGCCAAGAAAACCATCGGCATTGGCTCGCCGCGCGCCAGCCTGGAAAGCAACTTCGCGCTGCGTGAACTGGTCGGCGCCGAGAACTTCTATACCGGCATTGCGCAGGCGGAACAGCAGCGTCTGGAACTGATGCTCAACGTGCTGCAAAACAGCGGCGTGCATACGCCGGCGCTGCGTGAGATCGAAGAGTACGACGCGGTGCTGGTGCTGGGTGAAGACCTGACGCAAACCGGCGCGCGTATCGCACTGTCGGTACGTCAGGCGGTGAAAGGCAAAGCCCGGGCGATGGCGGCGGCGCAGCGCGTGGCCGACTGGCAGATCGCGGCGGTGCAGAACATCGGCCAGCATGCCAAATACCCGCTGTTCGTCACCAACGTCGACAGCACCCGTCTGGATGATATCGCCGCCTGGAACTACCGTGCGCCGGTCGATGAGCAGGCGCGTCTCGGCTTCGCCATTGCGCACGCGCTGGACGCGGCGGCGCCGGCGGTCGATGGCCTGACGGACGATCTGAACAAGAAAGTCGACATTATCGTGCAGGCGCTGACCGGCGCGCGTAAACCGCTGATCGTGACCGGCAGCAGCGCCGGCAGCGACGCGGTGATCGCAGCGGCGGCCAACATTGCCACCGCGCTGAAGGGACGCGGCTCCGAGGTGGGCATCACCCTGGTGGCCGGCGCTGCCAACAGCATGGGGCTGGCGATGATCGGCGGCGGTTCGCTCGATCAGGCGCTGGCGCAGCTGGCGGACGGCCAGGCCGACACCGCCATCGTGATGGAGAACGATCTGTACCGGCATGCGTCGGCGGACAAGATCGACGCCGCGCTCGCCAAGGTCAGCAACCTGATCGTCGCCGATCACCAGCGCACCGCGATTATGGACAAAGCCAGCCTGGTGCTGTCAGCCGCCAGCTTTGCCGAAAGCGACGGTACGCTGGTCAACCAGGAAGGTCGCGCGCAGCGCTTCTTCCAGGTTTACGATCCGGCTTACTACGATGACGCCAAAAACAACGTGCGGACGGAAATTCTGGAGAGCTGGCGCTGGATGCACTCGCTGCACTCCACCTATACCAGCCGTCACGTGGACTGGACCCAGCTTGACGATGTGATTGAAGCCTGCGTCGAGGCGTTGCCGCAGTTGCAGGGCATCAAGGATGCCGCGCCGGACGCCAGCTTCCGCATCCGCGGGCAGAAACTGGCGCGTTCACCGCACCGTTACAGCGGCCGCACCGCGATGCGCGCCAATATCAGCGTGCATGAACCGCGTCAGCCGCAGGATAAAGACACCATGTTCGCCTTCTCCATGGAAGGGAACAACAGCCCGCTGGCCGATCGTCAGCAGATCCCGTTCGCCTGGTCGCCAGGCTGGAACTCACCGCAGGCGTGGAACAAATTCCAGGCCGAGGTCGGGGGCAAGCTGCGCCACGGCGATCCGGGCGTGCGCCTGATCGAAGCGGGGGAGGGCAGCCTTGGCTACTTCACCAACGTGCCTGCCGCATTTAATGCGCAAGGCTGGCAGGTAGCGCCGTATTACCACCTGTTCGGCAGCGACGAGATGTCGCAGCGTTCCGAGGTGATCCAGCAGCGTATGCCGGCGGCGTATGCGATGGTCAACCCGGCCGACGCCGCGCGCCTGGGCGTTAACGAAGGGGCGCTGGTGGAGTTCAGCTGTGCGGGTCAGACGCTGCGTCTGCCGGTGCGCCTGAGTGAAACCCTGACCCAGGGCCAGGTTGGTTTGCCGCTCGGCTTGCCAGGGATCCCGCCGGTACTGGCGGGTGCGAAGGTTGAAAATCTGCGGGAGGCGGTACGATGAGCTGGTTTACCCCTGAGGTGATCGACATATTGATCGCCGTATTGAAAGCGGTCGTGATCCTGCTGGTCGTGGTCGCCTGCGGGGCGTTCATGAGTTTCGGCGAACGCCGCCTGCTCGGCCTGTTCCAGAACCGCTACGGGCCAAACCGCGTCGGTTGGGGCGGCTCGCTGCAGCTGGTCGCCGACATGATCAAAATGTTCTTTAAGGAAGACTGGGTTCCGACCTTCTCCGACCGGGTGATCTTCACCCTGGCGCCGATGATCGCCTTTACTTCCTTGCTGCTGGCATTTGCCATCGTTCCGGTCAGCCCGACCTGGGCGGTGGCCGATCTCAACATCGGTATTCTGTTCTTCCTGATGCTGGCCGGTCTGGCGGTCTACGCCGTGCTGTTCGCCGGCTGGTCGAGCAACAACAAATACTCGCTGTTGGGGGCGATGCGTGCCTCGGCACAAACCCTGAGCTACGAAGTGTTCATCGGCCTGTCGCTGATGGGGGTTGTGGCGCAGGCAGGTTCATTCAACATGCAGGACATCGTTGAATCACAGGCTCACGTCTGGAATGTCATCCCGCAATTCTTTGGTTTTGTAACCTTTGCGATTGCCGGCGTGGCGGTGTGTCACCGCCATCCGTTTGACCAGCCGGAAGCGGAGCAGGAACTGGCCGACGGTTACCACATTGAATATTCCGGTATGAAATTCGGTCTGTTCTTCGTGGGGGAATATATCGGCATCGTGACCGTTTCCGCCCTGATTGTGACGTTGTTCTTCGGCGGCTGGCAGGGGCCATTCCTGCCGCCGTTCATCTGGTTCGCGCTGAAAACGGCATTCTTCATGATGATGTTCATCCTGATCCGCGCCGCGCTGCCGCGTCCGCGTTATGACCAGGTGATGTCATTCGGCTGGAAAGTGTGCCTGCCGCTGACGCTGCTGAACCTGCTGGCGACCGCCGCAGTTATTTTGTACAACGCTCAATAAGGGGTGAATAAACCATGACATTGAAAGAGTTAGTGGTTGGTTTCGGCACCCAGGTACGCAGTATTTGGATGATTGGCATGCACGCCTTCGCCAAACGCGAAACCCGGATGTATCCGGAAGAAGAGGTTTACCTGCCGCCGCGCTACCGTGGCCGCATCGTGCTGACGCGCGATCCGGACGGCGAAGAGCGCTGCGTCGCCTGTAACCTGTGTGCGGTTGCCTGCCCGGTCGGCTGTATTTCGCTGCAAAAGGCAGAACAGAAAGATGGCCGTTGGTATCCGGAGTTCTTCCGCATCAACTTCTCGCGCTGCATTTTCTGCGGCCTGTGTGAAGAGGCCTGCCCGACCACCGCAATCCAGCTGACGCCGGATTTCGAACTGGGCGAATTCAAGCGCCAGGATCTGGTGTATGAGAAAGAAGATCTGTTGATCTCGGGCCCGGGTAAATATCCGGAATATAACTTCTACCGGATGGCCGGTATGGCGATCGACGGCAAAGCGAAAGGCGAAGCCGAAAACGAAGCCAAGCCGATCGACGTGAAAAGCCTGTTGCCGTAAGGAGCCAGCAAGCATGGAAATTGCATTTTATCTGGCAGGTTTGATTGCGATTCTCGCGACGCTTCGCGTGATTTCGCATACCAATCCTGTGCATGCGCTGCTGTATTTAATCGTCTCACTGTTGGCGATCTCGGCAGTCTTTTTCTCACTGGGCGCCTATTTTGCCGCCGCGCTGGAAATCATCGTCTACGCCGGCGCCATCATGGTGCTGTTCGTCTTCGTGGTGATGATGCTGAACCTCGGCAATGCGGTGCAGCAGCAGGAACGCGAATGGCTGAAGCCGTCGGTGTGGATTGGCCCCGGCCTGATGTCGCTGGTGTTGCTGGTGGTGCTGGTTATCGCCATTCGCAGCGTCTCCGACCAGGGCATCAGCGGCGAGATGGTCGACGCCAAGGCGGTCGGCATCAGCCTGTTCGGCCCTTACGTACTGGCGGTCGAGCTGGCCTCAATGCTGCTGTTGGCCGGCCTGGTGGTTGCCTTCCATATTGGCCGTGAGCACAAGCCGGGCGAAGTGCTGAGCAACGCCCCGGCAAGCAGCGAAATGGCGAAAAGAAAATCGGAGGAGCAAGCATGATCCCTCTTCAACATGGGCTGATTCTGGCGGCGATTCTGTTCGTACTCGGGCTGACCGGGTTGCTGATCCGCCGTAACCTGCTGTTTATGCTGATCAGTCTGGAAGTGATGATCAACGCCGCGGCGTTGGCGTTTATCGTGGCGGGAAGCTACTGGGGTCAGGCGGACGGACAGGTGATGTATATCCTGGCCATCAGTCTGGCGGCGGCGGAGGCCAGTATCGGCCTGGCGCTGTTGCTCCAGCTCTACCGTCGTCGTCATACCCTGAATATTGATACTGTCAGTGAGATGCGCGGATGAACCTATTATATTTAACTATTCTGCTGCCGCTGATCGGGTTCCTGCTGCTGGCGTTTTCACGCGGCCGCTGGTCTGAAAATACGGCGGCGACCGTCGGCGTCGGCTCAATCGGCCTGGCGGCGGTGGTCACCCTTTACGCGGCGATGGATTTCTTCAGCCAGAAAGCCGCCGGTGTAGAGCTGTTTGAGCAAAACCTGTGGAACTGGATGACGGTCGGCAACTTCAATATCGGCGTAACGCTGGTGTTGGACGGCCTGTCGCTGACCATGCTGTCGGTGGTGACCGGCGTTGGTTTCTTCATCCACATGTTCGCGTCCTGGTACATGCGTGGCGAAGAGGGCTACTCGCGCTTCTTCGCCTACACCAACCTGTTTATCGCCAGCATGGTGGTTCTGGTACTGGCGGATAACCTGCTGCTGATGTACCTGGGTTGGGAAGGCGTGGGCCTGTGCAGCTACCTGCTGATCGGTTTCTACTATAAAGATCCGGCCAACGGCGCGGCGGCGATGAAAGCCTTTATCGTCACCCGCGTGGGCGACGTGTTCCTGGCCTTTGCGCTGTTTATTCTGTACCACGAGCTGGGTACGCTGAACTTCCGCGAGCTGATGGTGCTGGCACCGCAGAAACTGGCGATGGGCGACACCGCGATTACCTGGGCGACCCTGATGCTGCTGGGCGGTGCGGTCGGTAAGTCGGCGCAGCTGCCGCTGCAGACCTGGCTGGCGGACGCGATGGCCGGCCCGACGCCGGTATCGGCGCTGATCCACGCCGCCACCATGGTGACCGCGGGCGTGTATCTGATCGCCCGTACTCACGGCCTGTTCCTGATGGCGCCGGAAGTGCTGAACCTGGTGGGCATCGTCGGGGCGGTGACCCTGCTGCTGGCCGGTTTCGCCGCGCTGGTGCAGACCGACATCAAACGCGTGCTGGCCTACTCCACCATGAGCCAGATCGGCTATATGTTCCTGGCGCTGGGCGTACAGGCCTGGGACGCGGCGATCTTCCACCTGATGACCCACGCGTTCTTCAAGGCGCTGCTGTTCCTGTCGTCCGGTTCGGTGATCCTGGCCTGCCACCATGAGCAGAACATCTTCAAGATGGGCGGCCTGCGTAAGAGCATTCCGCTGGTGTACGTCTGCTTCCTGGTGGGCGGCGCGGCGCTGTCGGCGCTGCCGCTGCTGACCGCCGGCTTCTTCAGTAAGGATGAGATTCTGGCGGGGGCGATGGCCAACGGCCATATCAACCTGATGATTGCCGGTCTGGTCGGCGCGTTTATGACCTCACTGTATACCTTCCGCATGATCTTCATCGTGTTCCACGGTAAAGAGCAGATTAAAGCGCATGCGGGCAAGGGCATTACTCACCATCTACCGCTGCTGGTTCTGCTGGTGCTGTCCACCTTCGTCGGCGCGATGATTGCTCCGCCGCTGCAGGGCGTACTGCCGGCAACCACCGAACTGGCGCACGGCAGCGTGCTGCAGCTTGAAATCACCTCCGGGGTGGTCGCGGTTATCGGCATTCTGCTGGCTGCGGCGCTGTGGCTGGGCAAACGTCGCCTGGTCAGCAGCGTGGCCGCCAGTGCGCCGGGCCGCTTCTTCTCGACCTGGTGGTTCCACGCCTGGGGCTTCGACTGGCTGTATGACAAAGTGTTCGTCAAACCTTATCTGGGCGTCGCGCGTCTGCTGCAAAGCGATCCGCTGAACAGCCTGATGAACATTCCGGCGGTGTTCTCCCGCTGGGGCAACCGCGGTCTGACGGTCAGTGAAAACGGACAGGTGCGCTGGTATATCGCGTCTATGGGTGTGGGTGCAGTGGTCGTATTGGCGCTGTTGATTTTGGTTTAACTGAATAATTTAAGCAGACGTAATTTTGGGTTCGGCCCTTGATAAACAAGGGCCAGATACATGTTTTAGATTATTCATATTAGGGACACAAAACGCCATGCTATTACCTTGGCTAATTCTTATCCCCTTTATCGGCGGCCTGCTGAGCTGGCAGTTCGAGCGTTTCGGCACCAAGGTGCCGCGCTGGATCGCGTTGATTACAATGGGGCTGACACTGGCGCTCTCGCTGCAACTGTGGCTGCAGGGCGGCTATACCTTGACCACGCCGCAGGGCATTCCGCAGTGGCAGGAAGTGTACCTGCGCTCGTGGATCCCGCGTTTCGGCATCAGTTTCCACCTGGCGCTGGACGGTCTGTCGCTGCTGATGGTGGTGCTGACCGGCCTGCTGGGCGTATTGGCGATTCTCTGTTCCTGGCGTGAGATTCAGAAGTATCAGGGGTTCTTCCACCTGAACCTGCTGTGGATCCTGGGCGGCGTTATCGGCGTGTTCCTCGCTATCGACATGTTCCTGTTCTTCTTCTTCTGGGAAATGATGTTGGTGCCGATGTACTTCCTGATCGCGCTGTGGGGTCACAAGGCGTCTGACGGTAAAACCCGTATCACCGCGGCCACCAAGTTCTTCATCTATACCCAGGCCAGCGGTCTGGTGATGCTGATTGCGATTCTGGGCCTGGTCTTCGTGCACTACAACGCTACCGGCGTCTGGACCTTCAACTATGAAGATCTGCTGAAAACGCCGATGTCGCACAACGTGGAATACCTGCTGATGTTGGGCTTCTTCATCGCTTTCGCGGTGAAAATGCCGGTGGTGCCGCTGCACGGCTGGTTGCCGGACGCGCACAGCCAGGCGCCGACCGCCGGTTCCGTTGACCTAGCGGGCATCCTGCTGAAAACCGCGGCCTACGGCCTGCTGCGTTTCAGCCTGCCTCTGTTCCCGGAAACGTCTGCCGAGTTTGCGCCAATCGCCATGTGGCTGGGCGTTATCGGCATCTTCTACGGCGCCTGGATGGCGTTCGCGCAGACCGATATCAAGCGCCTGATCGCGTACACCTCGGTGTCTCACATGGGCTTCGTACTGATTGCCATCTACACCGGCAGCCAGCTGGCTTACCAGGGCGCGGTGATTCAGATGATTGCGCACGGCCTGTCTGCGGCCGGTATGTTCATCATCTGCGGTCAGCTGTACGAGCGTCTGCATACCCGTGATATGCGCCAGATGGGCGGCCTGTGGGGACGTATCAAATATATTCCCGCGCTGTCGCTGTTCTTCGCGGTTGCTACGCTGGGGATGCCGGGCACCGGTAACTTCGTCGGTGAATTTATGATCCTGTTCGGCAGCTTCCAGGTCGTACCGGTGATCACCGTGATTTCTACCTTCGGTCTGGTGTTTGCTTCGGTTTACTCGCTGATCATGATGCAGCGCGCCTACTACGGCACGCCAAAGTCTGACCAGCCGCTGCCGGGCATGACCGCACGCGAACTGTTCATCATTCTGCTGCTGGTGGTTCTGCTGGTGCTGCTGGGGGTTTACCCGCAGCCGATTCTGGATACCTCTGCTGCCGCAATGAGCAACGTGCAACACTGGTTTGGTTCGTCAGTTTCTGCAATTTCAACAACAAGGCCGTAATTCGCCATGACAATAACTCCTCAACAACTGATCGCACTGTTGCCGCTGTTGATCGTCGGATTGACGGTGGTGGTTGTGATGCTAGGCATTGCGTGGCGACGCGACCACTTTATCAACGCGACCCTGACCGTGATCGGTCTTAACCTGGCGCTGCTTTCGCTGTACTTTGTCGGCCAGGCTGGCCCGATGGACGTTACCCCGCTGCTGCGGGTTGACGGTTACTCCATGTTCTACACCGGGCTGGTGCTGCTGGCGAGTCTGGCCACCTGCACCTTTGCCTATCCATGGCTGGTCGGCTACCCGGACAACCGCGAAGAGTTCTATCTGCTGGTGCTGATTGCCGCGCTGGGCGGCATTCTGTTGGCGAGCGCCAATCACCTGGCCTCGCTGTTCCTGGGGATTGAGCTGATCTCGCTGCCGCTGTTTGGTCTGGTGGGCTACGCCTATCGCCAGAAGCGTCCGCTGGAAGCCGCCATCAAGTACATGCTGCTGTCCGCCGCCGCCTCCAGCTTCCTGCTGTTCGGCATGGCGCTGCTGTACGCGGAATCCGGCACGCTGGCGCTGTCCGGTCTCGGTAAGAGCCTCGGTGAAAACATGATGCACCAGCCGCTGGTTCTGGCGGGGATGGGCATGATGATCGTCGGTCTGGGCTTCAAGCTGTCGCTGGTGCCGTTCCAACTGTGGACGCCGGATGTGTATCAGGGGGCGCCCGCGCCGGTTTCCACCTTCCTGGCCACCGCCAGCAAAATCGCCATCTTCGCGGTGGTGATGCGTCTGTTCCTGTACGCGCCGGCGGCCGACAGCGAAGCGCTGCGCACGGTGCTGG